>NZ_AEWH01000059.1 GCF_000190475.1 Ornithinibacillus scapharcae TW25
GCAAATATTCATTACTGTTTTTTTTAACAGCTTATTCATATTATCATAATGACTTATTGTTGTCAATATGTTTTTTTCATTCTGTAGTTGAATGATGGGCCTGAGTGGACTCGAACCACCGACCTCACGCTTATCAGGCGTGCGCTCTAACCAGCTGAGCTACAGGCCCATGTTTTTAGTAATGGAGCGGGTGAAGGGAATCGAACCCTCGACATCAGCTTGGAAGGCTGGAGTTTTACCATTAAACTACACCCGCATATAAATAAAATTAATTTATTATTAGGAAGCAAAATCGGGAAGACAGGATTTGAACCTGCGACCCCATGGTCCCAAACCATGTGCTCTACCAAGCTGAGCTACTTCCCGGTTAAAATGGCGCGCCCGAGAGGAGTCGAACCCCTAACCTCTTGATCCGTAGTCAAACGCTCTATCCAATTGAGCTACGGGCGCAAAAGCGACATTTTTAAATATATCACATTTAAAGGGAATACTCAAGCTTTTTTAAAAATTCTTTTTCTGGAACAAGTGCGGCCGAGAGGACTTGAACCTCCACGGGATTAACTCCCACTAGGCCCTCAACCTAGCGCGTCTGCCATTCCGCCACGACCGCATTTCGCGAAAACAGAATACATTATGGTGCGGGTGAAGGGAGTCGAACCCCCACATCCGAAGATACTAGATCCTAAGTCTAGCGCGTCTGCCAATTCCGCCACACCCGCATTATTAAATTGATTAATGGTGAGCCATGAAGGATTCGAACCTTCGACCCTCTGATTAAAAGTCAGATGCTCTACCGACTGAGCTAATGGCTCATGTTAATGAGTGGAACTTTGTTAAGCTTCTCACAAACAAAAAATTGGCTGGGCTACTAGGATTCGAACCTAGGAATGACGGGACCAAAACCCGTTGCCTTACCGCTTGGCTATAGCCCAACAATTTAATGGCGGTCCGGACGGGACTCGAACCCGCGACCTCCTGCGTGACAGGCAGGCATTCTAACCAACTGAACTACCGGACCAATTATTTATTTGTAAGAGATGACCCGTACGGGATTCGAACCCGTGTTACCGCCGTGAAAGGGCGGTGTCTTAACCGCTTGACCAACGGGCCATATTAGAATGGCGGAGAAGGAGGGATTTGAACCCTCGCGCCGGTCACCCGACCTACACCCTTAGCAGGGGCGCCTCTTCAGCCACTTGAGTACTTCTCCATATGGCTCCACAGGTAGGATTCGAACCTACGACCGATCGGTTAACAGCCGATTGCTCTACCACTGAGCTACTGTGGAATAATATAAGTTGTCGTGAACGAATAATTTCAGCGACGAGAAATATCATATAACATTTCAATAACAATGTCAATACTTTTTGTTATTATTTTTATTATTATTTCTCTCGATGAAATAATGTGTGTTCTAAGACTTAATATAATTTACCACGGCTCATCCAATTCGTCAATCTATTTTATTGAATAGGAGGCGGAAAATTATTCCACCCCGCATTCTTTCCTATATAATGTGATTTTTACATTTAAACTTCCTTTAATCTACCTTTGCATATTCCACATCGGTATCGCTCTATATTTACCCTTCTTGCTCTCTTGTAAATATGATTACATTGCTGACACTCATATCGATATTTAATCTTGTCTAGATTAGAAGCTAATGGCTTACAATGTCTTGGAGATCCCGTTTTCTTCAGCAAGGCTTTGAACTCCGGATCAGCATGTTTATATCCTTTACCTTCTATATGTAAGTGATAATGACATAGTTCATGTTTAATAATCCCAACGAATTCCTCGTAATCCGCTTCAAGGTAATACTTCGGGTTTAACTCCACAACTCTTTTAGAGGGCAGGTATCTCCCTCCTGTAGTCCTAAGACGATTATTAAATTTCACCTTATCAGTGAATGGCTTATTAAAATAGTTAATAGAAATTTCATTGACTAATTCATTAAGTTCTTTCTCACTTAAAAGTTTCATTTGCGAAAACATCCTTCAACTTGTCCAGGTATTAGAAGCATTATTACCGTAATTACAAAGAGTTAATAACGCTATTTAAAATTATTATAATTAAAAATTGTATTTTTGTTTATAAATCATTATAATATAGTTATAGCTTTTTAATTACTGAGTTGAAAGGAGGATAGTCTAGTATACTTTAATCCTTGCAACAGGAGTATACTCAATCTATCTACTTAGTAATCTCATAATTACTATGATACTATAATAATTGTATTTTATCTTACAGGAGGGACACATTTAATGAGTGAAAACAAGAAAAAGTTAACTACTGCATTCGGTGCTCCAGTACCGAATGACGATAATTCAAAAACAGCTGGTCCAAGAGGTCCACTATTAATGGAAGACTTCTGGTTCCTAGAGAAATTAGCTCACTTCGATCGTGAAGTTATTCCTGAGCGTCGTATGCATGCGAAAGGTTCAGGTGCATATGGTACTTTTACTGTAACTCATGACATTACGAAATATACAAAAGCAAGTATTTTCTCAGAAGTAGGCAAGAAAACAGATATGTTCGTCCGCTTCTCTACTGTAGCAGGTGAGCGTGGCGCAGCTGATGCCGAGCGTGATATCCGTGGTGCAGCTATGAAATTTTATACTGAGGAAGGTAACTGGGATCTAGTTGGTAATAACACACCTGTATTCTTCCTTAGAGATCCTAAACGTTTCCCTGACTTAAACCACGTTGTTAAACGTGACCCAAGAACTAATATGCATAATGCTCAATCTAACTGGGATTTCTGGACTGGATTACCTGAAGCACTTCACCAAGTTACAATCGTCATGAGTGACCGTGGTATCCCAGCATCTTATAGAAATATGCATATGTTTGGAAGTCACACATACAGCTTAATCAACGCTAATAATGAGCGTATTTGGGTTAAATTCCACTTCCGTACACAACAAGGAATTAAAAACCTTACTGACCAAGAAGCAGAAGCAGTAGTTGGTAAAGACCGTGAAAGTCATCAACGTGACCTTTTCGAATCAATCGAAAAAGGAGATTTCCCTAAGTGGACTCTATACATCCAAGTAATGACAGAAGAAGAAGCTAAACAAGTACCATACAATCCATTTGATTTAACAAAAGTATGGCCTAAAGGCGACTTCCCTCTAATTGAAGTAGGTGAGGTTGAACTTAACCGCAATCCAGACAACTACTTTGAAGAAGTTGAGCAAGCAGCATTTGCTCCAACTAACATTGTTCCTGGTATTGGTTTCTCACCCGATAAAATGTTACAAGGACGTTTATTCTCTTACGGAGATACACAGCGTTACCGTTTAGGTGTTAACCACTGGCAAATCCCAGTAAACTACCCTAAAAACGCGAAAAACTTCAACCCATACCATCGTGACGGAGCAATGCGTGTTATGCCACACGGCAAAAATATAACGTACAGCCCGAATAGCTATGGTGAGTGGCAAGATAGCCAAGAACATCAAGATCCAAGACAACAACTTGCTGCCGACGTTGATTATTATGATTTCCGTCAAGATGATGACAACTACTTCGAGCAACCAGGTAACCTATTCCGACTAATGACTGCGGAAGAACAACAAAGATTGTTCGAAAACACAGCTCGTGCAATGCAAGGAACGACTAAAGAAGTTCAACTTAAACATATCAATCATTGCTATAAAGCCGATCCAGCTTATGGTGAAGGTGTAGCTAATGCTCTTGGAGTTCCTATGAGTGAAGTTGAAGCTGCTAGTGATATAAAATAATTTATAACATAATTAAGAGGCATTGCGTTTGCAATGCCTCTTTTACTTTACTGTATTAGTTTTCCTAATCGAAAGAGAAAACTTAACTATTGAACCATTGATAATGCAACTCTTCCTTTGTTCGTGTCTACACTATCAACCCAAACGGTAACAACATCACCAACGGAGGCAATGTCCATTGGATGTTTTACAAATGTTTTAGACATCTTTGAAATATGTACTAAACCATCTTGTTTAACCCCTATATCGACAAACACACCAAAGTCAACAACATTGCGAACCGTCCCTTGTAATTCCATTCCTGGTTTTAAGTCTTCCAAGGACAATACGTTCTTCTTCAACAAAGGTTGAGGAAATTCATCTCTAGGGTCTCTCTCTGGTTTACTTAATGCTTCCATGATATCCTCTAGAGTCGGCTCTCCGATTCCTAGTTTCTCCGCAGTTTCTGCTTTATTTAAATTATTGATTTTCTCCTTCAGCTCAGCAGATCCAATATCCTCTATTCGGCAGTCTACCATAGCCAATAACTTTTCAGTATGCCCATAGCTTTCTGGGTGAATCGGTGTACGGTCTAGCGGATTATCACCATCAATTATCCGCAAGAACCCTATAGCTTGTTCATACGTTTTTGCACCAAGTCTAGGTATTTTCTTAAGCTGTTTACGGTCTGTAAATTTACCATTTTCATTTCTTAACGTTACAATATTGCCTGCCACGGTTTTAGAAAGACCTGATACATACTGTAACAATGAGCGGGATGCCGTGTTAACATTAACCCCAACTTGGTTTACAGCCGTTTCTACCACAAATGTTAGTGACTCTGTTAATGCCTTCTGACTCACATCATGTTGGTATTGACCAACACCTATTGATTTCGGATCTATTTTTACCAGTTCTGCTAATGGATCTTGAACACGACGAGCAATAGAAGCAGCACTCCGTTCCTCAACCTGCAAATCCGGAAACTCTTCTCTAGCAAGTTCAGATGCAGAGTAAACACTTGCTCCTGCTTCATTTACGATAATATATGGGATATCTAAATCATTATTAGAAATGACATCAGATATAAATTGTTCGGTTTCTCTTGATGCAGTACCGTTTCCAATTGCTATTAATTCGACGTCATATTTCTTTATGAACTGTAAAACAATCTTTTCTGCTCCAACTACATCATGCTTTGGAGCGGTTGGATACATGACACCAACCTGATGTAGTTTACCCGTTTCATCTATAACGGCTAACTTACATCCTGTTCGATATGCCGGGTCAACACCTAAAACTGTACGTCCTTTCAATGGCGGCTGTAATAATAGGTTTTTTAGATTCGTTGCAAATACAGAAATAGCCTGTTCTTCTGCTTTTTCGGTTAAAGCTGACCGTATCTCACGTTCAATGGAGGGTTCAATCAAACGTTTGTAAGAGTCGTCAATAGCCATTGCAATAATATCACTTACTTCTTTATTTGTTTTGGCCTTAATGATCTTCCTTTTTAAATAATTTACAATTCCTTCTACAGGAGGGGTAATCGAAACTTTTATTACCTCTTCTTTTTCTCCTCTATTTAACGCAAGTATCCGGTGAGATACGATGGAACGCACTGCCTCACTATACTCATAGTACATCTCATAGATGCCTTTCTCGTCCTTATCTTGGTTTTTAACTTCAGCTTGAATTAATCCACGTTTAAAGGTTTCATTTCGAATATATTCGCGATATTCCGGTTCATCAGAAATCCATTCTGCCATAATATCATTTACACCTTGTAATACATCTTCAATGGTATGAAGGTCATGTTCTTCTGATAAGTAATTATTAGCTTCTTGACTAATAGAGATTATCTCTTGCTTCCAAATGAGTTCAGCAAGTGGTTCTAATCCTTTCTCCTTCGCTATGGTTGCTTTGGTTCTACGCTTTTGTTTATATGGTCTGTACAAATCTTCTACACGTTGAAGTTGCATGGCCTTCCTAATTTCATTTTCTAACTCAGGAGTTAACTTCCCTTGTTCATCAATAAGTCGGATGACTTCTTCTTTTCTTTGTGACAGATTATAGGCATACTGCCATTTATCTTGAATAGATTTTATTTGTACCTCGTCAAGACCACCAGTTACCTCCTTACGATAACGGGCAATAAAAGGTACCGTATTTCCCTCTTCAAGTAATGCTACCACTTTATGTACAACATTCGTCTGAATCGATGTCTCTTTAGACACCCACAACGCTAATTCTTGTTTTAATGTATCTGACAATGTAGTTCCTCCTTTATATCAATTCTATTCTATCAAAAAAGCCTCTTAAGATTAAAAGAAACTCGTGAAATTCTCTTAATTTCGTTCATTAGTTCTATCTTTTCCATTCTCTCGGGAGATACAACGCTCTTATATTGCTTTCTGCATTTATATAAGTTTTACATAATTGAGCCTCTGTCATCATACCGAGAATACTATACTAAATGACAAAAGAGGCTGACATTGCCAGCCTCTTTATTGATTATCATATCGGATTGCTATTAATGTTGTATCATCTTTTCGGAGGTGCTCACTTCTTAGTGCATAGGATTTCGTAATTCTTTCCACATCTTTATCAAAGAAGTAATTCTCCGCCAACTCTTTATTAGTAACACCATCTGTGTGCATGATAAAATTCATCTCATTCTCTAATGGTTCACGAATAACTTTGAACTCCCGCTTATATCCTGCTAAATAACCCGCATTCGGAATATTTCGTTGTCTTTTATCGCTCGTTATCGTCATAAAGCCAATATTACCTATTGATGAAATAGAATAGGATCCTGTGGTAAAATCGATCTTGAATATAGCGAGGACCGTACCACGCTTGCCTAATAACTTTTCGTTGCATTTCCTGACGATTTCTTCCACCGTATAAGCTGCATTCTCTTTAATGATATTGATGACAATTTGAGACGATTCTTTTGCATATACTCCACTACCTAATCCGTCCGCAAGAGCACAAACAAATTCATTTTCAGTCTCACAATAGTAATAACTATCTCCACATTCGGCATTACCATCTTTCGCCTTCTGATAGACTGCTACTTTTACTTTATTCATAATTATTTTAAGACCTCCGCACTATCTGAGTTAATTGCTTCACGGAGTTTTTTCAATGCTCTTCGTTGTAAACGTGAAACATGCATCTGCGATATCCCTAATAAATCGCCAGTTTCCTTTTGACTCATATTTTCAAAATAGGTACAACGAATGATTTGTTGTTCTCGTTCACTTAAAATTGGTAGAACCTTTTCTAATAGAATCTTGAGGTCAATTTGTGAATATCCATCCTCGTTTTTCCCTATCATATCTAAAATCGCAATGGTACTTCCATCCGAGGTTCCCTCAATACTACGATCAACAGAAAGGGCTTTATAGCTCTGATTCATTTCCATTGTTTCTAAAACTTCTTCCTCAGTAACACCTAGATAGTTAGCAATTTCATGTACAGTTGGTGATTTTTGATTAGTTGTGGTAAGTTCATCGACTGCTTTCTTTATTTTTGGACCAAGTTCTTTAATTCTCCTAGGTACGTGAACACTCCATGTTTTATCGCGGATGAACCTTTTAATTTCTCCAAGAATGGTAGGGATTGCAAAGGATTCGAAAGTCTTTCCATACGAGGCGTCAAAGCGATTAATGGCTGCTAAAAGCCCTATCATTCCCACTTGAACTAAGTCTTCATGAATCGAACTATTTTTAGAGTACTTTCGAGCAATCGATTCGACTAAATCTTGATAGGCTAGAATTATTTTTTGCTGGGTATCTTCATTTGTAGGGTCTTTTTGAAGCTCATTTATCCACTCATAAACCTCATCTCTTCCTTTATTCCCTGGTTGAGACGCGGTCGTCATGTAACCCCACCCCTTGTTTTTCTAGGTACTTGGTCATCAATACAATAACACCGGTACTATTATTAATTTCCACCTTATCCATTAAGGCATCAATTAGAAATAATCCAAAACCCCCTTCACGAAGGTCTTCAACAGAATTCTCGCTATTGTATGGTCCAGTTTTCGCCTTAACCTCATTTAACTTAAAGCTGTCACCACGGTCAGCAACCATGATTTCCAACCGATCCTCATAGACCGCAAAGCCAATTGTCACCTCACCATTTTCCCCTTCTTGATATGCGTGATTAACAACATTGGTTACGGCTTCAGAGACGGATATTTTTAAGTCCTCAATATCCTCATAAGTAAAACCCATACGACTTGCTATTCCTGAAATACTTAATCTAATGACACCGACATACTCTGGTTTGGCAGGAAACTTCATCTCAATAAAGTCAAACGATTCCATTATCCATCCACACCTCGAATCGTAGAATGTATATCCATTATTTCGTGTAATCCAGTAATCTGAAATAAACGAAATACTCTTTCTTGTAAATTAACAAGCCTTAGCTTTGACTCATACTCCTTCGAAAGCTTTAAGGCATTAATAAAAACACCTAATCCGGTACTATCCATGTAACTGACATGCTCTAAATTAGCTTCTATTATTGTATCCTTTTCTTTTGTTAATGGGAGTAGCGCTTCTTTTAACTTTGGTGCTGTATAAACATCAATTTCGCCAGATAAATGAATAATTGATTTGTTTTCCTGTTCATTTATTTGGATTTGTAGATTCATAGTTTTCCCCCCATAACACTCAATTAATAATCATTGTTCATACTTCTATTTTCCCAATTCCAGCTAGTGTTAAACCACTTTTTTTAAGATTGCAAGCGTAAAATCATCCCTTAACTGGAAATTCTGGAGACGTTCAAAATACCGATATACTTGATTAACAATTTCTTGAGCTGGTAAATGCATAAAGGTTCTTATCACTTCTAGCACTTCTTCCCTCTCAATAAATTGTTCCCCTTTTCGGCACTCTGTTACACCGTCTGTCAATAAGATAATCATATCGCCTTTTACAATTTCTTGTTCATATTGCAAATAAGTCGTATCGGGATTCACGCCTAATACTAGACCCTTCGCTTCAATTTCTGTAAAACTATTCTCCTTGCTGTGATAAAAGAAACCAGGTTCATGACCTGCCGAAGAATAATAGAACTTACCTGTATCAGGTTTATACTGTGCATAGAACATGGTGATAAACATACTAGGGTCAATATTCCGTTCTACTACTCTATTTAAACTAGCAAGAATTGCATCCGTAGACATAATATTCTCAGGGAAACTATCAAGTGCATACTTGATCATAGACATTGACAATGCAGCAGGTATTCCTTTTCCTATAATATCTGCAATGGCAATGCTTATTGAACCATCTTTTCCCTTTACAACATGATGATAATCTCCATTCATCTGGTTTGCAGGTACACTAATAATTCCCAAATCAATATCTTCTAATTTCGGTATATTTGATTGCAACAGCATCTTTTGCATCCTTGCTGCTACATGTATTTCTGATTTTATTTCAAACTGTTTCTCTCTCAAAATCTGATATTCCTGATGTGCCAAACCATAGGAAATCATGGCTTCGAGTAAAAAGTTCATAGATGATTGAATCTTATCATGTAATTCAGGATAAATTTCTAATAAAGCTTGTATATGTAAGTTTACAATCTCTTCTGGTAAAATATTATTTTTTATAAAGGTTTTGGAGATTTGCTCCGCACCATACAGTGCTCGCTCATCTCGAGTTTTTACGTAACCTTTTAACAATTCCGTGTAATTTCTAGCATCTAGATCTTTCGTATCCATAACGGCCTCTCCTATTCTCTATATAAGGAAGCTAATTTCTGAGTTCATATAATTAATTATCCACATGTTAAAAGATGCAATAGATACTGATAGAGATATGGTAGTCATCTAACCCATTTTACAGTGACAATTTTCGTTCCTTTCCCAACTTCTGACTCAATATCGAATTCATCCATAAGCCTTCTAACCCCTGGTAAGCCAGCACCAAGTCCACCTGATGTAGAATAACCATCTTCCATTACAAGACTTAAGTCTTTAATACCTGGACCTGTGTCTTCTGCTGTTACTCTTATACCTTTTAGTTCTAGGGATTCGACCGCTTCAAAATAAATTCTCCCTTCTTCAGCATATAAATAAATATTCCGAGCAAGTTCTGATATTGCTGTTGTTATTCGCGCTTGGTCAACCGTTCCAAAGCCCAAGTTTTTAGCAATCTCACGCCCCATTTGGCGAGCAGCAACAATGTCCCACTCTTTCATAATTCTTACACAGGATTTGGAATCCATCGACTATTCCCCCAATTCCTGGTGCAATTTCAGCAAGCCTTGTTCTAAGTCTAGCGCGGTTGGAACATTTTGCATATGGATACCTAATTCAATTAAGGTCATTGCAACAGCTGGCTGAATGCCAGTTAATACGACTTTCGCCCCCATAAGGTCAGACATTAATACTACATCGCCCAATACTTTTGCAATAAAAGAGTCAATTACCTCCACAGAAGTTAAGTCGATAACAACTCCAGTTGCTTCTGTTTGATGTATTTCTTTTAGCAAGTCTTCTTGAAATTGTATCGCAGTTTGGTCGTCTAATTCGGTTTGAATTGAAATCAGCAAGTAATTATGTAGCTTCAATATCGGTATTCGCATTAATTTTTCTCACTCCCTTTATCAAGTCCTAATAATTTATCAATACTTTGCGTTTTATTTTCTACTTCTAGAATTTTCTTATTGGTTATTTCCAGTGCAAGTAAAAATCCTTTTTTAAGGGTGCTTTTGGTTGGCAAATCAGTAAAGTTAATTCCTAAGTTAACGATTGTTTGTGCAATCTCTGGACGGATACCAACAAGAATACACTTCGCTCCTAATAACCTCACTGCCTCTGTGGCTTGGAACAAGTGGTGTGCAACCATTGTATCCACTACTGGAACACCAGTAATATCAATTAACACAACTTCTGCATTATGGCGCATAACTCCCTCTAGAAGGTTTTCCATGATAAACTTAGCCCGCTCTGTATCGATTGTTCCGATAAGCGGCATAATTGTGATGTTATCCATAACCGGGATTAAGGGTGCGGATAACTCCTGTAATGCTATGCGCTGAAGGGATACAACATGCTCCCAACTAACAGAATATTCATTAACCAATTGCCTTATAATTGGTTCTACCCACGAATCTACATACTTTAATACTTCCGAAATATATTCCCCTTCCGGCTGGTCAATATGATGTAAGATCGTGTCTAATGTCACTTTTCGAAACACTAAAAGACCATCCGTTATATAACTTAATGGCCAACCTAAATGGATCATTCTATCTGAGAAGTCTTTTATTACTTGTGGTGTTCCATCTCCTCTAATGCTATTAAGAATAACATTAACAAATTCCTCGTTATTACTTTCAAATAACTCTGCTGATATTTCAGCTGTATAGTTAACATCTTTTAATCTGCTAATTTCCTTATTCCATTCTTTTATGATATGCTCTTTATTTTTAATAGCGACTTCCTTTAAATCCCTACCCATTTCAAGAGTCCCCCCGAAATATAAAATATTATAAATATTGTCACACGATAAGTTTATTAATGCAAATAAAATAAGCACTGCCACTATACAGATACAGCAGAGAATATTTATATGTAGTTTTAAGAGTATTCAATATATTCTAGGCATAAAAAAACCCATAGCTTATATAACATTAACTATGAGTTCTTATTGACCATACATGTCCTTAAGCCCAAGACTTATTTCCAATGCATGATTTATTTTTTGCATCATGACTTGGTCTAGCTTTGTTATTTTATCTGTTAGTCGCTGTTTATCCAACGTTCGAATCTGTTCTAAAAGAATAACAGAATCCCGATCGAACCCATATTTCTTTGCATCTATTTCCACATGAGTAGGTAGTTTTGCTTTCTGAATTTGGGCAGTAATAGCAGCAACAATAACAGTTGGGCTGAATCGATTCCCAATATCATTTTGGAGAATTAATACAGGACGAACGCCCCCTTGTTCGGATCCAACTACAGGGGATAAGTCAGCGAAATACACTTCGCCTCTCTGAACAATCAAATCCTACACCCCGATCACAGAGCGCTCTAGAGTAATTTCAGCCTCCTCTTCCGCTTGAAAAGCTTCAGAAGCAATAGAGAGATTAATTCTAGCCATTTCTTGATAGCCTTTTTGCATGGATTGATAAAAGTTCTGGATATATTCTTCTTTTTTCGTTTCTAAATAGGTTCTAGTAGCCTGACATATGATATCACTAAGGTCCCTGTTTTCTTTCTTCACTAATCCATCCACCTCATTTAGTAGGTTTTTCGGTAGCCGTACCATCACTTCTTGTAAGCTCTCTGACAAAACCATGCACCTCCGCCAACTGCCTGAACGATCGTTTCTATTTTCTACTTTTTTATCAAATTTAATAATATCATTGTATAGCTCTAATTGCAAAGGCTTCTAGGCTTTTTCCTGAAAAATATTAGGTATTAATTCCACACCTTTTTAATACCCATTTCATTAATTTACATAGACCCTTGGAATTCTCTCATTGAGCATACAAGGTATCTCATAATTGATTGTTTCTAAGTAATCCGCAATTTCATCTATCTCAATATTATCGTTGCCTTGCTTTCCAATTAGGGTTACCTTTGTACCAATCTTGTATTCTCTATCCATTCTTATCATTAATTGATCCATACAAATCCGGCCAACAATAGGCATTCTATTGCCCTCCACTAAAACACTCATACCCTGAAGTTTTCTACTCCATCCATCCCCATATCCTATAGGGACTGTTCCAATCCATTCATCTGCTTCCGCAATATACGTTCTTCCATAGCTAACTGACTCCCCTTTTGACAATTTCTTCACATGAACCAGTTTACTATGTAATGAAAAGGCCGGTCTCAAATTGATTTGATGTTCCTCTTTTACGGTCGCGGAAGGATACAACCCATACATGGATATGCCGAAGCGAATACAATTATGCACACTTTTTGGAAAACGTATCGAAGCAGCGCTATTACCAATATGAATCGTCACAGGTAAATCCCATTTTTCTTTAAAAACCATTAATAAACGATTAAATCGCTCGTTCTGTTCATAGAAAAAGTTGAGATCGGTTTCATCAGCAGTAGCAAAATGTGTAAACACTCCTGTAAGCTGTACCTTAGGGTTACCAATTAACCCCTGTAACACATCCTCTAATTCTTCCTCCGTTCGCAATCCAATTCGGCCCATTCCGGTATCAAATTTAAGATGTAAATGGAGAGGTTTCTTTAAATCATACTGATTAATCTCATCCAACCATTCCCTTTGGAAAAAGGGTAAGGTGATATTATTTTCCGCTGCTATCGGTGCATATCGTGGTGGAACCAAACCAAGCACAAGAATTGGGACATCAATAGCTGCCCTTCTAAGCTTGATAGCTTCCTCTAACAACGCAACAGCTAAACCATTTGCACCAGATTCAATTGCTTTTTTTGCGACAGGTACTATCCCATGTCCATAAGCATTCGCTTTTACTACTGCAATAATATTACTATCTTGCGGTAGTTTTTCCTTCATTTGGGTAATATTATACTTAATTGCTTCAAGATTTATTTCAATCCACGTATCGCGATAAAATTCATCTACCACAATAGATTGCTCCCTTCTTAGATCAAGAGGCTGGGACATGTATTTTCCTCTAGTAAAATACAAACAAAATGATATTACTATAAGCACCCGCTCCGGAAATTCTACATTGTTCGTAGTTCTAGATGTAAAATTCAGCTTCGTTCCAGTCTCTTTCATTATAAAACAAAAGCAGACTCTATTCTATGAGCCTGCCCAATTTTCCTATATTATTTCACTTCTTGACCTTGCACTTGCACGGATTGCGCAACTTCGATTAATTCTTCTCTTGTTAGTTGATCACTCGCCAGATAAAAATTCATACCGTTATAATCCCACTCTAATGCATTATCAGATAGTGCCCCGACAGCACCAAAACCAAGATTCACGATATCACCATTTACCTCGACAGGTGATGAAAGAGTTTCAACTACATCCTTCTTTTCTTGTACTAAAGTGAAATTTTTTTCACCCTGAAAAGTAGATATAATTCTTTTACCATTATCTAATTCCACTTCAACTCGATCGATAAGCTCTGCCCCAGCAGTGTTTACCGGTGACATTACTTCTAGCTCCTCAATTACCCCATCGCCTGAAGTCGGCATGTCCTCTGGAGTAGCACTTGCCATATTTTGTTCAATCTCAAAATCTTTGTCATTAAAGCTAGGATCTAACTCGAAGCTTTTGAACTTTACCTCAACAATCGCATTTCCATCCGTATCTAATATTTTCACCATTGTTGGTGTATAGTTTTCTTTATCAAAATAGATTTCTTGATATGGTAGATTGTTATTGCTTTGGTAATTCGTCTTGGTTTTAAAGATATAGTTATTTTCATCTTTCGTGAATTCTGCTTCTTCATCATTTATGATATCTTCTACAAGTGATTGATAAAGATATGGTTGACTACTATTATCAGGCCAATCCGATTGAAACTTAAAGCTCTTCTTCAGCTCTGGTGTTAATACAAATACACCGTCTTTATTTTTCAAAATGATTTGACTACCCTTATCCTCTTTATTACTAGATAGTGCAACTCTATAAAACGCTTCTTTTTTATGCCAAACATCAATATTAAACAATTGCTCCTCTTGCCCTGTATTCATTTTCATTTCAACATTTGCCTTATAACCCGCTAAATCTTCTACATTCTCACCAAGCTTTTTCACTACGTCTTCCTGGGACTGCTCACCACAGGCAGCTAAGAATAAAAGAATCCCAATACCTAATATCATCCACAGACGTGATTTTTTTATCATGGACATATCTCCCTTGTCTAAAATTACAAACCTAACCAAATAGGCTTATTACGATTTATACAAAGGGAACTCTTTCCCATCAAAAGAAAATAGGCATGACCACTTCTCCTTTAATAAGGCAATACTATCATCCTCTTCATTCCACCCTCTCCTTTATTATTCCTCTACCACCTATCCGAATCCTCTGTATACCTCTGCCTTAATTTCACTGAAGATACATGAATAATGGCCAAATCGCTACTTTCTTTTGTGGTGTTTTATCAATAGCTTGTTCCCTCATGCCCGCAATAAAATATATGAGACAACCTTACCTTTTATGCAGATGTTATCCCGTAAACAAGTAATTTAGACTTCTAGAACTACTTGAGCTACCGCATATTCTCTACTATGGGTAATGGATACGAAAATATTCATTCTTTCTTCTAAAGAAACCTTAATGTACGGTGCACCTTTTCCATCATTAAGCACTTCAATATCTTGAAAACTAAGTTTTCCAATACCAGTTCCCATCGCTTTTGAGAATGCCTCTTTTGCCGCAAATCTACCCGCTATATATTCTATTTTTCTTTGATCGCTTTGGATGGATGTATACTTTTGTTTTTCTACATCTGTTAAAATCCGATCAATAAATCGGTCATTTTTGATGCTTTCCTTTATTCTATTAAGTTCAATAATATCGATTCCTATTCCTTTTATCATTATGGTATCTCCTAACACATACGTGTATATATTTTATCTAAGTATAGTATTATAGTAATCTAATAATGTACATACTTTAATCATAACCAATCTAACCATGAAAATACGATACCCGAATAGAAAGAAGGGAAAAAATGTTTATTCGGAATGAAAGAAGTCTGAAGGAGTTTATGGCAAACTATCCTGTCGTTTCAGGAATCATTATTATCCATATTGCCATATGGCTGTTGAGCGATGCATTATCGATACCGTTATTCGAACGTTTATATGACTTAGGGGTTGGCCACCATTATATGATTCACCAGGGGGAGTATTGGCGATTTATCACACCGATTTTTTTACATGGTGGACTAATGCATATGTTATTCAATTCATTTTCATTAGTTTTATTTGGACCGGCTCTAGAGCGAATGATTGGAAAGAGCATGTTTTTAATAGCTTATCTAGGAGCCGGAGTATTAGCGAATATCACAACATTTTTCATAAATCCATCATTTATGTTCCCCCATGTAGGTGCATCCGGAGCAATATTTGGGTTATTTGGAATTTATATCTTTATGGTAGTGTTTCGTAAATCATTGATTGATTCCCAAAACGCACAAATTGTAACTGTTATCTTTCTAATCGGACTCATCATGACGTTCATCCGACCCGGGATCAATCAATACGCACATATCCTTGGATTTGCTGCAGGCTTTCTTATTGCTCCACTAGTATTAGTAAGAGCCAAGCCCTTCTATGCTTCGCAATATCGTCGAACACATCATGATGATGGTGAAATCCGCTTCAATCCTAATCGGTGGAAAAGAAAAAGGTTCTCCAGGAAAATGAAACAAAATCCATTGTGGATTATTATAATAGTGCTTGCCATCATTGGATTACTTAGTTATCTAATTTAAAAATATCGAGGGGTTACGTTATACCCCTCGATAAGAATACCAATCGGCTACATGATGCAATTCTTCTTCATCTAACTCTTTCACAAAGTAATGTTTCCCTAACCCCATTTTCCCAACAATGGAAAGCTTTATCGTGGCTAAATTTTCCCGTTTATGAAGAAAATGTTGCTTTTTATTTAAGGCTTGTATTCGTTTATGGTTCATAACCATCGTAGTCTTACTTAAGGTTCGGTATCGAATAGATAATTTTCTTCCATCCATTACGTGACCAGTATCTTTATACTGTAAAACCCCAAGTATTATACTTCCAATCAGCAACAAAATCGGGACCCAGATAAAATGCGGGACCACAATCCCTACTGCTATCAATAATAGTAATGCAGGGAAGAACACTCGTGCTATATAGTATTTCAAAGCGCGCTTAGGAAGGGAATGCATTTTTCTATTGTCTGCTTGATATTCTGGTAGAAACTTCTGTAGAAAGGAGTTCAACTCGTCTACTTTTAATACCGGGAATAGAACAGTGGAGAATTGCTCTCCTTTTTCATTTGAACCTCCTGCAATTTCTGCTATTACTGTACAATAACCAAATGGCTGTCTAAAAACACTCTCGACATGGCCTACTGCTTGTATACGTCTTATTGGGATAGTTATTTGTTTTTTCTCAATCAATCCATGGGTAATTACAATGTCCTCTCCAACTTTTGAGACCGTGAAGTTCCAATATTTGGTCATCGTACCTAATATGCCCAATAACCAAACCAGAAGTAAGACACCAATTCCCATTAGTATCATCAATAAGAGCCCTAAGCCAATTAGCCATTTATATGCTTCATCATAAAAACTATTTGGGATAAATCTAATTACTTCCGATGATACAAATCCCACTAATGCTAAGATTACCCCAATACTGCCCGAGGTAGCTCCTGCAAAAATCAAACGTTTTCGAGAAATCGTCTCAGCCGGTACAGTAGAAGTCTCCTCTTCAACCTCCTCATTTTTCTTAAGCGTCTTTAATTCTGCACGTAATGCCTCGCCATCTTCTAACGACAACGCAAGGAGTGATGCCTCTGCTTCTGAACCTGTACCTGCAGTTTCAATCTCTACCTTTACAAGCTTAAAGATTCTATGTAATAAGTTTTGTGTTAAATCGATAGACTGGATTCGATTTTTGGATATATACCGTTTTTTTCGAATGAATATACCGTATTCCAGTCTTAATTCATCCCCATCTATCCTGTAAGTAAATCGACTCCAGGATAAAATACTTGTTCCTGTTATCAATAAGAGAAGAAAAAACACAATAAATATGGCATAAAGTAGATGATCATCAAACATCGTGACAAAAACTAGGATAATTAAAAAGATGGAATCCTTTATCCCCTTAATCAAATTAAATACAATCGTGGCTGGATGTAACTTTTCTGGCTTAGACATCATCTTCATCCACCCTTGCTAGAGTAGAGATCCTATCCCTTAAGTCTGAAGCAATTTCATTTGATAGTGCCGGTATTTTATGTGTGGTAGCAGCTGTCGATATCGAAACACTTGCTAGGTCAAACTTTTTTAAGATTGGACCTTGTTCTGTTTCAACATGCTGTACACGAATCATTGGGATAAGTGTTCTAGAAACAACTAGTATTCCGTGTTGAATATAAATCTCTTGATCAAACACTTCGTAACGCCATCTTCTCCAGCGAAGCTTTGGTAGTAAAAATACAGTTAAGTATGTACTAACGATACTTGTTAGAATTAATATTAGTACGATCCACAGTGGAAAGTCTAAGACAAAATGCAATACTATCGCCACTATGCTTATTAGCCAAACAATAATTTCATATAACGCGGCTGTGATTTTCCATGCTTTTATCGCATCTTTGGATATTGTATGTACTGGTGGCTTCCTCATAAAGTCACCATCCCCCCTTTATGATATATGTCATAAAACTAACCAGTATTTTCCCTTTTTGTAATTCTATACTAAATAATACTACGATTAATAGCTTTCATGGTACTCTATTTTCACTCTAAACGTACAAAAAAGCTCCTAAACATTAGGAGCTTTTTCTAGAAGTTAGTCACGATTTCTTCTTTTTTGGAAATTCCCTTTACGGTTTCTTCCACCTTGATTACGTCCATCCTGACTTCTTCCACCATTACCTTGATTTCGTTTACCATAATAACGTTTATTATTGGAACGTGACTTACCTTGCTGCGCTTTCTTCACGCTAATAGGAGCAACAGAAGAAATTTGAACTGGAACATCTCTTCTCGTTTTTGTTAGCATTTTAAGCGCTGCAGCAACAATTGTAACTGAATCATGTTCTTCCAGTAGGTCATTGGCTGTTTGATGATATGCATCAAGTTCATTTTTTTCAATAGTTGCTAATATCTTCTCAACGGTAATTTGTTGTTGTCCAATACGAGCCTCTTTATTGGTTGGAGGAACCATACGTTTCATTTTACTCTTCGTAACTTTCTCAATGAGACGTAAGTGTGCCATTTCTCTAGGAGTAATAAATGAAATTGCTTCACCTGTACGACCAGCACGACCTGTACGCCCAATACGGTGTACATAACTTTCAGGGTCTTGTGGAATATCAAAGTTGTATACATGGGTAACACCAGAAATGTCAAGTCCACGAGCGGCAACGTCTGTAGCAACCAGTACATCTACACGTCCATTTTTGAATTTATTTAAAACAGACATACGTTTTCCTTGTGTTAAGTCTCCATGAATTCCTTCTGAACGAAATCCTCTTGCTTGAAGTCCCTCAGTAATCTCATCTACACGTTTTTTGGTTCTACTAAACACAATAGCCAACTCTGGATTTTGCATGTCTAGTAAATTCGTAAGTGTATCAAATTTATATTTCTCAGGAATTTCTACAAATTGTTGGTCAATATTCTCAACCGTCATCTCTTTCGCTTTAACCTTAACCTCTTTAGGTGAATTCATGAGGTTTGTTGCTATATCACGAATTTCCTTTGGCATCGTAGCTGAGAACAATAATGTTTGTCTCTCAGATGGAACTTGTTTTAGAATTTCACGAATATCGTCAATGAATCCCATGTTTAACATTTCATCCGCTTCATCTAAAACAACCGTATTGACAATATCTGCACGAATTGTTCTTCTTCTAAAATGATCTAATAATCTTCCTGGAGTTGCAACGACGATTTGTGGACCGTCTTTCAATGAACGGATTTGTCGATCCATCGGTGCTCCACCATACACAGGAAGAACTCGTACACCTTTAAACCTACCTAGTCTGTTTAATTCTTCTGCAACTTGAATTGCCAATTCTCTCGTTGGTGCAACCACAAGTCCTTGTACTTTTCTTGCAGATGTATCCACTTTCTCCAACATCGGAATACCAAACGCGGCAGTTTTTCCTGTTCCTGTTTGTGCTTGACCAATAACATCATGACCTGCTAATGCTAAAGGGATTGTTTCTGATTGAATTGGTGTTGCTTCTTCAAAACCCATTTTTTCTAACGATTTCATAATTGGGCTTGAAATATTTAATTCATTAAATGTTGTCACGCTTTTACTTCTCCTTTGTGCTAAAATTTATATTTTGTATTAGCGCTTGAACTTGCCGTGATGCCTATACCGAGAAAACATCACCCTATTATCATATCTTATCCATTATATAAAATCTTACATGTTCCTTATAAGTTTTTGAACATTTCCTTAGATAATGTTAATGAAATTCCCCATTACAAGATAAGGTAAAGAGACCGAAACATACTAAAATACACACTCATAGTGGCGAAACATGCACTATTTTAGATTAACCAAATTACTGTTCCAGCCTGTCTGATTCCAACTTAAAAGCACTTTACTTTTAAGAGGCTATAAAGTCTGTCATATCAGACGATAAGCACCGTGGCAAATTAAACCGTTATTTTATGATAACATAGGTAGAATAGTACAAGCTAGTTGCAAATGATTTTTACCAATAAACATGGTAAAATAGGTAATTGAAAATTTGACACAAAAAATTGAACTAGTAGGAGGATACGAGAATGAGATTACCTCCATTCAATCCTTATATGGCAGTAGTAATAGGGGTTATCGCTGTTTCTACATCGGCAGTACTTGTAAAGTTAGCAGAGAATGCTCCTGCTGCAATTATTGCCAATTACCGATTACTAATAGCTGTTTTATTAATGACTCCCATTATGATATGGAAATATCGTCACGAGTTTAGATTAATCACAAAGAAAGACTGGTTACTATCAAGTCTTGCTGGGATTTTTCTGGCTTTTCATTTTATTCTCTGGTTTGAATCACTAAATTATACTTCTGTGGCTAGTTCTGTTGTATTAGTTACCTTGCAACCTATATTTGCTTTTTTAGGAACGTATTTATTCTTCCAGGAACGATTTACTGCTGGTGCCATTATTAGTATGATAATCGCTCTATTAGGAAGTGTGATTATTAGTTGGGGAGATTTCCAAATCAGTGGAATGGCATTATTTGGTGATATTCTAGCATTCATCGGTGCAATTGCCATCACTGTATACTTCCTGTTTGGTCAAAATGCACGTCGTCGTCTTTCTTTGATGACTTATACCTATGTAGTTTATGGAGTTAGTTCCATTACATTAGTTCTTTATAATATTGTTTTACAAAATCCATTTTTCGGTTATTCTGCGGATCATTGGTTAATATTTTTAGCATTAGCTATTTTCCCAACTTTCTTTGGCCACACCTTATTTAACTGGGCATTAAAATGGTTGAGCACTTCTACTATTAGTATGGCCATCGTGTTCGAGCCTATCGGAGCGTCAGTTCTCGCGTATTTCATATTAGGTGAGAAAATCACCTGGTCTCAGTGGTTAGGTGGAACCATTGTCATATTCGGGTTATTCCTCTTCATTATGAGCACTACTAAGAAGTCCAATGTTACAATTCATAAAAAGAGTCAATAAGATGTAACTATATTAAATTTCTAATAATCGTTATAATAACAATAACTACTGTAGAAAAAGGTGATTCGATGACAATACAGTTAATGACTGATGGCGGGGCAGATATCCCAAAGGAATTGTTAGCAGCTACTGATATTAACGTGATTCCGTTATATTTAAATTTCAAAGACCAGCAGTATAAGAGTGGGGTTGAACTCGATCTAGAGAAGTTCTATAAAAAAATTGAAGAAACGAAGGAATTACCTCGGTCGGCTGCACCTAGCCCAAATGACTTTTATGAGGGATACAAACAGGTTGAAGCAGATAAACCAATAATCATGATAAGCTTATCTGGTGGATTAAGCAGTACATACGAAAATGCAGTAGCAGCGAGAGATATGATTCTCGAAGAAGAGCCACACCGAAAAATTGAAGTAATTAATACCAAGACAGCTTCTTGCGGACAAGCATTACTGCTATTTGAAGCATATGAGATGATTCAGAAAGGAAATTCCTTCGAAAAGATTGTGGAACATCTTCATCATATGGTTAAACAAACGGCTACACTTTTCGTCCTACAAACATTAGAAAATCTTGTTCTAGGTGGCAGAATTGATAAATTAAAGGGAACATTGGCTAAAACATTGAATATCAAATTACTCATGAAGGCAAGCGAAGAAGGAACTATAGAAGTAACGGAAAAAGTTCGAGGAGAGAAAAAATCCATTCGTCGTTTTGTTGACCAACTTGGGGAATACGCAAAAACATTTGAGGATAAAGTTTTAGTGATGACGCATTGTAACGCGAAAGAAAGAGCTAAGTCCGTACTTGCGGAAATAAAAGCAAAATATAATTTTAAAGAAACGTACGTAACGGAAACTGGTCCCCTTATTTCTACCTATGGTGGTGAAGGTGCCTTAGTAATCTCTTTCTTTAAGGATTAATCACCATAACAAAACCAACGCATTCGCAGCATTTGACCACGAATGCGTTGGTTTTTCCATATACCTATATAAAATCTGCTGAAACTTCTTTTACCTCTGGTGCTTTTTCTAGAAACTCATGTACCATTCGATTTAATGTATCCTTATCATTTCCTAAACAAATTAAATGTCTTGACCGCTCAAAAAAGACAACTTCTTTCTTTTTTGCTGGAATTTCTTTATCTAAATAATAAGCAGTCTTATAAGGAACCATACTATCCATCTGTCCTTGTGCGATTAATACAGGCGCTTCAACATCCTTTAATGATTTCCTTGTTAAGCGAACTAATTTCAAAAACTCCAGATTAGCCTTCAATGGTACACTACCTAATTTACGTTTATAGTGGCGATAGATTTTATTTTGCCCTAGCTTCCCAGTTAAACCATCCTTAATAACTTCAAAAGTATCGACACTAATTTGTTTAAATGATAAGTATTTTCCAGCGGTAGCCAAAAGTACAAGCTTATCCACCTTATATTTTGCAGCTAGATATGCTGCGATCATTCCACCCATCGAAAAACCAATCACATAAATAACATCAAAATCTTCCTTTAACTGTTTGAGTGAAACTTCAGCCGCTTCAATCCAGCTTTTATAATCGACATCTTCTAGTGCAAGTTTTCTCCCATGACCAGGTAATGTTGGGACTGAAATATGCCAATCTGTTTGTTCCTTTAAATACTCTGTGAGTGGTTCTAATTCATGAGGACCACCGGTAAACCCATGGATAATTAGACAACCTATCATGAATTATTCTCCTTTATGAAAAATCTAGTTGACCCTGAGCTTGTAGTTTACTTTTGCCCTATAGTTGGCTAAATCATACAGATATCTCATATTCTTTGTCCCTGTATCAATAAAGCAGATTCACCGAAATGTTTTCATAAAGTCACCAAATTGTTTAATAATCGGTGATACTTGGTGGTAGGTATTGGCTATTTGACTAACCGTCGTTAGCACTTTATCCAAATTCAATTGAGTATTTTGACCCTGAATTTGTGATGTCATACCTTGTTGGGCTTGTTGATAATCACCTTGAGTTTCATTATTCGTATACCAATCTTGTGGTTGCTTTGGTTTTGCAAATGCCTCAAAGGGGGTTTGGGGTTGCTGGTAGTAATTTTGCTGTGGTTGATAATATGGTGAGGGATGGAAAGGTTGTTGCATTTGCCCACTATAGTATGGATAATTTTGACGATTATGATATGGAGGATGCCCAAATTGTCTCATCATGACACACCCTTTCCCTTTTACCTTTTTATTTTTATAGTATGCAAGGATAGGAATTGTGTGTTTGAACCTAAAAGGAAGAAAGCACGAGATTCGCTACTCGTGCTTCTTATCCTTTAGTAACCCTTTTTTTGATACATATAGTATAAAATGATGATTATTGATAGAAGGGAATAGTATGGATTAAGATAGAACAAGATAATGAAACCCAAACTCCCAAAAGAAACGAAATCCTTTATCGCAAATTCACCAAGTTTCTTATCTAATTGAAGGGCCATATTGTCCAATTTAGTTTCTACATTAAGTAAAAACACACTTACTACTAAACCAATTAATCCAATACTCCACCAAGAATAATGAATGATAGCATATATGATAATTGGAATCATAATCGGAACAAACCCAACATATATCCATCGTGTAATCGTATGACGATACCCTACTACATCCCATGGTAAAATCTGAACAATCCCCGAAACAAAACGTTCTCTATATATACTTGTTACAAAGCTAGTGTAAACATGTACACTAATCGCGATTCCTATAAATGTCACCAATTCACTAATAAATGCAAATATAATAATGGCACTAAATAAACCGGCTATTACTTGTAAAATATATTCAACATTCTCCCTAAACAATTGTAACCATAACCGTTTATGGATCGAATGATGATGATATTGAAACGGTTTTCTTCTTGATGCTCTATTTTGAAACATGTTATATCTTCTCTGTCTCTTAAATTTTACCTTTATTGCTTTTGATACTAGTGGCATATTCCAAACCAAATAATCATTAACCTCTGTAACTCTTCCCCAATGAACATTATCAAATAAACTTCTTCCAAAATAGATATTCGCGACTAGAACTCCTATTATCGTGACCGTACCAATTATTTGGTTGCTATCTGTTAATTCTCCGATCATAGACAAACTGACTATAAGTACGAGATAACTTACCTTCACGAATAGATGAGACTGAAATAGCTTCCACTGCGGTATAGTCATGAACAATTCTACACACCAAAATAACAGGAAATAACTACATACTAACAACCAATTAATTGGCGTAATCATAATAACTACCATGCTAACCAGTAAATATTGAAGCAATAGCTTTATCCACTTTTCCAGTGCAATATAGAGAGCAATTTTCTTAATAGAATGTGGCAGCATTGCTAATTGGTATTCTGAACTAGTGATGAGCACGCCTGGATGTCGAAAAGCCTGAAACACATAACGTATTGGAACAATTGATAATATAAGCCAAAAGCGTTCTGCTAATAGCTTCTCAATAAAGATAAATTCATCCTCAAACACTTTTAAATAATCATTAAAAATAAAGATACTTGCAAATACATACGCACCTAAGATAACCAAGTAAAAAGCGGTTGTTTTATCCATAGACATTTGCCATAATTGTTTTTTTACCGCTCGTTTCTTTTTGGCCCTATTTCGTTTTAAAAACAAGTATGACTTTAAGGTAGAAGGATATGTCATACTTCGTCACTTCTCCTTTTAATCGTATCAAAGTCTGAGATTGCCCCATGATGTAGAAGTTTGCCGTCTTGTAACATAATAAATTGGTCTGCAATTCCTTTAACCCGTTCTAATTGGTGGGTTGTTAGTAAAATACTTGTTCCTCTTTCTATTTTTTCCTTCATCATCTCTTCAAAGTAATCCACTGCATATATATCCAATCCCATAAAAGGCTCGTCAATTAGCAATAGCGGAACATCCGGAATCATAGCACAAATCGTTTGCACCTTTTGACGCATTCCCTTAGAGAGTGACTCTGGAAACTCATTTAGTTTCCCTTGAAGTTCAAATCCTTCAACATAGCGTTCTATCCGGTTGATTAATTCAGATTCCTCTACTTGATAGCTTTTTCCATAAAGTTGAAAATGCTGCATTGCAGTTAACTCCGACATAAGCATAGGCTCTTCTGGAATAAACGCAATCCTTCTTTTATATTCCAGAAAATCATTATCCTGGTCGAATGATTGTTGAATTATGATTTCTCCAGCCGTCTTCTCTTGAATGCCCATTATAGTCTTCATTAATGTTGATTTACCAGCACCATTATGGCCAACTAAAGCAGTAACCTTCCCCGCATTTAAGGTGAACGAAACTTCATCTAATAGTTTAGTAGTTTTTACGTCGACCTCTAAGTTTTTCACATCTAATATTTTCAAAATAATCACCATCCATGAAGTATTACGAGATAACATAAGATTAAGTTTCAGATAGTATAATGTGCCATACTATTGCAATTAGAAACACTATTAATATACATCAAACTTTGTCTATTTATAATAATAAGCATGTAAAATAGGTGTAAATTGAGCAAAAAAGTCTAGCTTTTTTGTTCAATTTATTATTTAATTAAGTAGTGAGTTTAAATAATTTTTTAAATTTTAGGAGGGTCACAATGAAGAAACTTTATAGTCTAGTGCTTATTCTAGGATTAGCACTTGTACTGGCAGCATGTGGAAGTTCTGATGATAAGAAAAATAATGCATCAGACGGATCGTCAAATGGAGATTCAAGTGAAGGAATGATCCCAGAAACATTAGTTATTGGATTTGTTCCATCTCAAGATTCTGATACGATTGCGGATACTGTAGAACCATTAGCTAATCGCTTAGGTGAAGAACTAGATATCGAGGTAAAAAGTCAAGTAATGACAGATTACAACGCACTAGTTGAAGCAATGGGGGCTAACCAAGTACATATTGGTTTTATCCCAGCATTTGGATATGTACTAGCTAACGAGCAATATGGAGTTGAAGTAATCTTAAAATCAATCCGTAATGGTTCAGGTACATATAAAGCTCAATACCTAGTACGTTCTGATTCAGGTATTGAAAGCCTTAAAGACTTAGAAGGTAAAGTTTGGGCATATGGTGACCAAGGTTCAACATCAGGATATTTATTCCCTGCAAACCAACTTATGGAAGAGTTTGATATTGCTACGGCTGCTGAGTTAGAAACAGAGTTCTTTAGTGAAACTATCAGTGCTGGTGGACATGATAATGCTGCTCTTCAAGTTTATGAAGGGGATGCTGATGTAGCAACTACTTTTGATGATGTTCGTACAGAGTTAGAAGAAGATTATCCAGACATCATGGATAAACTAACTGTATTAACATATACAGATGAAATTCCAAATGATACTATTTCGGTAACAAAAGAACTGGATAAAGAATTCGTCCAAAAGATCAAAGACGTCTTCCTATCATTCAATGATGATAAAGAAATGATTGAAATCATGAACGAAGTATACAACTGGGATGCTATTGATGAAGCAGAAGATGCTGAATATCAAGTAGTTAAGGATACTTATGCTAAGTTCAAAGATACAGTTGGTCTAGACTAAGAATTAGTTTAATAGCAAATAAAAGGGAAGGTTACTTAACTTCCCTTTTATTATGTAAGAAATATGTTAGAATTAATCGAAAAATGGTACAATAGGAAAAACTATGCCTTTAATGGGGGATTTGTAATGATAGAATTTAAGAATGTAGGCCTTGTCTATCCAAATGGAACAGAAGGTTTAAAGAACATCAATGTAAAAATAAACGACGGGGAATTCGTTGTTATTGTTGGGTTGTCGGGCGCTGGTAAGTCTACGTTCATCCGTAGTATTAATCGATTGGTAACACCTACTTCTGGATCTCTTCAAGTAGATGGCGAAGATATATTAAAATATAAAGGCAAAAATCTTCGCAAGCTCCGTACTAAAGTCGGTATGATTTTCCAAAACTATAATCTAGTAAAACGTTCTAACGTATTCAAGAATGTACTAGCAGGTAGATTAGGTCACACCGGCACACTACGTTCGATTTTTAATCTTTATTCCAAAGAAGATAAAGCACTAGCATATAATAATCTTAAGCGAGTCAATATCGATGAAAAAATCTATAATCGTGCAGATGAACTAAGTGGTGGCCAACAACAACGTGTTAGTATTGCTCGCGTATTAACGCAAAAACCAAATTATATATTAGCCGATGAGCCTGTTGCTTCACTTGATCCACCAACTTCTCATCAGGTAATGACTTATCTTAGAAAGATAAATAAAGAAGATAACATAACCACTATTGTAAACTTACACTTCATTGACATGGCGATGGAGTATGCAGATCGAATTATTGGTATGCGCGCAGGTGAGGTTGTATTTGACGGACCTGTTTCTGAAGTTACCGAAAAGACTTTTGAAGAAATTTATGGCCGGGCTATTCGTGAAGATGACTTGCGTGGGGGGGCAGAGGAATAGTGACAAAAAATAATTCTCTTACACAAAAGTCAATACCTCTATATCCGGCCAAGACCAAAATGCAAGTTACTATTATTTTTCTTGTTATCCTAGGATTCTATCTATTTAGTATGATCCGAACACAGGAAGATATGGTTGGTGGAATCTCCGGGGCTTTAGGAAATATGTATGTGGTAATTGAAAAGTTCTTCCCACCCAACTTTACGATTCTTTCAGCAATTTGGGATTCAATGCTAGAAACAATTAAAATGGCTATTATTGCAACAACGATTGCAGCAATTATTACCGTTCCATTAGCAGTTCTATCTGCCCAAAATATTACAACCTTTAAGCCATTATATTATTTAACAAGAACATTTTTAAACTTATTACGTACGATTCCAGATTTAGTACTTGCGGTAATTTTTGTAGGTCTATTCGGTGTCGGGGTATTTCCAGGTATCTTAGCATTAACTGTTTTCTCTTTAGGTATTTTAGCAAAACTAATTAGTGAGACGATTGAATCAGTGGATATGAATCCATTAGAAGCCATGCGTGCTTCTGGCGGAAACGTATTTCAGGTTATTTGGTATTCTTTAGTTCCACAGGTTGCACCACAATTTACATCTCTAGTACTGTACGTGTTTGAAATAAATGTACGTGCTTCTGTTGTATTAGGTATGGTTGGTGCTGGTGGAATTGGACTAGTTTTAAATCAACAAATTAAATTCTATAACTATCCAAATGCCATGACCATTATCATTGTGATTTTCGTTACTGTACTGATTATCGAATACATTAGTAACAAGCTAAGGGAGGCATTGCTATAATGGAAAATCTTCAATTACCTCCAAAACCCGAAAAGTCATTGTTTAAAAAAACCAGAGCATTAATTATTTTATTATTAGTGCTAGCCTTATATGTATGGACGTTTGTAACTATCGATATCGATTGGGGTCGGGCTATCGAACGGTCGATTAACAACTTCCACAGAGTAATTCCGAAGTTATTTAGTCCTGACTGGGCTGCGGCCGGTGAAGTTGGAGAGGCAATGTTAGAAACAATATTTATTGCTTTTGCAGGTTCCCTGATGGCAGCCATTCTAGCTGTGCCACTTGCTTTCCTAGCAGCTCAAAATATGATGGGTGGAAAAGTTACCTCTACTATCGGTAAATGGATTCTATCTGCGATACGTGCGTTTCCAGACTTAATTCTAGCCATCTTATTCGTAGTAGCTGTTGGACCGAACGCATTTGCCGGGGTATTAGCTATCGCAATTGGTTCAACTGGTATGCTTGGAAAGATGTTCTCAGAGATCATCGAATCCATTGATATGGAAGTTGTGCAAGCGATGGAAGCGAATGGTGCTAACAAGATCCAAATCTTGTTCTATGGTGTTATTCCACAAATCACACCAGAATTCCTATCGTATGCCATTTATCGTTTTGAAGTAGATATTCGTGCATCTTCCATTTTAGGTATTGTTGGAGCTGGTGGTATCGGTACTATGATTATATTCGCGTCTAGTAACCGTAACTGGAACGAGATGGGAATGATCTTATTCGGTATCATTATCGTAGTAACGGTTATCGACTTCGCTTCTGCAAGAATTAGACGTAAAATAGTATAAATTTTATTATCGGAAACGAGATTGAAGATGGATCATTCTTTAATTTCGTTTCTTTCGTTGGTAGATAGGAAAGTATATAAATCTTTCTCGCCCGCATAAGAAAACTATCTCTTCTAAGAAAGGATGTACTACTAATTTGGTGAATACAAGTACCTTAAAAATTATTTACACAAGCGATGTACATGGCAATGCCATGCCAATTACCTACGGAACAAACAAACATAGCGATTTAGGACTAGCAAAATATGCCACAATCGTAAAAAAGATTCGTGAGCAATATGAAAATGTTCTAGTATTAGACAATGGAGATTTAATTCAAGGAACTCCCCTAATGACTCATTATGTTAAAGCTCATTCGGATAAGGAAAATCCGATGATTGGTATCATGAATCGGATTGGAATCGATGCAGGGGTGATCGGTAATCATGAATTTAACTTTGGTAAAGAGATACTAGCCGATGCAATTAGTGAATCCACCTATCCATGGTTATCAGCTAATCTAGTCAATGAGCAAGGTGATCCTTATTTTGGAAAGCCTTATATCATGAAAACCTTACCTAATGGGGTACGTGTCGCTGTTGTTGGTGTTACAACACACTATATACCAAACTGGGAATCTCCCGGGAATATTGAAGGAATTCACTTTAAAGATGCATTAATGACGTTGCAGTATTGGGTGGACCATATTAGAAAAGAAGAAAAACCAGATTTACTGATTGCTTCCTATCATGGTGGTTTAGAGAGAGATATGGAAACTGGAGAACCTACAGAATCCCTAACAGGAGAGAATCAAGGTTATGCTATGTGCCTTGAGATTGAAGGAATTGACGTCTTACTAACTGGTCATCAACACCGGGTGCTTACTGGAACAGTTAACGGTGTTTTAGTTGCACAACCAGGAAACAATGGAATCATGTACGGAGATATTGATATCCAATTCGAACAGAAAGAGAGTAAATGGGTCATAAAGGAGAAAGAAGCAGCGATATACCCCGTCGGTGATGTACCAGCCGATAAGGAGATTCTTCAGTATATGGAGGAACTCGAAAATTCCACCCAAAACTGGTTAGACCAGCCTATCGGTTATATTGATGGTGATATGAGGATTAGTGACCCTTTTCAAGCAAGAGTATCCAAGCATCCATTTGTTCAATTCATACAACAGGTACAGATGGAGGCAAGTGGAGCAAACATCTCGGTAACTGCCCTCCTAAATAATGAAGCAAAAGGGTTTAATCAAACCATAACCATGCGAGATGTTGTATCGAACTATATTTATCCTAACACGCTTGTAGTCTTAGAACTCAGCGGCATGGATATTAAACAGGCATTAGAAAAAACAGCCGAATATTTTGTTTTAGACGATCAAAATAACATAAGTGTTAATCCTACTTATATTACTCCTAAAGCCCAACATTATAATTACGATATGTGGGAAGGTATCAATTATACCATCGATGTAGCAAAACCTATAGGGGAACGGATAATGCATGTCTCCTTCCAAGGAGAAGCATTAAACGATCATGAAACGTACCATGTCGTCATGAACAATTACCGTGCAACAGGTGGAGGCAATTATCATATGTTTCGAAATAAACCTGTCGTAAAAGAGATTCAAAAAGATATGGTTGAATTAATTCATGCTTATTTTGAAAAGCATAAGACCGTCAAGGCTGAAGTTATTCCAAACTTCCATATTAGAGGAGTATGACAGAAAGGAGCTACCACTTATATGGTAGCTCCTTTCTCTATTCCATATTAATCGTCATCATTGTCATCGTCTTGGTCATCATCATAATCGTCATCGTCATCGTCATCGTCATCATCATTATTTATAGGATTGTTAGTGGACGGTTTATTGGTTGCTGGCTTTTCTGTATTCGTGTTCGTTTTCGGCTTTGAGATATCACTATCAATGGAGATGGAAATGATTTCACCAGTATAAGCATCGATATCCAACTCAGCCTCTCCTGTTGAGCTCTTAATCTCGATTTCATAAATATATCGGTCATCATCTTCATCAAGCTCTAATTCTTTAATTTTTCCATCAAATTCAGCAAGTGCAATTTTCTTGGCTTCTTCAGTACTTATTACAACCCGTGATCTGCTGTTATTACTATTTGTTTGTTTAGTGTTATTTTCTTGTTCTTTCTTTGAATCATCTGTAGTTGTAGAATCGTCTTTAATACTCTCACTAGACTTTTCTTGTTCTTTTTCTTTAATAGCTAAATCAGTTGTATCTTGTTTTGCTTTATATGTTTTCTTTTCCTCTAACCTTAATATTTCTCCGGTATTACCATCTAGTTCAATTTCATATTCCGTACCACCGTTTTCTACTTCTACCTCATAAATCACTTTATTAAATCCCTTATCAATGTCAATCTCCGTTATCGTTCCTGGATATTGTGCACTAACAAGTTCTTTTATCTCATCCCTATTTAACTTCGGTTCTGCTTGCGCTGCATTTGATTGATAAATTCCCAAGCCTAAAACAGATGCAATTGCTACACTGGATACTGTAATTAACACTTTTTTATTCATTTTCATGTTTTATTTCCTCCTCGTTCTTGTTGTCTTTATCATATACCCCAAGAATGAAAGCACTGTGAGAGAAAGATTAGAATTTGATGAGAAAAGAAATAGAATCTAATCATATATTGGTAATCTTACAGTAAAGGTCGATCCCTCACCAAGTTTACTCTCCACAGTAATTGTTCCCCCGTGAATATTTACAATCGTCTTTGCGATAGCTAGACCAAGTCCAGTTCCTCCTGTATTTCTACTCCGTGCCTTATCCATTCGATAAAACCTCTCAAAAACGCGATCCTGCTCTTCGTCAGGTATACCTGCTCCATGATCTGCAACCGATATTGCAACCTGTTCATCGACACGCTTAATTGACACTTTTACTTTATCATCACTATATTTCAGTGCATTATCGATGAGAATATAAAATACTTGCTTTAACTGGTCTTGATTACCATGTACTTGAAGTTGCTTCTCTTCATCTAAAAACTCAATTTCACGTCCATACGCACCTTTAAAAACTTCTACAGTCTCTCCTAATAACTCATTTAGCACTATTCGCTCAGCACTATGAATTTCCTTATTTTTAGCTAATGCTAACATCTGTTCTACCAACTTCTGCATACGATTTGCCTCTGAAGTAATCGCTTCTAGTGATTCTTCTATTAATTCTGGATTTTCTTTTCCCCTTCGCTCTAATAGCTGGGCATAGCTTTTGATAATAGAAATTGGTGTTTTAAGTTCATGAGATGCATCAGAAACAAAGATTTCCTGCATTTCATAGTTTTCCTTTAATGAATCAATCATCTCGTTAAAGGTTTTTTCCATTTCATAAAGTTCATCCTTTGAACGATTGTTTAACTCAATCTTTTGCCATTTTGTAAATTTCATATTTTCTCTCATCGTACTTATGAGCGTTTTTATTGGCCTCAGAAGAAATCTAGCTAGTATATTTCCTGCAATAATAATTGGGATAATAATAATAATCGAAGCTACGATTAATACATAGAATAGATTTCTCATATTCTCTTCCAAGCCCACTAATTGCTTGGATATTTGAAGAGTGACAATCTCACCAGTACTCCAAATCAATGGCCTTGATACAGTTGCGAAACGATCACCTTGATAAGTTATTACCTGTCGTATTTCCTTATTAGAATATTTTCCAGGAAAATTTAGATAATCTATACCAGGCTTCGAAGATACTAAAGGATCCCCATTTTCAGGAAAGACCCGAATCATTCCATCTGGGGGTAGGAATGCCTCCAATAGTTCTTTAGCAGGTATTTCCTGATTTTTATTCATCGTTTGGATTATTGTCGTAGTTTGTTCCGTTAACTCGTTTAACTCACTATCGACGGAATTCCGATAAAACAGCAAATAAATAGAAGCGTTGATAAGTAAAACAAGCAAAAGCATAAATAAACTAGTAAATAACTGTATTTTGGTCCGTAATTTCATATTACTGTTCCTTTATGGAATAGCCAACACCTCGTACTGTCTGAATGTAGGCAGTTGGATATCCCTTATCAATTTTCTGACGCAAATATCGCACATAAACATCTACTACATTCGTCTCCCCATAATAATCATAGCCCCAAACCTGTTCAATTAGCTGATCACGTGTCAGGACAATATTCTTATTCTTCAAGAGACAAACAAGTAAATCGAATTCCCTTGGTGTTAATTCAACCCTTTTTCCATCCCGATATACTTCATGCGCACCTAAATCCACTGATAAATCCCCTACAGAAAGTATATCCTTTTTTACTTTTCGTTCTACTGGTTTTCTTAAATGTACACGAACTCGTGCAAGCAGCTCCTCGATTTGAAAGGGCTTCGTAACATAGTCGTTGGCCCCAATATCAAGTCCACTTACTTTATCATGAACGGCATCTCTTGCTGTAAGCAGTATAATCGGTGTACTTTCATCTGTACGTCTAATCCTTCTTAGTACTTCTAATCCACTAAGCTCTGGAATCATAATATCAAGTAACACGAGATCCCATTCCTTCTCTTCAATTAAACGGAGAGCATCCTTTCCGTTATCAGCAATATGAGTACGATAATTTTCATACTCTAGTTCTAATTGTAAGACCCTACTTAGTTTTTCTTCATCTTCTACAATTAAGATGATTGGCTGTTCCATTTTTTCACCCACTTATGATTCCTTTTTCATTTACTATATCAAAGAAATATTAAAAATTGATGAGAAATAAAGATGAAATAATTGCTTTTCAAGTGAATTAGATAAATAATGAAAACAATATATTTTAATATTATTTTTATGGTACTTTTTAGTCATGGGAGGTATTGACATGCTTGCACTCGATCATATAGTTATTGCCGGAAAGAATGCGGAAGAAGATAGCATTTCTTATAATAAGCGATTTGCCGTAAAAGCTGTCAAAGGAGGAGAGCATGCGGATTGGGGAACCTATAATTACCTCGCGTATTTTTCAAATCAAGCTTATATCGAATGGCTCGGTGTTCAACACCATGAAATAGCGAGAAAAAGCGACAACCCTCTCATTAAACATCTTGTATACATGCTCGAACATGAGAAAACCGGCCCTTTTCAATTTGCGCTCCGTACAGATCAAATGGATGATTATATCGAACACTTTCATCATAATAATATTCCATATGACGGTCCTTTTTCTGGTGAAAGAATGAAACCAGACGGCACATTATTATCCTGGAGAATGCTTTTTCCCAAGTATGAGATAGGGAAAGAAATCTTGCCATTTCTCATTGAATGGAATAATCCTCTTGGTGGTCCATTTATACAAAGCCTTGCTAATCCACGATTAATATCCAAAGTGAATATTGGTGGAGTAGAAAAAGCTAGATTTATGAAAATTTACCAGCTAAAAAACAAGAAGATCTTAACGAATCATTTTACATTACAAAACACCAAGTTAGTGTTTCAAAACAATACTAATCTTTCCTTTGACTTAACTTAGAGTAAGGAAAGGTATATAAAAATCCGAACTATATCAATCGCTGATGATAATAGTTCGGATTTTTGATTCATTAACCCTTATCCTAATTGTTGATGTAAAAACTCTGTTACGGATTCCGGAGTCTTTGTATAGGCACTATGTTGATGAGCTAGCTTTTCTCCGTTTTGAAAAATAAGTACACTTGGAATTCCCATAACTTCATACTTTTCAGCAATGCCTTTTAACTCGTCCGTATTCACTTCATACCATTCATAGTTCTTAAATTCTTCTAGTATTCCATCAATAAACATATCCATTCGTTTACAGTCTGGACACCAATCCGCAAAGAACTTTATAATTACTGGCTTTTCACTTTGAATTACCTCATTAAACTTTTCCATTGATTGTATATATTCCATCGATATCTCTCCTTTACACCACTATTGTACGCATTAAACAAACGTTTGTCTTATAGTTTGCTTATTGTTTATACTCTACTCTCCCCAATATATAAGCTACAAAAATTCCTACTGCAAAAGCCACTACACTTATCATCCAAAGATTACTCGTTTCAGGCCAGCCAGGAAAAATAACAAAAATAGATCCCAACACTAATCCGATAATAAGAGAAAATGTCATATTTCGATAGTTTTGCAAAAAGTAGTTAATAATTTTACTCATTGTTATTATCCCAAGAAATATTCCAATGCCAACTACAGCAATAATATCTAGCTGTAAATTACTAATCGCACTGATGACTGTTGCATATACACCTATGACAAGTAATATAAACGAACCACTAATACCAGGGAGTATCATTGCCGCACTTGCAATAAATCCAGAGAAAAACAATATTACGTATGTGGAAAAGGTAACTTCCTCTATTACGACATTTTCACTTTCATGAAGAAACATCATAGATGCAACTATTATCGCACCTATAATTAAAACAATATAATGCTTTGTTTGGAAGTTAATCCTTGCCTCTGCTTGATTAAAAAGATAAGGAAGTATCCCAACAATTAAGCCTAAGAAAAAGAATTGAGTTGGCCCTGGGTAATGCTCAAATAACCACTCAATCAGCCTACTTAACAGAAGGATTGCTAATCCTACACCTAATCCGAGTGGAATTAAAAATGCTAAATGCTTTTTCCAATCTTTACTAAATATCCCATTGATGGCAGCAATAAGTCGATCGTATATCCCTAATAATACCGCAATCGTCCCACCACTCACACCTGGTATTACGTCACTCGCGCCCATGATCAGGCCACGATAAATATTTTTCCATTCCATTACTTTTTCTCCTTTATACAGACCTATCTTTATCTTACCAAAATTTAGTTGCATTTTATAGAAAAATCGTATAATTAAGGTAGCTACTTTGCATCGCAAGGTAGCCTATCGTAAGTATCTTGTTATACAAGGTAGGTGTTTGACATGTCGTTAAGAAGCCAGCTGTTAAAAGGAGTACTGGAAGGGTGTATTCTATCCATCATTGACCAACAACCAACCTATGGGTACGAACTTTCCATACGATTACAGGAGTTTGGATTATCGGATGTAAGTGAAGGTTCCATCTATCCACTGTTGTTAAGACTGCAAAAGGAAAAGTTAATTGAAGGTACGATGCAAAAATCAGAATTAGGCCCAAAGCGAAAATATTATCATCTAACAGCACATGGTAAAGAATCTTTAAAAGAGTTTATGATTCAATGGGAAAACATTAAACGGCCCGTTGAAAAAATCTTACAAAAAGGGGGAGAAACAAATGAACTCTAAGGATATTATTAAGCTAAATAATGAAATGCGTAAAGAACTTACAGAAGAGAATGAAGCCATTTACGGAGATATGTTGGTTTACATTCGGTTAAATGCTAAAAAATCAGAGCAACAAACAGAAGAAGTACTATTAGAGCTATTAGAGCATCTACTACAAGCACAAAAGGAAGGTAAATCTGCAAAAGATGTATTCGGGAGCGATTTAAAACAATACTGTGAAGAGGTTATAAAGGAAATACCAGGCGAGAAGAAGTCACAAACTCTTCTATTTGGTACCTATCTAATCTTTCAAATGATTGGTCTAGTAGCTACCGTTTTCGGTGTAGTTAATTATGGGATATACCATTTGTTTGAAATTGGCTATGAGCAATTCACGTTTACACTCGGCAAAGGTATCGTTGTTACCATACTTGGTCTAGTTTTACTATTTATTTTTGTCGCTATTGTCCTAAAATGGATGAAGAGTTCAACATTTAAGCAAAAAAAGCCAAATAAATGGGTTGAGTTTTTACAAATTTGGTTAATTTGTACCGCTTATATCGCACTTACCATCTTCATGCCATTCCTTATACCAGATTTTGGTGTTGCCATTCATATACCTAATATCTTTATCATGCTAATTGGGATATTATTTATCCTCTTAGCCATAATTTTAAACAAACGTTATAGAATTACAAAATAAAAGAATGAGGCTGGGATAAAAGTGATATAAACTAATTAGAATCTGAACAATACAATAGATAGTGGAAAAACCGCACCGGAAATATACTTCGCGTTCCGCGGGCGGCTGGTGAGCCTCCTCGTGCTAGCGCACTGTGGGGTCTCACCTATGCCTTTCCTCCCGCAGGAGTCTCCGTATATTACCGGTGCTTAATTAAGTTATTGTTCGCTTTTAATTTCGTCTAAATATGGTCCGCCCTAGTCTCATTCTTCATCCTCTATAAACTTCAATTCCGGGAGCCACATGGACATATGGGCTTTAATTTCCTCGTACCGCTCCTTGGCATTTGGTAACTCTTCATTCGTTAACTGGTACATAGGAATAATCTCATAGTCACGCCAATTTTGATATCTCACATAGGTAGGGAGAAATTCCGGAGAATGTACTTCTACGGTTGTTTCTCCTCCTTCTATTGTTTTACGGACATAGAACTTAAACATACCACCGACTTGGCGATAAAATTCATCCTGCCCGGAAAGGAAGTTCCCTAACGAGTAGATAACTAATGTCTGATTACCATTCTCACCATAAACCCATTCCACTGGTTGTAATACATGGGGGTGATGACCAAGAACAACATCCGCGCCTTCATCCGCAACAAATTGTACTAAGTCTTTTTGATCTTGGTTAGGCAACCGTTCATATTCATTTCCAAAATGAAGACCGAGTACGACTATGTCAGCTAAATCCTTTGCTTCTTTAATCTCAGAAGCAATCATTTCTCGATCAATTAAATTAACAAGGTAATCCTTTCCTTCAGGTACTGGAATCCCATTCGTTCCATAGGTATAAGATAAAATAGCTACAGATATCCCTTCATTTGTTTCCACTACTCGAATACGATCACGATCCTGAGAATCTTTATATGCTCCAGAATAGGTCATATCGATTGTTTCCCAATGCTCTATCGCCCGTTGGATAGCCTCTTCTCCTTTATCCAACGTGTGATTATTTGCTAATGTAACTACGTTTACACCAGCCCATTTTAAAACGTCACCAACCTCTGTAGGACTATTAAATCTAGGATAAGAGGATAACCCAATCTCCTCTCCACCAATCATAGTTTCTTGGTTTGCAATGGAAATAGTGGCGTTACTTAAGTAAGGTTTTACACGCTCCAACATTGGTTTAAAGTCATAACCGTTCTCTACCTTTGCATCATTATAAACACTATTATGAATAAGCATATCTCCAATAGCGGCAATAGATATTTCTTGTTTCACTTCAATTGGTTCTTTTGGTTCCTTTTCTATAATTTCCTTTTTCGGGTGGGACCCCGCAGTTCGATTATCAGCCTTACCATTTTTGTCTATATCTCCACCACAGGAAACTAATAGGAAACTTAAAAACATAACTACAATGATTCCTAATGCATTATCCCTAATCATCGCAAACGGCCTCTCATACTTTTTTACTAATTATATCACATATTAAGGAAATAATTTCCTATTATTTCAAGTTATCTACAAAATTCCATATGCTTGTCTACATCATTAGTCTTAATATGACATTAAACGAGTGTTTGCATTCATGATAAGCCACTAATAGTTAAAAAATTAGAGAAAAAGTCGTTAATTGCTAATGTATAATATTCCTATGAAAGATAGGAATATTATACATTAAGACAACCGCACTATCTTTGCGGTTGTTTTAAATAGACTATACAATTCTTTCAATAATCGTGGCATTTGCCATGCCCATCCCTTCGCAAATGGCTAATAATCCGTATCGGCCATTTATTCGCTCCAGTTCATAAAGTAGAGAAGTCATAAGCTTTGTTCCTGTGGCGCCTAAAGGGTGTCCTAAAGCAATCGCTCCACCATTAACATTAAGCTTCTCTGGGTCTGCTCCTATCTCTTCCAACCATGCCATTGGTACAGGTGCGAAAGCCTCGTTCACCTCATATCTATCCATATCAGTAATAGATAATCCCGAAAGTTCTAAGACTCGTTGTGTTGCTGGGATTGGCCCTGTCAACATAAGTGTTGGATCTGAACCAACAACCGTTCTTGCTACAATTCTAGCTCTTGGCTTTAACCCTAATTCTTTTGCCTTCTCCCCAGACATCAATAATACAGCACTTGCGCCATCACTCATCTGGCTAGCATTTCCCGCCGTAATAACCCCTTCCTCTTGAAAAACGGACTTTAGATTCGACAATGCTTCCATGGACGTGTCTTTTCTTGGGCCTTCGTCAACTTGAAATGTATATTGGTTGCCTTCTTTATCCTCTACTTCAATCGGAAGTATTTCGGCTTTGAAATTGCCTTTCTCAATCGCGCCCAAAGCCTTCTGGTGACTCAACAGGGAATATTCATCAAGTTGTTCTCTCGTAAAACCCCACTTCTCCGCGATTTTTTCTGAGGATACCCCTTGATTAACTATCAAGTATTTTTTACGTAACTTTTCACTTGGTTTTATGTCCTTCATATTGGAAAACATTGGCGCTCGTGTCATGCTTTCTACTCCACCTGCGATGACGATATCCATGTCACCTGCTGCAATAGCTTGTGCAGCAAAATGCATTGCTTGCTGACTTGAGCCACACTGTCGATCAATTGTTACACCAGGAACATGGATGGGGAAACCAGCAATAAGTGCTGCTGTTCGTGCAATATTACCACCTTGTTCATTGACCTGTGTTACACATCCTAAGATAACATCCTCCACATTCTGTTTCGGAACACTCGTCCGTTTCATTAAGGCATCTAATACTATTGCAGCAAGATCATCGGGACGCACATTCGCTAATGCACCACCTTTTCGTCCTACAGCCGTTCGTATACCGTCCACAATTACTACCTCTCGCATACTTACACCTCCAAAGTCTTCATTCACATTATAGGTTATAAATTCAAACAATTCTATATATTATATCACCGAAAAAATTTAAGTTAAAATGAAACTATAATGGACCTTTTTCGTATAGAATGGAAGTAGATATGGAAAAGGAGGTATAACTCATGAGGCGTATAGCAGAAGTAACACTCGGCGTTATCGGTGCTGTTTTTTATTTAATCTCTTTATTCTTTGGTTTTATCAGAATTTGGGCCGAAAATAATAAAGGTTACATTCAAGATATCATGCTTAATAACCCAGAGGAATTTCCGTTAACACCAGCAGAGGTAGATGTTGTAGAAAATATATTTAACATTGACTTAGCACGTGGTGGTACTCTACTTATTATTTTACCGATTGTAGCCATTATCTTAGGTATTATAGCGATGGTATTAATAAAAGGGAACAAGCAACCTGTAGCAGCTGGGATAATTTTTATTGCAACTGGGGTTCTCTATGTCATCCTCACAGTTGGTGGTGGTATTCTAAGTGGAATACTATACTTAATTGCTGGTATCTTGTGTTTAGCTCGAAAACCAAAACAACAACTCGAGAATTAACTCAAATCAGGAAGTTTTTTAATAGGGCTAGATATAATCCGTATTTCTCATTACGTGTGCGGTAAAATAGTGACTCTTTCCTATCTATCTAAATAGGAGATTAGACTCACACATTGTGATTTTTGTGGTATATAATATATACAAATATCCTTTCTGAAGGAAGTCTCCCTTTGAGGTGTTAACATGAAACGCTTTTTAACTGCAATTTTCCTTGCTCTAGGTGCATTAATACTAACGTTTGGATTGCAATTAGATTTGCAATGGACTGGAGCAGTAACATGGGGGCTAACCCTGATTTGCTTAATTTTTGCAGCGTATTTTACGAAATATATCCCAGATGAAAAACGGTCTAAAAAAAGAAAATAATAATCATTCCGTGAGGGGAGCTACTCCCCCACGGAATGATTATTGTCCCTGCTAGCTTAGCCCTTATCATTATTCTCCTAAATATACAATTGCTTCGTATGGTTTTAATGTAAGGTTTTTTAATTCACTCAAGTTTCGATTTGCATAATTGGATATAAGGATTTTTTTCGCCTTAAACTCTAAATTCCCCGGTACATTCCACGTAATCTCTTTTTCCGTGAAATTCGTTATCACTAATAACTTCTCTTCCCCTAATGTTCGTAGATAAGTAAAGCTTTCCTTATCTTCTGGATGCATTAACTGATAATCTCCATAGACAATAATGGGATGTTGTTTTCTTAGCTTGATGAGCTTTCGATAATAATGGAAAATAGACTTCGGATCCGCTACTGCCGCTTCCGCATTAATTTCTTTATAATTGGAATTCACGTTAATCCAAGGCTCACCAGTTGTGAATCCACCGTTAGGTTTATTATTCCATTGGAAAGGAGTTCTGGCATTATCCCTCCCCTTCACATATATCGATTGCATCACTTGATCATGGTTTTCCTGTCTATCTAGGACCTTTTCTTTATACATATTTAAAATCTCAATATCTCGGTAGTCATTAATGGAAGCAAATTTTACATTTGTCATACCAATCTCCTCCCCTTGATAAATATAGGGGGTACCTTGTAGCATGTGGAGGAATGTAGCTAGCATTTTAGCTGATTCCACACGATAAGTAGTGTCATTTCCAAACCTTGAAACAACACGTGGTTGATCGTGATTATTCAAATATAGGCTATTCCAACCAACCCCATGTAAACCGGTTTGCCACTTCGTTATATTACTTTTTAAGTCCCTTAAATCTAATGGCTTAAGATCCCACTTCCCACCTGGTCCAGAGTCAAGATCCATATGTTCAAATTGAAATACCATATTTAGTTCATTTCGTTCTGGATTGGTATATTTTTTCGCTTCTTCTACATCAACACCAGGCATCTCACCAACTGTCATGACTTCATATTTGGAAAGTACCTCTTGGTGCACCTCCTGCAGATAATCGTGTATTCGCGGTCCATTTTTAAAGAAACGACTACCTGAAACATATGGCTCGCCATTTGGATTAGGGGCATCTGGAAGTTCAGGAACCTTTGAAATAAAGTTAATGACATCCATTCTAAACCCATCAATTCCTTTATCCAACCACCATCTCATCATTGAATAAATTTCATCACGAAGTTTTTCATTTTCCCAGTTTAAGTCGGGTTGTTTTTTACTAAAAATATGTAGGTAATACTCATCTGTTTCTGAATCGTACTCCCAAGCGGAGCCACTAAATGTAGATTTCCAGTTGTTAGGCTCCTTCCCTTCCTTTCCAGGTCGCCAAATATAATAATCACGGTATGCATTATCCTTTGATTTTCGGGATTCAATAAACCATTGATGCTCATCAGATGAATGATTCACCACAAGATCCATCATTAATTTCATATCACGTTGATGAATCTCCTCTAAAAGTTTTTCCCAATCTGTCATAGTGCCGAACTCTTTCATAATCGCTTGATAATTAGATATATCATAGCCATTATCATCATTTGGTGATTGGTATACTGGAGATAGCCAAATAACGTCAACTCCAAGTTCTTTTAGATAATCTAGTTTTTGAATGATTCCATTGATATCCCCGATACCATCTCCATTACTATCATAAAAACTTCTTGGGTAAATTTGATAGACGACTGATTCTTTCCACCATGCTTTCTTCATGTTGTATCCCTCCAATGATTTATAAGTCACCATAACCTCACTGATCGTTATGCAACGTTCTCATACCAATTCTCAACTACCAAAAAGAGGAATGTCTCTATTTGATGGCATCATACCTAGAGACATCCCCCTTACTTTACTCTTCTCGCAAAATCTATAAAGCGAAACTTATCTGGCCTATGTCTTGATTCTGTATATTGGAATAGGCTGGCATCATCTAAATAAACCAAGCTTTTAATGACCACTATTACGTTATAACCATCCACATCTAATAGCATTCTATCTTCATCGGTTACTTTTTCTACTACAATTTCTTTATGAGCGAATCCGATAGAGAGTCCTAACTCGTTCTCGATATACTCATAAATAGAATTTCGACAAATTTCCACAGGGAGAAGAGGAACATATTCTTCTGTAAAATAATCCTTATCCAAAATAATTCTTTCACCGGATATTTCACGCACCCTTTTTGTTCCCCAAACAGGCTGGTTATTAATATCCAATTGATTATAAACAGCATGGCCCTTTTCTATGTATTCGATTGATTCGACTATCGTTTTACTTCTTAAATTCAAATTGTTAGCTATTTCTTTAAAGCTAACAATCCCAGATACAGGGAGAGAGAACTTATGAACATCAAGTATCATAGATCCCTTCCCTTGAATCTTTTGAATATAGCCATTCTGGGATAGTAAATTAAGTGCCTTTCTGACTGTTTCTCTGGATGTATTATAGGTTTCTGCTAGTTCATTTTCTGAAGGTAGCATATCATTAGCTTCCCATACTTTATGGTCGATTTTATTAGCCAATTCTTCATAGATCTTTACATATTTTTTTTGCATTATTTCCCTCTTTTATTTTGCATAGTACACGATTGACTCATACGGTCTTAACTGTAAACGAGCGGAAATAGGAGAATCGAAGTAATTGGAAAGTAAAATCTCAGTTCCTTCTTTTAATTGCAACGGTAGATTCACTTCAACTTCCGTATCGTAGAAGTTGTTTACAACGATCAACTGTTCCCCATTCCAGTTGCGTGTATAAGCAAATATTTGTGGATCATCATCTAGTAGTAATTGATAATCCCCATAGGTAATAATATCATATTTCTTCCGTAAATCGATCAAGGCTTGATAATGATTAAAGGTAGAATTATGCGTTTTTAGCTCTTCTTCTACATTAATCTCCTGGTAATTAGGAGAAGGCTGAATCCACGGCTGTCCATCAGTAAAGCCTGCATTTTCTTCTGCCGACCATTGCATAGGAGTACGAGCATTATCTCGAGATTTTTGTCGTAAGATATCCAAGATTTCTTCCTCAGTTTTACCTTCTTGTTGTAGTAATTTATATGCATTTAAAGATTCTACATCACGATAGTCATCTATATGGTTGAAATTTGGATTAGTCATTCCAATCTCTTCGCCTTGATAAATATAAGGAGTTCCCTTCATCATATGAATAACAGTCGCAAGCATTTTAGCTGATTCCAGACGATATTCCTTATCGTTACCAAGTCTAGAGACCACTCTTGGCTGGTCATGATTACACCAGAATAACGCATTCCAACCTCCACCCTCATGCATGCCTACTTGCCAATCAGATAAGATTTTCTTTAATTCAATGAAATCAAATGGTGCCTTTGTCCACTTTTCACCATTTTCATAGTCCACTTTTAAATGGTGGAACTGAAACGTCATCGCTAATTCTTGGCGCTCAGGCCTCGTATATAATACGCAATTTTCTAATGTCGTTGATGACATCTCACCAACCGTCATCATTCCATATGGAGAAAAGGCCTTTTGATTTAACAAGTGCAAATATTCATGAACTCGAGGTCCATCCGTATAATACTTTCTACCATCACCAGTTGTATCATTGGGGAATTCTTGATCTTTTGATATTAAGTTAATGACATCCAAGCGGAAACCATCAATCCCTTTTTCCGCCCAAAACTGAATCATTTCAATCACTTTTTCACGAAGCTGTTCATTTTCCCAGTTCAAATCAGCTTGCGTAACATCAAATAAGTGAAGGTAGTATTGACCTGTTTTTTCATCAAATTGCCATGCAGGACCTCCGAATTTTGATACCCAGTTATTCGGAACATCCCCGTCAACAGCATCTTTCCAAATATAAAAATCCCGGTAAGGATTATCCTTTGAAGATGATGCTTCTTTGAACCATTCATGTTCTGTCGAAGTATGATTGATGACTAAGTCCATAATTAATCTCATACCACGTTTATGTGTTTCTTCCAATAGTTGTTCAAAGTCTTCCATTGTTCCATATCTTGGATCAATCTCATAATAATCGCTTATATCATAACCATTATCCTTTTGCGGTGATTGATAAACAGGCGTCAACCACAAAACGTCGACACCTAGTTTATGTAGATAATCCAACTTCTCTATAATCCCTTGAATATCACCCATACCGTTTCCGGTAGTGTCTTTGAAACTTTTTGGATAGATCTGGTAGACTACTGCTTTTTTCCACCAAGCTTCTTCCTGCATTCTATTCACTCCTATTTTTCTGTCTTATCCCGCATCTAACTCCACAGGCCGACTATAAACATTACGTCTAAATGTCGGATACCTCCACTAAAGCAAATGAGGTTACAAAGATGTTAAGTGGTAATCTGCAAGTCAATGTCCGTTGATTACAGGCATCACTCAGGGGGGAGCATTTCCCCCACTGAATGAAGTGTCACCTTATTTCGGAAGTTTACGTTTTGCCATTACAAAAGTAAGTAGGAACGGTACAACAATAACAATTGCCATTCCAATTAGGAATGAAAGCCAGTCTTCTGCTAGGATTGATAGTGGAGCCGGAATTCCTCCTACCCCTATTGAACTAGCTTGAACCCCACGTAACGTAATGAATGCTCCAGCAATAGCTGTTCCGAGAATCGCTGAGAAGAATGCGAAACGATATCGTAAGTTAACCCCGAACATTGCAGGTTCTGTAATACCTAGCCAAGCTGAAATACCAGAAGTACCAGCTAATCCTTTTAATTTCTCATCTCTAGCAGCAAACATAATGGCAAATACAGCAGAACCTTGTGCAATATTAGACAATGCTACGATTGGCCATAGGAATGTTGTTCCTGTGCTACCAATTAACTGCAAGTCAACAGCTAAGAATGTATGGTGCATACCAGTAATAACAAGCGGTGCATAAAGTCCACCATATAATAATCCACCGATAATTGGAAATGCATCAAATACAGTAACTAGACCGTCTGTAATCCATGATGCAACTGTAAAGGTAATTGGCCCAATAATAATAAATGCTAAGAATCCAGTTACTAATAAAGCAATCGGCGCTACTACTAATAATTGTAAGGAATCAATCACCCGTTTCTTCAGGAATATTTCCATTTTCGCTAATACCCATGAAGCGATTAACACTGGTAAAACTTGACCTTGATACCCAACTTTTTCTATCTCAAATCCAAATAGATTCCAAGTAGGAATAGTACCTTCCGTAAGTGCTGAACCATATCCCCATGCATTCATCAAATCTGGATGAACTAGAATTAATCCTAAAACAACACCTAGTAATTCATTTCCACCAAAACGCTTTACTGCGGACCATCCTATCAATGCTGGTAGGAATGTAAAGGCAGTATTCGCGATAATATTAATCATATCTGCAATACCAGCCCAAGATGGATACATCTCCACAATTGGTTGGTCAGAGAAAATTGGGTTAACTAGAATATTATTTATCCCCATTAACAAACCAGCAGTCACGATGGCTGGTAATATTGGAATAAAGATATCTGCCAGCGTCTTAATTCCACGTTGTAAGGCATTCTGCTTTTTACTCCCTAATGCTTTTACATCATCCTTTGAAGCCTCTTGGATGCCTGTTTTTTGCACCATAGCTTTGTAAACTTTATCTACTGTCCCTTGCCCAATAACTACCTGGAACTGACCATTTGCTGAAAATGAGCCCTTTACGATATTCATATCTTCCAAGGCATCTTTATCAACCTTTTCTTCATCATGTAATGCAAAACGCAGCCTTGTGACACAATGCGTTGCACCAGCAATATTTTCAATTCCTCCGACTGCATTTACAATGTCTTTGGCCTCTTGACCGTACTGTATACCAGTTGATTTCTCTTTACTCTGACTAAAGTTGCCTTGCACTTTGACCTTCGTACCTAATAACACAGAATCCAATGCCACAACATCTTTTTCATCCGTCTTATTCAGAGGTTCAAATTGATCACCATTTGTTATGACGATTGGTGTTACAATACTTTTTGCATTTTTCCTAATGAAATCTACATCAAATGTTACTAGCTTATCACCTGCTTTAATTTTATCACCAGCAGAGACATACGTTTCAAAGCCTTCCCCATTCAGTGAAACGGTTTCAAGTCCAATATGGATGAGAACCTCGATACCGCTTTCACCTTTAAGCCCTATCGCATGCTTCGTCGGAAACACTTGTATAACTTCACCATCGAAAGGTGCTACGACAACACCATCTATTGGTTCAATTGCGATACCATCACCCATCATTTTTTCCGAGAAAGTTGGATCAGGTACTTTTTCTAAAGCTATTATCTTCCCACTAAGTGGAGAATAGATTAATTGTTCTTTACTCACAGAAATAACTCCCCTTCCGCCCTTAAACTTGTATATACATGTTGATTTCATTTTTTAGTATAACTTGTATATACAAGTTTGTAAAGGTTTTCATTTTTATATTTTTATCCTTTCCACAAATTAGAAAGGCATTACAACACTTTCGAAAAGTATTGTAATGCCAGTTAAAAAAGCTATTTAAGAATAAATCATTCAGATAGCATAGTTAGATATTCAATTGGAATAAGTAATAATTGATCATCATTCGGAGATGGATTCCCGCGGCCATCTGTATTGTTCGTAATAACATATATGCCCTGTTCTGTTGCGAATACATCTCGAACTCTGCCAATTTCAGGTAGAAGCACTTCTAAGGTTCCATTCTGCCTGTCATATACTCTCAGTCCTTCACCTCTTAATGCAGCAAAGTACAATTTATCATCTAGATATGTTAAACCAGAAGGGGCCCATGTATCATTACCAGAGTGTATGACAGGAGTTACCATGCCAGATTCCGTTTCATCCCCCTGAATCGTTGGCCAACCATAGTTGCTCCCCTTTTGAATTAGATTTAATTCGTCATGGGCACTGGAACCATGCTCTGTTGCATATAGATTCCCCTCACCATCCCACGCGAGCCCCTGCGGATTACGATGCCCATAAGAATAAATATAACTATTCTCAAATGGGTTATCCTCTGGAATAGATCCATCTAAATTCATTCTTAGAATTTTCCCTGCTAAGCTTGTTACATCCTGTGCTAGTTCTGGTATTGTAGCATCACCAGTTGTAATGTACAATTTATCGTCAGGTCCAATTTTTATTCTACCGCCCTGATGAAATTTCCCTCCCGGTATTCTATCAAGAAGGGTCTTCGTTTCACGCCAACTATTTTCCTCTTTTTGAATTTCTACAACACGTTGAAAATATCCATCATTATCGGCATAGGAGTAGTAAGCATAGGCCTTATTGGAGAATTCTTCCGGAAAGGCAATTCCAAGCAATCCTGCTTCAGGCTGATTAGAAAGATTTTTTTCTAATGTTACCTGTCTACGAGTCATTTCGTTATCCTTCATTTCAATAATGGAACCTACTCGTTCACTTATATATATTGTGTCATTCACCTTGGCAATTTCCCATGGAATCTTTAAACCTGTTGCAATTACCTGATAATCGGAATCATTTATCTTCGTAACGGTTTGATCATCCTCTTTGGTAGAACACCCGATTAATAGGACTATCATCATAAAATAAATTAGTATGCGAATATTCACCACTCCTCTCGGTACGTATATTAATTTTATTGTAATTGATTGTAGGTATTATGGTAAGCATATTTTCCATTAAATAGAAAAAGGATACCAAGAGGAACAAATTCCTTTGGATATCCTTTATTGTAATTAAACCAACTTAGAGCGTTTTGCAGCTTTTTCACGTTCGTTTTTATTTAAAATCTTCTTACGCAAACGAATCGATTCCGGAGTAACTTCACAGAACTCATCGTCATTTAGATATTCTAATGCCTCTTCTAGAGACATATTTCTAGATTTACGAATTACAGATGTTTGGTCTTTTGTTGCAGATCGTACGTTTGTTAGGTGTTTTTCTTTCGTAATGTTAACTGTTAAGTCATTCTCACGATTGTGCTCCCCAACGATCATACCTGCATAAACCTCTGTACCTGGATCAACAAAGATAATGCCTCGATCTTCGAGACCCATAATTCCATACGTAGAAGCTTTTCCATTTTCTAAAGCAACAAGCACACCTTGGCGTCTACCTCCGACTTGTCCTTTAATCATTGGTTCATAAGCATCAAATGTATGGTTAAGAATTCCATAACCACGTGTTAGAGACATAAACTCTGTCGTATATCCAATTAATCCTCGAGAAGGAACCTTGAATTCAAGGCGAACTTGGCCATTACCAAAGTTAACCATATCCAACATTTCACCTTTACGAGCACCTAAAGACTCCATGATTCCACCAGTATGCTCTTCTGGTACATCAACCTGTACACGTTCAACTGGTTCACAAAGTACACCATCAATTTCTTTAAGAATTACTTTTGGCTTGGAAAGCTGTAATTCATATCCCTCACGACGCATATTTTCAATTAGAATAGAAAGATGCAATTCTCCACGACCAGAAACAATCCATGCATCTGGAGACTCTGTTGGGTCTACACGTAAACTAACATCTGTCTCTAATTGTTTCAATAAACGTTCTTCAATCTTACGGGATGTCACAAATTTCCCTTCACGACCTGCGAATGGACTATTGTTCGTTGCAAAAGTCATTTGTAACGTCGGTTCATCAATGTGCAATACTGGAAGTGGATCAGGATGACTTGCAGGGCAAATGGTATCCCCAACATTCAGGTCTTCCAAACCAGAAATAGCTACAATATCACCTGTAACTGCTTCCTCGATTTCGATACGTTTTAATCCAAAGAAACCAAATAGCTTGCTAATACGGAATGATTTTTGAGAACCATCCTTTTGAATAACAACTACTTGTTGTCCTACATGAATTTTACCGCGTACGACACGTCCGACACCTATACGTCCAACATAGTCGTTATAGTCTAATAAAGTAACCTGGAATTGAAGTGGCTCCTCACGATTATCAACTGGTGCTGGAATATGCTCGATAATCGTTTCAAAAATAGGGTCCATTGTTTCCTGCTGGTTTTCCGGCTCATATCCAGACGTACCATTTAAAGCCGATGCGTACACAACTGGAAATTCAAGTTGTTCATCATCTGCACCTAGTTCGATGAAAAGGTCTAATACCTCATCAACAACCTCTGCAGGTCTAGCATTAGGACGGTCAATCTTGTTTAACACCACAATTGGTGTTAATTTTTGTTCTAAAGCCTTTTTCAATACAAAGCGAGTCTGTGGCATAGTACCCTCGTATGCATCTACTACAAGTGCAACACCATCCACCATTTTCAGGATACGCTCTACCTCACCACCGAAGTCAGCATGTCCAGGTGTGTCTAAGATGTTAATTCTTTTATCGTTATAGCTTATCGCTGTATTCTTCGCTAAAATTGTGATTCCACGTTCACGTTCGATATCATTGGAATCCATCATACGTTCATCAACTTGCTCATTTTCACGAAATGTACCTGAGTATTTTAACAGTTGGTCAACTAAGGTTGTCTTCCCATGGTCTACGTGTGCAATGATTGCGATATTACGGATATCTTCTCTTAATTGCATAAAGTACGCTCCTCTTATTTTTCCGAGTAGAATGAAACTAGACAATTATATCACATAGCGGGTTAACTGTCTTTATTTTTTTTGAAGTTATTGGAAAAGTTAAGGTGAAAAGCGCGCCACCCAATTTAGATTTACCTACTTCAATCTTTCCACCAGTTTGTTCAACTATTGCTCTTGAGATCGCCAGACCTAGTCCGGTTTCCCCATTCTTACCTTTCACAAAACGGTGAAATATATGTGGAATTAAATCATCGGATATCCCTTCACCATCATCTTCAACCATTATCTTCATTAACCCTTGTTCCTCAAGCGCAGTAATCGATAGCTTTGTTGTCGCATGACGTATTCCATTGAAGGACAGATTAAGTAAGGCTCTTAGTAATCGCTCTTCATCTCCGATTAAATGAAGATTAGGTGCCACCTTTTGCTGCATTTCAATTTTCCTCTCTGCAGCAATTGGAAGTGCCCGTTCCAACACCTGATTTACAAGGTTCTCTACAGAGACAGATTCCTTCTTAAATGAAGTCTCCTCACTTTCTAATTTAGCAAGTAAAATCATTTCATTGATTATCTTTTTTAACCTATTCACTTCTGATACGATAACCTCTAAGCCCTTCTCCTCTTCTACTTCATCAAATACTTTTTCCTTAATACCTTCTGCATAACCTTGAATTGTCATTAGTGGCGTTTTTAATTCATGGCTAGCATTCTGGAAAAAGGTTTGCTGTGAATTAATATAGCGTTGTAATTCATGTGCCATATCATAAACACTTTGTGCAACCTCTCGCACCTCACCAGAAGCCTTGATTGGTTCAATTTCATCAAAATTCCTTTTTCTATCTTCTTTAATTGGTATTTCAGATTAGTCAGTGGTGTCACAAGCTTTCTAGTTAAGAAGTAACTAAGCCCAATAGCCACGATTGCTCCAATCAGAAAAACAATTAGCATCCGTTGTATGAAATTCTGTTGCACGACTTGTAAGTCTTGTAGTGGTGTTAAAAGAATTAGCTCCATTCCAAGACTTTGCGGAACAAATAGAATCCTTGATGTAACATACTTTTCATTCCCATATACCCATAACTCTTCCTTTTGATCGCTAAAGTCGTTATTCATAAATAGTCCTGTTACAACTTGAGTTGGTAAAGTAGAAAATAGAACGGAGTTTTGGTTGCGATCATATAAGAATAACTGTAAATCTTGTTCCTTTAGAAATTCATTAAAACCAATTAAATTTTCTCTTGAGATAAAGGCTTCATCTAGAACACTTACTAGAATTTCCCCTTTTTGCTCCAGCTGTCTTTGCTCATCTTGAATAAGCAAATTAAGAATTAGGGAATATATGACATAACCTGTTACCGCCATAATAATAAGTAACATCGCTGTAAATGCAGCATTAAGTTGATATTGAAGCTTCATATCATTCCTCATTATCCCGTAAACGGTAACCAAAACCCCAAACCGTTTCTAAAGGGAGTTCCTGAAATTTCTTTCGAATTCGCTTTACCAAATCGTCTACCGCACGGTCACTTCCAAAGTAATCCTCTCCCCAAACGCGCATTAACAGTTCTTCTCTAGAAAAAGCACGATTGACGTTCTCGGCAAAAAGTAGTAGCATATCAAATTCTTTTGTCGTTACATCAATTTCCTCATTCCCCCAAAACACACGACGATTTACTTTATCAATTGTTAGCATATCTACAGTTAAATTTTCTGTCTCCATCGTTTGCCTGTTATCTTCCGGACGATAACGTTTAAAGATGCGTTTTATCCTCGCCATTAGCTCTCTCGGACTAAATGGCTTTGTCAGATAGTCATCTCCACCCAACTCTAATCCCAAAATTTTATCAATTTCTTCATCTTTAGCAGAAACAATAATGATAGGAACTTCACTTTCATTACGTATCTTCTTACAAAATTCATACCCATCCATTCCGGGAAGCATAATATCCACAATCCACATATCTGGAGGATTTGATTCCCAGAGATTTAACCCTTTTTCAGCTGAATCCATTAGCGATACTTCATATCCTTCTTTTTTTAAAAAGGCGGAAACGATATTACGAATGTTTGGATCATCCTCAATAACCCCAATATGATAACTCATTATCCTCACCGCTTTAACTATTTTTGATTCTATTTTCACAAAAATCTGAGGTAGAAACAATAGCTTATGCTTATTTCCACATTTATTCCACAATTATACCAAAGCTATTCCGAGTCTTATGGATAAGATAATAATTGTAAATCATCATATATGGAAGAGGAGATTTCCTCCAGCTTTAACATCGCGAAAGGGTGAACATAATGGAACATAATGAAGATAAGCCTCTAGATTCAAATTTAGAGGATCGTACTTATTCTAATGAATATAACAATTCTCCTACTGCAGAAGAAACCGTCGGTGGTGCTATTAAAACTGAACAATCCGATACAGACCAAAAGGAAAAGTAAAGAGCACTTCCGGTTGGAGAGCATTCCTGTTTGGCCTATTAGGTGGGTTGATTCCCGTTGCTGTCTTAATTGCATTATTATCTTATGACGTCATTTCTTTTGGGGATGATTCAAATGACGGTGTTCATAATGCATTAGAAGATAAATCAGAACCTGAAATTATCACAACGATGGCCGAAGAAGATACAGAGTCCTCAACAAATCTAGCGGAAGTCTCTGAAGCAGTTGTTGGTGTAACGAATCTTCAAAGACAAAGTATCTGGACCGACAGTCAAGAAGCAGGAACCGGGTCTGGAATCATCTATAAGAAAGAAGATGGAAAAGCATATGTAGTGACAAATCATCACGTTGTAAACGGTGCTGAACAGGTCGAAGTAGTTCTATCTAATGACGAAAGAGTCCAGGCTAAGGTTTTAGGGACAGATGAATTAACCGACTTGGCTGTATTACAAATTGATGGAGAAAAGGTAAGCAAAGTGGCCTCTCTAGGATCAATGGATAATAAACAAGTAGGAGAAACTGTATTTGCCATCGGGAACCCTTTAGGAATCGAATTTGCAAACTCTTTAACAAAAGGAATTATTAGTGGTTTAGAGCGTTCTGTGTCAGTTGATACAAATGGAGACAATGTAGCTGACTGGATCACCGAGGTTATACAAACCGATGCAGCAATTAATCCAGGTAATAGTGGAGGAGCTTTAGTTGATACTAGTGGCAAGGTCATCGGCATCAACTCCATGAAGATTGCAAGTACACAAGTAGAGGGAATTGGTTTTGCTATTCCTATTGATGCGGCACTGCCAATTATGGAACAATTAGAAGCGAACGGAAAAGTTCAACGCCCATTCATTGGAATCAGTATGGCAACCATTAACCAAGTTCCAATGCAATATCGTCACAATATCATCTTACCTGAAGGGGTAGAGCATGGTATGGTTGTCGCAAGTGTCGAACCAGGCTCTCCTGCAGATGAAGCTGGGCTTCAGCAATTTGATGTCATTACCAAAATCGATGAACATGATACTCCAACAGCTTTAGAGCTTAGGAAATATATGTATTCTGAAACTCAAGTTGGTGATACTGTCAAATTAGAGGTTTATCGTAACGGAGAAAAACAAATTATTGATTTAAAGCTAATGGAGAGATATGAATAGAGCAGGGGTAATATAACCCCCTGCTTTTTTCTATCCAAAAAACATATCTAAAATATTACTTCCGGAAGAACTTCGTTTATTATAAAATTCAGAGTAACCACAATCCCTACAATAGACGACAATAAATTGATTATGCTGTATATCAAACATCTTAGAAAGACCCGTTCCTGTCATTGCAACCTCTTTTTGTTCAGCCCTTCTACTCCCACATTTTAAACAACCCTTCGCATCTCTCAAGCACCAATCACTCCTTTTTAACCTATAACTGAAATACGTTTATCAGAAAAGAAAGGTTCCAACAAATTAAAAGAGTGCACGCATATATACGTGCACAACCTTTGCTAATCTTGCTCTAATTCTTCCTCATATTTATTATGATTTGGTGTGACACCAATAAAATTACCATGTTGATCTGCTGCCACAAAGCTTTCAATGTCCTCTACACTACCAACATTCTCATCACTATTTGGATACATTTCGTTGTAATGCTCCTTATCCCCATAAAAGTCCGCAGTAGTTTCTGATGTTCCATAACGGCTAACATCTTGCCATGCATCTTCCGCATCATATCCAACTTGTTCTTCATCTGTCACTTCATCTGGATTGATATTTGGACTGAAGACTTCTTCCTCCACCGTACGATTACGTTCAAACGTGTCCCGCTCCGCATGATTAATACAACGGTCTGTTGTAGGGATTGCTTGTAAACGCTCAAAAGGAATATCCGCACCACATTCCCTACAGATTCCATACGTTCCTTCTTCGATAGCATGAAGTGCTTCATTAATTTCTTCTAGTTCCTTTTCAGTGTGCTCATTAAGAGCTAAATCCTTTTGTCTTTCATATAGTTCGGTACCATGGTCTGCAGGATGGTTATCATAATTTGAAAGTTCACCCATGGACTCTTTTATAAATTCAACGGATAAACCGTAGTGGTCTTGGACATGCTCGATTAATTCATTTTGTCGAGCCAATAATACTTGCTTACACTGATTCAGTTTTTCACCTGTAATCATGTATTAGCCTCCTTCTAAATACGATTATGACGTGAAAAAGGTTGCTAATAATACTATGTGTAAAAGCATTATATTGATTCTCTAATTTAGGGCTGGAAACATGACAATATGTGGAATGCTACCCTTTAAATGATTATATTGAAGGTGCATAATGAGTAAATACTAATCAGTATACTAATTGTTTTGTGTTAGCATATTAAAGCTGAGGGACTCAGCTTGTATGTCGAGCGACATTTTTAGTAAGTTACTCCACTTCTCCTAATTCTCGCGTGGACCCTTCAATTACTCACTCGAGCATAGCGATAAATCACGCGAGATGATGTTACTGGCGCAACCTTTCCCTGAAGTCTTGCGAGTATTGGGCTTTTGGAGTGACTATAACGAAATTCCGCGCAACTTTCAGCTCTCCCCAAGTCGTAAGCGTGTCTAAATTCACATTTCCTCTAGATTTCTTTTCCTTTAATTAATGGAAAAATAATTATATAGTAAAACCATGAAGGGGAGTGTGCATAATGTTAACAACGGAAACAAGAATTGGATTTATTGGTACGGGTGTAATGGGGAAAAGTATGGCCAAAAATTTAATGGATGCAGGTTACCCTCTATCCATATATACTCGCACAAAAGCAAAGGCCGATGAACTTATTCAGCAAGGCGCTACGTGGTACGATACTGTGGCAGAAATTGCTGTACACACTGATGTTATCATCACCATAGTCGGTTACCCAAAAGATGTTGAAGAAGTTTATTTTGGGGCAGATGGGATTATTGAAAATGCCAATCCAGGCACTTATATTATTGATATGACAACTTCTAAGCCGTCACTTGCGAAAGAAATTTATCAAAGAGCCAAGGAGAACAATATCCATGCACTTGATGCGCCTGTATCAGGGGGTGACATAGGCGCTAAAAGTGGCACCTTAGCCATTATGGTCGGTGGCGAAAAGAAAGCATTTGATGCTGTGTTGCCTATCCTAGATATAATGGGAACTAACATCATTTTACAAGGGCCTGCAGGTGCTGGACAGCATACAAAAATAAGTAATCAAATTGCTATTGCTTCTAATATGATTGGCGTTTGCGAAGCAATTGTATATGCTAAGAAGGCTGGATTAGATCCTGCTCGTGTCTTGGATAGTATTACTACTGGAGCTGCTGGGAGTTTCTCTTTATCGAAGCTTGCGCCTAGAATGATTTCAGGTGACTTTGCACCAGGATTTTATGTAAAACACTTTATAAAAGACATGACCCTTGCCATTGAATCGGCAGAGGAGATGGGACTTTCCACTCCAGGATTATCCCTTTCTCTCAAGCTTTATCAAGAATTAGCTGAAAAAGGCGAAGCTGACAGTGGTACACAGGCGTTGATTAAACTATTTAGTTCATCTTTTTAGTTTCTACGCTTTTCAATCTCTTGTTGAACTACAAAAGCTAAATCATCGTTCCCAAAAATTTGCAGTACAGATAACACAGTCTCATCAGATATTTCATCAGACTCATTTTTGGGAACAGTTAATTCTATTGCCTCTTCTAATGCTTGATTATTTGGTTGAGACGGATATGCTAATTGATATAATTCCATCGGATTCAACTCATGATTAATGCACCATTGAGCAAAGATTAGTACCATTAACTTCTCATCTTTTTGATATTTTTCTATGATATAGTCTTCCATTTCTTTATTCATCTTCATCACCAACTTTTCGGAGTAAGAATACCCACATAAAACTTAATGCTTGTTTTAATACAATGGATAAATCTTGATAATTTCTCTCTGTCACACCCTCTTTATATACCCCAAACTCATCAACTGGTTCAAATCCTAGCTCTCTAGATAGCTTGAAAAACTCCCATGGCATCATATGATTACATATCGTTGGTTTCCCATATACTTTTGGAAACCCACTCGCTCTTGGACCAGCCGTTGGTCCTAATATCCCCACACAGAGCACACCATTTGGTTTTAATACTCGTTTCAATTCCCGAAGGGCTTGTTCTGGTATCTCCACCCATTCTAGTACATTAATACACATTACACCATCAAAAGACGACTCTTCCATTGGAATCGCGCAAACATCTCCAGTAGAGAAGGAAATATTTTCTGCATTTGCTTTTGCATTCGTAATCATTTCATCCGAAATATCTATGCCCATTACATCATGACCTAGTTTATGTAATTTGGCTGTACCATAGCCATCACCACAGCCCACATCTAACACATTAGAACCCGCCTCAAGATATTGATGTATAAAAGGAATAATATCTTTCCTACTTCCTGTTTCCCACATCCCCTGACTTTTACTGTTCCAAAATGCAGCACGACTATCCCATTCTTTTTTTGATTTCATTCCCCAATCAAATGAGCTCATACTATACACCACCATTTGTTTTATGATGAAAAACTTCCCTAAAATGTATAAAAAGGCTTATCTCAACCGAGATAAGCCTTTGTGTTTGTTTTAATTATAGTTTAGTAACGTTAGCTGCTTGTGGTCCGCGGTTACCTTCAACGATTTCAAATTCAACTTCTTGACCTTCTTCAAGAGTTTTGAAACCTTCAGATTGAATAGCTGAGAAGTGTACGAATACATCGTCTCCGTCTTCGCGCTCGATGAAACCGAAACCTTTTTCTGCGTTAAACCATTTTACTTTACCAGTCATTTATATGACCTCCTTATTGAATAGCTTGCAAAGTACAATTGAACCTAATACTTTTACACCTACTCTAATAAGAGATCGTAAAGTATTACCAATTTCAATTACCTTTTGCTACTTTTAACTTTAACCGTTTGCAAAAAAAAATGCAAGTAAATCATAAATTTTTAGTGGATTTTTTCAAGCACAACATATTATACGACTTTATTAGCTAAATAAGGCTAAAATTCGACAATAGCGTTGCCTTTTTGTAACGTGCCAACTGCAAACCCTATTGAATTTTTCACAAAAACTTGTTAAACTATACACTTGCAAGATTATAAAAAGTAAATAACAACTACCAACATTTATATCTTGCAAATATGAATGATAGGTGGTAATGAAAAAATGGAAGATTATCGAGTGTTGTTGTACTACAAGTATGTAGACATCGAAGACCCTGAAGCTTTTGCAAAAGAACATCTGGAATTTTGTAAAGGAAATGATCTAAAGGGTAGAATCTTAGTGGCAAGAGAAGGTATCAATGGAACAGTTTCTGGTACAGTAGAAAATACGAATAAGTACATGGAAATGATGCATAATGATCCTCGCTTTGCAGACTTAGTCTTTAAAGTAGACGAACATGATGGTCATGCATTTAAGAAAATGCATGTACGCCCACGAAAAGAACTAGTAACATTACGTTTAGATGAAGAAGAGAATCCAGATCCAAAAGAATTAACAGGTGAGTTCCTTTCTCCAAAAGAGTGGCGTGAAGCGATGGAACGTGATGATGTGGTTATCTTTGATACACGAAATGACTATGAGTACGAATTAGGTCATTTCCGTGGAGCACTTAACCCAGATATTGATAATTTCCGTGATTTACCAGAATGGGTACGTAAGAACAGACACCTTATTGAAGGTAAAAAGATTTTAATGTACTGTACTGGCGGTATCCGTTGTGAGAAATTTACTGGTTGGATGATCAAGGAAGGCTTTGAAGATGTAGCACAGCTTCATGGTGGTATTGTTACGTACGGTAAGGACCCAGAAGTACAAGGAGAACTATGGGATGGTAAGTGTTACGTATTTGACGAGCGTATTGCAGTTGATATCAACAGTAAAGAACATGTAGTAGTTGGTAAAGACTACTTTGACGGCGAGCCATGTGAACGCTATGTAAATTGTGGAAATCCTGAATGTAATAAACAAATTCTCTGCTCAGAAGAAAATGAGCATAAATATATGAGAGGTTGTACACATGAATGCCGTGTGCACCCACGCAACTTATATGTGCAAGAACATAATCTTTCTCCAGAAGAGATTGAGAATAGACTTGCTATTATTGCAAATGAAGATAAAATAGCTCAACAAGCGTAAAATATAGAAGACGGCCAGTCAATTTGGCCGTCTTCTTACTTTATATAAATCAGGGTTATTTGGTATGATGGTTATAGAAAAGGAGGGGTTTACGAATTGAGTATTTACGATATATCTGCCGAAACGCTACAAGGAGAAACAAAGAGTTTCAGTGATTATAAAGGTAAAGTGTTAGTGATTGTTAATACTGCAAGTAAATGTGGATTTGCTCCTCAATTTGATGGTTTACAAAAGATATATGAAACATATCAGGATAAAGGATTGGAAGTGCTTGGATTTCCATGTGATCAATTTGCCAATCAGGAACCCGGAACTAGTGAAGATATCGCAAGTTTTTGCCAAAAAAATTATGGGGTTTCCTTCCAAATGTTTGACAAAATTGATGTAAAGGGGCCGAACGCCCATCCATTATTCCAATTATTAACCAAAGAAGTAAAAGGGTTGTTAAGTGAGGATATTAAATGGAATTTTACCAAGTTCTTAGTAGATCAAACTGGCAAAGTAGTAAAACGTTATGCACCTCAAACAGCTCCTGAAAAAATGATAAAAGATATTGAAAAATTATTGAGCTAAACAATCAAATCCCCTCCAGGATAAAGGTCAACCTTAGAGGGGACTTTTATTTATAAAACCTTTGATAAGAATTCCTCTGCCCTTTTTGTTGTTGGTTTAGAGAAAAAGGCTTCTGGTCTTCCTTCCTCCATTAGTCTTCCATCATCCATAAATAGAATTCTATCTGCAACCTCTTTTGCAAAATTCATCTCATGAGTCACAACTATCATGGTTATTCCTGTCTTTGCTAAATCTCTCATAACATCCAGCACTTCCTTAACCATCTCGGGGTCAAGTGCTGAGGTCGGTTCATCAAACAGCATAATTTCAGGTTTCATGGCTAGTGCTCTTGCAATTGCTACACGTTGCTTTTGCCCGCCAGACAATCGGTTTGGATAAGCATTAATCTTATCCATTAAACCTACCTTTGCTAGTAGCTCCTGAGCACTCTCTTCTGCTTGAGCTTTTGACTGATTTTTCACCTTTATCGGTGCGTACATCACATTTTCAAGTACGGTCATATGCGGAAATAAATGAAAGTGTTGAAAAACCATTCCAATATGCTTTCTTATTTCTGACTTATTAATTTTAGGATTCGTTATTTCCTTATCATCAATCCATATAAATCCATTAGAAGGGCTCTCCAATAGATTTAAACTGCGTAAAAAGGTGGATTTTCCTGAACCAGACGGACCAATGACAGCAACAACTTCTCCTCGATTGATAGTTGTTGTAATATTTTTTAATACCATATTGTCCCCGAATGTCTTGGTAAGATTGATTGTTTTAATCACTCTGTCTCATCCTCCGTTCTACCCAACTACCTATATTGGTTAAAATAAAGATCATCACCCAGTAAATAATTCCTGCAACGAGCAATGGTTCGAAGTTACGATATAATTGCGCTCCGACAATTTCTGCCCTTCTCATTAAATCCATATATCCGATAGTAGATACCAGTGCGGATTCTTTTGTTAGGGTGATAAATTCGTTCATCAATGCTGGCAAAATATTTTTTAAGGCTTGTGGTAAAATAATATTCACCATCATTGGGCGATACGAAACACCTAATGCCTCTGCTGCTTCGACTTGCCCCTTATCAACAGCCATAATTCCTGCCCTTATAATTTCAGACACATAAGCTGCAGAATTAAGACCGAATGCAAGAACTGCACTTAAGAACACTGGAATATCATATAAAAACAATTGTGGAACAGCATAATGAATAATCATCAGCTGTAAGATTAACGGTGTTCCACGAAATATCGACGTATATACATCTGCTGGCCACTTTAGCCATTTACGTTTACTTATTTTACATAGTGCTAAGACTGTTCCTAAAACTAATCCAAAAATGATGGATACACTTACAAACTTTAACGTTGCCCCTATTCCTTCTAATATAAAAGGAATGGAAGGCACGATTTGGCTAAAGTCCAAATTCATGCCCTCACACCTCACTTTCTAGTTGAACAAATCATTCATAATCTGATAGCCATTTATCTTTTAGCTCTTGTAATGTCCCATCTTCTTCAAACTTTTTCAGAATTGCATCTACTTCATCTACTAGTTCACTACCTTTTGGAAATGCGATAGCCATTCCTGGAGAACTTGTGGTTGGATCATCAAATCCTACCAAACCTTGCGAATTGATATAACCAGTCGCTACGGTTTTATCCATGTAAGCAACATCTATACGGTTTGAGCTTAACTCTTGAATCAAGATGCTTGCACTGTCTACTTTTTTCACTTCAAATCCATACTCTTCCGCTAATAAATCCGCACCTTCTTCTTGTATCGTTCCGAGCTGGACACCTACTATTTTCCCTTCCAGACTAGCTAGGTCTTGAAATTTATCTTCTTGTTTCGAGATGAACATTTCACCTGAACTATGATAGGAAGCTGAAAAATCCACATTTTGACGTCTTTCCTCTGTTGCACTCATTCCAGCAAGGACCATATCAACTCGTTTCGCTTGAAGCGAACCAATTAGACCATCAAAATCCATATCCTCAATTTGCAACTCATAACCTAGTTCATCTGCAATTGCTTGAGCTAATTCCACATCAAATCCAATAAATTTCCCTTCCGAATCATAGGACTCGAATGGAGGAAAATCTGCTGAAGTTGCCATTTTTAACACCTTTTTATCCACTTTTTCTGACGAATTCGCTTCACCTGTTCCACACGCTGCAAGAATACCTGCAACTAATAAAACCAATATACCTAAGATAAATTTCTTCAAATGAATCATCTCCTTAATAAACATTAATAGTGATAAATAAATATACATAACTATGCATAAAAATTACTTTCTCTGAAATTCTGTTTGGATGGATTCTAGCAATTGCTTATCAGATAGAATATCATAACCTGTAGAAGCTAATGCCAATACTCCTGATTTTAATGCTTCCAAACCATCATTGGTTATCGTTTGATCTGCAAAATCTCTTGTATGAGCAACTAATCCCGGTTTATTTAAACCAATGTACGGATGAATTGCTGGAACAATTTGACTAACGTTGCCCATATCAATCGATCCATAGGACTGTTTTGCTGGTAGAACTGGTAGATTACTAGTTTGTTGTAAATTTTTCGTAAAGGCGTCAGACAGAACCTGGTTTGTGATCATTTCATCATAACTAAGCTCATAATTTGACATGTCAAGAGTTGCACTAGTCATACATGCAGCACCTTTGGCAATGTTTTTTACCTTTTCCACTACTTCATCCAAATAAGCTCGTTTCTTTGCACGGATATAAAACTGTCCTACCGCATAGTCTGGAACAACATTCGCTGCCTTCCCACCTTCTGAAATTACACCATGGATTCTTACATCAGAAGGTAGATGCTCTCTTAACGCGTTGATTCCATTAAACAATTGAATCACACTGTCTAAAGCATTAATTCCCTCTTCTGGTGAGGCTGCTGCATGGGAAGCCTTCCCAGTGTAAGCAAATTGAATTGCGTCCATTGCCAAAGAATCGCCACTTACATAGGACTGATCACTTGGATGTAGTATCATCGCAACATCTATATCTTGGAAAACACCTTGCTCGCTCATCGCTACCTTAGCACCATTCGTTTCTTCTGCTGGAGTTCCAAGTACAACCACACTTCCGCCAGTATGTTGAATAATTTTACTTAGTATAATTCCTGCCCCAATACTCATCGTCCCAATTAAATTATGACCACACCCATGCCCTACACCAGGTAGTGCGTCATATTCCGCTAAATAGGCAATCTTTGGACCTGGGTTTCCACTATCAAACTCCGCTTTAAATGCCGTTTCCCTTCCTACTATTCCTGTTTCCACCTGAAAACTATGTTCGGTTAGTAAACTAGTTAATAATTTCATAGATTCAAATTCCTGATCACCTAGCTCTGGATTCTCAAACATTTGATTGACAATTTTCCATAACTCCGGTTGAATGCTAGATAACTCGATCTTTAGTTTTTCCTTCATGTTTATTCACCCTTATGTATAATTATTAGGTTACGTGTATATTTATACCACCTATTGTAAAAAAACACAATAGTTTTTTCGTTTTTTCCTCGTATAGATATTCCTTATGAACTAGATATCTGTTCACAACCTTAACAGGAATACAAAAAGAGCTTAGTTCCCTAAGCTCTTTCATCTTTCATGGTTTGGTTATTAATATGCTTTAGCCCAATAAACCATTTCTTCTGCTTCTTTTCCACAACAAACACATGTGTCAGAGACATTTTCTTGTTCAAAAGGAATACAGCGGGATGTAGCCGTTGTTTCTTCCTTTATTTTCTCCTCACATGCAACATCACCACACCACATTGCTTTAATGAATCCGCCTTTCTCATCAAGCGTATGTTTGAATTCATCCATGTTGGTTGCGATAGATGTTTTCTCATTTCGAAGAGCAAGCGCCTTGTCATATAGGTTTTGCTGAATTTCGTCTAATAAAGCAGGTAGACGACCTTCTAAATCACTTAATGCAACAAATTCTTTTTCACCTGTGTCACGGCGTACAAGCACCACTTGCTCATTTTCGATATCTTTTGGTCCCATCTCAATTCGGACAGGGATCCCTTTCATTTCATATTCATTAAACTTCCATCCTGGCATCTTGTCGCTAGCGTCTATGTCTACACGTACTATCGATTTTAATTGGTCACGTAATGCATATGCTTTATCTAGCACCCCTTCTTTATGTTGAGCAATTGGTACGATCATTGCTTGTATTGGTGCAATTCTTGGTGGTACAACTAGACCTCTATTATCACCATGAACCATTATTAAAGCACCCATAATTCTTGTCGATAGACCCCAAGAAGTTTGATGTACATATTGGCTCTTTCCATTTTCATCTAGATAAGTAATATTGAATGCTTCTGCAAAACCTGAGCCAAAGTGATGTGACGTACCTGATTGTAATGCTTTACCATCATGCATTAATGCCTCAATTGTTAGGGTATATTTAGCACCTGCAAATTTTTCTTTATCTGTTTTACGGCCACGTAGAACCGGTACAGCTAAATAGTTTTCAACTAAATCTGCATATACATCAAGCATACGGTCTGTTTCTTGAGAAGCATCCTCATCTGTCGCATGTGCTGTATGTCCTTCTTGCCAATGGAATTCAGACGAACGAAGGAATGGTCTTGTTGTTTTTTCCCAACGAACTACATTCCCCCACTGATTATAAAGCTTCGGTAGATCACGGTATGAATGAATGTTCTTAGAGTAATAGTCACAGAATAACACTTCTGATGTCGGACGCACGGCAATACGTTCCACCAACTCTTCCTCCCCACCATGTGTTACCCATGCTACCTCGGGTGCAAATCCTTCAACATGGTCCTTTTCCTTTTGAAGTAGGCTTTCTGGAATAAATAATGGGAAAGCAACATTGGAGTGACCAGTTTCTTTAATCATGCGGTCTAATTCGTCCTTGATATTTTCCCATATAGCATAACCATATGGCTTGATAATCATTGTCCCTCTTACTTGGCCGTAATCCACTAGCTCAGCTTGTTTTACTACATCGGTATACCACTGAGCGAAATCATCTTCCATGGCAGTAATTTTCTCTACGAAATCTTTATTCTTTTTTCCCATGTTAGCACCTCTTTTTATAATATTTTTTAATGAACATTATTAAAGAACTTCTTAATTCTTATGCTTCCTTTTTCTAGGAACACAAAAAAACCTCCATCCGTAAAGGGACCGAGGACTGGTGGTACCACCCTTGTTTACTACTTACCATCGGTATAGTAGTACACTTAGCTTTGATATCGGTCTATGACCGCGCGCAACTTCAAGGTGAAAAACCAATCCGAAGGCGAACTCCAAGGCAGGTTCCAATCTATGTCTATGGAAATTCACACCAACCATTTCCTCTCTGAATAGACAACTAAATCGTACTAATCCTTTTCGACGTTTGCGATATTTGATATGTAACTTTAAATATAATCACGTATGAAAGGAAAGTCAAGTTTCTAACCAAGCCATTTTTCATAAAGGGAGAATTTATCTTCTCCTTCTCCTACGTAACCAACATGTTCAAATCCTGCATCCTGATAGATTAGATTCAATACGCTATTGTTCCCTACACAGTCTAGTCGTATATACCCCTCATCTAACACGATATTTTCATCAATCCATTTTAATAATCTTTTTCCTACCTGCTTATGATGATGCACTTGACTTACTGCTAAACGATGGATATAAAAGGCACGGTCTTCTCTTTTTCCCCACATCTCAATATCCCATTCGTTTTGCTCATTGGAAAAGTTGAATGTGGCCACAGGATCCCCGTCTTTTGATTGAATAATGTATGTCTTACCTGCTAACAGGTCATCCTTTATTTCGTCATCTTCTCCACCGCTTAGCAAATACCCCCACTGATTTACACCCTTTGATTGAACCCATTTTGCTGCTGTTTTAAGAATTTCTAAGACACTAACCAAGTCTTCTTCTGTCGCTATTCGTACGTAATATTCATCGAATTGTTGCGTTCGAAACATTAGAAACTCTCCCCCTCCTAGAAAATATGCTGCAATATAAGCTACAGATTTTATTAAAAAATAATATTAATCACAAACAGAATAATCATGACTAGTTGGATAATTACTTTTGCTAAGGTACCGCCTAGGAACCCCAGTAAGGAACCAATGGAAGCTTTAAATGCATCTGTAATCGTTCTTTTCTGCATTACTTCAATAATGAAGACCGCAATAAATGGGATGATTATTATTCCAAATGGAGGAATAACAAACGAACCCACAATTACCGCAACAGCTGCACCACGTTCCCCCCATTTACTCCCTCCAAATTTCTTTACAAAGTAACTATTGGCTAAAATATCAGCGACAAATAATATCACTGTAAAGATTACCATGATAGTCCAGAATAGAAAGCCTAACTCATCGCCATTAATGCCAAATTGATACACGAGAAAACCAATCCAGATAACGATAACCGATGGAATGATTGGGTATATGAGACCTACAAAACTTAATAAAAACATCACGACAATTAAAATCCAAAGTAAAATATCTACCATATGCTAACCCCTCTACTATTTTTGGAACATACTGGAGAGCTTTTTCTCTTCCTTATTGATTATACGTTTATAATTCTCTATATGTTTCAAAATACTAATTACGGATAATAATACAACAATCATTGTAGGTTCCAAACCAAAAAAATAAAATGTCGTTACTAAGAAAGATATATACATCATGAATACACCAATAACTAGATAGTCAGTTGTTAACGTAAATATTAACAAGATACCAATTCCAATAATAGCAATTTTCCAATCAATGGCAAGTAGAATTCCAACTAATGATGCCGTACCTTTTCCCCCACTGAATTTCATCGTAATTGGGTAATTATGACCAATGATCACACCAAATGCTGTTACATAGATAAATAGAATTTGTGTGTCACCAGTAATTCCGTTCCCATCCAAGATATACAACATTAGTAATACCGCTAGTGTCCCTTTAAATATATCAATCATTCCAACAAGTATACCGTATTTCCACCCTAATAGGATGGTAGTATTGGAAGCTCCTGCATTTTTAACACCAGACTTCTTAATATCGATTTTCTTATACTTTCCGACTAATTGAGAACCATGTATACAACCAAACATATACCCTAATAATAGGCTGACCAGGAAGTACATGATATCCCTCCCCCATATCTGTTAGTTTCATTTTATTATATTACGTAATAATTGAATACGATTTTATTGATTAGCAGACAATATTACTATAAAATATAATTATCTCGAATTCGAGATAATCGATTTTAGGAGGCGACGTAATATGTATTTAAAAGGAATACACCATGTTTCTGCCATAACCGCAAATGCTAAGGAAAACTACAAATTCTATACGGATATACTTGGTATGCGGCTTGTAAAAAAATCTATTAATCAAGATGATCCATCAGTATATCACCTATTCTATGCGGATGAAATAGGTAATCCAGGAACAGATCTTACCTTCTTTGAGATTCCAAATGCTGGTCGTACCTACCCAGGAAATAATAGTATTTCCAATACCTCTTTAAGAGTTCCGAATGATGAAGCTTTGGAATACTGGTTAGATAGGTTTAATCAATATAACGTAGAACATGAAGGGGTTACGGGGCAAAATGGCAATAAAGTAATCCACTTTAAAGACCCAGAAAATCAGCGCCTCACATTGATTTCAGATGAACATAATAATGGGGTCTCCGGTGGAAAACCATGGATAAAGAGCAATGCTTCCATTGAACACGGGATTATTGGACTTGGGCCTGTGAAATTGACGGTTCCTGACCCTGAGCCAACTATTGCAGTACTTACCAACGTATTATCCTTTAAGCAAGTTGGAAGCTACCCATCAACTATAGAAGGACAAGAGGAAATATTAGTCTTCGCTACAGGTGAAGGTGGTAATGGTGCAGAAATCCATTTGGAAGTAAGGAAAGATTTAGCTCGAGAGAGACCTGGAAGAGGAAGTGTTCATCATGTCGCATTTCGAGTTGAAAATGATGAAGAATTAGAACATTGGAGAGATCGATTAATCGATGCCCGATTACCAAACTCAGGTATAGTGGATAGATATTACTTTAAAGCGTTATATTTTAGAGAACCTAATCGAATACTGTTTGAACTTTCCACAGATGGTCCGGGATTTGCAACTGATGAAAGCCCCGATCACCTCGGTGAAACATTAGCTCTTCCTCCATTTTTCGAAGATAGAAGAGCTGAAATAGAAGCGAACTTAAAACCACTTCAAACGACAAATGATTAATCATGTATTGCATATAAAAGGAGCTGGGGCATTAGTATTTCCCAACTAGCAAAATCTGAACAATTAGGATAGGTTTAAAACCCGGGAAATATACTTCGCTTTCAGCGGGTGGCTGGTGAGCCACCTCGAGCGTATAGCGCTCTGTGGGGTCTCACCGTTGCCTTCCCTCTCGCAGGAGTCTCCGCATATTTCCGGAGCTAAAGTAGTTCATTGTTCGCTTTTCTAGTAGAAAAATTAGTTTTTGTCTCAGCCGCTTTATTCATTAGCTTTTATCTGATTCAGAATCTTGCGTACTACCCTTTTCTCCTTCCACGCTCGTTGGAAGAGGATCCACCTTATGCTTATATCCATAACCTTTATCTAATGTCAGTATAGATAAAAAGACAACAATTACGGTAATGACAATACATATAATAGCGACAATCCATATCATTTTCATTCCCCCCTTAATAAAACCCTAGAGCAATTGAAAGCTTTTGCTTACTATTTTAGCATGAAAAGTAAAATAAAGTTATGACTATTCTTAGTTGGTTCTGTCGATTTGTAAGGATTATGGAGTATCAAACACAATCTACTAGCATCTTTAAGGATAGATGAGCTCTTTCTCTCTCAACCCTTCCCAGCCATAAATAATTTCCAATTATCTAAAAATATCACGTTTGAAATGAATTATTTAAACCGATACCATTATTTATGTACGATGTTATGTCCCTTTTCCCTTTACATATTCACTAAATTCATCTCCACGCAGTTGTTCTATTAAATTCAAAATTATCCATTGTTTTACCAATACATCTAACATTTAACGTTAGGGTATTCAATATTTAGGAGGTCTTATTTTTTCATGAAGAAATTATTACTTACTTCTATCCTATTTTTAGCAGTTGGTTTCCTAGCTGCATGTGGATCAGAAGAGGAAAGTAAGTTGGCCAAGCTACAAGATGAAGGAAAGGTTACGATTGGGTTTGCCAACGAAAAACCATACGCATATGAAGAAAATGGCGAGTTGAAGGGTGCAGCTGTTGATATTGCAAAAGCAGTCTTCCAAGAGCTTGGTGTAGAAGAAGTAGATTCAGAGTTACTAGAATTTGGTCAGCTTATCTCAGGATTAAACGCTGGTCAATTCGATGTTATCACAGCTGGTATGGCGATAAAGCCTGACCGTTGTGAAAACGTTGCTTTTGGAGAGCCAGAAATGATGTATGGGGAAGGATTAATCGTACAAAAAGGGAATCCGCTTCAACTGGAAAGCTATGAGGATATTGCGAATAACCCAGAGGTAATTATTGCTGTTATGCAAGGGGCAACAGAAAATGACTTTCTGAAGAACTCTGGTGTGGATCCGGATCAAATACTCTCGGTACCAGACATCCCCGCATCTATAGCGGCAGTACAGTCTGGTCGTGCAGATGCTACAACAGGTACAGAATTTACCATTAAGGACGCACTTGCATCAGCGAACACAGATGAACTTGAATTTGTTGAGACATTCGAGCAGCCAGATGTTGAAGGGGTACCTAGCTATGGAGCCTCAGCCTTCAATCTAGATGATGAGGAACTTTTAGAAGCATATAATGAGGTTTTGGCAGAATTAAAAGCTGATGGTACCGTTGCTGAGCTTTTAGAGAAAAATGGGTTTAGCGAACAAATGAATATGGTGCCCGATGACATTACGACAGCAAAAGTTTGTAATGGTGAAGTGTAATACTGACAACTAGACTCCATAGGGTTCCCCACCTAAGGGGTAATCCCTATGGAGTTTTTTCACAGAAAAATAGTTTAATTGAGATTGAGGAGTGATGACTATTCATGCAATTATAGATGTATTCCCGGTATTAATGAAGGGAATCAACATTACGATAACCGTCTTCCTATTATCCGCGATATTCGGTTATCTATTTGCCATTATTGCGGGCTTATGCCGCTTGTCTCATAATCTTGTTGTACGTGGTATAACTAGTTTCTATGTGGAAATATTTCGAGGTACCTCGTTAATTGTGCAACTATTTTGGCTTTACTATGCGATTCCAATGCTATTCAATGTTGGGATTGATAATCGACTGATGGCTGGTGTATTAGCCATTTCTTTAAACTATGGTGCCTATATGTCCGAAATCGTACGAGGATCTATTTTAGCTGTTGACAAAGGACAAACAGAAGCATCAATTGCACTTAATTTATCTCCATTCCAACGTATGAGGATGGTCATTTTCCCACAAGCATTACGGATGATGTTACCAGAACTCGGTAATTATTTAATTCAAATGCTTAAGGCCACATCGCTCGTTTCATTAATAGGAATGACAGACATTTTATATCATGGAAATATTTTAAGAAGTACTGATTTATCTGCAGCACCTACTGTTTATTTATTGTTATTATTGTTCTACTTTATTATGGCCTTGCCACTAATCCTTCTTACTCGAAAAGGTGAGCAAATCTCTAAGAAAGGGGTGGCTCGTTAATGAATATTAATTGGAAATGGGATATGTTCTTTGATGCCTTCCCTTTTATATTAAAAGGTATAGGGGTTACAATCGGGTTAACATTTGCTTGTTTTTTATTTGCTTTAATATTTGGCTTTGTTTGGGTATTATTAAGAAGAATACCCATTAAGCCCATCAACTGGTTCATTACCTGGATAATGGAGTTTATCCGATCCACTCCACCATTAATCCAATTATTCTTTATCTACTATGCTTGGCCAATGGTTCCAGGAGTTGGCGCGTCATTATCTTCATTTGAAAGTGCCGTTTTAGGGCTTGGCATACATTTTAGTACGTATATTGGTGAAGTATATCGTTCTGGTATTGAAGGAGTGGAAAAAGGTCAGTGGGAGGCCTCTACGGCACTCAATTTTTCAACTGGACAAAAATGGTTGAAAATTATTTTACCTCAGGCGATACCACCAACGATTCCCATGCTAGGAAACTATTTAATTATTATGTTCAAAGAAGTTCCGCTTGCATCTACGATTGGTGTAGTTGGGATACTAGCATTAGCAGATACGTATGGTACAGAACACTTCCGCATGTTGGAGTCTTATACGATTGTCGCTATTATTTTCTTAGCATTAAGTTATCCCTCTGCAATTTTAATCAATAAATTAGAAAAGAAAATGAATCGCCGCTTTGATAAGAAAGCAGCGATTCAAGATTAGAAAAGCACCAGGCGCCCAGAGCTAGACATCTTTGTTGATACTTTCTTAACTACAAATAAAGGAGCGGTTGCATAATGGTTGAAGCTATTAATAAAATAAACAGGTCAGACATGAAATACCAAACCACAAAGCCTATAGTTGAATATAAAAATGTCCAAAAATCTTATGGGGATGTAGAAGTACTTAAAGGTTTGAATTTATCCATTTACCCCGGTGAGAAAGTTGCTTTAATTGGGCCAAGTGGCTCCGGTAAAACGACGATTATTCGTATGTTAATGACATTAGAGCAACCGACAGCTGGTGAGATTATCTTCGACGGAAAGAATCTTTGGCATATGGAAAGGAAAGGAAAGCTTGTACCTGCAAACGAAAAACATTTACGAGAACTACGTGGGGATATCGGGATGGTTTTCCAGCATTTTAATCTTTTTCCACATATGACGATTCTACAAAACTGTATGACAGCACCGATACAAGTCCAAAAAGAAGATAAGGAAAGTGCACGAAAACGTTCTATTGAGATGTTAGAAAAGGTTGGGCTTGGCGATAAGCTAGATAGCTATCCGAATCAACTCTCTGGTGGTCAGAAACAGCGTGTTGCAATGGCCCGGGCACTTGTTATGCGGCCAAAAATCATGCTATTTGATGAGGTAACCTCTGCGCTTGATCCGGAATTGGTAGGTGAAGTACTTGAAGTAATTCGTGATATCGCTGAAGAAGGTGACATGGCAATGGTACTTGTAACTCACGAAATGGACTTTGCACTTGATGTAGCAGACCGAGTAATCTTTTTAGATAACGGGGTTATTGCTGAACAAGGTAGCCCTAAAGAAGTCCTTGAAGAATCGAATAATGAGCGACTTCAGCAATTCTTACATCGATTTAGGAACTAGTATTATACATGTAAACAAAAACGAATCTGTGTATCTATCTACACAGATTCGTTTTTTTATTTTACATTATTCAAGATCTTCACCGATAATACGTACTTCACGTTCAAGTGTTACACCAAACTTCTCTTTAACAATCGTCTGGACATGACGAATTAGCTGGATATATTCATCAGCAGTTGCGTTGTCCTTATTAACAATAAATCCCGCATGTTTCTGCGATACTTGTGCACCGCCAATTTGTGTACCTTGTAAACCGCTATCCTGAATTAATTTACCAGCAAAATAACCTGGCGGGCGTTTAAATACACTACCACAAGAAGGATACTCTAATGGTTGCTTGGACTCTCTTTTGAATGTTAAATCATCCATCACTGCTTTAATTTCATCATAATTGCCTTCTTTCAAGGCAAATGTACCTTCTAAGACAATATAACCATTATCAGGTATATTACTTGTACGATACTCTAAATCTAATTGATCGGCACTTAACGTCAATAATTCACCATTTTTATCGACAACAACAGTGCTCTCTAGTACATCTTTTATTTCTCCACCGTATGCTCCAGCATTCATATACAGTGCACCACCAACTGAACCAGGTATACCACAAGCAAATTCCAATCCTGTTAACCGCTGCGCTAAAGCTTCCCGCGAAACGTCTATAATACGTGCACCACTTTGTGCAACCAGCTTCAAACCATCCGTTTTTATTTCATTTAGTCTATTTAAATTCATGACAATTCCGCGAATGCCACCATCTTTGACAATAAGATTGGATCCATTCCCTAGTAATGTAAACGGAATATTTTTTTATTAGCTAGCTTCACAATCTGTCTTACTTGCTCATATGTTTCTGGTGTTACGAGTAAGTCTGCCGCTCCGCCTAAGCGTGTATACGTATGGTCTCTTAACGGCTCATTAACCATTACATTTTCTTCAGCGGTAATGGAGATTAGTTCTTCATATACGTGATGATTGGTCACTACAAATCATTCCTTTAATCTTATCCATATTATTAACCATCTGTCTTATTGTAAGTTATTTTTCGCTTTCTCGCCACTTATTAAGAAACGCACTATCGTATTTATATGCAAGCCTTTCTTATGCATTCCATTTTTTAGTTATGAAGCTTTTACGAGTGTTTTTTGCTTTAGAATAAACCATGTAAAATAAGCACCAATTCCTGCTAAAAGAAGCTTCACTACTAGAAGTGGCACCACAAACAATATAGTAAAGAGCATGGAACACCATAAAAACGTGACACCCATAATCTTTGCAGACAATGGAATACCCTTTCCCTCTCGATAATTCTTAATATATGGGCCTAGATGTTGATTGGTGATTAACCAATCATATAACCGATCAGAACTCCTTACAAAGCATGCCGCACCGAGTAATAGCAATGGCGTTGTCGGGATAAGTGGTAAGAATATCCCGATAATAGCTAGTCCTAATGACAATAACCCTACGATAATCAACAATAATCGCTTCACATACATGTCCATCACCAGCTGTTATTTTAGTTGGGTACTTCCCTAAATATTATACCATCCCGCTATTCGTCAATTCTTGCTTATTTCGTAAGATTCTTTGACATCTGCTTTACTTCATTTAAGGAATGAAATATAGGCTCATTGTCTTGAAAGGTATTAATATAAGTGAATCCTAACGATTCTAATAGGTCAAGTGAGGGATATAAAGCAAATGCCAATGTATCCTCTGTATGCGAGTCAGATCCGATCGTGATAATTTCTCCCCCGAGAGATCGGTATAATCTCAAAATATCATTACTCGGCATACCAGTACCTAATCCATAACGAAAACCAGAGGTGTTTAGTTCAATCCCCTTCCCCCTATTAATTAGTTCTTTAAAGATTTCACTTATTAGCTCATGAAAGTGATGAATAGCCCCCCTTTTATACCGTTTAACCAAATCCAAGTGACCTAATACAGAAAAGTTATCAAATTGCTTCACACAAGTTAACAATTCCTCATAATACCGCTCATAGGCCTCCTCCACCGTTTTGCCGTGGAAAAAACTCCCTGAATGAAGGTCTTTTCTCTCTGTTGTATGCATGGAACACAAAATAAAATCAAATTGTTCGTTCTTTAACATGGTTTGAAATCGTTCGATATAACCTGGCTCTATCCCTATCTCAATACCTTTTTTTATAGCAATTCGGTCACTATACTTTACTTGCATTTGCTTAATTTGCGCGTTGTATTGTTCCAAATCCAGATCAAACGAAATAGTCGGATCTGGATAATCAAAATCAATATGCTCCGTAAAACATATTTCCTTCAGACCTATCTGTATGGCCTTCTCGACAGTCCTTTCCATTGGTGTCTTACAATCTGCAGAAAAATCACTATGAATATGATAATCAAACATAAATTTCTCTCCTCTCAGAATTGACAATTATCCGAATTGATTATAGAATACTATATAACTTTAATTAGATAAAGTGTTAAAGTGATAAAGTGCATAAAAAAGGAGTCTTACACATGAAATATAGACCCGAATTAATAGATTTTTTTGCTCGTGAAAGTTTCATTTCAATACTAAGGAATCGTTTTAAAACATATGGTTTTAACCAAATCAACACACCTACTTTTGAAAATTATGATCTGTATTCAACCGTACAAGGAACCATATCAAAAGATGAGATGTTAAAAGTTATTTCTCCTAATGGTAAAGTCCTTGTTCTACGACCTGACGTTACAATTCCTGTAACTCAACTTGTTGCTATACCGTATACCGGGCAAACATCTGAGTCGAGATATTCATACATAACAGATATATTCCGTTCTTCATTTGAAACAAATTATGGCTATGTCAAAATGCAGGCAGGAGTAGAGTTATTTGGAAGTACCAGTGCGGAATCTGATATGGAGGTAATTTCCTTAGCGATTGATTGCTTAACCAACTTAGGGTTTGATGGCTTTAAGATACAGCTTGGTCATGCGGGAGTAGTGAATGAAATATTAGATATACTATCGCTCCCCCCTAAAAAGGAAGAGCAATTTAAGCAACTAATTCATTCAAAAAACATTGCCGGTCTGGAAGAATTCATGAAGACACTAACAATTGAACCAGCTATCAAAAAAAGATTATGACGATTCCTTTTCTTTACGGGAAACCCCAGGAAGTTTTACATAAGGCACTATCAATCTCGTTATCAGAAGAAATGATAGGAAAAATAAAACATTTATTACTAGTTACAGAAATGCTTGAAATCTATGGCTTTGAAGATGAAATCGTAATCGATTTAGGGCTAATCAATCATATGGACTATTATTCTGGATTAATCTTTCAAGGCTTTATTACAGAAATCGGCAAACCTATTCTTTTAGGTGGAAGATATGACCATCTAGCTGAGCAATTTACCAATCCCACTCCAGCTGTAGGATTTGCCTTTGACTTGGAATCCCTTTTAGAGTCCAGTCCTTTTTCACCTAGTATTCCTAAGCCTATTTATCTGAAATATGACGATAGCAGCCGAACTCAAGCATTAAAACTGTCCAAACAATTACGAGACTTGAACTATCCGATTACTATAAACAATTCGCCGTTACCCACTACCTCTTATACTATTTCTATGAATAGCACTGGTAACACCTTTATAGATAAAGAAAAACGGTACAGCTTTACGGGATTAAATGATTTATTACCATTACTTCAAGGGATGATGTGAAGATTCAAATTAGGAGGAACAAATATGCAACCAATTATTCTCGCGCTTGCAAAGGGAAGAACCGTAACTGGCATTCTTCGATTATTACGCAAGACTGGTTATGACTTTGATGGTTTTCATGAAAAAAGTAGAAAACTAGTATTCCTTGATTCCACTAACCAAATTCAACTAATTTTTGTTAAAGCAGTTGATGTACCAACCTATGTGGAGAAAGGCGCTGCAGATATCGGGATTGTCGGTAGAGATAATATTCTCGAATCTCAGGCTGACGTTTATGAGATGCTCGATTTGAAGGAAGGCAAATGCAAGTTTGTCGTAGCTGGAAAGAATAAGTCCGTTCTGCAGAAGAACAGACTTACAGTAGCTTCTAAATACCCATTCATTGCTAATTCTTTTTTTCAGCAAAATGGCATACAAGCCGAAACCATAAAACTAAATGGTTCTGTAGAACTAGCACCTATTATCGGGATGGCAGACGTAATCGTCGATATTATGGAAACCGGCAAAACCCTACAAGAAAATGGACTTATTGTATTAGAAGAATTAGAGGACATCACTACTAGACTAAATTACAAATAAAGCTAGTTATGCTACGAAAACAGCTTCAATTGAAAGATTTATATATAACCTAAAACTAGGGTTGGAGGGAGAATAATGAAGATTGTAACTGCTAAGAAGTTTAATAAGGACTCCCTATTTCGAAATGCATCTACCTTTAACGAAAAGATTGATAGAGCGGTACAGAACATCATCAATGAAATACGGCTGAAAGGAGATTCTGGGTTAAGGTCCTATACAGAAAAGTTTGATGGTCCTCTTTTGGATAACTTTATCGTGACAAATGAGGAAATAGAGAAGGCTAAAAAGTTAGTCGATGATACATTTCTAACCACTATCCTCCAAGCAAAGGAAAACATCGAAGCATTTCATGAAAATCAGAAGGAACAGTCCTGGCATATCAATCCTGCAAATGGAATTATCCTAGGACAGAAAATAACACCAATTGAAAAAGTTGGTATCTATGTACCTGGTGGGAAAGCAAACTATCCATCCACCGTGCTCATGAATGTCATCCCAGCCAAGGTTGCTGGAGTACCATATATTTCTATTGCCACTCCACCGAGAGAAGACGGATCAATTAATCCCTATGTACTTACTACCGCTACACTACTCGGAGTGAATCGGATATATAAAATGGGTGGTGCTCAAGCCATAGCAGCCTTAGCCTACGGAACGGAGACCATTGAGCGCGTATATAAAATCGTCGGGCCAGGGAATTCATATGTTGCCAGTGCGAAAAAATCGGTGTATGGCGATGTAGCGATAGATATGATTGCTGGCCCAAGTGAGATCTGTATTATTGCGGATAACAGTACCAATCCAAAATTTATCGCAGCAGACCTATTATCACAAGCTGAGCATGACGAAGCAGCTAGAACCACTGTAATTACGACATCACCATCACTAGCAAATCAAATCACAGAAGAAATCAAAGAACAATTATCCCATCTTTCCAGACGAGAAATTGCTCAAGAATCGATTCGTAAAAATGGATTCATTATTCTTGCCACTTCTGAAGAGGAAGCTTTCGAAATTGCAAATTTAATTGCTCCAGAACATTTGCAGCTTATGGTTACAAATTCGTTTGAAAAGTTAGAGTTCGTCAAGAATGCTGGGGCAATATTCTTAGGAGATTATTCTCCAGAGCCATTAGGAGACTATTTTGCAGGTCCTAATCACACACTGCCAACCAATGGAACAGCTAAATTCTCTTCACCTCTAGGTGTTTATGATTTCATCAAAAAATCTAGTATTATTCATTATTCTAAACAAGCCCTAGGGCAGGCATCTGATGCGATTCAATACTTAGCTGTTAGGGAAGGGTTAGAAGCACATGCAAAATCAGTACAAATTAGAAGGGGAGATTAGGTTGAGAGAATTCAATTTAACCCGAACCACTAATGAATCAGATATATTTCTGAAGTTGAATTTAGACGGAGAGGGTACATCTACCATCGAGACAGGAATTGGGTTCCTAGATCATATGTTAATACTCATGACAAGGCATGGTCTATTCAATCTAGATATAACTTGTAATGGCGATTTACACGTTGACTATCACCATACCGTAGAAGATGTGGGAATCGTACTTGGCAAGGCATTTTCACAATGTATAGGTAACAAAGAGGGCATAAATCGCTATGCACACGCTGTTACACCAATGGATGACGCACTTTCATCTGTCACCGTAGATATAAGTGGTAGACCTTATCTAGTATACCAGGTGGAAGGGTTAAAGGATAAAGTTGGAAACTTCGATACAGAACTCGTGGAAGAGTTTTTCCAAGCTTTTGTTAACCATGCTCAAATCAACTTACATATAACGCTCTCGTATGGAAAGAACAGTCATCACATTATTGAGTCTATATTTAAAGGGTTTGGGCGTGCATTAGATGAGGCCAGCCGTAAAAATCCAAGAATAATTGGAGTTCCTTCTACAAAAGGTTCTTTATAAAAAGGAGAGTTACCAATGATTGCTATCGTTGATTATGGGGCTGGTAATATTAAAAGCCTTCAGATTGCTCTGACCACATTATCCATAGAAAGCACTTTAACTCGTGATGAAACGGTTATACGAGACAGTAACGCCATCATCTTGCCTGGTGTAGGCGCTTTTCAAGATGCTATGCATCAACTAAGAAGCGATAATTTGGATAAAATCCTACAAGAGCAAGCTGCAGCAGGAAAGCCTATTCTAGGAATTTGTCTTGGAATGCAGCTATTCTATGAAACTAGTAACGAAGGTGGCCTATCAACAGGGCTAGGTTTAATAAAGGGGAAAATTGAACGGATAAACGCCAATGTAAAAGTGCCGCACATGGGATGGAACACACTTCAAATTAGGCGTAATAAGCACATTACAACGAACATTCCAGACCAAACTTATGTGTACTTTGTTCATTCCTATTATGCCACTGATATCGATAATGACGATCTTATTGCTACAAGTCAACATGGAGAGAACATACCAGCACTCGTACAGCACAACAATATTATTGGAATGCAGTTCCATCCTGAAAAAAGCGGTGATGTCGGTATGCAACTCATAAAAAACTTTTGGGAGATGGTTTCATGATAATTTTTCCTGCAATTGATATTTTAGATGGCAAATGTGTTCGTTTAATTCAAGGAGATTACAATCAACAAAAATTATACAATGAATCTCCCCTTAACGCAGCAGAACAATGGATGAAATACGGTGCAGAAACATTACATATTGTTGATTTAAATGGAGCAAAATCAGGAACAGCCACTAATAAGAAGATTATTGGTCAGATTGCCCAATCTAGTAATCTTCCCATCCAAGTGGGAGGAGGAATCCGTTCTTTAGAGCAAATAGAAGAATATTTCTCCATTGGAGTACAAAGGGTTATTCTCGGAACAACTGCTATTCATGATTTTCCACTTCTACAACAAGCAGTAGAAAAGTTCGGCGACAGAATCATTGTTTCGATAGACGCTCGTAACGGCATGGTTGCAACAGAAGGCTGGATAAAGGAAAGTACGATAACCGCCACTGATTTAGTCGAGAATTTGGAGAAGATTGGGATTCAAACAATTGTTTACACGGATATTGCAAGAGATGGTATGTTACAAGGTCCCAATTTCGAGGAGTTAGCAACTATTAATCAGGCTACCTCTATACAAGTAATTGCTTCAGGTGGCATAACCACCATAGGAGATGTAGTGAAATTACAGCAGATGAACCTTTATGGGACAATTATCGGAAAAGCACTTTATGACGGGAGAATCGAGTTAATCGAATTACTGGAGGTTATGAACCATGCTAGCTAAACGAATTATTCCCTGTTTGGATGTTGATAAAGGACGGGTTGTAAAGGGAAAGAAGTTTCAAGATATTCAAGATATCGCCGATCCTGTTGAATTAGCCCTACGTTATAACCATGAAGGTGCAGACGAATTAGTATTCTATGATATCACCGCTTCACATGAAGAACGAAAAACCTTCTTAGATATCGTTGAAAAAGTTGCCGCTACTATCAATATCCCATTTACTGTTGGCGGAGGAATTAGAAGTGTCGAGGACATTTATCAAGCACTTCAATCCGGAGCTGATAAGGTTTCCATTAATAGTGCAGCAATCACGAATCCCACATTAATTGAAACTGCTGCCTCAAAATTTGGATCACAATGTATCGTCCTATCCATCGATGCAAAAGAGATTAATACAGGCAAGTGGAACGTGTTCCAAAATGGAGGGAGAATTGATACTGGATTAGATGCCATTGAATGGGCTCTCGAGGGAGAAAGACTCGGTGCAGGTGAGCTTGTAATCAACTCGATTGATGTAGATGGTGTGAAAAAAGGCTATAATTTGCAACTTACAAAGACAATCGCAAATGCCGTTTATATTCCAATTGTTGCAAGTGGGGGTGCTGGCATAATGGAAGATTTCTATCAAGTACTACATAGTGATATAGCCGATGCAGCACTTGCCGCTTCTGTATTTCACTATAATACCATTAGCATCCCGGCATTAAAGAATTATCTTGTTGAAAAAAGTGTCCCCGTTAGGAGCGTACCATCATGCCAACTTTATTAGATAACCTTACCTTTTCTGAAGGCGGATTAATACCTGCCATTATCCAGGATCAAGCTAGTGGAAGGGTATTAATGTTAGCCTATATGAATAGAGAATCACTGCAAAAAACATTAGAAACGAAAGAAACATGGTTTTTTTCAAGGAAAAGAAAAAAACTTTGGAACAAAGGAGAAACATCCGGTAATAAACAAGTCGTCAAAAGTATTGATTTTGACTGTGATTCTGACAGTCTCCTTATTCAAGTCAGCCCTAAAGGTCCTTCCTGTCACACTGGTATGGAATCGTGTTTTCACAACACATTATTCCAGGATGACCAAGCTATGTTTCTCATCATTCAACAAGTAGTCAATACGATAAAGAATAGACGAGCAAACCCCACAGAAAGTTCTTATACCTCTTATCTTTTCCGTGAGGGGATTGATAAGATATTGAAGAAAATCGGTGAAGAAGCTAGTGAAATCATTATCGGCTCAAAGAATACGAATAAGAATGAGCTTATCTGGGAGATTTCCGATTTTATTTTTCATTTATTGGTTCTGATGGAAGTGAAGGATATCACCATTTCAGATGTGAAAGCTGAATTAGTGAAAAGACATGTCACAAAAGTGGGGGATTTAGGTGAATAAGTACTGGAGTTCCTTTGCAAAACGTGCTGACCCTTACATACCTGGTGAACAATTGAATAACTCGAGCATTATAAAGCTAAATACCAACGAAAACCCTTATCCTCCTGCTCCATCAGTAATAGAAGCTATCCAGAAGGAATTAGGGGATTCTTTAAGGCTTTATCCATCACCAACTACTGACGGACTGCGGAACGTTATTGCGAAACATTTTCGCTTACAAAAGGAAAACATCTTTATTGGAAACGGCTCTGATGAAGTGCTAGCTTTTTCATTTATGGCATTTTTTGAACCTGGTAAACAGATACTTTTTCCAAGCATCACTTACAGCTTCTACCCTGTTTACGCCAAACTTTTTAATATCCCTTATAAGGAATTAGATCTAACTTATGACCTTACCATCAATCCCCCATCTTATTTTCATTCTGATGGTGGTGTCATATTTCCAAATCCCAATGCACCTACTGGGATCTATTTAGAATTAGATAACGTAGAAGCAATTATTGCTAACAATCCAGATAGCATTGTCATCATTGATGAAGCCTATATAGACTTCGCTCAAGAATCTGCTGTACCACTTATTCATAAGTATCCCAATCTACTTGTCATTCAGACAACCTCAAAATCAAAGTCACTTGCTGGATTACGTGTAGGCTGTGCAATAGGACATCCTTCCTTAATTGAGGGGCTAGAGAGAATTAAGAATTCCTTTAATTCTTATACACTTGACCGACTTGCCATTGTCGGTGCAACAGCTGCATGGCAGGCTATAGATTATTATCAACAAACGACAGAATCTATAAAGGAAACGCGGAAGTGGTTCTCCGCAACGCTAACGCAGCTTGGATTTCAGGTGCTACCATCACAAGCTAATTTTGTGTTCGCTACACATAAGGAAGTACCGGCGCTTTATTTATATAATCAGTTAAAGGCAGACAACATACTGGTTCGACATTTCAATAAACAGCCAATAAACAATTACTTGCGGATTACAATAGGAACAGCTGAACAGATGGAGGTGTTTAAAAATAAGCTAACAAAAATTATCAGAGAGACGAAAAATGGTTAACATTAGAACCCAAAAGCACATAGTCCATTCGACTATGTGCTTTACTATTCTTATATATGTTCCTTAATATCTGCTTCTTTCATTAATTTTTCCACTTTAACCTGAAGTGCATCTGCTTCTCGTTGTTGTGTAAGCTGATCTTCAATAATAGGTTTTGCATCTTCAAACTTCATGATGTCATCCATATCTTTTTTAACTTTTCATATGCCTCTTTCACATCTGCCTCAGTTACTTCTTCTACCTTGATTTCCTTCTCCATATATTGATTTAGTGTCTGTGCGAAACGAATCTGTTCTTTTAACGATTCCTCTGTCAAATTATACTGCTTCAAATAATCATCAAATTTCCCTTCATTCTGAGATTTTAATGATTCGTATTCTTTTTGGACAGAGTCTTCTGTCACTTCAATACCTTGTTTTGCTGCTTCTTGTTTAATTAGTTCTTGCGCAATTATTTCATTTAATGTGATTTCTTTAATATTATCTTTGTCTTCTATATCTTGTCCGAACTGATAAGCTCTCATTTTCGTTTGCAAGTAAATGGCATTGTATCGTTCTCCTTTTACTTCCGTATCATTAATACTAACAACAACTTTGTCTGCATCTACCGTTTCGTCCTTATCCATTTTTATTTCCTCAGGATTACTAACTGTCTTGCTACTTTCCTCTTCATCGTTTCCACATGCAGCTAGTACTAAAACTAATCCGATGATAAGTATACTTACTATCTTCTTCATACTATTCCTCATTTCCTAAAGTTGTATTTCTATTCAACCATATTCAGCCCCCTAAATGCAAGAAGCTACGACATCCTCTAACATAATTGCCAGGAAACTCCCGCTCATCCTCACTCTTATACATGGAGAAAAAGGCTCTCGATAAGTCCGTATTACTTAACTTATCGAGAGCCTTTCAGATTCATATAGAGCTACTTTAATTCATTAAGGATTTCTTCAATTTTAGCAAGTTCAGATTGAAGTCCACCACCACTTAAATACCATAATGGACCATCTAAGTAGATAACGCGGTCATTTTTATATGCTGCAGTTTGTTTAATAATATCGTTTTCCATATCTTTGTCGATATTTGATTTTCCACCAGTAGCTGCAGTACGGTCAATTACAAATAATACTTCTGGATCAAATTCTAGAATTGCTTCAAATCCAAAATTGGAACCATGTGATGAAGATTCGATATCTTCTGTTACCGGTTTGAATCCATATACATCATATACATATCCAAAACGGGATCCTGTAGAGAAGCCAGATAAGTTACCTTCGTTATACATCGTTACTAAACTAGTTTCATAATTTCCAGCTAGAGCTTTAATTTCTTCTAGAGATGAATCAAACTTAGCAAGGTATTCCTCTGCTTCTTTTTCCTTTCCAAACATTTCAGCTGCAATATCAACTGAAGCTAAGAAAGTGTTCCAATAATCTTCTTGTACTGCTCCAACAAACACAACATTTGGAGTGATCTCTTTTAATTGTTCATAGTATGGTGCTTGACGACCAGAAATAAAGATTACATCCGGTTCTAATGCTGCAATATCTTCTAGTAAAGGTTCTTTTAACGTTCCGATACTTTCGTACTCGTCACCTGCATATTTTTCAAGGTGTTCTGGTAATGTAGAATCTTTAGCAACCCCAACAATTCCTTCCACTCCAAGTGCATCTAACGTATCTAAGAAGCCATAATCAAAGACAACAATTTTCTCAGGCATTGATTCGAATGTTATTTCATCGAATGTATAGGATTCACTTCCATCTCTTCCAGTACTTTCTGTAGTTGTAGGTGAGATTGTCATCGGATAGGCAGAACTTGTTTCTTCTGCTCCTTCTTGACTAGTTTGTTTATTATTATTAGAAGAATTATTTTCTTCTTTTTCTGAATCATCCCCACCACATGCGGCAAGAACAAGAATTAATGTGATAAATATTACACTAAGTAATTTCCAGTTTTTCATTATTTTCTTCTCCCTTAATATGTATTTTATTAATAATGAGAATCATTATCACTGATAACAATTCTCATTATAAATGGCTGTTTACCAATAGTCAACATAAAAATGAAATATTTACTAATATTTTTTCAACTTGGCTAAGTCTTGCCTGAATAGCGTGATTCCTTATTTTAATCAATCCTCGTATTGATTATATTTACCTCTAACTAGAAAAACTTGCAATCGCTCATCCTTGTGCTGCTAGTTTTCCTTATGCAATAGGGAAAGATTTTTTATGCTAGCCTATCTGCCAAAAAAACGCCTTAAACAAATAGCCGTAGGTAACGAACTCTTTATTCAAGACGCTTCATCTTATTTATTAATAGTTTTAGCCATGGGAATTAAAATATACACAAATACGACAGCCATTTTGAACTTGAACTGGAATATCCATATCGTATATTTCGCGTAGAGATGCTGAATTAATAATTTCACTAGTAGGACCGTTCTTCACTAGTTTACCATCCTTCAACGCAACGATACGGTCTGAATACACGGAAGCGAAATTGATATCGTGTAAGACGATTACAACCGTTTTACCAAGCTCATCCACAAGCTTCCGTAATATCTTCATAATTTGTACAGAATGTTTCATATCTAAATTGTTTAATGGTTCATCCAACAAAATATAATCCGTATCCTGAGCAATTACCATTGCAATAAATGCTCGTTGTTTTTGCCCACCAGATAGTTCATCAATAAATTGATCTTCCATATCATGCAGATTCATATAATCAATAGCTTGGTCCACATGTTTTTCATCTATATCTGTTAAACGCCCCTTTGAATAAGGATAACGTCCAAATGATACCAATTCACGAACTGTTAAACGTACATTCATAAAGTTAGACTGCTTCAAGATAGAAACACGCTTGGCAAACTCGTCAGATTTCCACTTTTTCACGTTATTTTGATCGAGTAATACTTCACCTGTATCTGCTTCTAATAGACGACTGACCATTGATAATAATGTTGACTTCCCTGCACCATTTGGCCCAATGAACGATGTAATGGTTCCAGGCTGAATCGTGAGTGACACTTTTTCTACAACATTTTTCTTTCCATAGCGCTTTGACAAATCTTTAATATTTATCATTTTGCAGCCCTACTTTCTCTTAGTAATAAATAAATGAAGTATATACCACCGATAAAGTTGATAATGACACTTAAAGTAGTACGTAATTCGAATATATGCTCGACGAGGAATTGTCCTCCAACCAATGCGATAATACTAATTAAGCTTGCACCTAATATTAAAATAGAATGCTTATATGTTACTAAAAACTGATAGGATAAGTTTGCTACTATTAATCCAAAAAATGTAATCGGCCCAACTAATGCAGTCGATGTGGCAATTAAGACTGAAGATAGGATTAAAATATTCATTACCATGCGATCATAATTAACCCCTAGGTTCATCGCATTCTCGCGTCCAAGTGACATGACATCCAGCTTGCTCATAATTCGGAATCCATATATAAATGAGACTATTAATATCGCAATCGCAATATATAGTAGTTCTGCTTTGACCTTCGTAAAACTAGCGAATAACATGGATTGTAATCCTAAATATTCTACCGGGTCAATTAGTACTTGCATAAACGTGACAAGGCTACCCAATAGCGTTCCTATGATCATACCAATTAAAAGCAGTAAATAAATAGGATGTTTATCCGATCGGAATAGGAATCGATATAGAATAAGGGCGAATAGAACCATCGCAATAATTGCCGCACCAAAATTCAAGTACTTATTAACTACCCAAACGGACATTGATCCTGCAAAGAAATAGATTAATGTTTGTACTACTCCATACATCGAGTCCATTCCCATAACAGATGGGGTCAAGATACGGTTCTGAGTAATCGTCTGGAAGACGACCGTCGCATAGGATATGGCAACCCCAGTTACGACCATCGCCGCAATTTTTAGTACACGTCTTGGAAAGGCATAGTCAAAGCCACCTTTAATATCATAAAAAGCATATAGCAGTATACTAATAATCGCTAATATAAATAAAGTAATTAACTTTAAGCTATTTTTTCGCATATGCTCTCCCCCTAAACAGCATAATTAAGAAGATCGCACTTCCGATAACAGCAACCGTAACATTTACAGGTATTTCATATGGATGAACGATGACACGGCCGATAATATCACAGATTAATAGAAATACTACGCCAAGTGCCATTGTATGGGGGATGGTCTTTCTTAAATTGTCACCCATATAAAGTGATACGATATTTGGTACAATAAGACCCAAAAATGGTATCACACCGACAGTTAGTACGACAGATGTTGAAATAATTGCAACAAGAACTAACCCGATATTTAAAATAAATTTATAGCTTAATCCTAGATTCTTTGCAAAGTCTTCGCCCATTCCTGCAACAGTAAACTTATTCGCATAAAGGTAAGCTAGAATGACAGCTGGAATACTTACGTATAACAATTCATAACGTCCCGCAATAATTAAAGTAAAACTTCCCATTAACCAAGATGAGACATTCTGAAGAAGATCTGCTTCATATCCTAGGAATGTTGTAATGGAAGACAAAATGTTTCCATACATAATTCCGATTAAGGGGACAAAGATGACATCTTTAAATTTTATACGATCCAAAATCTGCATAAAAATAAATGTTCCTGCTAATGCAAACGCAAAGCTGAAAATAACTTGTTGTGTATACGTTACATTCGTTAAGAACAGCATGGAAACCATGATTCCTAGTTTAGCTGCATCTAACGTCCCTGCCGTTGTTGGGGATACAAACTTATTTCGACTTAAGCTTTGCATGATTAAGCCCGCAATACTCATCCCAGCACCTGCCAGAATAATTGCTAACAGACGCGGTACTCTACTGACTAGGAAGATTTGTAGCTTATCAGAATCCAAGTCTAGTAAATCACTTATACTAATATCTATAGCACCTATAAATAGTGATATAATGGACAGGATTATACCTAAAATTATTAACATCCACAATCGCATATGTTTTCCTCATAACTGTTTATTCTTAGAATATTAATTGAAAATGATTATCATTCCAAGTATAGCTTCATTATATAAATAGATAGCAATAAAATCAAGCTTCTGAGAAACCGTTATCAAATATGTAACAACTTTTCTATTCTTCCTAACAAACTCTTTCCTATTTCAGAATGACTAACAGTGATAAAAGTTCTGAAACCCTTTTTGAACAAAACAACCGCATGTTAGTTAATTTGTTAGGTTTTTAGTATATGGAGACAACGTATGTTTACTATTCCGTCCACAAAAAAAGCTTGCTAGGATTTCCAGCAAGCCACTCTCACCATATTATTCTTCCACTTCGCAACCTTCACCAGTACAGTAGGATGTCTTGGTAAGCGATTTGTGATTGGAGTTTTTACTTTCCTCATCCCATACTTTTGTAAGTACTTCCATAAACACTTCCTTCGGCTGTGCCCCAGATACCGCATACTTTTCATTGAAAACAAAGAAAGGTACTCCTTGAATGCCAATTTGTCTAGCAAGCTCTTGATCATCACGAACTCGGTTTGCATAACGATTTGTGCCCAAAAGTTCCTCTACATCCTCTTCATTAAGACCAACCTCTAAAGATAGTTTTTTTAATGTTTTATGGTCACTGATTAATTCTGAATCTGTAAAATAAGCATGTAGAAATTTCTCCGTAATTTCTTTACCTAACTTTTGAGTATCGGCATACTTTGCAACCCGATGTGCGTCAAATGTGTTGGTATGCTGCATTGTCTCAAAGTTAAATAACAGTCCAACCTTTTTCGCCTCAAGCCCAACATTTTCATTCAATCTTTTGGCTTGCTCGACAGACACTCCTTTTCTAGTTGCTAAGTATTCATGAATGTTTTGATTAGGCTTCGCTTCAGAATCCGGATCTAATTCATAACTTAAGAAGTGAATGGTTACCTGATCTCGATGCTCAAATTCGTGCAATGCTTGCTCTAGCCTACGTTTACCTATATAACAAAATGGACAGACAAAGTCCGACCATATCTCTATCTTCATAACTGCACCTCTCTCTTAACTAACTATATTTTAGCACAACATTATTTTGCGGTAATAACGTTGTGCTTATTAGATATCTTTTGAGAAAAGTGTCCATGAAAAATTATTTAGTAATATCTTCTCTTCCTTTAACTAAAGAAAAAAGACTAAGTAACTACCACTTAGTCTTGATCTAACAATGATTTGCCCATTATCGAAACACGCTTTGTATTTTTTAGTTCCCCTAAATCTTGGGCTCCAATACCAAACATGGTTATCTTAAGCTCAAATTCAATCTGTTCCATTACTCTCTCCACTGCTTCAACAGATTCGGTTGCCGCCTGTAGCAGTGATCTTGCGAAACCAATTATGTCTGCTCCAATTGTTATAGCTTTAGCAGCATCTAGTCCCGTTTTCATACCTCCACTAGCAACTAGCGGAACCTGTCCTAACTCACTTCGTACAGATACAATACAATCCTTCGTTGGCATTCCCCAGCTATTAAAGGCTTCTGCTGCCGCTTTGCGTAGTGGGTCATTAGAGCGTAACTTTTCTACCTGACTCCATGACGTACCACCTGCACCTGCTACATCAATAAATGACACCCCTACATCGTATAGCTTTTTCGCCGTAGAACCATCTATTCCAAATCCAACTTCCTTCACACCAACCGGGACGGTAAGTGCTTTACAAACTGCTTCTATTTTCGGAAGCAAATCTTCAAAGTTCAAGTCACCCTCATCCTGAATGACTTCTTGTAGCGTATTTAAATGTAGATAAAGTGCATCTGCTTCGGTTAAATCCACTATCCTTTGAGCATGTTCTGGGCCGTAACCGTAATTTAGCTGAACAGCGCCTAGATTGGCTATAAGCGGGACGGTTGGTGCTTGTTTTCTAATTAGAAATGATTCCTGGTGTTTATCACTTTCAAGCAATGCCCTTGTTGAACCAAGGGCAATGGCCCAACCCCTGTTTTCTGCTGCAATGGCAAGGTTTTGATTGATTTCCGTTGCTAATTCAGAACCACCGGTCATGGAACTTACTAGAAAAGGAGCATTTAAGGCTTTATTTAAAAAGAAGTTTTTATATCAATTTTATTAAAATCTATTTCTGGTAATGCATTATGAATAAAGGAAATCCCCTCTAATCCGGTTGACTTATTAACGCCTTCTACTTGGTCTGTTAGACATAAACGAATATGTTCTGTTTTTCGTTTGTTTATTCCTTGTTCAGCCATCATAACACTTCCAATCAAAAATTATCTATCTATAGTTTACTTGTTTCCATCACCGAATGAAAGTAAAGTGATGACTTTTTAACAAGCTACGCTCTATCCTATATAATAAGGAAATAAACAATAAAGAGGTGTCTTGATTATGAGAGAAAAAGCTAGGGAATTTGCCACAAAAGCACATGCCGGACAAAAGAGAAAAAATTCGAATGACGACTATATCACACACCCTATTCGGGTTGCAGAAAGATTGGAAAGGGAAGGATTTTCTGATGAATTAGTCTGTGCAGGATATTTACATGATGTAGTCGAGGATACTATCTATGAGAGAGAAGACATTGAAAGGTTATTCGGTATAAAAGTTGCGGATATGGTCGCCGCCCACACGGAGGATAAATCAAAATCATGGAAAGATAGAAAGCAACATACGATTGATACAATAAAACAAGCGGATAAAGAAATTAAATATTTAATTGTTGCGGATAAGCTAGATAACCTAATAGGTTTAGAACGGGATTTAAAAATGTTAGGTCCCTCTGTCTGGAAAAACTTTAATGCTGGAATAGAGGAGCAAAAGTGGTACAACGAATCCATCGCACAATATATGAAAAATGGTCTTCATGAACATGAAATACCAGCCTATTTTCTTGAATATGAGAATTTAGTCAAAAAAGTGTTCGGTTAAACATTTTCACCCTTTCTAGGTAATGTATGGTTAAAAAGGACTATTTTTCCAATATCTTATATTCAGAATTCTATATTTTATATATGATAGGAACGATAGACTATTATATTGGAGGAATGAATAGAGGATGGAAAATCAAAACAAGGCCGAAATAGTTGACGGGCAAGAAAAGCCCTCGGGTAATGGACAGATTAACAACTATGTGCAATACATTGTTCAAACGATAAAACACCCTGAAGATATCTTGTCTGACAAATTTCAAGCGAAGCATCAGTTTGGACTGATCACGATGATTTCGTTTCTTGCACTTATCTTAATCAGTAATTTGCTTGGTCTAGTATCACAAAAAGAGTTACTTGAATACTTTGGCTTTAAAGATTATTTTTCTTACTTTAATAGCACTATTTCTTATGCATTAGCTCTTATCCTTTTATTATTTGTATTTAAGAACCAAGCAGCTAAGACTGGTACTCCGTATGAAATTAACTTTTTCTTAGAAAAATTAGGGGCTCTACTGGTGATACCAAGTATATTATTGCTACTTTCTATCCCCCTAGAATTATTGGATGTTACGATTCATTATTGGTTGAGTTCTTTAGCTAGAACACTTTTATATGTCGGGGTATTTATGACATCATACTTGTACATTTCACGTAATGACATTAGGACTGCTACCATCCATTTAGCAGGCTTCTATATATTTTATAGCCTGGTTAGTTATGTTTTATAAAGAAGAAAGGCGTTTGCCCTAGAGGACCAACGCCTTTCTTTTTATCTTTTCTTGTAGAAGCTCTTTTGCTGTTTACTAATCTTTTTCCACTTACTTTTTTCTTCTAACTTCGCTTTTTGATCTTGTTTTCGTTTTTCAAATGCAATTTCTCGTTGCAACTTTACATAACTCTTGTAACGCTCGGCAGATAAACTGCCATCCTCTATTGCCTCTTGTACGCGACAACCAGGTTCATTAGTATGCGTACAATCAGAGAATTTACATTCTAGTTGTAATGCCCCAATATCCTGAAAAGTCGTATCTATGGCATCTTCCCCATCCCATAACTGAATCTCTCGCATTCCTGGTGTATCAATTATCATCGCACCGTTTGGAAGGAGAAACAATTCTCGGTGGGTAGTGGTATGACGCCCTCTACTATCATCTTCTCGGATTTTTTTTGTTTCTTGTATCTTTTCGCCAAATAACGTATTGATTAAGGTCGATTTCCCTACACCTGAAGACCCTAATAACGCTGCAGTCTTTCCAGGTGATAAGTGGCTTTTCAATTCCTCTATTCCATCACCATCTATACTACTGATTAGAATAATCGGAATACCAATTGCCACTTCGTTTACAGATGAGAGAGCGTTGTCTATCTCTTCTTCGGTAGCCTGGTCTTTTTTCGTAAGTAGCAATATAGGCGTTGCTCCGCTTTCATAGGCCAATAAGATATATCGCTCTATTCTTCTAACATTCAAATCATGATTTAACGAGTTTACGATGAAAATAGTATCGATATTAGCTGCTACTATTTGTGCATCCGTACGATTTCCAGCAGCCTGTCTAACAAATTGACTTTTCCTAGGCAGTACTCTTTTGATTACTGCTTTACTTTCATCAGGTATTTTTTGAACCTCTACCCAGTCACCAACCGCAGGAAAATCTAATGAATTCATTGCTTCATTAATAAACTTTCCGCTTAAATGTGCATGGTATTCCAATTCTCCATCAGAAATTTGGTAGCTGTTTTTTTGAATGGTCAAAACACGGGCTACAGTTTCCTCGTTCCATTCTACCTCATTATTCCAACCTAGTTTTACTAAATTATTCAAATAGCTTCCTCCTTGATTTTCAGGAGGATACGCTCTTATGCCGACCGTTCCTCCAAATTAAAAGTATTATGTTGGTTTACCTCATTACGAATCATTTCTCTCATAAAACACCACTCCTTTAATATGGATGAACCAATTTATTCTATATTAGAATACTATATTTTTAGCAAAATGCCACTAAAAAATTCAAATAACAGAAATATTTCTGTTATTTCTACTTGTAAACGAAACAATCGTGTATGATAATATTCCTACTAAGGGGTACCGAGGTGGATGTAGGAGTGACAATTATGATGGATAATCTAGATCATAAATATTATATGTTGGAAGCATTGAAAGAAGCTGAAAAGGCAGGAAAACGTGGCGATCGACCCATAGGTTCGGTCATTGTACACCAGGATACTATAATCGCTAGAGGATCGAACCGTATCGAAACTGCAAACAGTAATCTACTTCACGCTGAAATAGATGCGATGCATCAATGTGCAGCTTTTTTAAAGGAACACGCCCAAGATTGTATTATATACACAACGGTAGAACCTTGTATTATGTGTTTGACTACAATTGTAATGGCGAATATCCGCAATATTGTATTTGCAATAGAGGATAAATATATGAACATGAAGCCGTTTATCGCCTCTAATCCATATATTGAAAAACGTGTACATAGCTATTTAGGTGGCGTACTTGCTAATGATTCCGTCCGCATATTAAAAGCCTATTCAGCGGAGGCAGCTGAGGTTATCTTACACGGAAGAAAGCTTTCTTGATTAATGGGGAAAAAGGAAAAGGGACAAGGAACCTGTCCCCTTGTCCAATTATTTTACATGAAATTCGGCTGGGTCTGCGCCGTTTCTTCTATTTTGATTGAGTGCTTCGATTTTTCTCATGTCGTCTGCACTTAATTCAAAGTCAAATACTTGGAAGTTTTCTTCAATTCGTGAAGGAGTTACAGACTTTGGAATGACAATATTATCGTACTGTAAGTGCCAGCGTAAAATGACCTGAGCGGCAGTTTTACCATGTGCTGCAGCAATTTCTTTAATTACATCGTTTTCTAGCACTTCTTTACCATTCATTAATGGACTCCACGCTTCTAAATAAATATCATGCTCTTTACAGAATGCTTTTAACTCAACTTGTTGTAGATATGGATGACATTCTACCTGATTAAGTACAGGAGGAACTTCACATTCATCTAGTAAGCGTTGCAAGTGGTCAATATTAAAGTTACATACACCAATCGCCTTAGCCTTTCCGTCATGATAAAGCTTTTCTAATGCCTTATATGTTTCCACATAAAGATCATCATTTGGCATTGGCCAGTGAACCAAATATAAATCAACATAATCAAGACCTAGCCTAGCTAGACTTTCATCAAAAGCTTTCAGCGTAGTATCATATCCTTGGTCACTATTCCAGACCTTCGTCGTAATAAAGAGCTCTTCTCTTGAGACTCCAGAAGAAGCAATTGCACGACCAACACCAGCTTCATTTTTATAAATCATCGCCGTATCAATAGAGCGATATCCAACCTCGATTGCCTTTTTTACTGCCGCTTCTGCCTCATCATCAGGCACTTGCCAAACCCCGAAACCTAACTTCGGCATTTGTAAGCCGTTGTTTAATGTAACAAATTCCATATTATCCACTTCTTTCCCTATAGAATTATTTTCATTTTACCATAATCAAAGCAGAAGAAAAAACTACTAGCCTTCGAGTAAAAAAAGGTATGGGAAGAAAAATGTCGAAAAGATATATATAACAATTTTACGTATATGGGGGGTCCTTATGTCAGATGTCAAAGTTCAAGTGGTTATGAAGGCAATTCAGTACATGAAAGAACATTTAGATGAGGAAATCACATCTGATTCCCTTGCAAAGTACGTTGGGTACAGTCCCTATCATTTTAGTAGAGTATTTAAAGAGGTTACAGGTGTACCGCCTCGCCATTATTTATCTGCATTACGAATTGAATCTGGAAAGCAATTACTGGTGAATTCTTCTAATTCCATATTAAAGACATTATTAGGGGTTGGTTTTCGTAGTTTTGGTACGTATAGTTCTAAATTTAAACAATTTGTTGGTTTATCACCAAAACAGTTTCAAAAAAACATGCATTCCTTACATCAATTTATACATGAGTACAACTTCCCTAATGAAGGATTCCCCTTAGAAGACATTGGGCCATCTATTACCTGTCACATTATTGCACCACCTTCGTTTAAGGGGATTATCTTTGTTGGGTTATTTCCTAAGCCCATTCCTGACCAAGCCCCAATTGTAGGAACTGCATTAACGCACAACCAGACCAGATGTACATTTTCAAAGGTTCCATTAGGAGATTATTATGTGCTGGCCGCAGGGATACCGAAAAGCTTGAATCCAAAGAACTATTTCATACTAGACAGTGCCTTAAGAGGAAAGACAGATAGTCGAATCGAGATTATTAGCGCTAATCATAAAGATGTAAAAATCCAACTAAGAGATCCACTACCATATGACCCACCTATTTTAGTTAACCTGCCAAAACTATTATTTGATAAAATTCGCAAACAAGAAGAAATTTCCTAAAACAATTTATGTTTTAATGGATACGAATTGAATCAACGTGGAGGTAATCAAATGCTAAATCAGCTTTGTGTCATTACGATAAAAATTCAGGACATGGAAAAGGATTTACTGTTCTACACGGAAATACTTGATTTTAGGATTGCAGAACGATATGGAGAAAACATCACCCTTCTAGAACATAACGGATTACCGATTATTTTGGAGAAAGCCTCGGATACGAATAAACCAACTTCTTCAGGAACACTGCTGGGAGTTCTTTCTACAAACATAAGGAATGATTTTGAGCAGCTTCGTGATAAAGGAGTAAACATACTCTCCAACGAGCCGCTACCATGTCCACCAGGATACTTCTTTGTCATAGAAGATTACTCCGGCAATCAAATTGAAATTATTGAATTTACAAATTAGGAGAGATAAGCATGCAACCAAATGAGATATTAGAAGAAATCAATGCTTTAGAAAAAGAGATACACGAAAAGAAAACAACGTTAATGGAGCTGCGTAAATCCGTTCCAAGAGTTAATGTACAAAACTACGCGTTTAGAGGTCCCTTTAATAAAGAAATAAGTCTCCTGGAGTTATTCGGGGATAAGGATGAGCTTATCGTTATTCAAAACATGGGTAAATCATGTTCTTACTGTACGATGTGGGCAGATGGGTTCAATGGCGTCTATCACCATATCGTGAAAAAGGCAGCATTTGTAGTAGCTTCTCCTGATTCCCCAGAGGTTCAAGATGCTTATGCAGCAGAGCGCAGGTGGCAATTCCCAATGGTTTCCACCATGGACAACACCTTTAAAGAGGATATGGGCTTTGTGAAGGATGGATACCAGTACCCAGGTGTGTCTACCTTTCAAAAGGATGATGAAGGAAATATCTATCATGTTGCTGATGCTCCTTTTGGACCAGGAGATGAATTTTGTTCTGTCTGGTACTTATTCGATCTACTTCCATCAGGACGAAAAGGATACCAGCCAGCAAGGGAGATTAATAGAAATGCAAGTTTTGAACTAACTAATAACATCGCGATACAAGTGAGTGATTATGAAAAGGCAAAACATTTCTATACAACTATTCTCGGTATGGAAAAGGTCTGGGAGAATAAAGCTGAATCCAAACTAACTATTGGAGGGCAAAATTTATATATAGAAGATAATGACGCAAACAAGGTTTTCTTCGAGTTTGCTATCCAAGACATGATGCAAGCAAAATCCATTTTACTTCAGCATGGTTGTCAAATCATCCGTGAATACAGTGATAAGAGCATCATGTTATCAGATCCATATGGGCTTCACTTTCATTTGTTTGAGCGCGTTTAGCGATTATTCTTAATAAAAGAAAATTCATTCATAGGGGGAATCTTTCTCCCTATTTTACATTGTCACTATAATCTTTACCACGGAAGAAAAAATAAAAAAAGACCGCTTCCTAATCATAAAGCAGTCCAAATTATCATTCGTCGTCATTCCAAATTATTTCGCCACATTTCTCCTCATGATCGACCTTCACTTCGAAGTTATGTTTCTTATAAAAATGCTTTAGCCTATCCACATGATCAAAGTCTCGTTCAACAAGGTCTCCTGTTATATATTGAACATTTTCTTCTCTAGCTATTTCTTTCAAATGTTCCATCAGTACAGACCCATAACCTTTATTCTCTTCCCCTTTTATTGCTGCAATATGAATGGTACTATCGTCAATCAGTCGAGCCTGCAATGCAGAGTGCCAGTTACCTTTATATGCTTCCATACAACTATTGAGCATAAGTTGCCAGGTATTTTCTTCGCGATCTGCATAGACAACAACCCATTCTTCCTCGGGGGTCTGATCTATACTAATTACTTCCGACTTTTTGGCAATTTCTTTTATATTATTTTGCATACGAAAAAGTTGAATCTCTAACGTATCCAGTTCATTCTTTATTTCTTCTTTGTTTTTCTGTTTTTGTAGAAATGCCGATTGGTACATCCAGTTCACCTCCCACCCAATTCTACTTAAAAAGGCATACAGTTTGCTATTGTACTAGATAAGTAGTTTATATTCAAGTAAAGGTTGGTTTTGTAAACTATTTTCAAATAATACTTTAAAATTCGACAAAATTTCCGATATAAAGAAAAAACTGTACATAATTTCTACAATGGGGGCTCATAAATGAAGAAATCTAAGTTAAAAATTCCGAAGATTAAAAAGGAAATGAAACAAAAGAAAGTTAAAACAAGGACATTACCTAAATTCAATCTCAATCTTAATTTCTTACAAAACGTGAAGCTAAGCCGTAAATATTTATATGTATTTTTGGTTACTGCCGTTCTTTTCTTTTTAGCTGGTACCGTTGTATATACATTGATGGCAAAAGGACAACAAGATGTGGAAGCAATTGATACGTATAGTGCTCGTGTCAACGATATGGCAGATTTATCTGCATTAATTCAGATTAAGGACGTTCAAATTGCAGATTATTTACTCTCCAAAAAGAATCGCTTTGTGGAAAATTTCGAAGTTTACCGCACTCAATTTGACGAATTAAAAGCCAAAATAGGTCCGACTCTAGATACAGATGAACAAAAGAATCTCTTTAATCAAATCGTCGAAAATGACGAGAAAATTAATGAGATGTTTTATGGGGACATTAGTGACTCCGTAAAAAACAATCAAGAATACATGGCTGCCTCCATTCGTACTCGTTCATCAGAATTACGTGGGGAAACTGTCGATCTTGTCAATCAACTTATGGAAATTGTGAAACAAGAACAACAATCCGTTGTAGCTCAATCTAAAAGCAGTCTACAAATTGGTATCACTGCTTTAAGTATCGGAACTATTACAGCAATCATTCTTGGAATAGTTCTATTGCTAATTATTAGTAAGCGAATCACTGTTAACCTGCAAAAGGTTGTAGATATGACCAAAGAAGTTGCAAAAGGTAACCTCTTAGTTAAGCCAGTTGATTATAATGGAAAAGATGAGATTGGTCAGCTTGCAGCTGCAGTCAATACAATGAAGGACAATATTCAAGGTATTCTATCGAAAGTTGCTACTGCCTCCAATACACTTTCATCAAGAAGTGTCGAGCTGTCCCAATCGGCCGAAGAGGTACGCGAGGGAAATGAGCAAATTGCAACAACGATGGAAGAACTATCCTCTGGGTCTGAAAATCAAGCGAACAGTGCTTCTAATTTAGCAGAACGCATGAATGACTTCGTTACAAAGGTACGCCAATCTGAGGAGAATGGGTTAGAGATTGCTAGCACTTCTTCCAATGTACTTTCACTAACAAATGAAGGACAAGAATTAATGAAATCATCTGTTGTTCAAATGAACCAGATTGACAGAATTGTCTCTGAGGCTGTTGAAAAGGTTCGTGGACTTGATAAGCAATCTGCAGAGATTACAAAACTAGTATCCGTTATTAAAGATATCGCAGGTCAAACAAATCTATTATCCTTAAATGCTGCAATTGAAGCTGCAAGAGCTGGTGAACATGGTAAAGGATTTGCTGTAGTTGCCGAAGAAGTAAGAAAGCTATCTGAACAGGTTGCTTCTTCTGTTGGGGAGATTACTACTATTGTAACCAGAATCCAAAATGAAACTGGTCTTGTTGTTAATTCTCTAAACAGTGGTTATACAGAGGTAAAAGAGGGCGCTGCACAGATTGAAGAGACAGGCAAGAACTTTGTTTCAATCCATAACTCTGTAAATGAAATGACTACTAAAATTTCCACAATCTCTGCTAACTTAAGAGAGATCGCCAACAATAGCAACGATATGAATAACTTAATCGAGGAAATTGCGGCGGTTTCAGAGGAGTCTGCTGCAGGGGTTGAACAAGCAGCTGCATCAGCACAACAAACTTCAAGCTCTATGGAAGAAGTATCGAATAGTGCGGAAGAGTTAGAGAAACTAGCTGAACAGCTTAATCATGAATTAAAGGTGTTTAGATTATAAGATAGGAGTAAGAAAGGCTGGGAAATCCCAGCCTTTCTTACTTTTCACGGTACAAATAACAATCTTTTGTATGGTCATTTACCATTCCAGTTGCTTGCATAAACGAATAACAAATGGTTGGTCCAACAAAGTTGAATCCTCGTTTTTTTAAATCCTTACTCATGAGCTCAGATTCCATCGTTTGTGAAGGTACTTCTTTACTACTACTCCTATGGTTATACGTTGTCTTCCCACCGACAAACGACCATATATATTGGTCAAAGCTACCGAACTCTTTCTGAATGTCCAAAAAGGCACGAGCATTCGAAACAACGGACCTAATTTTCCGCTCATTACGGATGATTCCATCATTTGCTAACAACGATTGTATTTTATCCTCATCATAATATTGGATAATGGTAGGATCAAAAAAATCAAACGCTTCCCGGTAATTATCACGTCTTCTAAGAATAGTAATCCAACTTAACCCAGCCTGGGCCCCCTCTAAAATCAGCATTTCAAAGAGCTTATAGTCATCATGCTCTGGTCTTCCCCACTCCTGGTCATGGTAATCTTGATACAATTTATCATCCTCTGGTACCCATACACAACGGTTCTTACTCATTGGTTTCATCCCTTGTCTCTACTTGATTTTCATGATAAGATATCCAGTCACTATAACTACCCGGATAGAGTTTCACATGCTTAAATCCAGCCATTTTTAGTGCCATAATATTAGGAGTGGCCGAAACCCCCGACCCACATGACACAATGATTTCGGAGTTTTTATCCAGTTCTTCGAAATGCTTTTCTAATTCCTCTTTGCTCTTCCACTTTCCGTCCTCGTTTACTACATCCATCCAGAAGTAATTTTTTGCACCTGGTATATGTCCAGCCCTTTTATAAAGTGGCTCCACCTTTCCAATATAACGGTCATAGCTTCTGGAATCGATCAGTGTCGCATACGCTTTCTTTATATTTTCTTTAATTTCTTGAATGTCAACAATCTCTTGATGCCGAACAACTGGAGTGAAAATTCTTTTCTTCTTCTCTGTCATCTCATCTGTAACGGAATAACCCGCCTGGACCCAAGCCCCATAGCCTCCCTCTAACAGATAAACATTTTCATGCCCAAGATAGTGTAAAAGCCACCAGAAACGAGGTGCAAACATATCATTTCCCTTATCATATACGACGACCATGGTATTCTGATCAATACCTGCGTTTCCAAGTTTTTCTGCAAACGTAGTGATGTTAGGCAAGGGATGGTTTCCCCCATGTTCCCGAGCTTCATCAGATAAATCTTTTTCCAAATCAAAATAAACAGCTCCAGGGATATGATCCTGTTCGTATTCCCGTCTCCCCATTTCCGGATCATCTAATCGGAAACGAGTATCGACAATGACTAGATTCTTAGAGTCTTCCTTCATTCTTTTCCTTAGTTTTTCTACCGTGATTATATAACTCATGTTAGACCTCCTCAAACAAATCCCACTAGTATTGATATTCGACAGACAATGTTATTTTCCTTTTTCAAACAAACTTTTTAAGTTTCCTAATTATTTCGAAATACGTTATAATTAGCATCATAGAATTTATTTTCCTATAAGGAGAGAATGAAATTGAGAGAAGATATTATTAAACGATTTACTACATATGTAAAAGTAGATACACAATCTAATGAAGATAGTGAAACAACACCATCCACTCCAGGCCAGCTAGAACTAGCTAATTTATTGGTGGATGAATTAAAAAATATCGGTATGGAAGAAGTAACTATTGATGACAATGGATATGTCTTTGCAACACTGCCTTCTAATACGGATAAGCAAGTCCCTACCATTGGATTTCTTGCTCATGTCGATACAGCTACTGACTTTACTGGAAAAAATGTAAACCCACAGCTTATTGAAAACTTTGATGGAAATGATATTGTTTTGAATAAGGAATTGGATGTTGTGTTATCAAGCAAGGATTTCCCCGAGCTTCCTAGCTATAAAGGACATACACTAATCACAACGGATGGAACGACTTTACTAGGGGCAGATAACAAGGCAGGTATTGCGGAAATTATGACTGCTATGGATTACTTAATTAACCATCCAGAGATTAAGCATGGAAAAATTCGCGTTGCCTTTACTCCAGACGAAGAAATCGGTCGTGGACCTCATAAATTTGATGTAGCACGGTTTAATGCTGATTTTGCCTATACAGTCGACGGGGGACCACTTGGTGAATTGCAATATGAGAGTTTTAATGCTGCAGCCGCCAAAGTAACCTTTAAAGGTAATAGTGTACATCCTGGCACTGCTAAGAACAAAATGGTTAACGCAGGTAAAATGGCTGCTGAATTTGTAAACAAATTCCCTGAGCAGGAATCACCTGAACAAACAGAAGGATATGAGGGATTTTATCACCTCATCTCGATTACTGGAGATGTTGAAAAAACTCGCGCATACTATATCATTCGTGACTTTGACCGCGATAGCTTTGAACAAAAAAAATCTACATTAGAAACTTTCGTTAATGAGATGAAAGAAAAATATGGCGAAAATAATGTAGTGCTTGAGATGAAGGATCAATACTACAATATGCGTGAAAAAATTGAGCCTGTAATGGAAATCGTCGATGTAGCAAAACGAGCAATGAAGAATTTAGATATTGAACCAGTAATTGAACCTGTACGTGGTGGTACCGATGGTTCACAGTTATCCTATATGGGATTACCAACACCAAATATATTTACTGGTGGGGAGAACTTCCACGGAAAGTTCGAATACATCTCAGTAGATAATATGGAAAAAGCAACAAAAGTAATTGTAGAGATTTGTAAGTTATTCGAGGCAAGAAAATAGAAAACTAACATACATAAGGCTGTATTATGAAGTTAAACTTCTTCATAATGCAGCCTTCGATTTTTTATGGTTCTTCCTGATAAACAATAAAAATTGAAAATATTAGTCCTATAACTAATAGCACTGCCAATAGGAAGAAAGTGATAAAATAACTACTAATATTAAATAAATATAGTGCCACTATTGGACCAAGCATCGCTCCTAAGAAAAGGATAAACGCATAAAAGGCATTAGCGAGCGCTCGCTTATCTCCACCAAGTTCCCCTATCAAGACCATAATCGAAGGGAAAATCAACGAAATACCAAAGACATAAATAATACTCATGAACACAACAAATGTTACACCATGACCTATCCCTAGGAAGAAAAGCCCCATCGCCGCACATCCCAAGCCAACTCTAAGGGTTCTTAATACCCCAAATTTTCGCACTACCATTCCTACAAAAGGAGATATTAGCATCCCCATAATTCCAATTGCACGAATGCCTAATATTTCTTTATCACTCAGGAAAAATGGTTCGCTGCTTAAAAAGCTTCCGAGTAATGTATACATCCCCATAAAGGTTAACAATAACACAGACGTGATTAGATAGATTAATTGAAAGTTTCTCTGTCTAAAAATCCCTTTACTATGATGAAGATAATACGTTATACCTTTTTTCACCATAGGCTTTCCTGGGTTTGGCAACCATAGAACACTTGCTACAAAGGTAATGAAATACAATCCACCAAACACGATAAAGACCATATTCCAACTATTCCATTGATACAACAAATCCGCAAGCACCTGACCAAAAATACCAGAAGTCACATAACCGAAGCTAATAAAACCTATGGTTGTTACCAATCTCTTCTGCGGTAATACATCAAAAGCATATGCTAAGGCAGATGGTGCAAAAGTTGATGCTACAAATCCTTGAATACCTCGCAAAATTACTAAACTCGTAAAACTATTTGCGATACTAATTAGTGGTGTAATAACAGTTAAGGAAACCAGGCCAAATAATATAACTGGCTTTCGTCCAAATCGGTCTGCTAGTGGTCCAAACAATAAAAAACCTACTGCATAAAAAAAGAAAACGAGCTGCTCGTCCAAGCAGACATCGTTTTCGATATTTGAAACGTACTTTCAAAGACAGAAAAGAGTGGTGTCGTTACATAAGCTCCCGAAACAACGATTAATGCACACCAAAACAAGATAAATGTAATTAAATTGTAGCGCACTCTACCTAATGGTTGCTCTATTACATTTTGATTCATCTTACTCCCACTCCTTCTAGATTATCTCCTACTCAAGATATGAATTCGTGGGAGTATATGTGCTTTTCCTATTAAAGTGAAAGCACTTCTTCTATTGCTAACATGATGCCATAGGCGCCAACGCTTTTATTCGAAAGAATAACTAATTCCGTCCCATCTACATACACTGCTGCATGAAAACTAACCCCTGGATCATAGCCCATCACATGATGCTTCGTAATCTTGTCATCAGCCTTGTCAATCCATATTCCATAGCCATAATACTCATTTTCATCACTTAAAGCATGCGGAGTTAAAAGCTGTTCGGTTGTTTCCTTTGTTAATAATGTATGATCCTTGAGAACCTTCCAGAATGTCATCATATCTTCCACCGTAGTAAACGCACCACCATCAGCACCACCCTTTATCGGAATAGAGTAGATATTACTTTTCCAGGTTCCAGCTTCCTCATCATCGATATAACCAATCGCCGTATCCATTGGTAATTGATCTAATGAAAAATAGCCTGATTGGTGCATACCAGCCTTCGCAAACACTTTTGTTTCCATAAAGTCCGTAAAGCTCATTCCGGATAAATACTCTATTACCAAGCCTAATACGATAAATCCAGCATTATTATATTGGAACTTGCTTCCGGATTGGAACATCATTTCCCGATTTTGGAACATAGGTAAAAAGTCTTTAGGGGCACACATCTTATACATAGGATTTTCTTTCCAAAGTTCTTCGAAATCATCCATAACCGACTCATCAAAGTAATCCGGAATTCCTGATGTATGTGTTAGTAAATGATGAATCGTAACATCCTCTGAGAAATGGGGAAAATCAATATTCAAACAGTCCTTTAGACGAGTTTGGAAGGTTAACTTTCCTTCATCAACAAGGATACCAATTCCTACTGCCGTAAAAACCTTGCAACCAGATGCAATACCAAAACGAGTTTCTAACGTGTTTGCTAACTGATCTGAACGGTTTGATTGCCCAAAGGCCGATTCGTACATAACCATTCCATTCTTCCGAACCTGTAGTGCTCCAGAAAACTCAACTTTGCCCACGATTTCCGCTACTTTTCTATCTAATAATTGATTCATTATGCTTTCCTCCTATTATTGAAAAAGCACAATTAATCCCTGCACTTAATAGTATAACATAGATATAATTCCATTTATATCCTCTATTACCAATGAACTATTTTGATAGATTTCCACAATATTCGAGTTGCTTCATAGTATAATAGATAAGTATTTTAGTTTCTAAAGGGAGATGACCTCGATGTTTAACCATAAAGCATTCTACATACTTCTGATTGGGTGCATCCTTCTCGTACTAGCTGCATGTAATCAAGATAAAGAAGCTGTTGCGAAAGATGAAACAGAAAACAATACATCAGAACATGTAGATGATACCGGAACAACAAAAAATGAGCCTGAGGAAGCCACTCTGGTATTACCAGATGTAGTGCTACAAAAAGGTGACAATAGTGAAGATGTTAAGAACCTGCAAAAGGTGCTAACCGAACTAGGTTATGAAATTACAATTTCTGAAACCTTTTCTCAAGAAACTGTTTGGGCGCTTACAGATTTCCAACTTCAATCTGGAAATTTAGCTATAACCGGAATATACGACGAAGAAACGAGACAAGAACTAGACAATTACCTAGAACAGGAATTAGTCGTGAAACCAGGTGATGGTTTACCATTTAAAGAAGATGAATTCTTAGATGAAGATACGATCATAATCGGAAATCCTTATGAAGTATTAGCATTAATTAATAAACAACACGCACTTCCTGAAGGCTTTATACCTAGTGACCTCGTTGTTCCAGATGTACGTTTTCCATTTGTGGAAGACTTACCGAAGAAGCAAATGCGTCAAGTTGCAGCAGATGCTTTAGAAAAGATGTTCACTGATGCAGATGCTGAGAGCTTAGATTTATTTGCACAGTCTGGATATCGTTCATATGAACGACAGGTCTCTCTATTTGCCACTTATGCTAGTAATTATGGTGAAGAAGAAGCAAATAAATTTAGCGCCCGTCCAGGTGAAAGTGAGCATCAAACGGGTCTTACAATGGATGTCACTAGTCCACATGTCAACTATGCTTTAGTAACAGAGTTCGGCGAAACAGAAGAAGGGATCTGGCTAGAAAAACATGCGGCTGAATATGGATTTATTATTCGCTATCCTAAAGGGAAAGAGGATATTACTGGCTATCAGTATGAACCATGGCATTTACGCTATGTTGGAGTAAAGGCAGCTACTGAAATCATGGAGCGCGGAATTACGTTAGAAGAATATTTGGAAGAAAAGCTCACGGATTAATAAAAGGACGGATATTTCACATTTACGAGATATCCGTTCTTTTATTTCCAAATTCTATTGATTGCAACTGTCATCTGATTCATTTCCAGAAGATACACATCAGGATTAGAAAGTTTTCCCCATTCCTCAAATCCAAAGTTAGGTTGATAATACTTTATTAATAATGCTAGTAAATTTCCATGTGTTACAAACAGGATTTTTTGTTCCTTACCTAGCATCTGTTCATTCACTAGTTCAATTGTACGTTCCATTGCTTGTCTGCTAGATTCCCCTCCATCATAGATCATATCCAAGTCTGTGAATGTTTTTTTAGTTTATCCTGCCAGTCTGGTAAATCCATGGTACTAAGTACACGTTCCGAGAGTCGTTTATCGATCTGGATTTCTAGATTTCTAGTAGTCGCCAGTGGATAAATAGAATCCACTGCCCTTTTAAACGGGCTAGAAACAATCTTCTCTATGCCTACATCTGAGAAGAATTCCTCTAATTCCAGAGCCTGTCTGTGGCCTACTTTTGTCAAATCAGCTCCGAATGCCTGTCCCTCTGCTTCACAATGCCTTACCAAATATAGTTTCTTTCTCACACCACACCTCCAGATTTATTCTGTTGCGGATGCTTCTGCTACACTTTTAACGCGTTCAACAAATTGAACAACCACTTTATCACTATTCGCAAGCTTTACCAATAATTTTAAGAACCATTTTTGCGGGCTATTAGATGTAGAATAACGAAAGTAGGTTTTATTTCCATCCAGCTTTTTCATTTCGTATGTTGCCGTTATATCAAACATGTTTGCCAGATTAAACCCCACCTTCATCCGTTTAAAGTCTTCCTCATTTTGATATTCTAGTGTCTCCACATCGTATTCTTGTACACGTTTCCCTTCACGATATTTCTGACGATAAATTGTCCCAACAACGTTTTCTGTTTCTTTTACAAGCGTATTCTCCATCACATTAGGCATTATCTTTTGCATGTCCTCTAAAGTTCCATTGAATAGTTTCCATACCTGTTCAATTGGGGCGTTAATTTCTATGTCTTTAGTCCATTCCTTCACGATAACCTCTCCTATCACTCTAGTTTTCATTATTTTAACATATATCATGGTTCTATTTTATTCGATGATAGAGAATATATGGCTATTGACATAAGCTTTAGCCAGTCTTTAGCGTTTCCTTCCAAAAAAGAAAATTTTAAAAAGGCTTTAATATCATAAATGCAATGATAATTAGAAATATCATATTCTCTATTCGCTCAACAAAGAACAGCTTCCTAGCTAAACCCTCATATTCAACTGGGATTTGATCACCAGTAGCATCCTTCAATAGTTCCTTAATTGGCTTTGACCTTGGAGATAGTAATAGTGGCCCAAAAGCTAAGGCAACTAAAAAAAGAAGCAAGCTTGTCATATACCACCCTTGTTGAAATAGATAAGGGTTTATCGCTCCCATCAATAACCCAGACACAAGCAGTATTGTCCCGCCTATCATCGTAATCTTATGTAGTCGATTACGGATAGCATACCCATGTTTTAATTCCACTAAGTTGGAAGGTTTCGAGACGATTAATGTCATCATGAAACCAGGTCCCATGCCTAAAATTGCAGAAAAAATATGAATGAATACAAGTACTTCATAAACCGACATTCTAATGCCCCCCTATTTGTATTTCACTTATCCATATCATACACCTTTTGAAAGTTTTCTGTACGTGATTTATACCACATAATCATCATCTCAGCTTAATCGAAATATAATTTCAAAATGGATTTGCTTTTCGATTTCAAATCCTTTACTATGTTAATTGAAAATGATTATCAATCGCACATGTTATTTAACCTATTACCAAATGAGGTGTCGACCATGCAATTCATCAAACAACATACAGAATTAGCTAGAATTATTCGTGAACGCCGTTCTATCAAGAAAGGCTATAATAATAAATCTGTCTCGGAAGAAATTGTAACCGAATTATTGGAAGATGCCATTTGGGCTCCTACACACGGAATGAGACAGCCTTGGAGATTTATCTTTGTTGGGGAAAAACAACAACAAGACTTCGCAAAAAAAATTGCTAGTACGTACCCAGAAGAAAAACAGCAAAATCGTGAAGATTATTTAAATGAACCAAGTGCCATTCTTGTTGTGATTATGGAAAAAGGCGATAACCAGAAGAAAGATGATGAGAATTTCGGTGCTACTGCATGTATGATTCAAAACTTCCAACTTTTGGCGTGGGAGCAAGAGCTTGGTGTTGTTTGGAAAACAAATCCCCATATATATGATCCGAAAGTAGAAGAAATTCTTCAAGTTGGTCCAAATGAAAGAATTATCGGCTTTCTACACATGGGTTATTTTGACGCTGCACCAGAAAAGAAAGAAAGAATTCCCGTACGCCAAAAGCTCAAAACATTCCAAATCGGATAATATAAAATAAAAAAAAGAGTCTTGCCCAATGGACAAGACTCTTTAAGTTTAATCCCACATCGTACTTTTCAATTTCGCATCGTTTTGATGTCTTTCCAATGCTAAATCAATCAAACGACTGATTAACTCAGAATACGGAACACCACTTAACTCCCAAAGTTTCGGATACATACTAATCTTCGTAAATCCTGGTAGTGTATTTACCTCATTAACATAGAGCTCATCATTTTCTGTCAGGAAGAAATCGACACGTGCCAATCCTTCACATTCTAACGTTTTAAAAGCTTCTATTGCAGCAGCTTGAATTTTCTTCACTTGGTCCTCCGTTAGCTCTGCAGGGATTGCTAAGTCGGCACCTTTTTCATCAATATATTTCGATTCATAGGAGTAAAAATCAGTATTAGGTAATATCTCTCCAGGAACAGACGCCTTTGGATCGTCATTTCCTAACACAGCAACCTCAATTTCTCTTCCCACAATATTTTCTTCAATCACAATCTTATGGTCATATTGAAAAGCCTCTTCCACAGCAATATTGAATTCCTCTTCACTCTTGACTTTGCTGACTCCAACAGATGACCCTTGATTTGCTGGTTTAATAAACATTGGAGTACCTAATGCCTTGCTTACCTCATCAAACCGAATCTGGTCTTTGTTAGAGCGTTTAACTGTAATTCCTTTTGCCACATTTATTCCTGCAGATTGAAGTAAACGCTTTGCAATATCCTTATCCATACATACAGAAGAACCAAGGACACTTGGACCAACGAAAGGTAAGTTAGCCATACGAAGCATTCCTTGAAGACTTCCATCCTCACCTAATGTACCATGGACAATAGGGAATACCACATCAAGTTGGTCTAGTCCTGCAGCATTATCGGCATGTATTAATTGGTTGTTACTCGATCCAGGTACAATTGCAACATTATCATCCGTTTTATTAAGCGCGATTAGCTTTGGATTTTCTGCATTTAATAAGTAGGAAGATTTATCGTTTAGATGCCATTTTCCTGCTTTATCAATTCCTATTAAAACGACATCAAATTTTTCTTTATCAATTGCATCGACAATATTTTTGGCCGATTGAAGAGATACTTCATGCTCTGCCGACTTACCACCAAAGATGATGCCAACTTTTTTCTTATTCAAATTAAAGACGTCCTTTCCTAACTATCTAACTTGCTATAAAAATAAAATAGCACAGTTTAGCTTGTTTTTAATAGTACCAACATCAAAAAATATTAAATTACCTTCTAGGACCTAATACAATTCATAATAATACCTCTTCTAGAATAAATTGAATCATGGACAACTACTCTAGGGAGATGAACAAATGACAGTTGCTTTAGGCCTTATTTTAACGATATGCACCTTACAAATTATACGTGCTTTTCACCTAAATATAAAACATCATAAACAATTATCGTCAATGCATGGTATGATTTTCTCCATGACAGTTAGTATGTTAGCTGGTATATTTTACGGTACTATTATAGGTGTATTTTTTAATGGTAACCTATTTATCTCCACATTCATATCTATCCTTATCGGAGTAACGATAGGGTTTCTTGCAGGTATACCTTTTCATATTATAGCTGTAATTGATGGTAGTGTATCTGGCTTGATGGGAGGTATGATGGGTGCCATGCTTGGTGATATGATTACAATGTCCAATCCAGATGCAACCGTTAAACTACTTGCCTTTTTTGTCTTGATGATACTATTAATCATCACATACTTGACAGAAAAGTCTATTAAAACGAAGCACCACAATCGTCTTCTAACTTTAACGCTGCACCCATATCTATATGTATTCGTCATAACAATTCTATTTATAGCTTTAAGAGATGTTCCTATTTTCGAGATAGAACCACATATACATCATAACTCCTGAATAGCTTTCGCTACGTATCCTAGTTCTGCTCCCCCCTACCAGATAAAATACATCTTTGAAAAACTAATACATTCGTGAACTCCTTTTTTTACGAATGTATTAGTTTTTATGTAGCCGAAAATGATTATTATACTACCCTATACGCAAAAAAAGAGCCAGTATGAACTGACTCCTTTCGTCATGGGTAGGATATATCTCTGGTGGCCAACCGTAGAGATAGTATATATCTACTCACCAAAACGCTCTACAGTGTTGGCTTTTGACTTGATACATCAACACATATTTTCACATTAATAGGGATATTCAACTCATTTTTAATAGAAATAGACTAGTAAACAACCATGATATTTCATCCAACATAGATTATAGTGTAAGAACAAAATCACTATGTAAAGGAGAGATATAGCATGAGTTGTTGTTCGCATGGCAAGCAATCTGGGGAATGTGTTTGTGATGTTGTTAGAAAAATTGTCCTTGCACAAAACGAAGTAGCCGATGCTCAAGATGATTGCTGTTCAACAGGCTGTTCTCAAGCTATTGATAAACTATTAAACCCAACAACAGTTAGCCCTGATGGTCCAACCACCATTCCATTCCTTCTATATTGCAAAGGTGATTGTGATCTATTCTTTGCTACAGGCGTTAAGAACACAAATGGCGCTGCAGCAGGAACAGGTGCATTCGCTTGCGTAGAAACTCCAGTCTTTAAAGCTAAGAAGTTCAAAAAAGGTTGCTGTGTAGAGCTTGAATTGCTAAAGTTTGACACAGACGCAGGCTGTATTGTTGGTCAAAAAGGACATTCTAACCATTGCTTCATTCCACCAAACACTACAGGAGATTTCATTGAAACAGGTATCTGTATCACAGTAGATTTACATTGTTTCTGTGCAATCCAATGCCTAGACCCAGTCACACCAATAGCTGAATAATGATGATGAACCCCTTAGTTCCATTCCTATGGGACTGGGGTTCTCACTTTTCCCACCCTAATATAATAGATAAGCTAACAATTCTAACCAATGGATACACTCTCCATATTCGGATATAGTAATACTGGATATAGTAATACTAGGAGGAATGAATATGCCCGAATTTAAGGATTTCCATACAATAGAAGCTATAGAAACGTTCATCAAATCTAGTACACTAACTTTTTTATACATATCTAGACCTGAATGTAGTGTTTGTCATGGACTTAAACCACAAGTGAAAGAACTCATGAAGCAATATCCTGAAATACAACTAGGTCACATCGATGCTGCTGAAGTGGAAGAGATTGCAGGCCACTTCTCTATCTTTACCGTTCCGGTCCTTCTACTATTTGTTGAAGGAAAAGAATACATTCGTGAAGCAAGGATTGTCCATATGGACTTATTTCAAGAAAAAATTGATAAAATCTATAAAAATGTGGTTGGATAAATGATCCAACCACATGTTCATTCTATACTTCTCTACGCATAGCCTTTAAAACATCAATTTGTGTTGCCCGTTTCGCTGGGCGCATACCAGATAAAATCGTTACAATAAGACAGATTACAACCGAAATAGCGACCAGACTCCAAGGAATAGCAGAGAATTGTAACCCTTCTGGTAGCTGTTCTTCAAATACAGTTTCTATGATTAGCGGGAGCCCTACATTTACTAGTGCGCTAGTTACATATGAGACTACTGTTCCAATAAACGCCCCCATCAACCCAATATAGCTGCTTTCTAATAAAAAGATCTGTTTTATCGTTTTTGGATTGGCCCCAATAGCCTTCATAATACCAATGTCTGGTGCTCTCTCCGTAACCGCCATTGTCATCGTATTATATATACCAATGGAAGCAATAATTAATGCGATGGTACCGACTAAAATTAAACCGGCCTTAGCTATAGTGAACACGACATTAATTTGTTCCATTTCACTCACAACCGAGTACGTTGCATAATTATCCTCTTTAAGAATCTCTACGATGTCCTCTACCGCTTCCAGATTTTCAGCGTATACACTTACAGAAGCAAAAGTTTCCGTGTGAAGTTGTTCTGTTTCAATCCCCAATTCACCACCAGGTGTCCCTGTAAAGGTTTCAACTTGTCTAAATACTTCACCCGAAATATAAACAGATGGATCAACTTCCCAATCCTTGGTGGGTTTCTCCATCACACCCACAATTGTTAGAGGGATAGTCTCAGATACTTCTTCATCCTTTTTTACCGTCATTACTATCTCTTTCCCAACAATTTCATCCGAGTATACATATTCTTCCTTTACTTCCCCAGTCTCCTGGTCATATATATTCTCTTCTGTTAGGAAGAATAGGTATTCTGTAAAATGATATCCGACTAAAACTTCATTAGCCTTCTCCGGCAGTCTACCTTTCTCAAGTTCAAGGCCGGAAGCGATCTCCGAAGGATAATCCACAGAAACTGCTAGTGTTTCTCCTCTATAGTCATCTACTGTATAGGTAGGAATCTGCCTTAATTCATTCTTCCTTGTTACAGCTTTCACTCTATCTATTTTTTCCAGTTCTTCTACATCATCTATGGTTAAGGGTAGATATTCACCATCTTTCTCTTTTCCATAAATCTCAATTTCTGTGACAATTTGATCCTCAAGCGTATCCTTTACAAAACTCTGGTGTAAACCGTACCCAACAGAAGCTAACACGATTAAAAATGCACATCCCATTGCTGTTGCTAGAATCGTCATAAAGGTACGAGCCCTGTTCTTTTTTATGTTTTGCCGTATAAATCTTAATTTATCCTTTAGTTTCATCTCTCTTGAACTCCCTCCAGCAGACGGCCGTCTTTAATAGCGATGCTGCGATGACCAATTCGAGCAACTTCCTCATCATGTGTGATAATAAGGAATGTAATGCCCATCTCTTGATTTAGTTGTTTTATTATCTCTAGGATTTCCATCTCTGTATCGCTGTCTAAACTACCCGTTGGCTCGTCAGCTAGAATTAGTGCTGGTTCATGCACCAGGGCCCTCGCAATACTAACTCGCTGCTGCTGTCCCCCAGAAAGCTCACTAGGATAATGATCTTGAAAATCATCTAATCCTACCTTTTCTAGTAAACTGTGAACGATATCTTTGCGTTTCACTTCATTTACACCTTTTAATATTAAGGGTAATTCTATATTCTGGTATGCCGTCATACTTGGGATTAATTGAAAGCTTTGAAAGATAAAACCAACACGATCCAGCCGGAAGTCGGCAAATTTGGCTTCAGATAACTCTGTAACACAAACTTCATCAATCCATATCGTTCCTTGAGTGGGCCTTATGAACCCACTTATTAAATTTAGTAGTGTCGACTTTCCTGAACCACTCTTTCCTACAATCGTGACAATTTCACCTTCATTCACATTCAGATCTATTTTTTCCAAAACGGATATCGTTGTTTGTTGATCCTTTTTACCCAATATAAATTGGTGACTTAAATCCTTTATTTTTATCAAGTTATTTCCCCCAACATTAATTAATCACGATGTTCGTCAATTCTAGTCGGTCTTTTTCACTTTTGAACTTCGCATCTTTCAATACTATCTCGCCCTCGTACAATACTTTACCAGTAGTAATATCCCCAACAATAACCTTTGCGGAAGATTCATTGGTTAATTGGTAATCGGATAAATAAAATCTTTTATCCTTTATTTTCAAAACTCTCGGTTCTTCCATTCCAAATTTTTCTAGGTTAATCCTGTATTCTATTTCCTCGTTACCATTTTCTAAATCATATCCTACTATTGATAGGTCCCCATTCACTATAAAGGTAAGATACACATAACCATCCACTGAAGACGCAGCTACCAAATAGTCTAAAGACATAATTTCTTTTTGTATTTCTTTCGATAAGGTTAATTCCTGTCGTTCATTACTTTCCAAATCATATACAAAAAATGTTCGATCAACAGTTTGTGTTTCTACCGATTCCATGTTATCTTCCGTTGTTACTTTCACTTCACGTTGATCCTCTTTTTGTACGATTAGATGTTTTTGTTCACTGATGTTTCCAAAGTCATTCAGAAGAGAATACCCTGAACCTTCATCAGAATTTTCTTGGCCTTTTTCATCTCTTCCGATGGTTTCATCACTCGTAATCTTGCCATTCTTCATATCTATAGCGTATACCTTGATCTCATACTCATAACGTTGATTGGTAGTGTAATATCCTATTTGGGTGACAACCTTTACTTCCCCATTAAATACCTGAACATCTACCACTTGAACATTATAGAAATTCTCTCGATCAGGAATATCTATAGTAAATGAATTAGTTTCGTTCGTTTCCTTCGTTAGTACCTCAACTTCAAAATAATATTCCGGATTATTAACGCCATTCCACTCATCCGTTTTAGCCACTGCATATGCTAGATATTCATCGTTCTGAAAGTAATAGCCAGGTATATTCCATTTCCCTCTCATGAAACGTTTATAGTCTTTTTGCAAAGTAGAAACTTCATCAGGTGGAAAATTAGGGTTTAGGTCTTCTATAAAAGAAAGATTACTTCTATATTTCGATCCTTTTGTAGACACCATGAAAGCACTCATATAGATTTCATTATCTTGGTAATAATCTCCTGATACGGTAACATCTTTTATGAATTCTTCATCACCTTTTATATTCTCTATTACTACTTCCGGAAATTGTTTTGCAACAACTAAAGATGTATATACAAAATAGGTTACGAGAACCGCTACTATTACTATTGTTAACGTTATTAGCTTCCATAATCGTTTAAGCAACATCTCATCACACCCTTATCTTCTTATTTAGCAAGTAATGACTCATCCATATGGAACCAGCAGTTACTACTAACCCAGTGATTACGGTTAAAATAAATAGTTCGGTCGGATAAAAGAATTCTTCTAAGATTGAAATCTGTAATAAAACAGGAGAAATAAAAACAAGTACTGCTGCTCCAACATATGCTAAGCCAAGCAAAATTCCTTTCCAACGGAAGCTTCTTTCTAATAATATTGCGGTAAAAACAACGAGTACAGCCATAAAACCAATCCCATAGTGTATCAAGAATTCCATAAATGATAATGGAAAAATTACTCTCATATAATCAAAACCAAAAATAATCTCATGTAAGTTTTGATCGATACGAAATACATCTGGAACCATTTGAACCATAATCTCTTTTTGAATAAGTAAAAATACAATCTGCAGAGATACTAAACCAAGTACCATCAAAAAAATAGCTGTAGCTTTTGCAAAGTAAACCTTAATCCTTGAAATAGGTAGCATTAGAAGCCTGTACGCAAAAGTATTCTTCCCTAACCAGTCGCGGTACCAGATAAAGAATACATAAATTAATAATGTCACAATGCATAATGCAACCGGAGCAGTAAACAACATTCCTCTCGTGACATTATTCAACGAGAACATTCCTGAATTGTTTAGCACATATTCCATTGTATTTCCATTTGCTAACTGCTCTTTTACCTCGTTCATATAATTCCTAGAGGCTATCACAACAGCTAATATTTGCATAACAAATGTGATTCCGATTAAGGACAGATATATCTTAAAGAAGCGATTAAGCTCAAAGTTTGTTAGTTTTAAAAAGCGAATCATGCTTGGTACACCTCTCTCATTACATCAATAATCGACTTACCTTCGTTCTCCCGTACCTCTTCTGCATTAAATTCTCGTAACACGATTCCATCATTTAGGATTACTGCTTTATCTATCAGATGTTCAATATCATTAATCTCATGTGTTGTGATAATAACGCCTCGATCCTCGACTAAGTGACTCGTAAACACATTCGTTATTTGTTCTCTACTAAAGATATCCACTCCCGAAAATGGCTCATCCATTAGAAGATAATCAACATCTAATGCTAATCCTAACAACATGTTCACTTTAGCTGTATTTCCTTTAGAAAGGGTAGCAATGCGGTCGGTTCGATTTAACTTAAAAAAATCTAACATTTCATCTGCTCTCTTCTGGTTCCAACAGTCGTAATAATCTTTCATAAATTCCATTGCTTCCTCTATTTTCATACTCGGAAGCATTGTAATCGCATCTGGTATAAAGGCAACCTTTTCATAACTACCTTTGTCTATATTCTGACCATCTATTAGAACTTCCCCACTATTGATAGGAGTTAAATTCATAATGGCATTAAGGATAGTGGTCTTACCCACACCATTTATTCCGATCAAACAGGTGATTTCACCTTTATTAGCGGTAAAAGATACGCCATTGAGAATCGTCTTTCTACCGAACCTTTTAACCATTCCGTTTATCTCAATCATGGATATCCTCCTGTTCTACAGTGAAATTCTCATAATTATTCTTGACCAACTGAAGTGCTTCATCTAAAGGAACATTTATGGATTGAACTGAAGCAATAAACGAATTTACCGCCTCAAGAATCAATTCCTCTCTAACTGCTTTTATTATGGATGCGTCTTTTGTAATACGACTTGGTAAATTCCCCTCTGTATATATCAATCCTTGTTCCTCCATTTCCTTATAGGCTCTTTGTGCTGTATTCGGATTAATCTTTAACTGATTGGCCAACTCACGCCGTGACGGGATTTCTTGTCCAGGCTCGAACCTTCCAGTAGCTATTTGCTCCTTGAAATGCCGTATCACTTGAATATACACGGGATCCCGATTATTAAATTTTATATTCATGGTCACAACTCCTAATCGTTCATGATGACTTTTTACTGTATTAAGCTAATAATACACTAAAGTCAAAAAAATATGTATTAAGCCCTTAGTACACCTCTAATGTGTATTATATGCTTAATACACGATTGGAGTCAACTGGTTTTATAATTTTTTCTTAGGTGATATGATTAAATACATACCATGATGGTTACTAGGATAATAAATATAAACATAAAGAGGGGAAAATATGAAGTTAGTATCCTGGAATGTTAACGGATTACGTGCTTGTGTCCGAAAAGGTTTTTTAGATTATTTTAATGAAATAGATGCTGATATATTTTGTATTCAGGAAACGAAATTACAAGAAGGCCAAATAGAACTAGAATTAAATGGTTATCATCAGTATTGGAATTATGCTGAGAAAAAGGGTTATTCTGGTACTGCTGTATTCACAAAATTTAAGCCTATCTCGGTTAAGTATGGATTAAGCAATGAAGAATCTCAGGTAGAAGGAAGAATTCTAACTTTAGAGTTTGAGAACTTCTTCTTGATTAATGTGTATACACCAAACTCTCAGCGTGACTTAGCCCGGTTAGATGTACGATTGGAATGGGAGGATGTTTTACTTGAGCACGTACTTGCACATGATAGAATTAAACCTGTTGTGCTTTGTGGGGACCTGAATGTTGCTCACCGAGAGATTGATATCCGTAATTATAAATCAAATTATGGTAACTCAGGTTTTACGGATGAAGAACGTGAAAAAATGACACGATTTTTAAATGCTGGTTTCATTGATACACTTCGATATTTTCACCCAGATACGGAAGGTATCTATACTTGGTGGAGTTATATGAAGACTGTCAGAGAGCGAAATATAGGTTGGAGAATCGACTATTTTATCGTGTCCGAGAGACTACGAGAGAAGCTCATCGATTCTAAAGCAGATACAGCCATTTTTGGAAGTGATCACTGTCCTATCGTGCTAGATATAAGCTTGTCTTGATTAAACTAATTAGTTGGTGCATAGCACCTCGAAAGGATGATATAAATGGAAACAGAAATCAAATTAACTTCTCTCTCCTCCAAAGGCGGATGTGGATGTAAGATTGGTCCTGCGGATTTATCACAGGTCCTCCGCAATCTTCCCACCCCAACAGTTGACCCGAATCTTTTAGTTGGATTAGATACCAGTGATGATGCAGGTGTATATAAACTTACAGATGATATCGCGATTGTACAAACACTAGATTTCTTTACTCCAATTGTCGATAATCCGTATGATTTCGGACAAATTGCTGCAGCAAATGCGATTAGTGATGTCTATGCAATGGGAGGCAAACCCCTAACAGCATTAAACATCGTGGCTTTCCCTATTTCAACTTTAGACAAAGAAATATTATCCGAGATATTGCGCGGTGCTGGTGATAAATTAAAAGAAGCAAACGTAACATTAGTTGGCGGTCACTCCATAGATGATAAAGAGCCCAAATTTGGATTAGCAGTAACAGGAGTTGTCCATCCTAATAAAGTGAGAACAAATGCAGGCGCAAAACCTGGCGATAAATTAATTTTAACGAAGCCAATCGGAGTTGGTATTTTGACAACCTCTATTAAAAAGAATCTGTTGTCAGAAGAAGAAATAAAACGCGTTACTTCCGTTATGGCAACCCTAAATAAAACCGCAGCCGAAGTAATGGAAAAATATAATGTACACGCAACAACAGATGTAACAGGGTTTGGCCTATTAGGTCATGGCTCAGAAATGGCAATTGGTAGTGATGTAGGCATCATTATCGAAGCCAATAACGTTCCAATTCTTCCCCGTGTTCGTGAATTAGCAAAAGCTGGCTCTATGCCTGGTGGTACGAAAAACAACTATAATCATATCAAGGACGTCGTAACCTATCCAGATTACATGGACCTGATTGATCGACACATTCTATGTGATGCGGTTACCTCAGGAGGACTACTAATCTCCGTAGACAAAAACGATGCTGAAACCTTGCTATCAGAACTACAAGAGAATGATGTAGAAGCTCGTATTATTGGAGAAGTTACAGAAGAGAATAAAGGTAAAATTATCGTACGTTAATAAAATAGAAGGTGTAATTATGTTTCAGGATATTTCCTTACAAGATTTATTAGAAGAACGTAATAAAAACAGCCGTACATTAGTAGATGTTCGATCACCTAAAGAATTTGAGGAAGCGACTATTCCGGGAAGTATCAACATACCAATCTTCAACAATGAAGAACGCGCAGAAGTTGGTACCATATACAAACAAATTGGCCCTGAAGCAGCTAAAGAACGTGGACTAGAAATTTTCTCAAAAAAACTACCTCAATATATTGCAGAGTTCAGGAAGCAGTCTAACAAGCCTGTTACTGTATTTTGCTGGAGGGGTGGAATGCGTAGTAAAACGGCAGCTACAGTTCTAGATTTAATGGGTATAGAAGCAAATCGACTTATAGGCGGTATCCGAACGTACCGTGATTTTGTTGTCTATATATTAGAAAAGAAACAATTCATGCCTGAATTCATCGTTCTCAATGGATTTACAGGAACCGGCAAAACAGCAATTCTTAAGAAGCTCGCAGCAAACGGCTTCCCAGTTATTGATTTTGAGCAAATCGCCGGGCATCGCGGGTCAATATTTGGCCATATTGGTTTACATCCTAGTAATCAAAAACGGTTCGATTCTCTACTAGTAGAAAGCATGATGAATTACCAGCAAGCACCTTTTGTCTTTGTAGAAGGTGAGAGCAGGAGAATAGGGAAAGTAGTAATTCCTGATTTTATTTATGAGAAAAAACAAAAAGGACTACAACTTATCCTTCAAATGCCATTGGAAGAACGTGTAAAAAACATCCTAGATGATTATTCTCCGTGGAATACTCCAGAACGATTCATGGAAGCTTTTAACATTATAAAAAAGAGAATACACACGCCTATCGCAAAAGAGATCGAAGGGTTATTGCAACATCGTAGCTTTATAGAAGCAACAAAGCTTTTGCTTGAGCATTATTATGACCCTAGGTATAAACATTCCACAAAGGAATTCCAAGGTGAAATAATCACCATACAGGTACAAAATATAGATGATGCCTATCAAAAAATCATAGATGTTCTACATTCAACCGCTATCCTAGATAGTGCGCAATTTATGAAGTAAAGAAACGGAAGCCTGTAGTATCGGCTTCCGTACCTTCCTATTGTTTCATTTTTTGAAAATAATCAATCATACCTAATGCACTAACTTGCATATCCAAATTTATCAATATATACACAGGATGATCATCTGGCACTTGTAGCGATCGCAAATGTTCTCGAACTTTGCTAAGTAATCGCTCTGCAAGAACATCATAACCCTTTCCTTCTGAATAAATCTTCTTCCCCTCAACTACAAAGATATCCAACCATTCCTTAACCTGATGTAATGCTGCTGTTGTTTTAAGTGTGTATCCAAAATGACCATAATATATAAAATCTAAATTCATATCCAACATACGGTCAATCGATTCGTGCATAGCAATCGGGTCAAAGTGATTGGGCGATGTAGAAGGTAAGAACAGATCAATACCAAGGGAATCTAATTGTTCATAACGGACTCCAGCTGTATCGCCAGTAAATAAACCATTACTGACAGGGTCATAAATACTGAAATGGTGACGCGCATGACCTGGTGTGTCTAAAAATTGGAGCGTACAATTGGGACCTATTTGTAACGTATCTCCTTCACCTTTTTCAATTAATTTGTCCTCCGGTATCGGATCAATTGGATCAAAGAATTCAGAGAAACTGTCGCCATAGATAGCTCTTGCTCCACTAGCTAATTTTCTAGGATCCATTAAATGTCTTTTCCCACGGGGATGAACAATAACCTTTGCATCAGGACATAACTTCAACAGAACTCCTGCACCACCAGCATGATCTAAATGGATATGGGTAACGATGATGTATTTCACATCTTGCAAACGATGTCCTAAGTCCTCTAATCCTTTTTTTATATACTTGATTGAGGGACTCGGCCCAGTTTCCACAAGTGTTAGCTCTTCTTCTTCTATAACATATGTACCAGTTCTAGAAGGAACTCCCATATCAAAGCCATCAATTAATTGAATGCGGTCTGTTAACTGAATCGGTAATCTTCCTAGCATACTTCCCCTCCTTTATTTTCTATACCCTTATCGTAGCATTTACCTTTTGAAATTTCATTATATTCATGTTACATCCTTCTAATCGTAATTAGAAATACAACCAAAACTTTTATATTTTACCTAATAAATACCTGGGATATATAATGTCGCAATAGAAAATAATATACTTGATTCTTCTTAAGGAGGGTATTCCATGAACATGATGAACAACCAACAACAAACGCAAAATCTTACCGGTACTTCTCAAATGCCCGCTCAAATTAGCCACGGTGGGCATGAACTGTTCGATGCACATGAAGCAATTAGTGGCTTAGTAGGCGGCATGGAACAATATATGATTTATGAGCAATATGTTCAAGACCCGCAGCTAAAGACGATGATGCAACAGCACAAGGCTTTTTTAACGCAAACATACAACACGCTTGTGGAAACGTTAAAAACAGGAAATGAGCCTTCGGTTAAGACACAGACTTATAACATGGCAACAGGCAATGATGTCCTTTATGGAATGACACCATCACAACCAAAGAAGCCCGCGCAATCTGTTTCTGAAATAAACGATGAATGTGTGTCTGGTTTTATGATGGGCTGTCTGAAATCTAGTGCCTCAGCGTTTACGATGGCTGCACTAGAAACAACGAACCCAGTCTTAAGAAGAGTCTTCGCAGACAGTATTCCAAACATCATTGAAATGGCATATGAGGTTTTCTTGTATCAAAACAAACATCAATATTATCAAGTTCCTCAATTAAAGCCAGAAGACATGCAAAACTATATCAACAGTTTTGCACCTGTTCAAGGAACCATGCCACATTAATATTAGAAGGTGCTCGAGGTTCTGAGCACCTTCTTATTATGACTGAATCTTTAGGAATTCTATACGGTGTAATACATATAGTCATGGAAAGTTAAATTTAGTACAGAATACCTATTTTTTGCTATTCCAATAGCATGAATTAGAAGCAAAAAAAGAAATTTCATTTGGGATGGATTCCGCATGAAATTTCCTCTATCTAATTTCCTCTATCTATAGTTTTTGTCCATAATATTTATCTATAGAGAAACCTCTACCTAATATTTCTGAAGCATTAACAAATATGACAAAAGCATCTGGTACTTCTTGTTGTAAAACTCCTTTTAGTTTTACCGCTTCGGTTTGTTCCGCTACACATAGAATTAGTGTTTTATCCGAATTGGAATATCCACCTACAGAGCGAACCTTCGTTAGTCCACGGTCAATATTCGTTCTTATTAATTCCTGAACTCTCTCTTCTTCTTCTGTTATGATGACAATTAGCTTATTGGCAGACGTACGTAATTGGATAAAATCAATCGCTTTACTCGATATAAAAATAGCCATTAATGCAAAAAGAGTTAATTCCAAGCTGAAAACAAATATAGAAAATGTTACCACTACACCATCAACGATCAATTGTGTATAGCCGCTCGATTTACCAGTGAATTTTTTTAAAATCTGCGCAATAGATGCTGTGCCACCGGTGGAGCCCTTTCCTAAATAAACAAAACCTAATCCGACACCCAGCACTATTCCACCATAAAGCGCGCCTAAAAATGGATCGGTAATTGTAATTGGAGTATTGGAAGTTAGACCGATAATAAACGGTACCCAAAATGTACCCAGCAAGGTTTTCCCACCAAAATCTTTTCCTAAAACCAACCATCCAATAATAAATATAGGTATATTTATGACAAACTGAGTAATTGCTGGACTAAGCTCAAACATTTCATATAAAATGGTACTTATTCCTGAGATACCACCTGCGGCTAATTTAGATGGTAGTAAAAATACGTTATACGATAATGCAACTAATGTGGCACCTAAAACTACTAATAAATACTCTCTTATCAATCTTCTATGTTGTGATTTCATATTCTTTTCCTTTCTGATTCCGACAAGCAAATAATATTCTATCATAAAAATCTATTGAATTGAACACCGTCGTTTAGGTCTAAAGACCCACAAAAACACCATTTGCCCAAACTTTCCCAATAGAAATTTCTGGTAATTCACTTGATTCATAGATTGTTTTGCGTTAAAATCAAAACTTGACGACTTTCTCATTGAAAGTTTATATATAAATAGTTGTATCTGCAGATTGGAATAAAATCTATAATTTCTTATTTGCAAAAAAAGATGGGGTGAATACGATGAAAAAAATCTTAACATCAAAAATGTCCTTCTTTTTTGTAGCTGTACTATTACTCTGGTTAAAATCGTATCTAATTTACGTAAATGAATTCAACTTAGATATTAAAAATGGAATGCAAGAGTTCCTACTCTTCTTTAATCCATTAAGCTCTGCACTGGTTTTCCTTGGTTTCGCATTATTTGCTAAAGGAAAACGAGCTGGAATATGGATTATCATCATAGATGCTTTAATGAGTATACTAATATATGCCAATGTCGTGTTTTACCGATTTAATAATGACTACATCACATTGCCAACTCTAACACAAACTGATAACTTCGGTAGCTTAGGTGGTAGTATAGCAAGTCTAATTCAAGGTACCGACATTATCTACGCGCTTGATATCGTCATCCTAATCGCATTATTTATGTGGTTTAAAAAAGGATGGAGTACAGAAAGAATTAGTCGTAGAAAACCAATATTAGTTCTTATTATTGGTCTTATTGCATTTTCATTTAACTTAGGTTTAGCAGAAGCGGATAGACCAGAACTACTAAAAAGGACATTTGACCGTAATTATATTGTGAAGTATTTAGGAATTTATAACTTCGCCATCTATGATGCGGTTCAAAATATTAAATCATCATCACAGCGTGTTTTAGCGGACAGTGATGACATTACAGAAGTAGAGAACTACACCAAAAATAAATACGCAGAACCAAATCCCGAATTATTTGGGGTTGCTAAAGGGAAAAATATTATTAAAATCCATTTAGAGTCTTTCCAATCTTTCCTAATCAACTATGAACTTCATGGTGAAGAGGTTACACCTTTCATCAATTCATTAATCAATGATCCGGAACAAGACTTTACCTATTTTGATAATTTCTTCCACCAAACAGAGCAAGGTAAAACTGCTGATGCTGAGTTAATTACCGATAATTCTATTTACGGATTACCACAAGGGTCAGCATTTGTTACAAGAGGTACTAATACGTACCAAGCACTACCAGCAATTTTGCACCAACAACAAGGATATACTTCAGCCAATTTCCACGGAGATTACAAATCGTTCTGGAATCGTGATGAAGTGTATAAACAATTTGGAATCGATGTTTACTTTGATGCAAGTTACTATAATATGAGCGAAGAAAATGTGATCAACTATGGACTATTGGATAAACCATTCTTTGAAGAATCTATTCCAATGCTTGAATCGTTAGATGAACCGTTTTATGCTCATTTGATGACACTAACACATCACCATCCATATGTTGTACCGGAAGAGTTAGCAACGCTTGCACCTGCTGAAACTGGTGACAAATCCGTTGATACGTACTTCCAAACAGCACGATATCTGGATGAAGCACTAGAAATGTTCTTTAATGATTTAAAAGAAGCAGGATTATATGATGATTCTGTCATCCTTCTTTATGGAGACCATTATGGTATTTCTAAGAACCATAATCGTGCTATGGAAGAACTGCTAGGGGAAGAAATCACCCCTTATAAAAATGCTCAATTACAACGTGTACCTTTCATCATAAAGGTTCCTGGAGTAGAAGGAATGGGAACAGTCCATGAATTCTCTGGCCAAACTGATATGATGCCTACATTGTTACACCTAGTAGGAATTGATGCACAAGATTATATCCAATTTGGAACAGACCTATTCTCAGAAGGACATAAGGAAATCATTCCATTCCGTAATGGAGATTATATAACACCAGAATACAGTGTAGTTTCTGGAACCTTCTACAATAACGAAGGTGAAGAGATAGAACCAACAGAAGAGATGCTAAAAACGAAAGATGAAGTACTACGTGAACTTGAACTTTCTGATAAGCTTTTAAATGGAGATCTTCTACGTTTCTATTCACCAAATGAAGATTGGACACCTGTTGATCCATCAGAATATCGTTATGGTAATGAATCTGGAGTTCCATTTCAAGTAAAACAAGAACCAGAAATACCATTAGATCAACGACAACCATATATCACGAAATAAACTAAACGAGTAATCTGAAGGAATTTTTTCCTCTCGATTACTCGTTTTTATTTTTGCGCTTTGCTTATACTAATCATTGAATACTCCAGAAATGAGGTGATATTATGGGACGTGGTGACCATAATCGTGCAGGTGGTAAAAACTTTCTGGCTCAAACTCCGAAGAATCAATTGTCTGATGGAATTGATGTAGAGTATTCGGAAGAGCTGGCAGATCATGATGATAAAGAGGCACAGGCGAGATCTGCTGCAGCTGATAGTCGAGTTAAAAAAAAGTAATATATGGTAGGTGGCCTATAATGGGCTGCCTACACTAATTGCAAAAAGAAGTTGCGCACTGAAATAAGTACCCATCACCATATAATCAGCCAATCTAAACCTTACATAAAACTTATTACATGCTAATATTGCATCCGAAATAAAGAATAAAAAAGCTGCGGTTATCACTAGTACTGACCCGGTAAGTATTGCTAAGCTAAGCATGGTGGAGATAATAACAATATAGATAGCAACTGCCACGATGAATAATTTTCCGCCTTGCTTATAAACCTTTGGATAGAGTATTTTTAAAAATACTGTAGCTAATATTAGGATGAATATAATTAGTGTTGCCGAAGTATTCGAAAATACGAATGTCCATGATGTCAAAAATCCTACAATATAGATGATATGCGCAAGCAGGAAACTAGCTAAACCATGGATAAACCATTTATCTTCAAGCATCAGAAACACATCACCTGCTAACGAAAAAATCAATGCTAATAATACATAGAAACTATATGAAGTATGTAATGGGTTTATATACATGGCTAAAATTATAATACATAACATCGTACCTGGCTTTAGTATGTATTTCCATGCCTGTTTATTTAAATATATGGCAAATACGAGATACGCTATACTTAATATAACAATCAAGCATACTAGAAAATATTTCAAATACATCTCCTCCCTTACACTAAATAGTTCTCCATTTTATATAAATATCCTCTTTCTTTGCAGTCTAGTATGTTCTTTTATACAATAAAACTAAAGTGAGGTATCAATAGATGAGTAAGAAAAATGTTGAGGATTATCTTACAGAAGGTATCTATGGAACGCGTCTCCCTAAGCAAGAAGAAAGGGATTATTATTTAGGTACGTTGCGAGAGCGAATTGTCATTGCACTTACGATAGGTCAAGTGATGTCTGACAAAGGTATACAACAACTCGAGAACAGCTTACAACAACATAAAAATGCGAAGCTCTTAATTAATGGCAAAATTGCTTCTAAATTCCTTAAAGTAGAGAAGGAGTTAGCTAATAAGTATCACGTTCCTTACACCATAGTCTCAAATGAAGAGGTAGAAACTGATATCGGAGCCGTTTTGGCATATGATTACGCAATCGATAAAGAAGAAATCTATATTGAAGATATGAATCATGAGCAACTAACAAAAGATGAGGTAGAGAAAAAAACATCTTTCCTGTCTAAGTTAAAGCGTCTTTTTTAAAGATATCTCCCCGTATATTTTAGCACCTCCACTCCATACTAAGATTGGAGGTGTGTATGATGACACAAAAGTATCGTTGTCCTAATTGTAAAACCAATCGTTCACGCTTTAATATAATTGAGCAAGTAGCCAAACCAGTAAAATTAGATCCAGAAACCGGGGATATCTTAAATGACTACACGAACAGCCAAGTAGAGCCTTTTCACACTCTATATAATGGTCCAAAATATCGGATTCAATGTGGGTCATGTGGACTGGTTGAAGATGAAAATACATTTATTAAGTTCGGCGAACGTCCTATTTAGAAACCACAGATATAACTGTGGTTTTTATATGTTAGGAAACGTTAAAATCGGCAAGCCAAAGTTATGAAATTTACCACTCTCAAAATGCAGCAAGTGAATCTCAAATATTTCTTATCGCGACTTTGGATTACTTAAACAAGTGTTTTTCTGTTACACTTATTATGGAGGTGTTATTTTATGCGTTTATATAATAAAAAAGTAATTGCATTAGTCGATCAAGAATTTGAAGACTTAGAGCTATGGTACCCTATTTTACGCCTACGTGAAGAAGGGGCCACTGTACATTTAGTAGGCCAAGAAGCTAATAAAGAATATATAGGGAAATACGGTGTCCCGGCCAAATCGGACTACGCATTTCATGACATAGATATAGTTGATTATGACGCAATACTTGTACCTGGAGGATGGGCTCCTGACAAATTAAGACGATATCCTGAAGTACTTCACTTTGTGAAAGAAATGGACAAAGCCAAAAAGCCTATCGGTCAAATCTGCCATGCTGGATGGGTACTAATTTCCGCTAAAATTCTAGATGGAAAAAAAGTAACCAGTACCCCTGGCATTAAAGATGATATGGAAAACGCAGGCGCAACTTGGTTTGATGAGCCAGTTATTATCGATGACCACATCATTTCCAGTAGAAGGCCACCTGATTTACCTCCTTATGTCAAAGCATTCGCAGATAAGCTGGCAGAAAGCTGATTAGTCTTTCGGTTTAAGTGGTAAGTCTATTTCGTAGATTTATAGAGATTTGGAAGGAACCCATTATTTAATTAATGGGTTTTCCTTTGTCAGAGATGTCTTTACTAATCTTTACACACAGAAAACGTTTACATATAATAAGATTAATGAAAAGAACTGGGGAGGAGTATTATGAATCAAATAGAAGAAGGTACTTTATTATGGAAACCGAATAAAGATCGAATCCATCAAGCAAATATCACGACTTACATGAATTGGCTTAAGAATAAAAAAGGCCTTGACTTCCATGACTATTCCTCCGTTTGGCATTGGTCGGTTCAACATATCGAAAGTTTTTGGGAAACCATATGGGAGTATTTTGATATCCAATCACCAACTAATTATGATAAAGTCCTATCTTCTCATAAAATGCCTGGTGCAAAATGGTTTGAAGGTGCAAAGGTAAATTATGCGGAGCATGTGTTTAGAAATTATAAAAGAGATAAAACTGCGATCATTCATACCTCTGAAATCCGCACTGGAAATCAGGAAGTTACTTGGGAGAAGCTATATCAAGATACGACTGCTCTCCAAAAATCACTTAAAAGCCTAGGAGTCACTAAAGGAGACCGTATTGTTGCTTATATCCCTAATATTTATGAATCTGTTGTAGCCTTACTGGCAACCGCTAGCCTTGGAGCAATTTGGTCTAGCGCCTCCCCCGATTTCGGGAAACAAAGTGTAATAGATCGTTTTAAACAGATCGAACCAAAGGTTATGATTACAGTCGATGGCTATCGTTATGGTGGCAAAATTTTTAATCGAATGGATGTTGTAGAGGAGATACAACGTGAGCTACCAACATTAAAGGCAACAATTGCTATACCCTACCTAAATGAATCGGAATCCTTCACAGACTTGAATTCCGTAACACTTTGGAATCAAGCCATTCATGATTTTAGTGATGAACTAACCTATGAGCATGTGAACTTTAATGATCCACTTTGGATATTATTCTCTTCTGGAACGACTGGCAAACCAAAGCCAATTGTTCATAGCCAAGGTGGAATGTTGGTAGAACATCTAAAGGCATTAACTTTCCATACTGATTTACATGAAAATGACCGCTTCTTTTGGTTTACAACAACTGGTTGGATGATGTGGAATTACCTAGTTGGTGGCTTACTTACTGGAAGCACTATTATTCTTTATGACGGGAATCCCGCATACCCGGATAAAAAAATGCTATGGAAATTTGCAGAAGAAACTAAAATGACCATTTTCGGAACATCTGCTAGTTATATTACGGCATGTATGAAAGATGATTTTTCACCTAGTAATGAATTTGATTTAACCCATTTAAAATCTATTTCATCAACTGGCTCACCGCTCCCACCTGAAGGATTTAAGTGGTGCTATGACCATGTAAAAGAAGACCTCTCCATCGCTTCAATTAGCGGAGGGACAGATGTTTGTACAGCATTCGTATTAGGCGTTCCTACCCTTCCTGTATATGCTGGAGAACTTCAATGTCGTGGCCTTGGAGCAAAGGTGGAAAGCTACGACGATCAAGGGGAACCCCAGATAGATGCGGTTGGTGAATTGGTACTAACAGAGCCTTTTCCAGCCATGCCCATCTATCTTTGGAATGATGAAGATGGCAGTCGAATGCATGATAGTTATTTTAATATGTATCCAGGCATTTGGAGACACGGTGATTATATTAAAATTACAGGGCATGGAACATGTATCATTTACGGTCGTTCCGATGCAACAATTAACCGCGGTGGCATTAGAATAGGTACGAGTGAAATCTATCGAGCAGTCGATCAAATAAAGGAAATTGATGATAGTTTAATAGTTGATATTCCATTGGTAAATGGCGACTCCTTTGTACCGTTATTTGTTTTAATGAAGGACAATCATGAACTTACAGATGAAATTGTTACAGCTATTCGAAATCAAATTCGAACACAATGTTCACCAAGACACGTTCCTACTGATGTCATTCCGGTTAATGATTTACCCAGAACATTAAATGGGAAAAAGTTAGAGATTCCTGTTAAGAAGATATTAATGGGGCAACCAATCGATGTAGTTGCGAATAAAGGGTCCTTAAGTAATCCAGAATCACTCGTATTTTTTGAGCAATTTGCTAAAGAAAGGCTCAATATTACAAAATAAAAAAGAAGGAAGGGAATGCGTATGCTTCCCTTCCTTCTTCGTTAATTAGATTTCATTGTGTACATGACGACCTTTCCAGAACCAGTACGAAGCCGAATTAGATTGTCACCATGTCCAACCTTCCCTACCATGTGATGCTTTTTCTGCGTTTCCATTTGCATTGGGAGATTGGTAACAATACCGCCCGAACCAGTCTTCACATCAAACATCGAATGTATGTCAAAATCTTGAAACTCCACATTAATATTACCGCTTCCAGTCTTTAGGTCTAAAGAAGAATTTTCGGAAATAGATATTTTAATATTTCCAGAATAGGAGTTCCCCTTCATAGACCCTTGGAAATCCCTAAAATCAATTACCCCTGATCCCACTCGAGCATTTGTCTTTTCTCCCCAAAAACTTTCCGCACTAATTTTTCCCGAACCCGCTTCTAATGTTACATTTTTATAGTAAACTTCTTTTATATTAATTCGCCCAGACCCTGTTGAAAGTGTTAAATCATCGCCCTTAATTTCCGAAACTGCAATTTCTCCAGACCCTACTTCACCATTAATATCACCATAGGAAGATCTAATCATAACCTTTCCTGAGAGTGCTCTAAACTTTAACATATCTACGTTTAACTTATTTACAGAGATTTTTCCGGATTTAGTATTCAATTCGGCTCTCTCTGTAATCACATTGGATAACTTTATACTACCTGAGGTCGCACTGACCCGAATCGTTTTTGCTAGTAGATTCTCTGCTGTAATTCTTCCTGATGTAACACGTATATCCCAGTTGGTAGCTATATCACTAGGTACATAGATATCTAATCGACATTTAGGAATATTTCCAATGACGATCGTCGGGCCATTACTTTCTCGCTTTGCACTTATTGTAAACGAATCTTCCTTCTCTATCGTTTCTAACACCGGACCATTTTCATATGTTTCAAAGCTTATATAAATTCTTGGTTGATCGTGTACAATAATCCCAACATCAGCTATATCTGCTGATAGGTTAAAATCGTGTAGCTTTCGGATTTCAAATGATCGTTCCTGCCCTATCGTTTTTCTTGAACTATTTAATAAACCTTTCAGAATCCCCATGTATTCATCCCCTTATGTCCTGTTATTTATATTAAGTTTACAGGAATGGTTCATATAAACAACATCCTTATGAAGGAGAATCCCTCCGTCTCAAGACCGAATTTAATTATCAATAAAGCGGTCTCGCATATCCGGTGTTGGGATCATACAAGATTCCCTTTTTCCAAACCATTTGTAGCGGTTCCGAGCAATACATTCATAGACGAGATTGCGTATTGGTTTTGGGACTATGATAAATACATACAGTACTTTCCAAAGTCCGCTTAACCCTTTGCATACCTTAAGGGCAGCAGTTGACTTAATATGTAAGGTTCCACCCTCTAAATAGATAAAACTATCAATCTCTTTAGGCAATCTATGTTTCAAGATAACTTGTTGACCAAAATCACTTTGAAGCGAGGCAAACTGATATATCCCTTTTGGATCCCTTTTAATGACAAATTGGACACTTGAATTGCACAAATTACATTCACCATCAAAGAAGATGATTCGTTTCAAATGTAACTCCCCCTTGTTCATGTAGGAAAAGCGCTCATATTAGAGCGCTTTTCTCAATATTTAGGTTTCAGCTGCTCTGGGATTAGCCTTCTCGTTAAGAGACTTACAATGATATAAGCAAAGAACGAAGCTATCACTGGAACTACTACGGCATGCATACCAAACGGTTGGAAAAGAGATGAAATAGAATCAAGAGAACTTGCAGATAGAACGTTGGTTAATGCCTTTGGTAAGAGATCGGATAACGTATATAGGCTTACACCAGTTATAATGGATGCGATTGCTCCATACTTGTTACCTTCCTTCCAGTAAAGTCCAAGAACTACTGGCCAAATAAATGCTGCTTCAAGACCCCCAAAGGCAAACAGATTCAGCCATATGATTAAATCTGGTGGATCCAATGCCATTATCAGTACAATCACACCCAATATCGCGGTAACTGCAAGGCTCAATCGCTTTACTGTTTGGTGTGTGGCGTCTGGCTTGATATAGTTGATATAAACATCTTTTACAACAGTAGAACTAACCAATATCAATAAAGAATCTACTGTCGACATGATAGCAGCCATTGGTGCAGCTAACACAATCCCAGCAAGCCAAGCAGGCATAGTTTCCAGTGCGATTAATGGCATTACTTTATCCCCTACATCAATACCTGGTAAGATAGGACGCGCAAAAACACCAATTAGATGCATATTTAACATAATAAATCCAACCACAATAGTTCCGATTATTAACGCCCGATGCATGGATTTAGCATTTTTATACGACATTGCGCGTACTGCTATCTGAGGTAGTGCAATCACTCCGACCCCAACTAATATCCAAAAGGATGACACATACGCTGGACTTAATGTTCCTTCTGCACCAAAGGGAGTAATGAGATTCGGATTTTCTGCTTTTAAATCAGCAATAATATTCGGTATCCCTCCACCGGCAATAATCGTGGCAATTAGTAATATTAATGTCCCAATGAACATAACGGTCCCCTGTACTGCATCTGTTAGTGCAACAGCTCGAAATCCACCAATGGTCACATAGATAAGTACTGATGCAGCAAAAATAAATAACGCTGTTATATAAGATAAACCTGTTAACGATTCAACTAATCTAGCTCCACCAATCCATTGTGCAGCCATAGCAGAAAACAAAAAGACAATAATACTTATAGAAGAAAGGATGACAACCACTGGAGATTTATATCGCTCTTTTAAGTAATCTACCATTGTAATTGCTTTATATCTTCTTGTCACAATAGCAAACTTTTTCCCAAGTACCATTAAAACAAAATAACCTGTTACTACTTGTGACATAGCTAACAACACCCAGCCAAGTCCCTGTGTATAAGCCGTTCCAGGACCACCGATGAAACTGCTCGCACTTCCATACGTGGCCGTCATCGTCATCGCTAGGACAAAGCCACCTAAACTTCTTTCACCAAGAAAGTATTCTTGCATAAAGGTTTTAGACGACTGCACATACCTACTGGCATATAAACCTACCCAAAAAATGATAGCTAAAAAAATAATTAACGGAATAATAGCAACCCAATTCATTTATTCATTCTCCTCTTCCTCGTCGAAGGGAATTTCAACAAAAAACATTTTGATTACCAAGATGACTAAAACAACCATAACAATAAAACCTACTACACAACTATAGAAAAACCAATCTGGTAGTCCAAAAATATAGCGATATTCATCTGGGTCCTTACTACCTAACCCATATGCAAAAGCATACCACCATATAAAATTTATAATTACTAAACCTACTCCTATCAAGGCCTCCCGGTTAGCAATTTTAATCCAGTTATGTTTTTTATCCTGCACGACTGAACCTCCTTAACTGGTCATATGTACAAATCATATTTCTACTATATAGTATAAGGTATATAAATGGAAATACCCGCCAACACCTGATGGGTTTTAAAGTTTCCTATCCTATTTTTTAATTAATTTAATAAAAAATGCAATTTTGTTGCTTATTATTCGTCTAATGTATTGAAAACCAGGGGGTGATGTACGTGTCGCATGAAACAATTTCAGATTGGTTTGAACGCTATGGGAATGATATTTATCATTTTTTAATATATCGTGTGGGTCCATCCGAAGCAGAAGACTTACTGCAGGAAGTCTTCATAAAAGCATTAAAGGGATTTAACAGTTTTAAAGAGAATGCTACGCCAAAGACGTGGTTATTTAGTATTGCGCGCAATCTAGCTATTGATGAATCGAGGAAGAAAAAAGCAAAGAAATGGGCTAATACGGTTCCACTTGATGATGCCAATGAACCAAGTACAAATGTATCACCAGAAACCATCATGGACCTCAATGAGGATACGAAAGCAATATACCGTTGTATCCACCAATTAAAATCAAACTATCAAGATGTCATTATTCTAAGAGGAATAAAAGAACTTTCCGTTCAAGAGACAGCAAAAATTCTAAGATGGAGTGAAAGTAAAGTTAAGTCGACACATCATCGGGCAAAGCTAGCATTACATGAAGAACTAAGGAGGTGTTTCTCTTATGAAGAGACCAAATCACCTAGAATCGTTAGATGAACAATTACGAATGATGCCCAAACCGGACATAACCAAACATAGAGCTTTACAAATCAAACAAACGATTTTAAATACACGTGTTACACAAGCGACTCGAAAGAAGAAACGTAATTTTAGAGCAATTAGTTCTACGATTGGAGCACTAGCAGCTATTTTAATTTTTGCGGTATTAGTAATTGGGAATGCAGGGCAAGAACAAACTCAGGCTACATTACCACTGTTGGATTTAGTTGAGGGGGATATCGTAAAAATAGATGGAGCTATTAACGAGGAACACTATTCAACGGAAGAGTCACCGATGATTACATTATTTATGGAGACTGTTGGATCTATGGAACTCACTGAAAGCAATGTAAAGAGTTTAAATGGTTTAGAAGAAAAAGTCGAGCTCTATGATAAAGATGGCGAACTGCTACAGGTGCTTCAATTTAACAGTAATTCTGAACTAGTCTCCATTGATGGCATTCTGTATGAAGTTGAATCTTCCAAATGGCTGGAATTTAAAGAGAAGTTCTTTACAGATGAATACCTATTATCGCAAGAGGACGGAGAAGGAAAGTCAGAGGATGATAATGGAGAGGAGATTTCAGTACTATTTGATGATGAACTAGCTAAGGCACCTAGCGAAAGAAACTGGGATAAAATTATTGACTTTGTACAGCAAGGCGCTAACCCGGATAGAGCACTTCTTATCGCCGCAAAGGAAAATCTAGAATCTATTGTCTTAAAGCTTTTACAGTTAAACGCAAACCCTAATGTAACAAACAATCAACTAGACACACCATTAACGATAACTACTAACACAAAGGTAGCCTCCCTTCTATTAGAAAACGGGGCAGACATAAATCATCGGAATGCTCGTGATTATAATGCTTTAGTCATTGCTGTTTATGGGCACCAATCAGAAATGGTGAAGATCCTTTTAGAAGCTGGTGCAAATCCAAATACAACTGTTACTTCCAACAGTGATGTTTCCGTACTATGGATGGCTGGCAAGGTAGGTAATAAGACAATTAGTGACCTATTACTTCAGCATGGTGCTACGCCAAAGGAAGGATATGAACTAGAAAATTGGTTGGTTAGCCAGAAACCATCCTTGTCCGAGATGTTAGTTCCAGAGAGTGGTCTTCTATCATTGTCTGATATTGGTAGATTGCCGAAATTGCCAGCAATTCAGGTGCCAGCAGATTCCACTTCTTTTCCTGCTCAATTTGAAGAGCCCTTTGAATCCTATAAATTAGAGGGTGGCACGGCAGATGTTTATGGCGATCACATCTTCATTAAAAACGATGATGAAAATATGTATTCGGCTTACCGCTATGAATTGAATCCAGGAGATAACGTGACTGTAGCCGATATAGAAAATGCTCTAGGTGCTCCGAGCTCTTTGAACGATGCTGAATCTATGAGTATCATGTCTTATAATCTGAAGCACTATGAGCTACGGTTCATTTACGATGGAACTGTTTCCTACCCAAAAAACGAAACAGACATTATAGCGATGGAGTTGCATTATAAAAAGCCAGGTATTAAGGAACATGCGGATACCGTATTTAGCATACTTGCAGAACATAACATGGAAGAACTATCTAGCCATGTTCATCCTGAAAAAGGTGTACTAATAGCACCGTTTCTTCAGGTAAAGCCTAATGACATGTCTGAGAATCATGAGCCTTTAATCTTTCATACAGAAGAAATACCAAGCTTATTACAAGATACAACCGTGTATCGTTGGGGTGATCATGGTTCAAGTGGTTTACCAATAGAATTGACACCAGCAGGTTTCTTTGATGAATATCTATATACGAAAGCACAGCCTGATACCTTCTACGTCAATCAACAGAATTTATCCGGTCCAGAATTTTTCACTGAGACAATTAGAGATGTATTCCCTGTTGCTCATATGGTTCAGTACTCATTCTATGAGACAGTGAAAGGTGATGACCTAAGTTGGATGCAATTAACATTAATATTTGAAGAATATCAAGGTGAATGGAAACTTGTCGGTATGTTGCATCGAGAGTGGACACCTTGATATGCAAAAGGCGAACCTCAATTAGGTTCGCCTTTTTATTTTCAAACAATCCAGCCTCGGTGAACACGTTTCACCAGCATACTGCGGCCAATCCTGATCTCGGGTTCAGCAATTTTCCCTGATGTATCGGCGATTTCAACCGGACCTACGGCGATATCCCCATCCTTTTCGGCCATTCTTATTGGGACTCAGGCAATTCCAACCAAAAAAAGGTACCTCCCTAAACGGAGATACCCTCTAATACTATTCTTCTAAACTAACCTTTAGCACTTTATCTGTTACATCTGCCATCACGAATGTTTTAGATGTAGTGCCGTTGGTCACCACTAACACAATCTCTTTTTCTTTTAATATATCAACTTGCTTTTTATTCAACAGTAAATTACGAGGTTTCTTTGCATTGTAAATGTTTATAACAGCATGAGCACCATGTTCTAATGCTTCTAAATGAATTGTCTGAACGGTTGCTGTACCATTATTTTTCTTAACTGGTATCTCCACAAATGTCGGCTCTGGTTCAGGCTCTTCACCTGGAACCTTATCTGTAGTTGAGATTCTACCTTCTGATTCATATACGATTGGATTCGCTTCGCTACTATTAAGACTGCGTACAAAGTCTACTGCTGCGTCAACATCAACTGGTCCCATTGTAGGATTTTTACCTAGTTCTTTTATTGGACCATCTGATGTTCCCATATAATTGTTAACTGTTAAGGTATAAACAGCATCCATATCGATTGGTGAACCATCAGGTAAAGTAATATCCACTACCTGCTGCAATTCAGGGTTAAAGGTATAGTGAAAGCCAGCAATACTATAATCTGCTCCATAGCCAGATAATTGTTCATTTAGAATTGGATAAAGGTCAGCACCTTTAATTTCAACAGTCATCAGGGTATTACCAAATGGTAGGATATTATAAAGCTCACCCCATGTAATCGGGCCTGCCAATAAGATATCGCGAATTCCTCCACCATTTTGCATCGCAAAGTCACTGCCCATCGCCCACTTCATGCCATCTGCGATTAAATTTCCTAAGCCGTGGTCACTCGTATTGGAATAACTGCCGGTTAAATCCTGCGCGTTATAACCAACGACCTCATTTATGATTGGCGCAATTTCCTCAGCATAATGCGCAAGGGTTTCAGCAACGACTGGATCCTGAGCAAAATCACTTTGTTTCACAAATACAATCTCTGCTTCTTTTGTTACAATGTCACCTGTTGTACGGTCAATCTGAATATCGACATCCGCAAAGGCTTTACCATATTCATTTGCTTGAACGATTAACTTATTGTCCACAACTGCATTATTTACCGCATGATTGTGCGCTGCGAAAATAATGTCCACTTCATCGTTTACTGCATTAGCTAGGTCGGCAGCAGCGCCGGTTGCATTATCACCAGACTGGTAAGCAGGCATATGTGCTAATACAATGATTGCTTTCACTCCTTGATCCGCAAGCTCTTCTGCAGCACGATTAACTGCCTCCGCTTCATCTGTAAACGCTATTCCTTCAAGAGATGAAGGCATAACCATGTTGACTGTTTCAACGGTATTTACTCCAATAAAACCAATATCTACGCCATCAACATTTGCAATATAGTAAGGATCTAAGAAGGTCTCCCCACTGTCCTCATATACACAGTTTGCACAAAGGACTGGGAAGTTCATTCCATCATACCCTTCTGTTCCCTTTCCATCTGGATGGTCCCCACCATTTACCATGCGAAGAAGCTCAGCAAGCCCTTCGTCAAATTCATGGTTACCTACTGTTCCTACATCAAACCCGATCTCTTCCATAATCTCAACCGTTGGCTCATCTTGTAATAAACCAGAAACGGGTGAGCTTCCACCAATCATATCTCCTGCATGTACGATTAATGTATTAGGGTTCTCTGCTTCACGCTCTTTAATCGCGGAAGCTGTGTAATCCATGCGACCATACATATCACGTACGCCATCACCATTTGGATCAATCATATACTCCTGATCAATTTTTCCGTGAAGGTCATTCATACTTAATATTTGAACATCCAATAGGTTCGGTTCTTCATTTCCATTCCCGTTAGCAGGAGTAAATCCATAGCTTTCCGCTTCTCCTGAGCTTACAAAGAAAATTCGTTTATCTACTGGTACATCCGCCCAATCCTCTGGAGCTACATATTGTCGTGTATCTGAATTACCAACATATCGTAATAATCCTTTTTTATCATCAAACGCACGGAATACAAATGGAAGCTCCAGTAATGGATCCTCTGGATTCCAGATACCAAGACCTGCATCCTTCGCTTCTCTAACAGCCTCTTGGTACAGTGGATAGGCTTCCTCATCAATAGGTGCAAGGAAGTATGTTGATGCATACCCTTGTGCTACCATTTCCAGGTTAATATTTAAGTTATCTTCTTTTCGAATCACTTCTGCCAAAATTCGTCCATAATCGTCTGTTGGCTCATCACCAATTTTTAAGTATATTTCATCACCCGGCTGAATTAACTCACTAATATACGACTTCGCTAATTCACCATAGTACTTTTGATTTCGGTTAATTTCCGCTCGTGCTGGGTCATTATTATGTGCATCATAGGTTTCTGCTGTATCCATATTTAGAAAACGAACTCTTGTCTCACCAAAAACTGGTGTTGCAATACGGATCGTATCCCCGTCTGTTATACTCGCAACAGTAGTTTCATAGTACCCTCCCGCTGAAGGTGGATCTGGTTGTTCATCAGCCAACCTAATATCTGCCTGTTCAGTCGGGATTAATTGGTAGTCATTATACTGGCTAACAATGGCTGTAATATCATACCACTTATCCGATTCTACTAAAGAAATATCAAGCGCGTTTTGCATCACGCGTAATGTCGCACCATTAAAATCCGCATCCACTAGGGAAACATTATATCCCCCACCTGCAGGACTACCTGGAATATTATTGATAAACGCATTAACTTGAACTAATTCCCCCTCATAGCTTTCCGCAATGGCAGGGTTCTGTAAATCTTCTAAAGTTATCGTTTGAACCTCTGGTAAAGGTTGATTTTCTGCGATTATATCAATAGATGTTGGAATAATCTCCTTTAATCCATTATAGGAATCTAGTTCCCCAACAATTTGAACTCGATCACCCTTCGATAAAGAAGGTAGACTTCCCTTTTCATAAGAAAAAATATTAATACCAGCTGTTTCATCCTGTATATACGTTGTAAATTGTCCTGGATTACTAATCTTGTCACTATCTGCAAGTACGATACCTTCCACCGTTACAACAGTACCATCTGATAGATTACGAATTTGTTGAATTGGCGATACCTCTCCTGGTTCTCCAGGCTCTCCCGGGTTCCCTGGGTCACCAGCATCTACACCATCCATCTCGTGATAACCTAAGTATGTAAAATTGTCTTTCCCTTGATTAGTCCACTCAGTAGAATTATAACTTGCGCTTGGAGCAATGATGGAGGAATTTCTAACTAAGGTTTTATCAGCTCCATAATTATCTCTTGTACCTATCGTACCTAATACATCTAGTAAACTACCTTGGCTCTTAAGTGCAACTGCATCATCACCATTAAAATTAATAACTGCACCATTTATTACATCAGCAACCGCTAAAATTTCTGCGCTTGCACTAGGATGTGCTAATACCAAAACATCACCATGGGCAAGTACACCCGATAATGTTACCGTCTGGGTTGGTGAAGAAGCCCCATTACTATATAACTCCAATTGATAAGCTGATAAATCAACCGCTTCTCCTGTCCCATTATAAATCTCGATAGCCTTATTGAATGAACCACCCTCCAAATACTCAGAGATAAATAAGTCTTCGGCAAATTGCTCTGCTTCACTAGCTGTATTGGCAAGAACAGTTGTCGTATTCATGAAAACTAGTGAAAAGATAAGAAATAGATTGAATAACTTTTTAACTGATGCTTTCTTCATGTTTTCCCTCCATTTTTTCATAGATACACCCTACTTAAGTGTGTCTTACAATTCATTAATACCACATAAGAAGTGCCCTTTCTATCGTGTTTTTGTAAAGATATGAAAAATCACTACTATTAGACTATGATTTTATAGAAAACAGTATGAATGACCCATAGGTATAATTAGTACTTTTTTCTGACAGCTCCTCACTTGTTAGTAAATCTCCATTCCAGTTTACAAACGATCACAAGAACACTAAAATTAATTAAAATAATACTTACTCCTAAAGAAGGAGGTCGTGACAATGTCCATTACATTCTCGAACCAAGAACTGCAAAGAATAATTGCAGGTGATCCTATTGGAGTGTTTTATCCTTACAACTTGAAAGAGTACAACCATCAAGAAATAGATACCTATATTTCAAAGGTAGTAGGTTCTTTTGGCGGAATCAGAAACCTACTACACGAAGCAGACTTCAACAGCTATGGAAGTGGGTATGCTTCCTATGTCGATGTATTTTGTTGGAAAAGGGATGGAACTTCTACTCAAATAGATGAATACGAAACAACTATTGATGGTATACGGGTCTATATAAACAGACTAGCACCTATCGCAATTTTAGGAAGCGATCAAGTTACCAAGCATAGAAACGGCGGAAGCAGTGGTTTCATTCACAGTCATACTGTAAATAGACTTCCACCTGGGGACTGGACAGAACAGGTTGAGAGCATTAAAAAAGTGTTAGACAAATTCCAATACAAAATTATGGATAAATCTTACCTTCATCAAGCTCTGCCTTTTCAAGCAAAAATACCAACTATCCTTGCTGATCCGCCTTATAAAATATTTGACGCCTTGTTCTATTGGGAAGATTAGGGAGGAAATTTTGCTTAGTTTTCGGCAAAAATGAAGTTGATAAAGCGTCTCAACGCCATTTCGGCTGAGATTTCGATGGAAATGAAGTTGATAAAGCGTCTCAACACAATTTTGGCTGATAATTCGATGGAAATGAAGTTGATAAAGCCTCTCAACACCATTTTGGCTGATAATTCGATGGAAATGAAGTTGTTAAAGCCTCTCAACGCCATTTCGGCTGAGATTTCGATGGAAATGAAGTTGATAAAGCGTCTCAACGCCATTTTGGCTGAGATTTTGGTAGAAATGTAGTTGATAAAGCCTCTCGACGCCATTTTGGCTGAGATTTCGGTCGAAATGGTGTTGATAAAACGTCTCAATGCGATTTTGGCTGAGATTTCGAATCTGAAATGGAGAATCTATCGAATACCAGGAATACAAAGAAATAAAATAGGATTGCCCCAAAAAAGCAATCCTACTCCTCTATTTTTTTAATTAGCTGATTAATATCCTGTAAATCTTGATATTGTACTTGATTATCGTTAATATCATATTTTTCCTTCAAACGAATGATTCTCTCTACACTCTCATCAATTCGCTTTTCACTTATCTCACCGTTCTCAACCGCTCCCTTTACTGCATCAATAGCCCTTACTATATCCTCATAGTGTTCACTAATTAAGAGGATGTCACTACCAGCTTTTACAGATTGAACAGCAGCTTCACCGATTTCATAATGATTTTCAATTGCATCCATCATCATATCATCCGTAATTATAACACCATTAAAACCTAGTTTCTCTCTAAGTAAATCGGTAATAATCGGTTTCGACATTGAGGAAGGATATTGGGAATCTAATTGCGGAAAAAGAATATGTGCCACCATGACGACTTCGGCACCTTCTGCTATCGCTTCCTTAAATGGAACTAATTCTACTTGTTGGAGCTCTTGCATAGTCTTATCAATCCGCGGAAGCTCTAAATGTGAATCAACCTCTGTATCACCATGACCAGGAAAATGCTTGATAACTGGTATGATTTGATTGTCCTTCATTCCCTTCATCATTGGTATGCTTAGCCTACTCACCAGCGGAACATTATTCCCAAATGCTCGGTCCCCAATGACTGGGTTTTTGGGATTATTATTTACATCTACAACAGGGGCAAAGTTTACATTCATTCCAAATGCTAGTAATTCTTTTGCTAGGATGCTTCCGTATTGGTAGGAAAGCCGAGGGTCATCCTGTAAGCCTATTTCTTTATTAGATGGATGCTCCTCTAATCCAGGAAGTCTTGTTACACGTCCACCTTCTTGGTCTACAGAAAGGAATAATGGAATTTCATTAACCGAATTTAGCTGTTTTAGAACATTTATTAAAGCCAATGATTGCTTATAGCTTGTTAAATTGTCACTGAAAAAGATGATTCCTCCAACATGATAATCTTTAATAAGCTTTTTTGTTTCTGGTGTTGGTGTCGTCCCATCTATGCCAGCAATAATCATTTGCCCAATCTTTTCTTCGAGAGTCATAGACTCTAGTAATCTCTTAGTCGATGGTAAATGTTTAGCCGGATCTGAGTATACATTAATATGGTGAACATTAGGATTTGCATTAGTATTAGTTGGTCTAGACAAGACAAATTTTAGCTTATAGGTTTCGTTCACTTGATAAACTAGAATAAGTTGATCTACCTCAGCATCTTTATAATAACGTTGTTCTTTTGGTTCTCCTACTAGTTCCATAATCTGTTCAAAAGTGATAAAAGTGATTTCAGGACTAAAAGATCGCACTTCAAATATAGTCGAATCTTTATGGCCAAAGCTAACACGCTTCTCTGGATAATCTACAAATATTCCGTCTCCTGTGCAGATTGTCTCTGTAGGTTCTCCCCACTCCTTTACAATCTCTTTCCAATCGGATTCTCCAGCAGTAATGGATACATTCGGAACCTTTCCTACAGATGCCTCCTGTAAAATCTGTAGAATGAGTCTATTGGTATGTATACCGACCTTTTCAATAGGAGCCCTTTCCATTTCCATTGCTTCCTGAAATGAAAAAGTAGCCTGTGAGGTAAATAAATCTCGTCCGAAAACAGCAACTATTACGACGAGAAAGACCGTTACAATTCCAAGAGCAAACGTGATTTTTTTCATTTCCTACTCCTTCTCCTATATCCAAGTTAGAATTTTCTACTCTTATTACTCTATTATAGTTGTATCCTTATTATGTTGAAAAAGGATTATGGAGTGAGTATAATAAGATTAAACCTAGGGGCATTAGCTCAGCTGGGAGAGCGTTGCACTGGCAGTGCAAAGGTCAGCGGTTCGAGCCCGCTATGCTCCATTGATACAGAAAGAACTCAATCCATATAATTATTGGGATTGAGTCCTTTAATTTTTTTGCACAATTATAAAACGAATTGCAGATTTTTCTGGATGAAAATATACACAAGATTAGGTAAGTTAGGATGGACTTATATAAAACCGTGGTTAGCTACAAGATAAGTATAATATTACCTAAATTCTCAACTGATAATGTTCGTTGATAATTAGGTGATATTTATGTAGTTATCCACGACATACTCTTCCTTCTGAACCATATTGATAGTCTCATTGCACTCCAGAACATGCAGTTAATACTGAGACGAGTGACTTATCCCCGTCCAACCATCCCCTGAATAGAACCACAAAATCCGAAAACAATAACACTAGGCAACAATCTTAATTTTAGCCAACAAAGGAGGAAACGATATGGTTAAAGATTCACATGCACCAAAGGAAAAACAAAATAAAGCAAAAAGACCAGATGAAGAAAGACGGAATAAAGGTAGGTCTAATGCTAGGAATACCAGAAGTTAAGTGATAAAAAGGGAAGGTTCTTGTGATTCAATGAATGAAATCATGAGAACCGCCCTATCTTTTATTGAGATAGCCATTAACCATTCCAATCTTCCCCGATATTTAAACAATAAAGTCCTAACACTCTATTCTTTATGTCCTAATAAAAGGAATAACCAAAGGAATCTTGTATGCTTCCCCTTGATAAGCTTTAACCGCAGCAATAATAGTCAAAATAAATGCTGTAATCCCCACCGCAAATGACAGTAAAAATCCAATCAGCAGAATCATTAAAACAACACTTATAAACCCGTATATAGCGAAGGATACGATGAAATTAAAATACTCTTTTCCATGATAATCCACAAAGTCCGAAGTATCTCTTTTTAACAACCAAATTAATAATGGTCCCAAAATTGGAGCTGGTATGCTTAATACATATAATAGCATGGCAAACAAGCGATCATCCTCTGTAGTAGCCAATATATTTCCTCCTTTTCATACTTTTATTCTGCCCTATATATCTTATAACGTGTATGAGCTCAGAATGGTTTCAATAATAAGTATACTCCATAATTCTCTAGAATATAAAAGGGATTTTACTTATATTCCTCGAATAATATTAGTAACACTTTTTTAAAGGAGGAATAGTATTGGTAACCATTAAGAAAGATAATATTATAGAAGATTATCACGGAACGAAAGTCGCAGATCCATATCGTTGGTTAGAGGATCCCGATTCAGAGCAATCATTAGAGTGGAGCCAATGGATGGGAGAACAATGTTATACATATTTTTCTACAACAACTACTCGTAATGCGGATCGAAAAAGATTAGAAGAGCTTTGGAATTACCCGAAGTATTTTGTACCAAAGGTAGTAAAAGGACAACTTTACTATCAAAAAAATGATGGGTTACAAAATCAAGCCATTCTATTCCGGAAAGATGGGGATACAGATACTATTGTCATTGATCCTAACAAGTTAAGTGAGGATGGCACGGTTGCCATGACAAACTATTCCTTTAGTAAGGACGGTCGTTATCTAGCATATGCTACCTCTACTCATGGTAGTGACTGGCAGGAAATTCACCTTCTTGACCTTACAAATAACTCAAAATTAGAAGACCATATCCAATATGTTAAATTCACTAGTATAACTTGGGCACCAGATAATACTGGGTTCTTTTATAGTAGATTCCCAGAGCCTGGTAATGTAGAACCTGAAGATGAAAGTAATTTTAACAAGGTATACTTCCACAAGATTGGGGATAGCCAGTCTAACGACCAGCTTATACATGAACAGCTTGAGGATAAGGAGTTAATGTTCTCAACCTTTACTAGTGATGACGATAAGTATCTTTGCCTTTACGTTTTCTTAGGCACAGCAACAGAGAATCGCTTTTACCTAAGGCCGATTGACTCTAATGACAAGTTTACGCGCCTATTGGACAAAGCCGATGCAGAGTATCTCTATGTTACGAATAAAGATAATACTTTTTACTTCAAAACAGACCTTAATACTCCGAACGGGAAAATTATTAAGGTAGACATTAATCACCCTGATTCTTCTTGGGAAGAAGTAATTCGAGAGCAGGATGATGTAATTGATTTTGCCATATCATTAAATGATAAGTTTATCATCGGATTATTACACGATGCCCATCACCAGCTGAAAGTTTTTAATATGGATGGTACTTTCTCACATAACATAGAACTTCCAACCCTTGGGTCTCTGACAGATATTACAAAAAGCAAAGACACAAACGAAATTTATTTTGGAATAACATCATTTCTAAGTCCAACAGTAGTTTACAACTACAACATGGATAATCGTGAACTAATGGTATTTACTGAATCAGAATTACCGATTGATATTTCCAAATTCGAAACAAAACAGGTTTTCTATTCCTCAAAGGACGGTACTAAGGTTCCAATGTTTTTAACCTATTTAAAAGGGATAGAATTAAACGGGGATAACCCGGTGATTTTATACGGTTATGGTGGATTTAATGTGAACATGACACCTTCCTTTAACCCGGCAATTCTCCGCTGGCTTGAAAAAGGTGGCGTATATGCGGTGGCTGTACTAAGAGGCGGCACGGAATATGGCGAAGAATGGCATCGTGCAGGCATGCTAGAAAACAAGCAAAATGTATTTGATGACTTCATTTCTGCTGGGGAATGGTTAATTGCGAATAACTATACAAGAAAAGAAAAGCTGTCTATTATGGGGGGATCGAACGGAGGACTATTAGTTGCAGCCTGTATGGTGCAAAGACCAGATTTGTTTGGCGCAGTTGTCTGTCGTGTGCCAGTAATTGATATGCTTCGTTATCACAAGTTTACGATTGGCCGTTATTGGATTCCTGAGTATGGTAGTGCTGATAACCCAGAGCAATTCCCATATCTATATGCCTATTCACCACTTCATAACATTAAGGAAGGCGTAGTGTATCCACCAGTTCTAATTGCAACTGCTGAAAGTGATGACCGTGTTGTTCCAGCCCATGCGAAGAAATTCGCAGCAACCTTAATGGAGAAAGCTGATAAGGATTCAACAATTGTCTTGAGGCTTGAAGCTAAAGCAGGACACGGATTAGGAAAACCTACATCAAAAGTTATAGATGAATGGGTAGACTTTTACGCATTTCTGGATAAGGAATTGAGATAAAATTTGATAAGGCATGTTGTGCCATACTAATTCTATTTAGTGTACTGATTATCAAGAAGAATTGTTACTGTATCAACTATTCTTATCCTTTGTAATATACCAGTAGGATCCTCTAGCGAATATCAGTATTATAAACTTTCACCTATAAGATGATGATTGTGGTTATTATCATGAAATCACTGAATTATATTCTCGTGAACGTGATGAGAGCTAGCTTTCATCATCTTTTTATTGGGATTAACTCCTGAGAACGTGATGAAACAGCTGTTAGTTACCAATTTTACCGATATTCACTGTCGTAAAGTACTCTAGAAGCTTCATCAACTACATTTCCATCGAATTCTTAGCCAAAGTCACTTCGAGAGACTTCCTTAGTCTCCTCATACGTTACAAAAATAGGCTCACCTACCTCCAAACGAAGACACTGCAAGCAGATGTCGACTTGTGCGGCTGGTGAACCTATCTATTAACCTGATATTCTATTAATCAAGCTCTCTTTTCTTATAAACAAATGCAGTGACAATAAAGGAAACAACCGCCCATGCTAGTAATATAGCTAAATGACTCCACAGGTCACCAAAGCCTAGGCCTTCTTCTACTTTATACGCAAATTCTACTAATTGAATATTAGGTAAGTATTCAATAAAGGAAAGTGCCGGATACTTATCAACTAATACCATTAATAATGAGCCAAAACCAAATAGAAAGATTACCGGTAAAATAATAACAGATGCCTCAACAACTGTACGTGATAATAGTCCAAGTAAAGTTCCAATTCCAATGTAAAATAACATAGAAATAATTAGAGCAATAGCAACCATACCCAGACTTGCTGGTTCATAATCCATGATCATGGAACAAAGAACTAATGTTATCGCAGTTAGAAATAACGTAACAAGACTTTTTCCTGTAAGAATCTCTGTTAAAGAAGCTGGGGAAAGCATCAACCCTCTTAATGTATGCTTTTCCTTCTCTTCCGCTATTACGGCACATTGAATAAATGCAGTAACAGAAGCCAAGGTTAAATTAATTACCATATAATGTAACTCCAAATTCATATCATACATTCCACCATATAGAAACGCCATCAATATTGGTAGAACAATAATAGAGCTAACAAACAAGTTTTTAGATAAATCCTTTAAATCCTTATTGAATATTGCGTAGATTCGCTTCCATGAAAATGTCATACTAATTCCCTCCCAGTAATCTCTACGAAAATGTCTCCTAATGTCGGCTCGTTTGAGTGAATCGAAACTATCTCATTATTAGACATATATTTATAAACCTCATCCGCACCTTCTGCCCCACCTGGAAGGCTAATGATCTGGCCATTCTTTAATTCCAACCTGACACTACCATCCGCAAATTGTCTGCGCAGTGTTTTAGGTTCATCTAGTAATTGAATTTTTCCTTTATTTAGGAAAGCAACACGATTACAAAGTGTCTCCGCTTCACTCATATCATGAGTAGTTAAAAAGATTGTGGTGCCTTTTTCGTTTAAAAGTCGAAGACCATCATGTATTTGTTTAGAATTCGCTGGGTCAAGAGCAGACGTCGGCTCATCTAGGAATAATAGATCTGGCTCATGAAGCAATGTTCTAGCTAATAGCACACGTTGTGTCATCCCTTTAGACAACTTAGAAACAACCTTCTTCCTTTCCCCGCTAAGATTAACTAAATCTAATACTTCTTCCATTCGTTTTCTTGGTACATCATACAGGTCACAGTATAATTTTAAGTTTTCTTCAATAGATAAACGTTGATATAATCCACTATTATCAGAAAGGACCCCAATTCTTTTTCGATAAGCAGCCGTATTTAATGCAGTGTTTTTCACACCGAATACTTCAGCATCACCAGATGTCTGTAGCAACTGTCCCGTTAAAATTTTAATTGTCGTAGTTTTTCCAGAACCACTTGGACCTAAAAATCCAAATGTTTCTCCTTTTTTAACTTGAAAATTTACATCTTCTAATGCAGATTGGTTACCAAAAACCTTGGCTAGGTTTTTTACCTCAATAATATTCTCCATGTTTCTCCTCCGTGTAATTCATTTTTTCTTGTAATGCTAGATTAGTATAAAACAAGGCTTTTTACAGCATTTTTTCCATGAAAGGAGCATTTTTCAGGTTGAATGGAGCTTATTTTAATCCCAACATTTCCTTTAATTGCGTCATTTTCGTCTTAGAAAGTGGGATTGTCGATTTTGGTTTATCATCAAGAACAAGACTATAACTATTCCTGGTCCATGTGATGACCTCCCGAACCTTTTGTAAATTTACGATATAGGATCGATGACAACGGAAGAAACCAAACGGCTTTAGTTTCTCCTCTAATTCGTTTAATGTAAAGACACTTGGAAAACTGTCTCCTTTTATATAAACATGTGATTGACCATCATTACTTTCGATATAGTCAATTTCTGGTGGATCAAAAAGAATGATTTTATCATGAACCTTAGTAGGAATCTTATTAAAGTTTACCGTTATTGGTACATCCTCTTTCTCTAATGGCTCTTCTTCCACTTCCATCTCAGGGGATACAGTTGTATCCTGCATGTCCACTTTATGTATTCCGTCCTCATTTAATCGGTAAACACAATCAGCCATTGTAATCGCATTTTCCATATTACCAGTTAGTATAAGTACTGCCTTTCCTGATTCTTTTAAGTAGCTGACGATATTGAGGATTACTCGCCTCGTTTCCATATCAACATTCCAATCAGGTTCCTCAAAAATATATAATTCCGGATTTTGTACTAATAAAATGGCAAGATGTACCCTTCTCTGTTCTGAGAATGTCAGATTCCGTATCGCGGAGTGCTTCACCTGACTTAACTGTGTGATGGTGAATACATCCTCCAACGACACATCCGTATCATATAATTTTTTGAATAGCTTGAGATGATCAAGTACCGATAGTCTTTGGTAAAGACCTTGGTTAAGAAAACTAATACCTATTCCCAGTTCATGAAGATTATTACGTTCCGAAAGTTTTTTCTCCAGTACGGTTATTTCTCCATTTATCGTGCTTTTCCCTAAAAACAACTTCAAGATTGATTCTCGGATATTCAGACTAGAATGAATAGATACTGTATCTCCTCTAGATATCTCTAAGTTGAATTTCGGGAATAAAAGAATATCCTTATCTTGTTTCTCTAAATTATGTATCGATAAGACGTTCATGAAACCATTATCCCCCATTATGTTACTTTGTTCTGACTGATAAATTCAGGCTATGTACCTATGGTATCGTTTGTAGCTCTTATTGACTAGTACTAATTTGTAAAAAAATCTGCAAAGTTCGTATATACTGGGCAATCGATTATTAGAAAACTCGCAATCGCTAGTTTTTGTTATGCAGGGGAGATAGCTAATTTATACTTTCTATCTGCAAAAAAAATGGTAGAGGATTCTCCCCTACCATTTATACAGTCTAGTTTTGATTGATTAATTCTTTTGCCTTAGACGCTGTTACATCCATATCTCTAGCGATTACTTCACTATCTGTGGATAATCCTTCTACTGTGGCACTCATTTCTTCGAGTCCCGCAGACGTCTCTTCGATAATGGCTGCCAAATCATTCGTTGATACCTCAATTTCGGTTGATTGATCCATTACTTTACTAGAAAGATTCGTAAAACTAGTTAAGCTTTCATCCAAGACTTGTAATGTTTCGGTAACTTTCATAAAGTAATTAGATACTTCCTCTGTTGTCTTGACGTTTGTATCAATCTGAACATTGCTAGTTTTCATTTTCTCTAGGGCTTGTGAGTTACTTTCATTTAGTTCTATTAAGTTTTCGGTAATTCTTTCTGTTGACTTACTCGTCACTTCCGCTAGCTTACGTATCTCTTCTGCTACAACGGCAAATCCCTTACCAGCTTCTCCAGCTCTTGCCGCTTCAATCGAAGCATTTAGGGCGAGTAAGTTTGTTTGTTCTGTTATCCCTCTAATGGTTTCTGCAAACTCATTTGTTTCCTCAAGTTTACTAGATAAAGTTAAATAGGTTGAATTCAATTCCTCGATAGTTGCTTTTAGGGCATGAATATCTAATTTTAACTCATCAATTTGATTTTTACCTTCTAAGGAAGCCGTATACGCTTCTGATGATTCTACCTTCAATTGATTGGAAGTATCATAGATTGTTTGCATCCCTTGTTTCGTTTCAAATGCATTTTGAGATATATCTGTAATTTGATTAGATTGCGTTTCCACTCCACTTGCCATTTCATCAATTGAAGTTGCTATTTCTTTTTGCGAATTCATATTTTGTTGAATACGTTCGTTCATCGCGGAAATATTTTCCACAATAAGCGATACGTTAGACTCAAGCATTTCTTTGTCTTTTAATTTTAGTTCTGCATCCAAGGAGGACGCATTTAGTAACTCTTCAATTTTTTTAAACTGTCCCGCTGACAAGCGAATAATAACAAAGAACATTACACCTAACAAGATATATATAAGCATAATATAACTAAATAAATCTTTAACTGCCGAATCGGTACTCATAACATGGTTTAGTATTAAAATTGCAAAACCATAGAAATAACCAAGTAAGAACCAGCCCAATCTGAGCTGTATTGCCGAAAACATCGTTAAAAACAAAAGTATTAATACGATTTGTATACTACTTCCACTAATAAACATCCCAATTATGGAGAAAGTATATACCTGGATAATTGTAGCTAATGGAAATAGGTTCGGTTTCTTGAGTGCCTTAAATAAAAAGAAAAAACCAACCAATAAGAATACATCAACACCATATAGAATCGTTGTATCCATATTACCAGTCGTTAGTGATAACATAAATGCCGCAAATAAAGAAATCCCCATTGTAATGACCATTAACGTATTTTTCTTGATTGTATCTGCTTGAATCAAATCTTTAACTAGATTCATGCTGCTCACCCATCTCTTCTTGTCTTTTACCCTCTATATCGACATGATTCGATATAGAGGGTAGTGTTTTTTGGAAAAAATTAGTATCGGTATCATTTTCCAATAATTCACCTACACAATATGGTAGTCATCAGCCCATTTCTTACGAATCAACTCCCATTCTAGTCATTTTCCCCATATATTAAAACGAATGGAGAATTATCGAAGGAGGAATACGAGTTGAATTATTATGAATATGGATCACCACATGATGACGAAAGACAATTTAATTTACCTGGATATTTATGGGGGCAATTCTTTGGTCCTCAATTCCCCGGAGGCGGTCAACAGCCTGGCTTTACACCACCAGGACAAACTGGTGGATTCCCTGGTTTTCCAGGAGGAGGTTTTCCAGGAGGGGGCTTTCCTGGACAGCCTGGAGGAGGTCAGCAGCAAGGTGCGCCGACTTCCCCTCCACCATCATTTACACCACAACAGCAACAATTTCAAACGTTTGCTGTAGACCCTGGTGCTATTAGAGGATGTTTATTCCGTTTCACCTATGTATGGCTCGCGAACGGTAACGCGTTCTGGTACTATCCTACTTTTGTTGGTAGAAATTCTGTTGCTGGATTCAGATGGCGTGGAAATCGTTGGGTGTACTTTGGAATAGACTTAAATCGCATCGCTTCTTTCCAATGCTTCTAAATTAGCCTAATTTACACAATTAATATAAATGTAAAAAACATTCCCCCTCCCTCTGCATACGATATAGTGGAAGGAGGGATTTTTGTGTGGGATAGACTTGCAGGCTTATATCTCATAGCCATTTTAGCAGGATTTGCCTTAACATTAGTACCAGCCTCAGCAATCATTACATCACCAGTTTCAACCGTCCTAACACTGATTGGCGGAATTATCATCGTAATCTTTGCCATCGCTATCATCCATCTTGCCTTTAGAGCACTTTTTACCAAGCATACAAAATCTTAGTTTTTATCTATTGTTTATACTATCGAACCATAGAAAGAGGCCAAGGGGTGCATTACCTCTTGGCCTCTATTCCATCTGATTTACCTTCGTAATTATCTATCAAATATTAGTTCTAGCTATTGATAATTTCATCAACTGTAGCTTCCACTTCTTGGCGCGATATTTTATCCTGACCATTTTTCAGCGCATGGAGTGTTCGGTGAGCTAAAGCTAGTGGTATCCTACAAAATAGAATGATATTCTTTGTTTTGATATCTTTCATATATTCGTCTGCTTTCGCTAAATTAGCTGATGCATATTCAAACATATCATCCCTTGTCCAAGTATCTGGGAAGAATTTGACTCCTCTATCAGCATCCTCCTCTTGATTGCGAAGAATATTGACCGCTTGAAGTCCTCTACCATAACCAATAGCTAAATCAGAGTCCGTTTCCGTATTGTCATACCATCTCCAAATATCTGATAGCATTACGCCAACAAGACCAGCTACATAGTATGTATACTCATCTAAGTCTTCTTTCGTTATTATCTGCCAATTTTTCCCAACCCAATCAGCCATACCTCTTGCCATAATACTAGTTGAATCTAGTACCTTTTCTACTATACCTTCCGGACAAAAGGAAACCCAGTCAGCTAGTCTTATCGTTACTTCTGGAAGCATCTTTTGGTATGGTTCAATTAATTGCATATAAGATTCGACATTAAAATTATCTTTTAATAGTTCACTAGTAGAACGTAATAAATGTTGTTTGATTTCAGCATCCATTTGTTCATGGTCTTCAATCTCATCTATTGCTCGCATACATAGGTAGGCAGAAGCAACAGTTTTCCGTAATCTCGGTTTTAAAAGTTTTATCGGAATATAGAATGTTCTGCTCGTTTCTTTAAGCATGCGCATTACTTCTTTTTCTAACTTCACCACGTCACTCAAGCTGGTATATCCTCCTTAAAAACTAACACTAAAGTTTGCTCTTTTGTGAAAGGGATTCCTTGAAAGCTACCACTTTCTTAGAATCCCTTTTATTTAATCCATATTTTATCCATTGTTATTTTACGCTTAACATAAATAAAGTATAACAAACTTTTTGGGATAATGCTTGAATGAAGTATAGGTATATAGGATTACTCCACATGAATGGTTATTTCTTGCTTAATGACTTTTCCATTATCATTTCCCATATCATATACAAGGTCACCTGTAAGTTTTTCACCATTTTCTCCATAAGCCTCTATCACTTGTTTTCCATTGTTACCATGTGAAGGGTCCACTTCAATTTCAATCGTATAATCTTTCAAGTTCTTTATTCTATTATCTTTCTCAGGATCCTCCAAATAAATCACAGCTGATCCGTCTGGATTAATATAAGAAAATCCGCTAAATCCTGTCGTGATGTAGTCTGGTAAATTTGCGTCTGTACGGATAAAGGTTTCCTCCACAAGATTGCTTTTCAAATTAATAACCATGTAATCCTTCAACTTTTCAACAGTTGGTTCTATCCAAACATTTGGGTCTCCTTGGTCTTCTGGAATATCCCATTCTGGTTCTTCAATAGTGAAGGATTGTTTATTTTTATCAAATAGAATAGTCTTTCGAAAAGCTGCTTTTGTCAAAACCTTTTCCTCGTAAGAATCATAATAAATTCTAGCAAAACTTCCCTCTATCCCATCTTGATAATGTTTTTGGATTTCTTCATTGACTTGAGAGCTTGAGTCAAACGAAAGTTCTATATGTAATAATCCATCAAATCCATCTGGAATGTTCGCTTCTATCTCATAGGCACCTGTAGGTTCAACTGTACCATTCCCATCTCCTCCAATAAACGTTCCTTCCTCTGGACTCATATCTAGATAAATACGGGATTCCGGTAAAAGATTGGTAGTTCCTTTTGCTATAACTTTGTTTCCTTCAATGTTGACATCGCCTTTAAACCATACGTTCAAATCTCCCTGATCGGTTGGGGCCTTAGAATTTTCTACTTCGAAAGATACCTCTTTAGAATCCCCCTCATCCTCAGAGTCCGCTGCTTCCCCACCATTCTCAGCCACATTTTCTTCGGACTTTTCTGCGGCATCCTTGCTTTGTGATTTTTCTGAGCTATCACAAGCTGTAATGAAAAGAACTAATATAAAAACTATAATAACAAGCAATCTACTATATCCCATATACATTACACTTCCCTTTTATTTTTTATTATATAATATGATAGTCTTAGGACTATTAAGGCAGCAACAGGACGATTTACTTATTTTAAGGATAATCCCTAATACCTATATCCATGTGTGATTTAAAACTTAAATGGAAACTTTCTCCTCTTTCCACTATAATAAAAATAAAAAGGAGTACCGCCTCAATGAATTCAGATAACCGATTTATTAAATTCCTTGGAGGTAAAAATCTAGTATTTGTATTAGTATTACTAATATTAATTGGATTAATGGTGTTTATATTTGATAAAGTTTCGTTTATCTTTAATCCGTTACTCGTAATACTATCTACCATAACACCTCCTATCATTCTAGCCTTTGTAGCCTATTATCTATTAAATCCGATAGTGGATATATTAGAAAAAGTTAAAATTAAACGTATTTGGGGAATTATTATCATCATTATTGGGATAAGTGGTTTATTAGTAGGATTGGTACTATTAATCGCACCAGCAATCGAGAGACAGATCTCCGAATTATTCACAACGTTTCCTAAGTACTTACAACAACTATGGATAGATATTAATGATTGGGTGCAAAACTCTTTTCTTGCCCCGTACTATGATGAAGCATATGATTGGGTCGTATCGAACTTTAGCAATATTCCTGGGATTATTGGCAGCTATGTAGCAGATGCCTTTGCGGGAGTTAGAAGCCTAGCAAGCACTGTCACGAACTTTGTTGTCGTAATTGTGACGTTCCCGATAATTTTATTCTTCTTATTGAAGGATGGAGATCGTTTTAAGGAATACAGCTTAACATTATTGCCACCGAAATATCGTAATGATGTCAATAAAATCTTAAACAATATGGACGCTCAAGTTGGTTCGTATATTCAAGGACAGATTATTGTAGCTTCATGTATCGCTATCCTCCTGTATATTGGATACTTAATTATCGGACTTGACTATGCCATTACATTAGCAATCTTAGCAGGAGTCCTGAGTGTTGTCCCTTATCTGGGTCCAACGCTTTCTATTATACCGGCAGTAATTATCGCAATGGTAAATTCTCCATTTATGCTGCTGAAGCTTGCGGTGGTTTGGATTATCGTGCAATTCTTAGAAGGAAATTTCATCTCTCCTAATATTATGGGGAAAACCATGAAAATTCACCCACTAACCATCATTATCGTTTTACTAGTAGCTGGTAACTTATTTGGATTATTAGGTGTCATTCTCGGAATACCTGGATATGCAATCGTAAAAGTTCTGGTTTCATACATTTATGATCAGTTCAGGAATCGATATAATCGTTACTATGGAAAAGAATATGGTGCTTATGAGTCTGAAGAAAAGTAAAAAAAGGTTGGTGCTACGGATTTATCCTATAGCACCAACCTTTTTATCATTCCCGCACATTTTTATCTAGAAATATAGTGGAAACGCAAATCACAAAACAAACACGATTATTTCAGCCTGTCACATTACTGGGGTTCCTGTCCTAATTACCTTGCATTACACTAGAAGGAAGATTAATCATCTCTACGCAATACTAAAATGGATAGAATACCTAATCCGAACCCTACCGCTCCTCCTGCTTCAATATTATGAAAGAACAATCCAACTCCCGTACCAGTTATCAAAAAACCGAAGAACGCCAAACCGCTTCTCACATGATTCATCATTTGAACCCCCATTAAACTAATGTCATCCATAGTATATTCAGGGGAAAAAAATTGGTTAATTATTTTTTGTGTAGGTCAAGTGCCTATCTAACTAAAAAATACTCTCTAAAATAGCGAGTATATTAATAATCATGCCTTTAAAGCATGTATAACTTGATTCAATTCTACAGTTAAATTATCCAGTTTTTTGGATACATGTAAAGCCGGAGTTTTATAGTATCATATAATCATATATTTGTCTGAAAATTTTACTTGAAATAAAAAAGAGATGCATTCGCATCTCTACCAGAATATTTCTTATCTCTGTATCTAATCAACACCAACAATCGTACTTCTTCTTTCTAGAAATACAACATCTCTCCATTGGCCATGCAACTTTCCAACCCTTTTCCGGGTACCGACCACTTCAAATCCTAACTTCGTATGCAATTGCAAGCTAGCTTTGTTTTCTGGGAAAATTAAAGCTTGTAACGTCCAGAAACCATGTTCTTCACTAGAACGAATTAATTCCTCTAGTAGCATTGTACCCACACCTTTACCAGCTACATCTTGTGATATATAGATACTGACCTCTGCTACACCTGAATAAGCTTCCTTATGCACCGACTGACTTAACGCTGCCCAGCCTACTACCTGATTATTCTCTCTCGCTACTAGACGACAATGTCTTAAGTGTCCTCTATCCCAATCCTTCCACATAGGAGGTGCTATATCGAACGTAGCATTCCCTGTTTGAATTCCTTCTACATAAATTGCTTCAACCTGATCCCAGTCAAATGGATCCATCGATGTAATCACTATATCTTTTTCCATTTATTCACCATACTCACTATTTTTGTAATTTCAATCATTTTAAAACTAGTTCTTAGAGGAAAGGTCAATCCAAAATCTCCTTTTAACGGTTTGGTCTTCATCTACTTCAGACTTATCTTCTCGGCCACCATTATTCAAGATTACTTTGGCAGAACCAATATTATCTTCATCGCATGTGATTAAAACTTTATCCATTCCCAATTCCCTACATTTATCCAATCCCATTTTTAATAGTAATGTCGCATAACCCTTCTGTCGTTCAGAAGGACGTACACTATAGCCGATATTTCCTCCAATTCGATATAGAAAATCATTTAGTTCATGACGAATATCAATCATTCCCAATATTCTATCCTTGTGGTTCACTAAAAAATAACTAGAGAATGGTAACCAATTACCATAGCCATCTTTTCTTTTCATCATTTCCTCGAGATAACTTTCATAATTTACGAAGTCATGTAAATTAAAACAACTAGGAATGACTCTAGACGAACCCCATTCATTCAAATACTCCCGATGCGCTCTCTCCCATTCAGCAGTAGGTATAACTAGCCGCATGGTTACTCCCCCCTCTTGTTAAAAACAAATAAACAACGAATTGATTATTTTCTATGATAATCAATTCGTTGTACTTTGAAAAGAATATATTTCTACTTTTTTCGAACTTTTATCATGCCATCTACAATATCCCATAACAAGGCTACGATAAAGATAATCACAGTAGCACCCGTTACGTTTTTCCATATTGTTTCCATTATTTCGTAACCCTCTGTTCCCTGTTCGACTATACCGGCATTCATTAGACCTTCCATAAAATGAGGGTTCCAAAATGACTGACTAGTAATCATGAAATAAACGACCATTAAAGCAACTAGATTCACTACAGTAGTACAAACAACTAGCTTCATCGTCCATTTTCCTGAAATTAGTTTTAAACACTCTTTTACAATGAACAGTGCTAACAATAGGAGTAAGAACGGCATATATTCTGGAAATTTCGCTTCATTCAGGAATGGAATAACTCCTACAAATTCACCATCACTAAACCTAAATATCCCAAAGTAGTTGCTAGAAAAGCCAAACATCCCCATCAAGATAACATAAAATACAATTGCAATGATGGGTTCTGACCGTTTAATAGTTTTCTTTGGATGTGGAATAGGAGGGAGCATGGATGGCATCCAGTTTTTATCTAATTTCAAATCTCCGGCTTTAAACCCACCATAATATTCTCCTAATGCAAAGCCAAGTGTTACCCAACCCAACGCTTGTGGAATTGCAGTAACGGTGGAAACAATAAATTCTATAAAATGATCTAGGATTTCCACAGGGTTAATAACCGTTTTAATAGCAAAAGCACCTACTAATGTTATTCCCACCGAAATCAATACAATTTTTAACACTAGGATAAAGGATTCATATAGTTCTGGTCCAATTAGGTAACTTTTAGAACCGCGGTACTTATGTGCCATAGTCCTAGGACTACCCAATTCCATTAATACTTCTTCCACCATTTTGTCCGTATTGTTTCCACCATCCCCAACACGTTCTTCCAGCATATCCTCAATTAGCCCTCTTAGTTCAATTGCGATATCCTCTCGCTGTGATTGCGGCAACCTTTGTGTTACCGCATAAACATAACGATTAACCATCTCCATTTACATCGTCTCCCTTATTAAGAATTAAATCATTTAAACTACTAACAATGCTTTGCCATTCGACACACAACTGCTCATACACGCTTTTTCCAGTCTCACTAAGCACATAATACTTTCTTGGCCTGGCTTCATTTGTATCCCAGCTACTGTCCAATAAACCTTGCTTTTCTAATCTTCTCAGCAATGGATATAAGGTCCCGGGCTCCACGTGAATTCCTTTTTCATCTAGCAATGTGACAAGTGAATAACCATACTGAGGACTTGAAAGCTGGCTCAGCACGCCTATCGTAATGGTTCCACGTCTTAATTCGAGCATCAATTTGTCGATATGTTCTTGTTCGTTCATCTTTTATCAACTCCTACCGATATTATAGTGTATGACACACACTATTGTAAAGTACCTAATATTAGATAAATATTACTATTCATTCTTAATCATGTTGACAAATGAGCGATAATTCGCTTTCATGAGAGATAAGATAATAAAATTCAGGAGATATTTTATGAAAATTTATGTTGATGCGGACGCTAGTCCTGTTAAGGATATTGTCATTGAGGTAGCAAAACAACATGCGATAGAAGTTGTGTTAGTAAAGAGTATTAGCCATTACTCCCATGATGAACAACCTATTGGGGTCGAAACGATATACGTGGATACTGGTGCAGATGCTGCTGATTATCGGATAATGGAATTAGCTAGACCGAATGATTTAATTATTACACAAGACTATGGACTCGCTTCTCTCGGTTTAGGGAAGGGCTGCCTTGTTCTACACCACAAAGGATTTGCCTATACCAATGAAAATATTGATCAACTTCTACAAACTCGTCATCTTAGTGCGAAAGCAAGAAGAAGTGGTCAAAAAACTAAGGGGCCAAAACCATTTACAGATGAAGACCGTCAAAAGTTTAGAGTTCAACTAGAGAAAACGATACGAAAAAACAAGGAAACAGGTAGCAGTCAGGATTGATTGCTACCTGTTTCCTTTTAAACTCTTTTGACATGTGTCATGATAAGCCCGCTCTTTGGCAGACTCGGGATTCGAATCATACTATAGCGATGTTCTTGTCTAGGTATTGAATACTCCACTTTATTCACAATGAAATTTGCTAAGATTTTCATGAATTCAATCGTTAACCATTCACCAGGGCAACGGTGACCACGGTAGTAATCTCCTCCACCTTGTGGAATGAATTCGTAGAAATTTTCTTTTCGATTTCTAAATCGCTCTGGATTAAATACATTCGGCATCTCCCATATGTCAGGATGATGATTGGTACCATAAATATCTAATATCACAAAATTACCCTTTCTAAAATCATGGCCATTCCACAAGAAGTCTTCCCTTACCCTAGCGATTAGCATTGGAAAGAAAGGATAGTATCGTCTAACTTCTTGTACAAATAATTCTTGATACTTCTCTCCACCTTTCTTCAGCTTTTCCCGCTCACTCGGGTGTTCATATATAGCCAATGCTTCAAAGGTTAGATAGATTGAAATTGCTACGATTGGTCTAAGTATATTCAGTACTTCTACCGCAACAATCTGTTCATTCAATAGTTCACCATTCTTGTCCTGATACCAAGCCATTTGATATAAAATTGTATCTTGGGATACTGTTAAGTCACCATTTCGAACTTGGGTAATAATTTGTTTCAACCAATTTTCTAATATATTTCTCGAGGTCCTGCCCTTCCAATGGCGGACACCCACTGCACCCGCACTATCAAAGAGGGCTTCTAATTGATTAGCCCTTTTTTTGATCTCATCTTGCCGTATTGGAACGCCAGTCCATTCGAAGGCCACCTTAGTCAATAATTGAACGATTTCTCGGTAGAAAACAATCCGCTCTTGAACAACCCATTTATCTAGGGCTACATCTAATTGTCTTTCCAGTATTACGCTAACTTCATCTAGTTTCTCTTTTGTCATGAAAGACATAAATAATTCTTTACGATGTCTATGAGCTTGATCATCAAGGGTTTGAATGGCATGTTCTCCAAATAGCGTTTGTCTTATTCTTTTTGGAGCTGCTCCTTTCCGTTGGATCTTATCCTCATCATAAAAAACTTTAACAGCTTCTTCTCCTGCAATACAGATTGCCTTTTGGCCACCAAGAATCCTCGTTTCGAACAAATCTCGTCCAAATTTCTTTCTACGATTGGTTATGTAATTGTATCCCTCCAGCATTAGCTTAGCGGTATTATCTAATCCTTTTTCAATTGGTATTTGTTCCCGATAAGGCATATTTATCCACTCACTTCTTTATAGTACTTTCCTTGTATAGTCTGTTTTGCTTGCTTGTCTTTATACCAGTTATATTTATTTCCACTACAACATTTAGTACTCTATAATGTAGGGTGAGGTGAAGCACATGGCGCGTGAACGTAAATTTTCAAAAGAGGAACTTTATCAAATAACAAAGAAGCTACTATTAGATCATGGTTATGATGGCTATACCTTTACGTTGTTAGCAAACCAACTAGAAGTGTCGAGAGCAGCTATCTACAAATATTACGATAACAAAGAGGAACTATTAATAGAATATATGGTTTTCGAATTAAATACTTTTTTACAACATCTCAAAGAGATAAGTAAAAAAGATACCTTTATGGACCAATTTGAGGCACTATTTGACATTATTTTTAACGATATGAGCATATATAAAATCAGAGAAATTGGTATGCATATTCCTACTGTCAATGATAAGGTTGCTGCCTATAAAAAAAAGTTGGATAGACTACATGTAGAATTGTATGATTCCTTACAAGGTTTCATAAGATTAGGAAGAGAAGAAAAAGTTTTGAAAGAAGATATCCCCAGCAATCTTGTATTAGGAATGATTTTCCAAACGGTTAATATACCAAATACAACCGGTCTAACTCACCTAGAGTGGGTGAATACTCTAAAGAAAGTTATCTGTCACGGAATGTTCAGGAATGCAAATTGACACTGGTGTAACCTTCCGTGATAATAAAAGAATGACGATATAAATCGTTATTTTTTGTTTAAAGTTACACATATGTAACCAAATTCCACTTAATGAGAAAGGATTTTATCTTATGAAGAAACTTCTTCAACATATTACAGATAGAGTATCCACTAAAAAAGGAATGTGGATGACGCTCCTTGTATGGATTCTTGTCACCGTCATTCTAACGGTAGCCGTCCCAAGTGTTCGGGATTATCAAGTTACAAGTATTGACTCTTTACCTGATGATATGCAGTCGGTCATTGCTAATGAAAAGATTGCGGATTACTTTGGAGATAGTGAACTACTTCCAGCAATTCTTGTACTCCAAGCCAATGACCAAGTAGCGTTACAAGATTTAGTTACCATTACAGATTCCATCATAGAGAAAGATTTAAAAGGTGTTAAAGAAGTAGTGCCCATTGGAATGCTTCCAGAACCTGCAACTGAGTCCTTTTTCTCAGAAGACAAAACAACTGCAATTATTCCCGTTAACCTAGATTCCAATCTAGATACACCCGAAATTAAAGAGACACTAGATCAGATTACATCAATTATTGGTGACAAAGCTGAGCTTGATGTATCCGTGACAGGACCTGCGGGGATTGCAGTAGATACAACCGATTTATTTACGCGAGCAGATATCGTATTAATCATGGCTACAGTTGGGATTATCCTTGTCTTACTTATTGTGATTTATCGCTCACCATTAATAGCATTGATTCCATTACTAGCAGCAGTATTTGTTTATCAGGTTGTTACACAGCTTCTTGGAGCATTCGGTAAAGCCGGATTACTCATGAGCTCCCAGTCCGTTTCTATCATGTCTGTGCTCCTGTTTGCAGCTGTTATTGATTACTCCCTATTCGTATTTTCTCGTTACCGAGAAGAATTGAAACAGCACGATAATAAATATACTGCGATGAAAACAGCTATGAGGGGCACGGGTTTACCTGTCTTCTACTCCGGTGGAACAGTGTTTCTTGCAATGATTATCCTTATCTTTGCAGACCTTGGTGACTACAAGAACTTTGCACCTATCTTTGGTACAGCACTTGCGGTTATTATGATTTCATCCGTCACACTAGTACCTGCTTTATTTACAATCTTTGGGCGTAAATCGTTTTGGCCAGTTATTCCTAAGGTTGGAGATACGACAGTTAAATCGAGCTCGATTTGGAGTAAAGTAGGAAGATTTGTAACGAAGAAACCGGTCGTTTCGATCATTGTAGTCGGATTATTTATCTTAGCAAGTGCAACTTATAATGTTAATCTGAAATATGAGTTTGATTTAATAAAATCCTTCCCAGAGGATATGCCATCTCGAGTTGGATATGAGCTCCTGGAAAGTAAATTTGAACCAGGAGATCTTGCACCTACAACCGTGTTAATAGAATCCGATAATGAATTGACAGATGAAACTAAACAATCCTTGTTAGAGGAACTGTCGAATCAAGACCATGTCAGCACTGTGCGAATAGAAAATCAAACAGAGGATCAAAAAGTCGTCTCTTACAGTCTAACGTTCGATGATAGTCCTTATGCACTTGAGTCGATTGAAGCATTAGAGGATATGCAAGAAAAAGCAGGCGAATTGTTAGAGAGAAGCCAAATAAATGGTGAACTATACTTTGCTGGGGAGACTGCCTCATCCCTTGATGATCGCAATACAAATAATCGAGACATGATAATTATTGTCTTGTTAGAGACACTGCTGATCTTTATCATGCTTATTTTTCTAACAAAATCAATCAAGATGCCAATCTACATGATGGGAACTATTATTGTTTCCTTCTTTGCAGCATTAGGATTAGGAATGTTCTTAACAAACCTATTCTTCGATATCGACACCATAAGTACTCGAGTACCTGTTTATGCCTTTATCTTCTTAGTTGCACTTGGAATTGATTATAATATTATTCTTGTATCGCGTTTTATGGAAGAACGTGAAAAGCATTTCATTAAGAAAGCAACCGAGATTGCCGTCGCGAACACTGGTGGGGTTATTTCCTCAGCTGGAATTATACTAGCGGCTACCTTTGCTGTACTAATGACACAGCCTATTCAATTGCTCTTCGTATTTGGCTTTATTGTTGCAGTAGGAATATTAATTGATACCTTCATCATTCGAGGAATTTTATTACCTAGTTTGATTGTTTTATTTGAGAAGGATAAGAGAGTAAAAGAAGCAGAAGGTGAGTAAGAGTAACAAAAAACCTGGAGGATTCCCTTCAGGTTTTTTGTTATGAATTCATGAAATTTCGCCCCCACCTACTATGCACTCTAAATATTGGAATGCCTATTCCCCCTTTGATAGAATGATAATAATAGTTACTGATAAGGGGGATTATGATTGATGAAAATAGTATCGATGGAACCAACTCCAAGTCCTTATTCTATGAAAATTAATGTAGATGAGATTATGCCAGATGGAAAGACGGAAAACTACAAGCTTGGTGATGATTTATCCACTGCCCCTTCCTATATTCAAAGCTTATTCTCTATTAATGGGGTCAAAGGAATCTACAGGGTAATCGATTTTATTGCCCTAGAGCGTGATGCACGAACCCCTTGGGAGGAAATACTTCCAGAGGTTCGACAGATTCTAGGTTCGATTGAGAAAGATATGCATGATATAACAAAGGCTGAACAGGCTGTTGATGAGCATTATGGGGAGATAAAAGTCTTCATTCAGATGTTCCGCTTCATCCCAACACAAGTGAAGCTGGAAGACGGTGAAAAAGAATACCGGTTTGGATTACCAGAACGATTTATGCATGCTTCCATTGAGGCATCTGTTGCATCAGACAATATGCTAGCAGAAAGAAAATGGGTCGAACAAAGCCCACGTTACGGTGAGGTAGAAGAAATCGGGAATGAAGTTCTGGAAGAAATATCTGCAGCATATGATAATGAACGACTTAAAGAGTTAGTACGTTTTGCGTTAGAGAATAAAACCGCACCAACACCATGGAGGAAAGTAACATTAGAGATGCTTGATCATCCAGATTGGAAAGAACGTTACGCGGTTTTAGACAAAATGGACCCATCTATCGAAGATTTGCCAGTATTAGATAAAGCATTAGATGACGAAAAAGCCTCCATCCGGAGACTTGCTACTGCATATCTCGGAATGATTGATGATAAGGCTGTTCTTCCTTACTTATATAAGGCGCTAAAAGATAAAGCAGTTAACGTAAGACGGACTGCTGGAGATTGCTTATCCGACTTAAGTTTTACGGAAGCTATGCCTGAAATGATAAAGACATTAAAGGATAGTAGTAGACTTGTTCGTTGGCGAGCCGCTATGTTCTTATATGAATTAGGGGACGAAACAGCAATCCCCGCCCTCCTTGAAGCACAGGATGATCCAGAATTCGAGGTAAGAATGCAGATCAAGATGGCCCTTGCAAGAATTCAAGGTGGAGAGGAAGCAAAAGGTTCTATATGGCATCAAATGACCCAGCTAATTAATAAAGATAAATAGATAGGTGTAAAACAGACTTATCCCTTAATCGGAATAAGTCTGTTCCTGTTACCTAATTCAGTTGACCATGAATCCTGCTCATGCACTTCATTTCTTCCTCTTTATTGAGATACTCAAACAACCCTAACTGATTTCCCCAAGGATCGGAAAATGTACACCATTTTACTGGCACTTCTTCCCTAGTATGTACTTCTATATCTCCAATACTATAATCTCTTTCTAATTTTTTAAGCATTTCTGTTATACTTTGTACTCCTAGTCTTACTGGACCACTTCCTTTAGCAGGAATACCCTCTGCTACTTGTAGCCAACTCCCAGGAATTAGTTCCCACTCTGCAAATCCCTCATGTGGTATAAAGTCAGGCTCTCTGTCTAATAATAATTGATACCAAAGTAATCCCCTTTGAAAATCTGAAACACGTATTTGGATTGTCAGCTCAATAATCATTTCTCCACTCCAATCTGATTAAGTGAGGTTATAACAAAGATGAGAAAAGCCATTATATCATTAATCTGTTGTTCCATTTTTAGTGCCGGTATCTTTATTATACAACAACCTATTAACGTTGTAACGGCACAAAATACAAATCCTTCTTATGCAAAATGGGGACGATTAGCAATGCAAAAAGTACATGAGAAATATCCAAATGCTAATATTGTAGACTACTTTCATGTTGGGAGAAAAAAAGGAGCGGAAACTTCTACAGAGACATTCAAATTATGGCTTGAAGCCCCTGATAAAGAATTCGGTATTTTTATTGATATTACATTTACTAATGATACGGAAGAAGTAGTGGATATCGGTTTTCGAGAAGTATCGAGTTAAGTCACAAGGTCCACTTCACTTCGATGAGAGGTGGACCTTATTTCATATCAACCAGCACATTCCTTCCAAGAATCATCATCGTGATTTTGATCTTCAATCACTTTCAAATATTGTTCCTTTTTGAAATCAGGAAATAAATCATCTACAAAACGTAAATCAGCCGTAGAGGACTGCCACATTAAAAAGTTACTTATTCTTTTTTCGCCACCAGTACGAATAACAATATCAGGGTCAGGTAATCCCCTTGTGTAGAGATATCTTTCGAAAGTCTCTTCATCTAATTCTTCTAACAGTAGTGGATTACTTTTCGCATCCTGCATGATTCCATAGATTGCTTGAACAATTTCACTCCTACTACTATAGTTCAAAGCGAAGTTTACAATTAAACCCGTATTATCCTCCGTCTCCTTCATTGCATTTATGACAGCCTTTTTCGTTCCTTTAGGCAAGTTTTCAATATCACCAGATATTAAGATTTTTATATTTCGTCTCATGAACTCGGGAAGTTTCTGATTAAAAAACTTCACCGGCAAATTCATTAAATAATTCACTTCATCCTTGGGGCGCTTCCAGTTTTCCGTTGAAAAAGCATACAGCGTTAATATTTCAACCCCAACTTCCGCACTGGCATCAATCAATTCTTCCATGGTTTGCGATCCTGCATAATGTCCTTCACTACGAGTTAAGCCCCTTTTCTTTCCCCAACGTCCGTTTCCATCCATAATTATTGCAACATGTTTTGGGATCATATGGCCCCTCCTTTTATAATTCCAGTTCTCGAAGTCTTTCAACAACCTGTTGTTTTTTGAAATTAAATGACTGCCAAGTAGTTATATCTAAATCAGCTATTTTTTCCTTATGATGCACTAATAACAATCTTAATTCTGGATATGTCGGCTCTATTTCATATAACGTAATTAATCCGTTAATACCACTGTAAGATAGGTTATTTAAGTAGTGGACATCAATCTTCCCTGTCTCCTCAAAGCGATTGAGGTTATTACCAACAATAATCTCTTCCAGATCGACAACATTTAACCCCGTGTAGAAGATAAGACCGGCAATTAAGTAGAAATGACTTAGGGATATCCCCTCTAACCACACTCTAATAAAGGTGTAGGCAAAGATTACCATTAAAAACACCATAAAGATATGAGCCAAGACCCGATCCATCGTAAACCCATAAGCAGATTCATATTCAGATAAACGCATATATGCTGAGGTTAGAATAATGCTACTGTTTGCTATTAACAAGGAATATAAACCTTTAAGAAAATAGCCCAGTGATTTCTTCCTTACCTTCGCTAGTTTTATACAAGCTAACAGAATAGACCAGTTAATAAGGGTTACTATTAGAAGTTCAAAGAAACCTCTTCTAGCATATTCTGCATAAGTAAGATTTTCTTGGATTGCTTCACCAAAGAAATACTTAAACTGTATGGCAACGAATAGCACATAGATACCGTTTAATAATATTAAAATGGTTCCAACAACAATTCCGTCCCAGTTCTTATCTATTTTTTCCTCGGAAACTCTAACAACTGGAGTGACGTATCGGTTTTTTAGAACCTGAAATACCGAGAAGAATAATAACGATAATAATAAAGCAGCCAGAGATCTTAATAGTATTTCGATAAAGTTAAACTTCACGATAAACTCCGGTACTTCCATTATAACTATCCTGAATTCCTCATCAGCCGATACTAAGAGAATAGTCACAAAGAATAATATCGGACTCCCAACTAGCATCCCTAACACAATCTTTTTTAACGTATGAGTAGTTTCTGATTTTACTTTTCTAAACAACACACGCTTGAAGAATAATTTAGTCAGTCGTTTTCCATACATGATTGCGCTTGAGAACTTATCTACTAACCGAAGGAAAAATGGAATAGAGATCCAATCCATATGATTAGGAGTTGTGATTAACACAATATGTACAAAAATTAGGACCGGAATGGCTAGCATATTTAACACATAAAAAAGCTCATTATCAAAGAACATATACGATGCGGATAGTAACCAAATAACAATCATTAATAATAGCCCTATTCTCCGATGTGTAAACTTAAATCCAAAGCGAAAATACAGTACTGCATAAAAGACAGCTATAAATAAGGGATAAGAAACCCCAATTACACCATGCAATAAGCTAACTTCCGCTAATCCACCAAGTATTAAACAAATTACTAAAAATAGTAATGTTTTTCTTCGTTCTTCCATATTCCCACCACCGCATGATATCCTATATACCTAGAATTTCTATGTATATAGGTAAAAATAGTTCTGCGATATCGGGGGTAAGGTGTACTAAAGTGATGCCTTCCTCCCCCATCGATACCCAATCCAACTAATCGGATACAACACTAATGTTAATAAAATACACGCAAGTATGAATGGACCATTTAAAAGTGGTTGAAACCATTCGTGCGGTATTAGTTTAAAAACAATTAAATACATTAAGACTAAATTAGGGATTATTGCGTATGTAAACGTTCGGCGTACTATTTTTAGTCCACCACTACCGAATTCCTTTCCAATTTCATAACCTAATAAGCCCCAAAAAATCATATACACCATAATTATAATGGATGGTACAGCAGTTACTCTTTCCCAAAGAATTTCAATCCACTCAAATTGAAAAACATTGTAGGCAACTGTAAGAGCAATACCACCAAGGAATATCAAGATATTTAGAACAACAAATAAAATTTGCATTCGTCTTGGAGTTACTTTTGCCTCTTCTGCCCATAGAGAGGCAATCTCCTTTGGTGAACCTAAGCGATTCACAATCAACTCATAACTATCGTTATCAGCTTTCAGTTCTTCCCGAAGAACTTCATATATGTGAGATCTGTATTCAGCAATGATTTGTTCCTTCTCAGGGTGCTCTGCAAGAGCTCGATCTAGCTCCTGAAGAAATCGTTCTTCCCCTGTAGTCACGACTCACTTCTCCCAATCAAGTTATTCATCACTTGAACGTAACGGTGCCATTCACTGGTTTTCGCTTGTAAGATTTCTTTACCCTCCGCAGTAATACGGTAATATTTACGAGCAGGACCTTTCTCTTGATTCTGCCAGTAACACGTGATAAATTCCTGTCTTTCGAGCTTATGGAGCGCTGGGTATAAGGTACCCTCTTTCATTTGAAGGCTATGGTCACTTCGGCGATCCATTTCTTTAACAAGCTCATACCCATACATATCTCGTTCGTTCAATAATTGTAATACCAGAAGAGATGTACTCCCCTTAACGAGTTCACGATCAAACATATTCTCACCTACCTAGAAATATTAGGTACCTATACTATATAGAATTCCGAGGTATATGTAAAGTCATAATTATATATTTATCTTACCTTCGCATAGACACACGTATCTCTTAGTTCTTTCCCATACACATCTAAGAACTCCTTACGTAATACCCCTTCTAACTCAAAACCAGCCCTTTCTGCTACCGCCCTACTTTTTACATTTTTTAGATCACAACGAAGCTCAATCCGGTTTGCTTGCAGTTCGTTAAAAGCAAAATTAGTTATACCGTCCACAGCCTCTGTCATATAACCTTTCCCACTATAACGAGAATCAATCCAATATCCAACCTCAAATTTTCGCACGTTCCAATCAATACCATGAAGGCCAGCACTTGCAATGAATACACCTGTATCCTTATGAAAAACTAAAAGTCTTAAGTCTTCTCTAGCCAGAAATTTGATATGAGCTTCTCGAATTCTAATTTCACTATTTTCTACAGTGTCTTCTAGATGTGCCCAAGTTGCCCAGGGCAATAACTCTTTTTTAGAAGCCTCCTTCGATTCAAATACCGCCCTCCCATCACCTGGCATTGGCATACGAATTCGTAATCGTTCTGTTTCAAACTCGCTTGGAAAATCAAGTAATATCGGATTCATATCATGTCCTCCTATTTATATTTAATTGGCCTTGTTACCCACTTTTCGGGTAATTTGCCTTGAACTTAGAAATGAACTGCTTAACTAGAAAGATTATAGTATGGTTGATTAATAGCATTAAGTTCTTTTTTAATATGATCGCGAATTTCAGGTTCTGTATCCAAAACCTCTAAATGTAGCATCAAACTTCTTAAGAACTGTTTGATATTGGTTCGCTTGATAAAGTGATTTACTCCCCCATTTGAATAGTTTTCCTGTAGCTCAGTTGTTATGTGATTTATCCTATCAATCAACAATTCTCGGTCCAAGCCTTTTTGGAAAATCGAAATCATTGGAATAACCATTCTCTCGTCCTCTTCATACAAGAAATAATCCTGATCAAAACTCATTTTATCGAGGATTAGCATAGCTATTTCTTGTAATCTAGTTTCTTTTAGTTGTGGTTGTTTAACTAGCTCATCTAATGTATCTGCGATATGTGCGATACTGTGTGCCCAGCCTTTACCTTCCACATAACCACGGACATCTACTTCTCTTTTGACATAATCGATGAGTTTAGTTGCTACTTCATCCAATCCCTCCTCATCGACTATCGTTTGTTGTCCGTTCACAAATAATAACACCGCAATAATTAACGAAGAGAAGGAACGGGTAAATACAGCATCATCACTTCTCTTATCAATTTGATAAAACAGATGATACTCGTCTAAACAAACGTTTAAAATCCTTGTTAACTCATACCGTGGATAAACGCCATTAATAATTAAATTCGTTAAACTAGGATATATTAATGAATCTCTTAATTCCGGGTCTGTATTACCAATCTGTTCAAGCATCGCATTGGTTAATGTACGAATGTCAATATCGCCAGGATCTTGAAAATTAGTTTCTCTAAATTGGGTAAGTTTCCTTTTTAATTCTCTTGTATTCATTTGAATCCCCTTTTTAATTGTTTAATCTAATTATATTCTATCTTATAGGGTGAATATCCTTTTTAGTACATACACAAAAACAGGCATCGGCGATAATTTTAATACGTCAAACGGATTTTCCAATTAGTTCAGCGATATCTGCAGTTCTTCCGCCGAATAGCAAAAAAAGAGAGCTAACCGAACGTTAACTCTCTTCCTTTTCTAGTGACTAGCGACATTGTCTAACCCACCAGGTTTATTATAATTTGCTAGTTTATCCACTAGTTTATTGCTTTCATCATTTAGCCCGACTACTTCTACTGTGATGCCATTTTGATAATATTTCTGTACCACTTTGTCAATTGCACCTACACCAGAATCATCCCAAATATGTGCATCGGATAAATCTAGTTTCACGATTTCGACATTTTCTTTGTATGCAAAGCTATCGACAAAATCCGTAACAGATGCAAAGAACAGTTGTCCTGAAACACGATACACCTTCTTCTTCGCATCATTACTATCCAATGTGGTTACTTTCACTTTTGAAATTTTCGCAGCAAAGAAAATCGCACTTAAAATAATACCAATAAGAACACCTTTTGATAAATCATGTGTAAACAATACCGTCACAACTGTAGCCACCATCACAATCGTATCTGTTATTGGGGTTTTACGGATATTTTTTATAGAAGACCAATCAAATGTACTGATGGAAACCATAAACATAACTCCAACCAGTACCGCCATCGGAATTTGTACTAGAAGCCCGTTGAACAGTAAAATCAGCATCATTAAAAATGCGCCCGCTACAAAGGCAGATAATCTACCACGTCCACCTGACTTCACGTTAATAACAGATTGCCCAATCATCGCACAACCTGCCATTCCACCGAATAGCCCTGAAACAATATTCGCAATCCCTTGTCCTCTTGCTTCTTTGTTTTTATCACTCTTTGTATCTGTCATATCATCTACAATCGATGCTGTTAGAAGTGACTCCACTAGTCCTACAATTGCTATAGATAAAGCATAAGGGAAAATAATCTGCAATGTTTCAAAGTTTAGTGGAATATCTGGAAACAAGAAAATAGGTAGCGATTGGGTTAATTCACCCATGTCTCCCACCGTCTTCACATTACTTCCAGTAAAAATTGCGATCGCCGTGATCACAATAATTGCTACAAGGGGTGCAGGGATAACCTTCACAAATCTTGGTAAAATATAGATGATTGCTAACGCACCAGCAAGCATCGCATACATCTCCCAATTCGCCCCTGAAAAGTGCTCAAGCTGAGCCATAAATATCATGATTGCTAGTGCGTTAACGAAGCCAATCATCACCGAACGAGGAACAAATTTCATTAACCGTCCTAGCTTTAAAACACCCATGATTATTTGCAGTATACCCGTGAGAATAGTTGCTGCTAATAAATATTGCAATCCGTGCTCTGCAACAAGAGTCACCATTAATAATGCCGTTGCACCTGTTGCCGCGGATATCATTCCCGGACGCCCACCAACAAAAGCAATGGTAACCGCAATGGCAAAGGAAGCATAAAGACCAACCATCGGGTCTACCCCAGCAATAACAGAGAATGCAATTGCTTCTGGAATTAACGCTATCGCAACAACGATACCAGCTAGAATATCTCCTCTGATATTTCCAAACCATTCATTTTTTAAGTTTGCTAAATTCATCATGCACCTCTATTTCCTATATTTTTGACTTTCGACTCTCACGAAAGTCGGGACCGTAACAAACAAAGTGTATTATATCGAGAATCTGCCATTTTGTGAAATGTGTAAGAAAACGGTAACAAATGCCATTATCTTGTTTTTCCTTCATTTTTCTAAAAAAATCGCCCACATATGCTATAATTAAATAAATCCAGAAGTAAGCTTTACTAGAATAGTAGAGGAGGATTACCATGTTTAAAAAAATTCTCTATGCAGCAGATGGATCAGAGCACTCGATTAGAGCAGGGGAGAAAGTATTTGAACTTGCCAAGCTAAGCTCTGATACGAAAGTAGATATCATATATGTTGTCGATCCAAAGCATTCCAAAGATGAAGTGTTAAGTAACTGGGGAAAAGATGCAGAGGATGCTAGAAAAGGAAAACTCGAATTTATCGTTCAGAAAGCTAAAAAGTCTGGTGTGAAATTTGAAGTGATTTTCCTAAATGGTGATCCAGGACCTACTATAGTCGATTACGCTAATAAAAATAATTACGATCTCATTGTGCTCGGGAGCCGTGGACTTAATAAGTTTCAAGAAATGGTTTTAGGCTCTGTAAGTCATAAAGTAGCAAAGCGAGCCACCAGCCCAGTATTAATCGTAAAATAATTCCTAAACTCCCCTTTTGGGAGTTTTTTTACCTATTTCATGCATATACATATCCTAATCCCGAGTTGTTTGGTATGATTTATACAACAATTCCAAGTGAGGTGTCCTGTATGTCAGAGAAAATATACATCATTCATGAAAATCGTGAATGGACAGATCATTTAATAAAACGTTTAGAAGAGCTTCAACTCCCATATGAAGAATGGTTTTTAGATGAAGGTGTCGTTAACCTAGTAGATACCCCTCCTGAAGGGGTGTTCTATAATCGAATCAGTGCCTCATCACACACAAGAGACCACCGATTCGCACCCGAATTAACAGAAGCTGTTCTAGCCTGGTTAGAAAGACACGGAAGGAAGGTTTATAACGGAAGTAGGGCATTAAGGCTAGAAGTTAGTAAAGTAAATCAATATATGGCACTTGATTCCAATCAGATTCGTACACCAAAGACAATCGCCGCTGTAGGAAAGGAGCAAATCATTCAAGCTGCAAAAGAACTAAATCTCCCTTCCTTTATTACGAAGCATAATCGAGCTGGAAAAGGTCTCGGTGTTCAGCTATTCCATTCGATTGAAGCATTAGAAAACTATGTATATGGACCTACGTTTGAGCCCTCAATCGATGGTATTACATTAATTCAGGAATACATCCAGGCACCAGAGTCTTATATCACACGTTGTGAATTTGTAGGCGGAAAATTTGTCTATGCCGTCCGTGTCGATACTTCAGAGGGATTTGAGCTTTGTCCTGCTGATGCCTGTGTCATTGAGGATATGTTCTGCCCAGTCGGAGAGGAAATCGATGCCAAACCGAAGTTTGAGATTATAGAAGGCTTTGAACATCCAGTTATTGAGAAATACGAAAGGTTCCTAGCTGAAAATAATATCCAAATTGCTGGCATTGAATTTATTCAGAACAGTGATGGAGACATCTTCACTTACGATGTGAATACGAATACGAATTATAACTCGGATGCAGAGGCGAAAGCTGGAAGATATGGTATGTTGGAAATAGCGAAGTATCTTGGAGAACAGTTGACGGTTACTAGTCACTAAATGATTTACTATTTCTCTCAAGAAAAATAGCACACAATGAAGCTTGAGGAAACTTTCAAACCTCAAGCTTTTAACTATTTTCGGGTAGTTATCATTAGTTAATGTAAAAACTACTTCTTCTTAAATAGAGCTTTCATAATCGTATTAACCATGGAGTCCGTGTCTTTATGGATCATAACCTTGTCTAAAAAGGGAAAATCGTTTGGTGTGACGGTTAGTATCGCTATTGGTTGTATCGGTTCTTCACAAACCCATATCTCTAATCCCTCCTTGTTTGAACTTATCCTTTGAGAACATATAAATAGCCCCATCTCTCCAAATACTTGTAGCCTCATCATCATGTCTTGAGAAATAATAATACCGCTTCTTTCCTTTTTTAGTTGGCATTGTTAAACAAAGGTTTCTTACTGACATATGCTCTTCTCTATTTTTAACCGCAAAAAATAATGACCATACTCCATCAGATGAAGCAAATACTGCGTTGATGGGTTGGCCTTTAAAGAGAGAGCTATCTCTTGGTTCAAAATGTGTGATGTCATGGTTGTTTGAACCGTGCACTAATACATTTTTATTTTCTATTACATAATTTAAAAACATAAACAACGGGTATTTACTAGTATAAGTAAGATGACGGATAACACCTGTCGAAATACATTTATTGTATATTTCATCAAACTCAGAAATAGCTTGGTTAGATAATGCTAACTCATCCATTTTTAATAGCTGTGTTTTATCTAATAGGAACTTCTTAATTGTATTAACATACTATTCCCACCCTCATCTATTGTAATGATTATTCTGGTAAAATAACAAAGGAATTTAATACAATGTAATTGGAATATTAATGATAGCTACAACTATAGGAAGTGAATGCTTATGCAAAATGTAGAAAGACCCCTTGTGGAGTTCATTCATGTAAATTATTCAGCTGGCGGGACACATATTTTAAAAGATATTAATGGTACTTTCCCTGAAGGAAAGATAACAACCCTAGTTGGACCATCTGGAGCCGGGAAATCAACATTATTCAGACTATGTAATGGTTTAAGTTCACCGGACTCAGGTGAAATCCTTATCAAAGGGAAATCCATTAAGGAATACGAACCAATTGAGTTAAGGAGAAAAGTAGGCATAGCCCTTCAGAGCGCGACCATGATTAAAGGTACCGTTTTAGATAATCTGGAACTACCTCTGACCTTACAGGGAAAGAAAATTGATTTAGTGGAGGCAGGAGATCTATTACATGACGTTGGTTTGGATAAAGGCTTCCTCCATCGCAATGCAAAAGACTTATCCGGTGGGCAAAAACAAAAGCTTTCGATTGCACGGACCCTTGTAAACAAGCCAAAGGTATTACTTCTTGACGAGATTACATCCTCATTGGACCGAGTCTCTCAGCATGACATTGAAGAGTTAATCGTAAAAATAAATGAAAAATATGGCACGACCATGATATGGATTACCCATAACTTAGATCAAGCAACACAGATTGGTCATTATACATGGGTCATGATGAATGGTGAGGTTATAGAAACTATAGAGAGCTCCCTTCTTCAAGGCTCTAAAGATGAACGGGTCCAAGCATTCATAAGGGGGGAAGTGGAATGAGTTATCTTACATTATCTCTGACACTTATTTTCGTTCTAATCCCACTGATTTTATCTCGCACCCTTAAATTAGGATTAGAGAAAGATACACTTATCGCGACAGTGCGATCGATTATTCAATTATTAGCTGTTGGGTATATCCTGCAATACGTATTCGAAGCAGATAACCTTATCTTTATTCTTCTTATGATTCTATTGATGATTGGAGCAGCTACTCAAAATGCAAGAAAAAAAGGTGCAGCTATACAAGGAATTACGTGGAAGCTTTTTGTAACCTTCGTATTTATCGAGGGAATAACACAAAGTATTCTATTAGGGTTAAATATCGTACCACCAACCCCACAATATATCATACCAATAAGTGGAATGGTCATTGGTAATTCCATGGTACTCGGTATATTATTTTTGAATCGTTTCACAGCTGAGATTGAGAATCATGAGGACGAAACAGAACTAATTTTATCCTTAGGTGGAACACCAAAACAAGCTATTCATAACCAGCTTATTACCTCCATCAAGGCTAGTACAATACCAACGATTGAAAGTCAGAAGACGATTGGACTTGTGCAATTACCCGGGATGATGTCTGGGCAAATTATTGCTGGAGCAGATCCTGTACAAGCAGTTCAATTTCAATTGTTAATCTTGTTCATACTACTAACAACTGCTGTTGTAACAAGTATCATGCTTGGATTTTTATCGTATCCAACATTATTTAATAAGCGGATGCAATTTTTGAAATGAAGAGATCGGTAAGTAAAGTGCACCCTCTAGCTACTGTTAGAGGGATTCTCTTTTATGTTTATAAATTCCTACTTGGTTATCTGGTAATCCTAGTCCATTTGACATATCTTTCGTATTCCGGTAAAATATATTTAATTAAAGATATCTTAATTTAAACTATCTATATCTTAAAGAGGGTGTAACAGTGAGTGTGAATCTTTCATTAAAAGCATTTGTTGTTCTGATGAAAGCATCAAAATCTGTCCAAGAACAAATCAAAAAGGACATCAGTAGTCGTGGGATGCGTCCTTCCGATTTTGAAATTCTTGAGGCACTTTACCATAAAGGAAGATTAACCGTACGTGAAGTATCAGAAGCAGTACTAATCAATACTGGTTCCATTACGTATGTTATCGATAAATTAGAAAAAAGAGGCCTGATTGAAAGACAGCATTGTAAAGATGACCGTCGTGTTGTTTATATCCATATAACTGAGGAAGGAAAAAACCTCATGGACGATATCTTCCCAGAACACCAACGTGTTATCGAAGAAATGATGCATGATATATCAGATGAGGAGAAAGTGATGGTGATCGATGTTCTAAAACGCGTCGGTCGTAAAGCACAAGAAATGACTGATCAGTAATAACTACTATGAGAAGAGAGGATTCTAGGTATGAGACATATTTTCGAAAAGGGTTCTAATCCGAATAAACCAACGCTTCTTTTATTGCATGGCACAGGAGGTACGGAGCAGGATTTGCTCCCTCTAGCAGAAATCATTGATAAAGAAGCTAATATTTTAAGTGTACGTGGAAATGTATTAGAGAATGGAATGCCTCGATTTTTCAAGCGCTTAGCAGAAGGTGTTTTTGATGAAGAGGATTTAATTTTCCGTACGAAAGAACTAAATGATTTCTTGGATGAATCAGCTGAGAAATACGATTTTGACCGAAAAAACATTGTCGCCGTAGGCTATTCTAACGGTGCAAACATTGCTGCAAGTTTAATGTTCCATTATCAAGATGCATTAAGAGGTGCTAGCCTACACCACCCAATGGTTCCGAGAAGAGGCATTGAACTACCGAACCTTGAGAATAAACACGTCTTCATTTCTGCAGGTACAAATGACCCGATTTGCCCGTCACAAGAATCGGAAGAACTTCATTCCTTACTTGAAGGTGCAGGCGCAACTGTAGAGATACATTGGGAAAATAGAGGACATCAATTAACGATTAGTGAAGTTAGAGCAGCTGCTGATTGGTTTAAGAACCTTTAAACACTGAATTAGAAATGAGTAAAGGTCAACAGTTTTAAATAAACTGTTGACCTTTTTATTCCTTAATTATTTCACTTATTAATTTCTCGTCGCAATACAGGAGCTACTTTTGTTCCTAATAACTCAATTGTTTTGGCAACTTTATCAAATGGCACTCCACCGATATCGGTCTGTAGCATAAATCGGTTGTGTCCGTATAGTTCACGTTGTCTTAGCACTTTTTGAACAATTTCATCTGGGCTACCAATGAACATAACACTTTCTGGTACCGTCCATTGTTCAAAAACCTCTCTTTGCAACACACCTGACCTCATACCACGTTGCTCATTGATCGTCTGAATGTAGTTAGCATAAAATGGGTAAAATTCATCTTTTGCCTCTTCCATAGTTGCTGCTATATAACCGTGTCCTGACACACTAACCTTCATTTGTTCTTTCATATATCCAGCTAATTTGCCTGCTTCATAATAGGCATTAATTAGAGGTAAAAAACGGTCATGTGTACCGCCAATCATGGCTACGGTCAAACCAGTTCCAAGTCTACCAGCTCTTTGAGCACTCAATGGCGTGCCACCAACACCTACCCAAATAGGCAGTTCCTTTTGGTCAGGTCTTGGGGCTACTTCCGCATTATTTAATGAAGAACGGAATTTCCCTTGCCAGGAAACCTGTTCATTTTTATTAATTTCCATCAATAAATTTAAATGTTCCTCGAACAATGCATCATAATCATTAAAGTCATACCCAAACAGAGGAAATGATTCTACAAAAACACCTCGACCAGTCGTTATTTCCGCTCTACCATTCGAGATTAAATCCAATATGGCAAAGTCCTCAAATAATCGGACAGGATCAACCGTGTTTAACACCGTTGTAGTACTCGTTAGCTTTATGTTACTCGTTACTTGAGCAATTGCCGATAAGACCATTTGCGGAGAAGATACCGCGTAATCTAGCCGATGATGTTCTCCTACACCAAATACATCTAGTCCTACCTCATCAGCCAGCTTTGCCGCTTCAATGATTTCGTGAACACGTTGTTTGGCGCTGACTGTCTCTCCTGTGTTAGGATTTCTTGCTATGTCCGCTAAAGTATATACACCAATTTCGAATAGTTGTGACTGTGTCTCTTTTCCCATTGACTAACCTCAATTATTCGCCAACACGAAGCTGGATTGTATTACCCGCTGGATCCTTTGTTACATAATAATCATTTTCTGCGACTACTTCTGCTCCAACACTTTGAAGGCTTTCAATCTTTTGCTTTCTTGTCGCATTATCAGCGAAAACTAGTGTAAACCAATTTAACCCTACAGTATTTTTTACAGGAGCAGGTGCACCAACACCATTCCATACATTTAAACCAAGATGATGGTGATACCCACCTGTAGAAGCAAACAATGCACCTGGATATCTTGTTACAATATCAAATCCAAGTCCGTTCACATAGAAGTTCTCTGTTTCTTCCAAATCAGCAACATGTAAATGAATATGACCCATTACAGTATCCTTTGGAATACCATCCCATTCTTTATCACTTTCTTCTAAAAGGTTATTCGCATCAAGGGCAACCGTACCCATATCTACGATTCCCTCGTTCCAATTCCATACGGATGATTCTCTATCTACAGCAACTTCAATCCCATTTCCATCAGGGTCGTCGAAATAAAGTGCCTCACTAACAAAGTGATCCGATGCTCCTAAGCGTAAATTCGGCCCTTCTGTTTGGACTAAATGTTTTAGGAAGTTTGCTAAATCTGCTCTTCTTGGCAATAATATTGCAAAGTGATAAAGACCTGTAGTCCTTCCTACCTTAGGAGATACGCCTTCAGGTTGCTCCAAAATAAGGATTGGTCGATTGCCGTCAGCAGACAACACCACTTTTGCTTGTTCCTGTTTAAGAATTGTAAAACCGAAAACACGTCGATAAAAATCTAATGACTTTTGAAGATTTGTTACGTTTATATTGACTTCCCCAACAAAGGTTGTGGGCTTTTGAAAGAATTTCTTTTCCATATTTAAAACCACCCTTTAGATTACTTTTTTATACTAACTTACTTAATGTAAGTATAGATAACATTATAGACTTTGTCAACAGATAGTAAGGTTAGTTTTCCCTTGGTTCCTTCTCTTATTTCGATTGGAACATAGAATGTACAACGCTAAATTCTTCTTTCTATTTTGGGTAATTTATACTATACTAGATTAGTTGCTTGCAAGACGTGGTTCGAGACCATCCCACGTAAAAAAACTAAGGGAGAGATTAATATGAAAGCAAGAACATTAGTGGTGAATGCGCTTATTGCAGCTCTGTATATTGCAGTAACTGCATTGATTGCACCAATTAGTTTTACGAATGTGCAGTTCCGTGTAGCGGAGATTTTCAACCATCTTATTGTCTTCAATAAGAAATATTTCTTTGGTATTGTGGTTGGAGTATTTATATCTAACTTACTTTTATCACCGTCAAAACTAGATTTAGTCTTTGGGGTTGGACATTCCGCAATATCATTAGGGATTATCATCTTACTATCCAAGTATGTAAAGAATATCTGGATATTATTAATTGCTAATACTGTTGTATTCTCATTTAATATGTTCATTATTGCTTGGGAGTTAAACATTATTGCAGACTGGCCATTTTTCGCAACATGGTTAACTACTGCAGCTGGTGAACTTGTGGTATTAGCTATCGGAATCCCGATTATGTATGCACTTCATAAACGAATTAATTTTAATAAGTTAATTGATTAGAAAATCTTTAACGTAAAATAAAAACCTTCACAGCCTCTATAATAGAGAACTGCGAAGGTTTTCTTATTGTATTTTACTTTGTAATGATCTCATTTCCTGATCCAATTGGTGCATAAGAACCTCCATACCTTCTTTCTTGGACATCCCTTCTGGAAGATGGATTGGCTCACCATAGATTAATCTAGGTTTAATTCGTTTGAATAAATCCTTAAAGTTATTTGGTCCAACATATGCTGCTGGTACGATAGGCACGTCACCATGAACGGCGATAGTAACCGCTCCGCGTTTTAGTGGAACATCCTCGCTTGAACGAGTACCACTCGGGAAAATACCAACCACTTTCCCTTCCTTCAGTAGCTTTCGTGGTGTTTTAATGGCACTAGGACCTGGATTTTCACGGTCTACCGGAAATGCATGTAAGCTTTCCATTAACCATTTAAGCGGTTTATTTTGAAAAAGCTCTTTCTTTGCCATATAGTGAATCTCTGTCGGTAGCGTAGCAATTCCTAACCATAAAATATCGACAAAACCTGTATGGGTACAGGCAATAACATAGCTGCCTGATTTCGGTAATTTTTCTTTATCCAATACCTTTACTCTTCCAAATATACTAAGGAACATCTTAACAACAAAAGCTGCGAATTTATACATATGCTTTCTCCTCAATTCTACTAAAAACTATATTAATTTTACCATAAACTATTAGCACCTGGTACAAAAAATAACCTTACCTTCTTATGACGTTCGCCTCATCTCCACTTATATAAAATACTATCTTGGATCCACATCTAAATTACTGTCTTATTTTAAAAGTTATACCATATACCTAGATAGTTAATTCACTTATCCATTTTCACGAATAAAGTATTGATACTAAATCACCATTTTTACATTTATTGAAAAAAAGTTAATGATTAGAAGGGATTTTCAGTATTATGGAGAATATGTTTAATATAATTTATTTAGGAGGAGAAAAAATTAGAAAATTATTTAAGAGTTCTATTTACTTTAGCAGTATTAATAGGAGTTAATCTAAGTATGTTAGAAGTTGCAGATGCTTCTGAAGCAAAGTTAGATGATGACTATACCTTGGGAGAGATAGAATCTATCTTGTTTGATTACTTTAAAGAAAGCACATTAGACTATGAGATAGGTTCAATCGAATTAAGAGATTATTTGTTAAATCAATTATTATATGATGAAGATAATAATTTAACAAATCATCCTCAGTACAAACTCATCCGTGCATATGCAGCAGAATATTTACATGAATTAGATCAGACTCAACAACCAAGAATAGGTTTATCAGAAAATAATCCTAGTGTTGATTTTAATCTAGATCACCTGAAAAATAAAACTATAAAAGATATTAAAAAAGAAGTAAATGAAGGAGATTCCGCTGCCTTAAATAGCTATTCTTCCGAAGACGAAGTAGGTTTTTTAGCAGCATACAGTGGTTCAAAAGCCGCTAACTATGCAACTAGTTGGTATAACAAAAGAAATTCTTTATATAATTCACATAGTAATGACTGCACTAATTTCGTATCTCAAGCTATCTTCGCTGCTGGTACTTCAGAACACAAACCGAGTCCAGTCCCAACTGGAATTAAGGCTACCACGAGTCATTGGTATAGTGATCGCTATCAAGAATGGCGAACCAATCATTATGTTTACCGTTGGAAAGAATCAACTTCATGGATAAGAGTAGCTGATTTTTATACTTATTGGTCAAAATATATCCCTCAAAGAAACTACACAGGAAACTCCTCAGTAATAAGTTATGCTTCGCTTGGGGATATTGTACTTTTTAGAGAAGCATCAACTGGACGAAGATACCATGCAACAATTGTAACAAAAAAGGCAAATGGGACAGTATATCTAACTTACCACACTAATGACACTTTAAACAAAAATATTAAAAACATAAGTGATTCGTCCAATAACTGGACAGTATTTAAATTTACAAACTAGTTACCGATTTAAGGAACCTCCTATCTCAAATGAGTGTACTTTTTGTGATTCATGTTAATAACATAAATTGAAATACTTTATAAATTTCAAGCATATACATTAATGTACAAATTTTTAAGATACTTATCATCAAAGTGAGGGGAAACGAATGAAAAACAAAAAAGTGTTACTTCTATTAGGCATCCTGATTGTCGCTTTCTTTTTACTTTTCGGCACGCTAAAAAAGTCCCCTATAGATGATTTTCCAATTCCAATCATTGCACAGGTAGACACGAAGCATTCCGATGAGCAAATCTCCTACCAATATAAGGGATTTAATAGTCTCTATGTGAAACACGTAAGACTATTTGGTTGGAAAGAAGTAGATAGATTGGGATCCATGGGCATCTTTGAAAAGGATGGAAAACAAGTTTCTTTAACTACTTTTAAGGATGGCTTTTCTATAGCAACCTACACAAATTAATGAAGACCCTCTCCAACCTTTAGGAGAGGGTTCTTTTTTTTGCCTGTTCGTGTACACAGTCTACATCGTTTAAATTTCATTGGAAAAAAAAGACTAATTTAACACGCTTCTGGTAAGCATAGATACTGTATCAAAGTACATATGAAAGAGGAGATAGACAATGGTCAATGATCCAAATGAGCAATCACAAACGAATATCGAAAATGAGGACACGTTAACAACGAGACAAGGTCATCCCGTTACCAACAACCAAAACATCCGAACGGTTGGTAATCGCGGTCCTGCTACATTAGAAAACTATGATTTTATCGAAAAGATTAGTCACTTTGACCGTGAAAAAGTACCAGAGCGAATTGTGCATGCTAGAGGAGCGGGTGCACATGGTTATTTTGAAACATACGGGATGGTGGGCGACGAACCCGCTTCTAAATATACCCGGGCTAAGGTGTTCCAAGGAAAAGGAAAACAGACACCAGTATTTGTCCGTTTTTCTACTGTGGTAGGTGGAAATGATTCACCTGAAACAGCCCGTGATCCCCGAGGATTTGCTGTTAAATTTTATACAGAGGACGGGAACTGGGATCTTGTAGGAAATAATTTGAAGATATTCTTTATTCGTGATGCAATGAAATTCCCTGATATGATTCACGCATTCCGTGCAGATCCTGTAACGAATATGCAGGATCCTGAACGTTTCTTTGATTTCTGTTCGAATTCCCCTGAGTCTTTCCATATGGTGACATTCGTCTATTCACCATGGGGAATTCCGGCAAATTACCGGATGATGCAAGGGTCTGGAGTAAACACATATAAGTGGGTTAATGCAGAAGGAAAAGCAGTTCTCGTCAAATACCATTGGGAACCAAAACAAGGCATTAAAAACTTAACTGTAAAAGAAGCATCTGAGATTCAAGCTAAGAGCGTTAACCATGCAACACAAGATTTATATGAAGCAATTGAAAAAGGGGATTATCCCGAGTGGGAACTATTTGTTCAAATCATGGAGGATGGCCCACATCCAGAGTTAGACTTCGATCCACTTGATGATACAAAGCTTTGGCCAGAAGATCAATTCCCTTGGCTCCCAGTAGGGCGAATGGTGTTAAATAAAAATCCAGAAAATTATTTTATGGAAGTAGAACAAGCTGCTTTCGGTACAGGTGTTTTAGTTGATGGACTCGATTTTTCTGATGACAAGATGTTACAAGGGAGAACCTTCTCTTATTCCGATACTCAACGCTATCGTGTAGGTGCTAACTACTTACAAGTACCAATTAACGCAGCGAAGAAACGTGTTGCAACGAATCAAGAGGGTGGTCAGCTCCGTTATCAGAGCGACAAAGCACCTGGACAAAATCCCCATGTGAATTACGAGCCATCCGTCCTTGGGGGGCTAAAAGAAGCAGAGCAAGTAGGTGTCGAGCATACCCCTAAGGTAGAAGGAAACCTAGTTCGAGAATCCATCGACAGACATGACAATACAAAGCAAGCCGGTGAAACATACCGCCGCTTCGAGCAATGGGAAAAGGACGAGCTTATTAACAACCTGGTAAACGATCTAGCAATTTGTGATAAACGAATCCAAGACAAAATGATTGCTCTTGCTGAGGAAGCAGATGAAGAGTATGGTCGTCGCCTTCGCGAAGGTATTGCTGCCAAAACAAAAGAATTAGGTAATACGAAGATGGAGGCTGGTGAAGAGTTTCACCCACTTGGCAAACCAAGTGCCCCTGAAGCAGTGGATGATGCGATTAAAAAAGGTAGAGATGCTGAGCCATATTAAGAATATTGGATAAGGTACTGGCTTAGGCTAGTACCTCTATTTTTTGCGATTCGCCAAAGTAATAGTAGTATTCGCCGATCATATTGGTCGACTTGCCGAACAATATGACTTTTTCGCCGATGAAACCAAAAAATCGCCGAAGTTCTGTCACTTTTCGCCGAACCACTTCCTACCTACATCCACCCGCACAATATCAAAAAAAGACAGGCGCCACGCCTGTCTTCCTACTTAATGATGGTGTCCCATCTTCGGATTGGTAATAACCATTTCTTCCTGCGGTACGAAGAAATACTGTATCCATACTCCATCCAAATATTCGTTTCCTTTTTCTAGGATTATATCGATATCTTTGTCAGTTTTCACTACTTCATCATTTTCAGTTGGTGTATCTAATTCTATATCGTAATGTGCATGGTCGCCATGGATATGGGTTACAAATACACGAATCATCTTACCTTGTGCTTCTTCGGATTCAAGCATCTTCTTTAATACTTTAGCTGCATTGCGGTTAATTTTACATTGCATGATTCATTACTCCTTTTATATAGATTATTTTCTCCCATTCAGCAAAAGAGAAAAACTCTCTACTGTATGAAAAATTACTTTTATATTGTTTCAGTTTTTACAAGAAAATACAAATTAAACATCTCAGATACATAATCAGATACTCAGAATAGTAGTTTTCATGTATACTAAAAGTATTAGTAACTACAGAGGAGGAATGAAATTGCCTGTACCTGTTAACCATGCAAAGCCTATCCGTACAACGGCAAAAGAAAACGCATACAAGCAGATTCTTCATTGGATTATTGATGGAACATTATATCCTGGTGAAAAACTAAATGATACAGAACTCGCTGAAGCATTAGGAGTTAGTCGGACACCAGTAAGAGAGTCTCTACAGTTATTGGAATCACAAGGGCTTGTGAAAATGTATCCCGGTAAAGCTACACAGGTAACAGAAGTAGAGGAAGAATCCATCCGAGATTTACTGCCGCCTTTAGCAGTATTGCAAGCATTATCCGCCGAACTCGCTATCGATCATATCACGACCGATACCATATCAACATTAAGAAGAATCAATAAGGAGTTTATGATTGCTCTTCAGCAAGAAGATTTCCATGCCGCTTTAAATATTGATGAACAATTTCACCAGTTGATTGTTGATACTGCAAATAATCAGTACATTAACGGAATTGTGGAGAAGCTACAAGCACATGTTAGAAGGTTATTTTTCCACAACTCCATCATTTTATCTGATCACTCCATAGATGTGCATGAGAGTATTATTCGGTCGATAGAAGAGAAAGATAAAGAACGAGCGTCTACTTTGATGAAAGAAAACTGGCTTGGTATTCTGAAGGACTTCAATCTAGCTAATACTAATAACAACTAAAAAAGTCGGGATCCTAAAAGCTTAGGAAACCGACTTTTTCTTTTTAAACTCTTGCAGCTTGTGCAACTTTCGTAAATCTAGAAATAATACCCGTTACTAGTAATACAATCAAAGCCGGTACTAACCAACCTAGCCCTTGACTATAAAACGGTAAAGTGTCTTCATAGAAGGTAATTACGGGCTGGAAGATACCGTAATCAGCAATCTGTAATGAATTGTATAGTGTTTTTACACCATCAAAAATACTAATGACAAATGTTACTGCAATAGTGGTTATATAAACCATTCGTGAATGATTAAACAATGGCGACAAGAATGTCAACATCATCAAAACAATTGCTAGAGGATATAGGAACATTAATACCGGTACAGAGTACATGATAATATTCGATAATCCAAAGTTCGCAATGATAAACGTGATAGTTGTGAAAAAGACTACTAACGTTTTATAGCTGAACCTTGGCATTAATCGATGGAAATATTCCGCGCAGGCTGCCATTAATCCAATATTTGTCGTTAAACATGCAAGAACGATAACTATCCCTAATAAAACTGCACCAAACGAGCCGAAGTAATAATCGGCAGCACCACTTAATACTAGCCCTCCAGATTTAACTATCCCAAAAGCTTCTACACTAGTTGATCCTAGGTAAGCAATACCGATATAAATTAATCCTAATAATAAAATAGCTATAATACCAGTTTTTGATGTCGCTCTTAATATTTCTTTTCTAGAAGTAATCCCCATTGCACGAATAGAATTAATGACAATTATTCCAAAAACCAATGAGGCTAAGGCATCCATTGTATTATATCCTTCTAGAAATCCTGTAGTGAAAGCACTAGTGCTGTAAGGCTCAAGTGGTTCTTGCACTGCCCCCATCGGCTTAATCATAACTACTACCAGAAGTACCCCTAGTAGCAATACGATTCCCGGTGCTAATAGTTTCCCAACATTATCGACTAGTTTAGCCGGATTAAGTGAGAAGAAAAGAGAAATCGCAAAAAATACCACTGTAAATAAGAGTAAAGGTAGTTGAGTAGTTTCACTAGTTAAATGTGGCGCGATAGCAATCTCAAATGCCACCGCTCCTGTTCTTGGAGCCGCAAAGAATGGTCCAATAGTAAGATATAGTAACGATGTAAATAACACTGCGTAAACTGGATTTACCCTACTTGCTAGGTCATGTAAATCCTTACTTCCCGAGTATCCCATTGCCAATATACCCATTAATGGTAATCCCACTCCTGTGATTAAAAATCCAAACACCGCTGGCCATAAACTTGAACCAGCTGCTTGTCCTAATTGAGCCGGAAAGATTAGATTACCCGCCCCGAAAAATAAAGCAAATAGCATAACACCTATTGCTAAATACGATGAAAATGATAGTTTTTCCTTCATAACCGCTCTCCTTGAGTTGTGTTTTTCTGAATTATCTGACATTGTGATATGCAATATATTACACAAGTTATAGAAAACATCATACTATGAAACTTATTAAAAATCAATACATTATGACTAAATTTTTAGATTTTTTAAATTTTTGGCGAATACTAGATACAAAAAGAACAGTACCTGGAGCTTTTCCCACCAAGTACTGTCTCTTAACTAGAAATCTTTGGGTGATTCCGATAATATACGTAGTCTAAAACTATTCATAGCCGTTTCTCCTAAATGGTCCAGAAGGTTATAATTAGCATAAGCACCAACAATCGCTCCTATACCTGGGACTAATTGAAGAAGCTTCACTAAATCTATATAATCTCGATATTCTTGTTGAAAGGACCTCCAGTCCATATCCACAAGCTTCTCCTTCTGTTCTTCCCAATTATCAATCATAAAGAATGTTTCTCGCTTTTTTTCATCACTCGAAAAAGCTAATTGAAAAATATGAAGGAGAAATAATCGTTCCTCGTACTTGTTCGTGTCATACCCATAGACAGCTGCTACTTCAAACAAAAATTTCATTTTAATGGATAAAAGTAGCGGGAAATCAGCAAGACCAAGAAGTATACCTCCTGCACCTGTCCCAGCTCCCTCAATGGTAGCGGTTTTACGATAGGTTGCTAATTTTTCTCTTGCCTGCTCATCTCGATCCTTTAACTTCCAATTGTTGGGTAAACTTTTTTCGTTGTTATATTAGAACCAACTAAAGTTGCTTTAATCATTTGTTTTATACTTTCCGTAATAATAGCATGTGCTTTTTCTGGAATTTTTTCATTAATCTTTACCTGTGCTTTTTTTGCTAAACGATTCATCAAGCCAGATTGCTTCATGATTTGTGTTCGCCAAACTTGCAGTTCATCATATACCTTTACTTCATATTCATGCATCTTTATCATCCTCAGAGTTGTTTTCTTATAGTGTACTTACGTATATCAGAAGGGTTTTGTTTCGAAATCTTTTAGCGCAATGATGATATAGATGGTCGAGTATATTTTGAGACTAATCCGTGTTTTGGGGAACTAATAAAGCTTATCAAGAAAATGATCCCTGTAGCAAAAGCCATCGAGGCTGAGATAGAAGTATCTATCCGTGCAGCGATTATATACCCCGTCACTGCTGAAATAACTCCGAATATGCCACTCAATACTAACATCACCGATAATTTATCGGTCCATAAATACGCTGAGGCGGCTGGTGTAATTAACATCGCTACTACCATTATGGCACCTACTGCATCAAAAGATGCAACTGTAGTAATCGATACAAGGCTCATAAAAAGGTAATGCATCAGTACTACAGGTATGCCAAGACTAGCAGCTAAAGCAGGATCAAAGGAAGTAAGTTTCCACTCTTTGTAAAATGCGATAATGCTAATCAATATGATAATTAGAACGATTGCTAGTAAAGCGGTGGCTTCAGGCACGTTACCAATCAATGGAAGTGTTATGGTTTCCCAAGGAATAAACGTAATCTCTCCCATTAAAGCATGTTGAACATCAAGATGGGCATTACCAACCGAGGTAGAAATAAGGATTACCCCTAACGCGAATAACGTCGTAAACACAATACCAATGGAAGCGTGTTGTTCAATTTCTAGTTGATATAACCATTGAACTAGCAGCGCTGTTATTAATCCTGCGATAACGGCACCAATTAACATATGTGGACCGCTTAATTCACGCGTAACCAAAAAAGCAACTACAATTCCTAATAGTACGGTATGACTGATTGCATCTGCCATCATTGCCATCTTTCTTAAGATAAGAAACACCCCTATTAAACTACAGGAGAGGCCAACAAGGGACGCCGTTAGGATAATCCAACCGGTATATGACACTTTATTTCCCCCCTTTAACATTGATAATGGATGGACTAGGAGTAACTAACATTTGCTTCCGTTGTGACCGTCGTTCTAAATAATTTATAAGAATCCCCTTTTCTTTTCCAAGTACTAATGAAATCACAAAAAAGAAAGCGGCAACTACAACAATAAACGGCCCAGTTGGCCAGCCATTTCCCACAGCACTTATAAACGTTCCAAGGACACCAGACACCCCTCCAAATAGTGCCGATAAAGAAATCATTAGACGAAATGAATCCGTCCAGTACCTGGCGCTAACCGAAGGAATGATTAATAGTGCGGCAATTAAGATAACCCCTACAGCTTGGATCCCTATGACAATTGTAGTCACAAGAACTAATGTATAAACAACGTTCATCCCTTTCAAGGATAAACCAATGCCCTTTGCGAAGCTTGGATCGAATAAATAGATCTTCCATTCTTTAAATCCAACAAACACAATTACAATAACCCCAATAGCAAGGGTTAACATCGTAAACACATCCGATTTCACCATAGAAGCCGCTTGCCCAAAAATAAAGCTATCTAAACCACTTTGGTTTCCTCCAGCTGTTCGATTCACAATGGTTAAGAGCATAATTCCAAATCCAAAGAATATAGAAAGAACCATTCCCATCGCTGTATCTTCTGATATTCTTGTTGCTGATTGGACCCATTGTATAAAAAAGGCACCAATTAGCGCACTAATAGCTGCACCAAGAATAAGGTAGACTATATTTTTTTCACCTATTAGTAAAAAACCAATGATCACACCAGGTAATGCTGCATGTGCCAAAGCATCACTCATAAGACTTTGCTTTTTCCAATAAGCTAAACAACCGACCATTCCTGCTGCTGCACCTAAGATTAATGTACTAGTTAATACCCAGTGAAAATTACTACTATAAAGGATGGACCACATGAGATTCCTCCTCCGCAAAATGGATTCGCAAGTTTCCCCCATAAGTCTTTGTAATATTTTCTTTCGTAAAAACTTGCAATGTCTTACCATGTTTCACTACTGTCCGATTGAGAAATAATACATGGTCAAAATAATCCTCTACCGTCTGTAAATCATGATGAACGACCATAACGGTTTTCCCATAGCTTTTTAACTCTTTCAGAATCGCCATAATTGCCTTTTCCGTCGCCGCATCTACACCGGCAAGTGGTTCATCCATGAAATAAAAGTCTGCATCCTGAACTAGTGCACGCGCAAGAAAAACACGTTGTTGTTGTCCTCCGGATAATTGACTGATTTGCCTATTGGCATACGTTTCCATTCCCATTTTTTGCAATGCCTCATACGCTAATCGCTTATGTGCTTTGGATGGTCGTTTTAGCCATCCAATTTTTCCATATAACCCCATTACAACCACATCCAAGGCATTGGTAGGAAAATCCCAATCTACCGACCCTCTTTGTGGTACGTACCCGATAACTCGCTGCGCGTCCTTAAATGGTAATCCATAAAAATCAACTGTTCCTGTTATCGGTGGATGTAGACGAAGTAATGTTTTAATTAAAGTTGATTTGCCCGCTCCATTGGGTCCAACAATTCCGGTTAGGGAGCCTTGAGCTATTTCAAAGTTCACATCCTCCAAAACATAGTTTTTTCGGTAGGAAGCTGTTAGATTTTCCACTTTCAGAACTGTTTTAGACATACTATTTCGCCCCTCCAGTTAACGCTTGATAAATCGTCTCTACATTATGCCGATACATCCCTACGTAGGTTCCTTCCACCGTACCAGACTCACCCATCGCATCTGAATAGAGCTCGCCACCTAGTGATACTTCTACCCCTTCATTTTTTGCTCCTTCCATTACAGCATGAATTGATTCTGCATTAATACTGCTTTCTACAAAAACAGCTGGTACCTTATATTCCTTGATAATTTGAATGGTATCCTGTATGTCGGATACACCAATTTCTCCATCCGTACTTAAACCTTGTAGACCAATAACCTCTAAACCATGCATTCTACCAAAATACCCAAAAGCATCATGGGCAGTTACTAAGTATCGTTTATCCCGAGGTATTTCGGAAAGCATTTCTGCTTCCTCTTTTAATTCATCGACTTTCGCAAAGTACGCTTCTTTGTTCTTCTCAAAGTACTCGGCATGGTCTGGAGAATATTCTTTCAGTTCCTCCACAGCTGCATCCAAGGCCTGCTTCCAAAGATTTAAATCAAACCAAATATGTGGATCTATCGCTCCAGCTTCATCTTTTATTAACTTCTCCTCTGAGATAGTCTCTCCTATTGCAAGAACTGGTTTTGACGTTGACATTTCATTAAATATCTCCACCATATTCGCTTCCAAATTTAACCCGTTGTAAAAAACAAGCTCTGCATCATCAATTTTTGTAATATCGCCATGTGTTGCCTGATACAGATGAGGATCTACAGAAGGCCCCATTAAACTTTTAACATCCACATACTCTCCACCAATTACGGACAATGGATCAGCTATCTGTGCTATCGTCGTTACAATTTTAATTTTTCCCTCTGTTTTATCAGACGAAGATTCTTCCACTGCACATGCCACTAAAGTCACTATCGCAAAACAAAAAACAATTAAAACAAACCACTTTTTAACCAAACTTCTCATTTTGCACTCTCCTTTTTATTTTTCCCTTGGGAAACTTTATTTGTTAACAACAATATATCTGGGATAGTTTGTATTAGTCAAGTACTTTTTAGTTTAACTTTAAATTTTGCCCAAAGGAAACATTAGGGCGTTAAATCCTATGCAGCGGACATGTGGTTTGTTAAACATATTTAATTTATGACAGCTTCTATACCTTCCAAGCGAATAAAAAAAGCTGTTCTATGAAAGAATCATGAACAGCTTTTTTATTTTAATTATCTTCCTCTGAAGACATCGTACTATTCATCATCAAATATTCTATCGCCTGATTCAACCATTCTTCCTCTTCCTTCGTGAAAGGGGATGGAACCATTGCTTCAAACTCTTTTATGTCTTCCTCATCTACTTTGGCTTCTCCTAAAATATTCATAGCTTCTTCACCTAAAAACTTAAAAGATTCATGAATATACCTTTCAACTAGAGATTGCACCTCTGGATTATCTACCGGCTTACCGAATAGATGTTTTAATTCCTTGGTTAAATGGATATATTCCTTATCTAAGGCGAGCTTATCTTCTTCCGACTTATTGAACAAAACCTCAACAATTTCATCTGAAACATGCTTTTGTAACCAATCTTTTTGGATGTTCTCTGTTTGGATATTACTGATTAAACTCATTAATACTAAACTATCCACTTCACCCTCTTCTTTTAACAGTTTAATTGTCCGCTCTATCGCAGTAATGGATTTCTCGATCCTTTCTTTTTCTTCCTGTAGACCCGTTAGATGAAGAGATAAAGTATCAACTAGATCGAGAGAGAATTTCGTATCTTCGAGCATTTCACGAATAGTCTCTAAGCTGTAACCTAAAAACTTTAGGCTTAGAATTTTTTGTAGTTTCCTTATATCTCCTTCCGAATATACTCGATGTCCAGAACTGACATTTTTTTCTGGAACTAAAAGTCCTAACTCATCATAGTAATGCAACGTACGTACAGATATCCCTGTTCTTTTTGCAAATTCGCCAATCCCATATTTAGCTTCTTCTGCCACACTAATCTCCTCCTATTCGTATTCCTATCCTGATTATATCGCCTCACGTAACTGTAGGTTCAAGAGAAAAAAAACACTTAATATAGTCTAATAATAGACGTCAATTAAGTGTTTCTAAGTTCGCTTTATTATAGATGAAGATTAGCTTTTCTAGTTTGAAAATCGACATCCTTATAGTAGGCATTCTTCACTAACAAATTCGGACCAAGGCATTTTACTGCGGGACAATGGCAGTTTAAACTATTTGCTGTTTTAGACCCCATCCAATTTTGGTAAGCATCAACTAATTTCGTATCTTTAATATTTCCTAATGATGGTTCCTCATCACCAAAATCAGTTACAATAATTTCACCGTTAAAGATATTAACATTCAGACGTGACCTGCCATCTGGATCATTACGAACCGTGACATTCTTCTCTTGATACAATCGCTTAAGTAAAGCTAATTCCTCCTGTGAGGAAGTACAAGCATAAAAAGGAAGCGTACCAAATAACATCCACATATCTTGATTTCGATGGTCTAATAGTCTAGTAATCCCTTCTCGGATTTCATCCAATGTTAATGTTTCCAATGTGCTAGCAAAATCAACTGGATACATCGGATGAACTTCATGACGAGCACAGCCCATTTCAATAATATGGTCATGAATCTTTTCTAAATATGGAAATGTCCGTTTATTCAACATCGTTTCAGCGGACACCATGACGCCAAGCTTGGATAAAGCCTGGGAATTCTCTACCATTCTTTCAAAATACTTCTTGCGATTTTCCTCTGTTGGTTTCCTATCCATATGCGCAAATCCAGTTTCCGCGAATTCTTCTTCTGTTCCCCAGTTATGGGAGATATGTAGGACATCTAAATATGGAATAATCTCTTCGTAGCGTTCAAAAGGAAGCGTTAAATTGGAATTAATTTGTGTTTGTACTCCACGTTCATGTGCATACTTAAGCAATGGTACAACATAGTTTCTTACGGACTTCTTATTCATCATTGGTTCTCCACCGGTAATACTCATCGTTCTTAAATGAGGAATTTCCTCTAACCGTTGGATTAATAATTCGATAGGAAGAGCATCTGGATCTATTGCTTGTAGCATATATCCAACTGCACAATGAGCACAGCGCATATTACACATATAGGTGGTTGTAAATTCAACATTGGATAAGGTCATTTTCCCGTGTTCTTCTACATCAAGATATGCTTCCCAAGGATCATATTTAGGGGTAATTGGTTTTCTTTCTATTATTTTCATCGTATCTCCTTCCCGTAAACTCTTAGTTGTTTTTTCATTATATCGTTAAGTGCCAGCTATTATTCTACCATGTTTTATGAAAGGTGAAAAAGTTAGCCTATAGCTCTCTTAGAACTATAGGCATATTAGAGATTATCCTTGTATATCACGTCTACTATATCCCATCATTCCAATGATAGAAAAGATGACCGCCATCACGATAAGTAAAATGGTTGTTAGCCAATCCATTTCTTCCATTGGTACCTGCGGAATAAAACCGAATGGTGAAAGCTTTCCCACCCATTCAGGAAATTGGAATAGTTTTCCTAAATACAATACAAAAAAGGAATAAGAAATATATATCCAGATAACACTAGTTTTCTTTGGTAACCAGCCGATAAGTGCTGTAGCTAAACCTATCATTACTAAAGTAGCAGGGAAATAGGTAATAGCTGCTCCATAAACTAGACTAAATTCTAAGCCATCCGTTACGACTAAACTACCAGCAAGCCACAACCCTACGGCCGCTAAGGATAACATCACACACCCATTAATGCTAGCTATCACTAGATAGCTACGCATGAGACTTGTGCGGGATACAGCGCGCCCTAAAACATGTTCAATTCGTTGTTTCTTCTCCTCTCCATATAATTTATTGATAGACATTATAGCGGGAATTGCTGCAAGGATAGCCATTACCATCATTAACATTGGTAAAAACTGCTCTATTAATGAATACCCTTCTTCCGTAACTAGCATTTTCTGTAGTTCTTGACTACCATCAAAGAATGCCTCCAAATCTCCTAATATGGATCCATACGAAACCCCCATTACAAACATACCTAATGCCCATGAAATTAATCCTGTACGTTGTAATCTCAAGATTAGACCAATAGGGGATTGAAGGAAGATACTAGCATGCTTCCTTCCTGGCCTTGAGGGGAGAAATCCCTCTCCCATATCTCGGATTGTGTTAAGATAATATGCCGCCACTATTAGTAAAATTGATGCCACACATAAAGCTAGTACCGGCCACCAGTTATTAGAAGAATATACTTCTGTTTGAGTTACTAAACCAAGTGGAGAGAACCAGCTAATTTTTTCATTACTAACATCCCCAACCGCCCGTAGAATGTAGGCTATAATTAATACCGATATAGACAAACCAATTGTGCCACGGGAGCTTTGTGACACTTGTGCAAACAATGCGGTTAACCCAGTAAAAAATACACCTGTAGAACCTAATACAGCTCCATAAAGCATGGACCCTTCTAAGTCCATTCCCTCAATATCTAATGTAAACAATCCCAAGCCTACGATAAGAGCTAATAAAATATACGTAATCACATATACCATAATCGTCGCATTTAAAGTAGAAAGCCTCCCAACTGGTAAGGAGCGAATGAGTTCAATCCGACCATCTTCCTCATCTGCACGCGTATGTCGAGTAACAAGCAAAATACTCATTAATCCCACAACGATTGCCGTAAATATTAACATCTGATGAGCAGTCATTACTCCAATTGTGTAATGATCGAAATCAGCAGGACCAGCTATTGCAATCATTGCTGGATTTTTCATCGTTCCCGCCATGATGTCTCTCTCCTGTTGTGATGGATATAGTTCCAAAAACGCACCTGGAATTATGAAGGTGAAAAACGCAATACCCAGAATCCATATCGGAAGACGTAATCTATCTCGTCTTAGGATAAACCTAGTTAATCGTCCAGTTTTATTATATAAAATGGAGATCATTCGGATATCCCCCCCACTTCTACTTCAGGTATCCCTGCACCTTCATAATGTTGCATGAATAGGTCTTCTAATGTAGGCGGAGCACTTTCAAGTTTTACTACACCGAATTGACTAATATGTTTAACAACAGAATCTAGTTGTTCCGAATCAACTTGAAAGGAGGCTGCGTGACCATTTCCTTCAATTTCGTGTACCCCAGGCAATGATAATAAATTCGTAATCGGTTTTTTTGTTTCAACTACCAGATTTGTCCTTGTTAAATGACGTAATTCATTCAATGTGCCTGTTTCTATAATTTTCCCTTGTCGAATTATACCAACTCGGTCACATAGCTTTTCCACTTCAGACAATATATGACTCGATAACAATACACTCTTTCCTGCATCTTTTACTTCCCGGATACACTCCTGAAAAACTTGTTCCATCAATGGATCGAGCCCAGAGGTTGGCTCATCAAGAATATAAAGTTCTGCATTTGCCGAAAAGGCAGCAACTAAGGCTACTTTTTGACGATTCCCTTTTGAATAGGTTCGACACTTTTTAGACGGATCCAATTCAAAACGTTTCATCAGTTCATCACGCTTGCGATTATCAATCCCTCCACGGAGAGACCCAAATAAATCAATAACCTCTCCTCCAGTTAAATTTGGCCAAAGATTTACATCTCCTGGGACATATGCAATTCGCTTATGAACTTCAACCGCTTCAGTCCAGGCATCCTTTCCGAAGATCTTCACACTACCTTCTGTTGCTTTTAAAATTCCTAATAAAATACGAATAGTAGTAGATTTTCCTGCTCCATTCGGACCGATAAAACCATAAATCTCCCCTTCGTTCAGCTTTAAATTCACACCAGATAAGGCGGTAAAGCCTCCAAACTTTTTCGTTAGGTTCATTGTCTCTATAACTGCCATTGCACTACCTCCTTCATTATTTAGTAATACCGCGATTAGTTTTGAAATATTTTATCACTATAAGTTCATAATATAAAAAACCATTTTAGAACGCAACCGTTTTTTGAACTATTTTCATTGTTAAATTTCATAAGTTTTATTAAACTAAGAATGAGGTGAACCATTTTGGATGGATTTAAACGAAGAAGTGAATTAAAAAAGACCAGTATACTACAAGCCGCACTCAATCTTTTTATGAAATATGGGATAAAAAAAGTTTCTGTTGCCGAAATTGCAAAGGAAGCAGATGTATCTCAAGTAACAATCTATAATTACTTTGGGAGTAAAGATAAATTAGTGGATGAAGTAATCATATTTTATATGGAGGATGTTTGGCGTGAATATGAACGAATTATTAACAGCGATATTGATTTCACCGAAAAAATAACACAATTTATCTTTAATAAAAAGACATCAGCTAGTTCCATTCATGAGGAAGTCTATAATTACATCATGCAGGAATTTACCTCTGGGGAAAACAGTTATATAGAGGATTTTTATACCAATAAAGCTCTTCCTGAAATGATTAAACTATTTAATCAAGCGAAAGAAAAGGGGCAAATAGACCGGAATATCTCGAATGAAGCAATATTAGTTTATATTCAAATGTTCCGTGAGTATTTACAAAAGAAAGAGGTCTATGAACATATCCTGCCACTAACAGAGGACCTCACAATGCTTTTCTTTTATGGAATTATCGGGGGAAGAGTAGAGAAAAAATAAAAGGGTAGAGATACACAAGCATCTCTACCCTTTTATCTAATTAGAAAATGTTACACCACCATTAACTGTCTCCACTTTTATATGATGCTTTCCATCGCCATAGGTCTTCACTCTTGCATTATCACCAAAAATGTTAACCTTGCCATTTACTACACTTACTTCAATGGTTGCATTGGTAGGTTCTTTGCTGGATTGGATAGTTATCTTTCCATTTACTGATTCTAAATCAATCGAGCGTTCGAGGTTATCTGTAACAAGTAGTGTACTACCATTCGTAACCTCACTCGAAATATTTCCATCTACATGATGTAGTTCGATACCACCATTTTCCGATGAAACCTCGGTTTCCACTGTAGTCAGTTCCTCCAGCTCTATTTTCCCATTAATTGTTTCGATATCCGCGTAAGCAACTTCTATTTGCTTTACATCAATTCTTCCATTCACTCCATCGATATTTAATTCCTCGTATTGCTTCTGTGGTAGATACAGCTTCAGGACCGGACCCGTAAAGTCAAAACTTGTGTCGAAGTATAGGAATCGAATCCTCTTTTCCTTTAGCTCGATGGAGAGTGTATCTCCCGCTTCTTCTAATTTTAGTTTATATTTATCATACTCTGAAGCAGGTGCGGTAAATTCTAGCTTGATATTTTTTTCATCGGTTGGCAGAACTTCTATTTTAGCGTTCTCTGTTTCTATTTCAATTTGTGTCAAATTAGCATTTTCGATTATCTCTGTATCCGTAAGATCCTCCGCCGATACATCTGACGTACGGTAAGTGGTAATGCTTCCTATTGCACCAACAATTAAAAGGCAACTTGCAACTAGAATTAATAATTTTTGTTTAGGCATGCTTCAATCCCCCCTTAACCATCTTCACATTAAACTGTAGGTAACGAACAAATCCTTTTATAATCCAGCGCGTCACATAATACATTCCAATAATCATAAATATTCCAACACCCGCTAAACCAATAGTGAAGAATAATTGATATAACTCAAATAATTCCGGATAGATAGCAACATTTAATAAATAAAATATAGGGTTTAATACTAACGAAACACCTAAAGCCCAGCCGGAAATCACAAATGCTACTAAAGCAACGAATGGTGCTAAAACGATTAGTAAATTAAAAAATCCAAGTCCGATAACAGCCCAAACTGCCCGAAAAATATTTCCTGTCGTTGCCGTTTCTTCAACTTTCTCAATGCGATAGGCAGCAACCATTTCCTTACCTATTTGCTGTGGAGCTCCAAGACTTTCTGCAATTTCCTCTTCATTCTTTCCTTCTCCCAAACCTATTTCAAAATGCTCTCTAAAATCCTGTAGAATATCTTCACGTTCTGCAGAAGGAAGTCGTTTCAACGCGTTATCTAATTTAGCCAAAAACTGTTCCTTATTCATCCCGAACACCTTCCTTTATTAATTGATTTACACCACTGGTGAACCTTTCCCAGTCGTCTAATAGATCCTGAAGGTATTTTCTACCTTCCTCCGTGAGTGCATAGTACTTTCTTGACGGACCCTCGGAAGATTCTTTTAAATAAGTTGTAAAATAGCCTTCTTTGGTTAACCTTCTTAATAATGGATATACAGATCCTTCTGATATTTGAATTTGGTCCGAAATCTTTTGAACTAACTCGTATCCATATCGATCTTGTTTATCTAACAGAACGAGTACACAAAGTTCCAGTACACCTTTTTTAAATTGAACGTTCAAATTTTCCACCTCTACTCAACTACTGTTTATTGTATAGTACCTGTCAATAATTATCTCCTGTAGCTATAATTTAACACACACTACTGTTCATTGCAAGGTACTATTTAAAAAATAAATACTAAAAAAGAGAACCTGGTATTCCCCAAGCTCTCACACTAATTATATTATCTGGTTATTCAATTTTGTAAATGCAAACAACAACCTGATATTCGACTGTTATTTTCTCCTATAGAAATCAATTCGCTTGTTAATCGCATAAAACAAATATAGGTATAGTACTATAAATACAATGTCCATTCCTGCAACAATATATTGAATTAAATAGCCTTTCCATGAAACAACAAGTCCCAGCTGCGAAACAAGGAATAATCCAAAGATTAATAAATAAAAAGAAATCATACGCTTAAAGGAGTCCTGTATTGATTCATTATCCGTATACAGTTTTTGTACACTTGCCTCAGAGGAATCTGCCCTAAAGTAATGAAAGATGCTCATGGAGTTTGTTACATATTCCCATCCTGCATCCTCATACAATTGGAAATAATCCCTTTTCGCTTCCTGTCTAAAGTCTATTTGATACACATAGGATTTAGTTGGGTCCTCTTCAAAAACATAAGTAAAGTATTCATATTTTACTAGATGTAGTCCTTTACGAGACATCTCCGTTATCCATTGTTCCTCTTTATCAATATTCGGAGCAATAAATAATCTAAACTTTCTTACTGTCATGTTAATCCTCCTTGATCTCCTTTATAATCTCTTTTGAATTCTCCACTAATGACTTTAACCTGTTATATTCCAGACGCACCACCAGCTTACCCAAGTCAGTTAATTCATAATATTTTCTTCGCTCATCATCTTGTACGATAGCTTTCTCAATGACCCCTTGTTTCTCTAATTTACCTAATGCACCATATAAAGTGCCTGGTCCTAACGTAACTTCTCCCTTACTTACCATTTCAACATCCTGCATAATAGCATAGCCATGTCTTACTTCACGTAAGGATAACAAGATATAATAGGTTGCTTGGGACAAGGGTAAGAACAATTCCGCTTCCTTTGCCATCCTAATTCACCGCCTTTTATATCACTAGTCGATGTATCAACTAACGATATATCGTATGTCGATATAGTAACATGGATTCATTGCTAAATCAACACAATTTTGTCCAGTACAATCCAAATTCATTCTCTCGGCATATTTTAGTAGCAAATGTTTATTTATCTTCCATTCCGAGAAAGATAAATTGAAGCCGCACTCATTTTTCATTATACTAGTGGCAGTGAAAGGGGTATGTACAATGGAACAAACAAAACTAGAATCGAAAGTACTATCCGTATTAAAGGATAAAATAAAATCTATTAAAACAAACGAGGGAGCCCTATACCTAGTTGGTCCTATTCGACTTCCTGTTAATCTATATGGAGAAACAGTAGAATTCAAATGGTATTGCTGGTTAAACAGCAAAGAAGTGATGGAAGATGATCAACAAATTATCGATAGTCTTTCTTCCCAAAATTTAGCGGAGTATCAGCAATCAAGTGTTCTAGTATATGGAGATTTCGAAAATGATGATGATGCACTTATCCGTATGCATTCTATTTGTCATACAGGTGATATTTTTGGAAGCAAGCGCTGTGATTGTGGATTCCAATTAAAAGAATCCATGCACAAAATAAAAGAGCACGGAACAGGAGCTATATTCTATCTAGCAAACCATGAAGGAAGAGGTATTGGCTTATTCTCTAAAGCGATGGCATACATTTTACAGGAAAATGACTATGATACCGTTGAAGCAAATGAAGCGCTTGGATTTGTTAATGATTCCCGTAATTATGATGATGCAATTCTTGTTCTGAAGCAACTACGCTCTAAACCAGTAACATTAATCACTAATAATCCGCTAAAACTTGAGGCGATGAAAAAAGCAGGGCTTACGGTAACAGGACGTGTTCCATTGTGGGGCGATGTTTCTGAGTATAATGAACGTTATTTGAAAACAAAGGTTGAAAAGTCTGGCCATATGCAGGAGGAAAGGAACTGTTCCAATGACTAACCATGAATTTTATATGGATATAGCCTTACAGAATGCAAGAGCGATGAAGGGTCAAACAGCCCCAAATCCTCTTGTTGGCTCGGTTATTGTGAATGATAACCGTATCGTTGGGATTGGGACTCATTTAAAAGCAGGAGAACCTCATGCGGAAATCCACGCTCTTAGAATGGCTGGTGACAAGGCGAAAGGTGGGACAATCTATGTAACACTTGAGCCATGTTCCCATCACGGGAGAACTGGTCCTTGTGCTGAGGCAATAGTTCAAGCAGGCATCAAGAAAGTAGTTATAGCAACACTAGATCCGAATCCTATCGTTGCAGGTAATGGCGTAAAAATATTAGAGAATGCTGGTATAGAAGTGATAACCGGTATTCGTGGGCAAGAGTCCATTCAAATGAATGAGGTTTTCAATAAATTCATCGTGGAGAAAAAACCGTTTGTTACGTTAAAAGCAGGTGTAACCTTAGACGGTAAAGTCGCTACGCATGCCCGCAGTAGTAAATGGATAACATCAGAAGAATCTAGAAATGATGTCCATCAACTACGTAGTGAAAATATGGCTATCTTAGTTGGCATAAACACTGTCTTAGATGATAATCCATCTCTCACAGCTAGAATACCAAATGGCCGAAATCCGCTTCGCGTCATCATGGATACTTCACTCAAAGTGCCGATGGAATCAAATGTGATTACCGATAAACAAGCAGAAACTTGGATATTCACAAGTAAGAATCATAATGAACGTAAGAAACAGCAACTTGATAAAATGGGAATAAGAGTCTTCGTAACTTCTAGTGAAGATAAAGTGGATCCGAATGAGGTCGTAAATATTCTAGGTGAACACCTCGTTTCATCGCTATTTATAGAAGGTGGAGGTAATATCCATGCTTCGTTCTTAGAGAATAAATTAGTGGATAAGGTTGTCCTCTACTTTGCACCTAAGCTTATCGGTGGACAAAACGCTCCTACCTTTTTAGAAGGGAACGGGATTGCCAATATGGCAGACGCTGTTGAATTAGACAACACCGAGATTAAGAAGATAGGCAAGGATTTTAAATTCACGGGATATCCCGTTTATTAAAAAGGTATAATTGAGGGATCACGAACATGAGATTTGGCTTTGATATTGACGACACATTAATTAACTTAAGAGAACATGCGTTTAACCTATATAAGCGTAAGCTAAATAAGGATATTCCACTGGAGACCTTTCATGCTTTAACTAGAGTCGAGATTCACGAACCGTTTGATCTAACCGATGAAGAAGGTCGTGAAATGTGGAAGAACTCTCTTGAAGAAATCTATTATACAGATTGCCCACCATATAATGAGGCTGTAGAGGTTCTAAATAAGCTAGTGGCCGGTGGTCATGAGGTTTACTATATTACAGCCAGACCAAAAGAACACGGGGAACGTACAAAAGCTTGGATGAAAGAACAAGGTTTTCCAATACATAACCATAGATTTTTTTATGGCATGGAAGATCATGAAAAAATAGATATTATCAAGGATCTTAACCTAGATTTTTATGTAGATGATAAACCAGCTATATTAGATACCTTATCAAAGGAAAACATCCGCTTATATCTAAAAGACCAGTCGTATAACCGCACTTCAACATATAATCGGATTTTAGATTGGTCAGAGTTTATGGATATCATTCATAACTAATAAGCGAAGAGCCCCACCTAAACGAATGGTGGGGTTCTTCTTACCTTCTTTAAATTACTGTCTCTGCATAAAGACCAAGTCTTTTTAGTTGGTCAATAGCCATTTTCTTTTCCTCAGTTGACAGACCACCCATAATCCCGCTAATAGCCTTTGCATGCTGGGGAAAAATTTCATCCATCAATTCTTTTCCGGCTTCTGTAATCACTGCATGGGTCACCCTTCTGTCTGTTGGACATGCCTTTCTAACGAGATAATCCTTCTTCTCTAGCTTGTCAACGACGTATGTAATACTGCTACTAGCAAGTAACACTTTCTGTCCAATTCGTTGTATCGGCTGATCCCCTTTGTGATATAACAATTCCAACACACCAAACTCTGTCAAATTCAGTCCGTAGCTTTTAATATTCTGAACAACCTGTTTTTCTATTGCCTGAATTGCCCTCGTTAATACGACAAATAGCTTAAGAGAAAGCTGTTCATCTTCACTAAAATGGCTCATTTTAACCATTGATATCAATCCTTTTGCTTATTGAAATTAAGTTGAATTTAGTATAACGTAAACTATTATGATTTTCTATCATATTTCCGAATTACTTAGATTATTTTTCCATTCATTAATAGTGCTATATGCTACATTCTAAGAATAAGAATTAATGATTCGAGGTCTGTAACTGAAGCTAAACAAAGAGGAGTCCACACATCTATGAAAATTAGTGACCTGCTGCATGAGCTTAACTTAGATACTTCTTTATATAATGAATTAAAAGACATCGATGTAACAGGCATTGCAGATAATTCTAAAGACGTAAAGAACGGTTACATATTTGTCGCAAACGAAGGGTATCAATTAGATGGTCATGATTATATTCCAAACGCAATACAAAATGGTGCTATTCTAGTCATCGGGGAAAAAAACATACCAAATCAAGAAACGCCTTATATTCAGGTAGAAAATAGCAGGAAGGTATTAGGTGTACTTTCGAAGAGATTCTACCATAACCCATCTAAAGACAAGTTCATGATTGGCATTACTGGAACGAACGGAAAAACCACTACAAGCTATTTAATCAAACATATTCTCGAAAAGCACGGTAAAACATGCAGTATTATCGGCACCATTCAAAATACAATTAACGGACAAAACATTCCTAGCTTTAATACGACACCTAGTGCATTAACGATCAACAAACTTATTTCTGAAAGCAATGATGAGGTTGTCATCATGGAGGTTTCATCCCATGGCTTAACACAACACCGTATGGAAGGTATTGAATTGGATATCGGTATTTTTACAAATCTTTACCATGAGCACCTTGATTATCATCGTACAATGGAAGAATACTTTCAGGCTAAACTGCTTTTATTTAATCATTTGAAAGATAACGGTTGTGTCATCACGAATACAAATAATGAATGGGGAGAGAAATTAGTTCTCATTCTTAAAGAACGAGGAATCCCTATCTATTCCATTGGAGAATTGGAGAATTCTGATATACAACTACTTGACTTTTTATTAGACGAATCGTTAATAGTAGTAAAAGAAGCTGACAAAACGTTGCAACTTACTAGTTCAATGCCTGGTATTCATAATATGTATAATACTGCTATGGCCTACCTAACCGCTAGAAAAACAGGTGTTCCTAGTGAAGCAATCATAACAGCATTACCTTCTTTCCAAGGAGTAAATGGACGTTTCGAAACGTATAAACAGGATAATATGCCAACCGTTATTGTAGACTATGCCCATACACCGGACGCTATCTTTCATTGTATAGCATCTGCAAAGTCCTACGGGGCAAAACGAATCATTCATGTTTTTGGTTTTCGTGGCAATCGAGACCAGACAAAACGGCCGCAAATGTTAGAAATAACCTCCACATACAGCTCTAACTATATATTAACTTTTGATGACCTAAATAATGTTCCTGAAGAGAAAATGCACAAGACATTGGAAGAACTACAACATAAGTTTGGGAATCATAAAGGAAGCATTATTCCAGATCGGACTTTGGCCATTCAGCACGCTATCGAAATAGCTGGTGAATCGGATTGGGTTGTTATCACTGGTAAAGGCCATGAGGAATATCAGCATTCGTTTTCCTTAGAAACTACTTCTGATAAAGAAACCGTACAATATATTATGAATCAGTTAAGTGCACAAAAGATACCTAATTAAAATAGGAAGTGCTAGAAAGGTTAACCCTTCAGCACTTCCTTCTTAATTAACCGCATGGAATTTAATACAACAATTAATGTCGCTCCCATATCCGCAAAAATCGCAATCCATAAAGTTAACCAACCAGGTATCACGAGTAGTAGTGCGACCACCTTTAATGCTAAAGCAAATATTATATTTTGTTTTATAATGGTTAATGTTTTTCTACTCAGTGAAATGGTATACGGTAGCTTTTCCAGGTCATCTGCCATTAATACGATATCCGCGGTTTCTAGTGCCGCATCTGTTCCTGCACCACCCATTGCAATACCAACATTTGCAGTAGCTAGTGCCGGGGCATCATTCACCCCATCTCCAACCATTGCTACGTTACCAATCTGGTCTTTTAGTTTTTTATTTCTATTAATTTGTCCTCTGGTAGAAGCTCCGCTTTTGTTGAAGTTAGACCAAGGCTCGAGCCAATAGCCTTCCCCGTTAGCTCATTATCACCAGTAAGCATAACAGTGTGCTTAATTCCTAGCTGATGAAGCTTTTGAATTAACATAGCACTAGTTTTACGTACTTGATCAGCTACCGCAATAAGAGCCTCAATAGAGGATTGGGTGCCCAATAGCATTACAGTTTTCCCTTCAGCTTGCAGCTGTGCTATTTTTTCCTTTATTTCAGTAGAATTCGGAATCAAATTTTCAAATAGTGTTGGACTACCAATGTAATATTCTTCCTCTCGGACAGTAGCCTTTACGCCTTTACCAGTAATCGAGGTAAAGTGTTCCGCTTCATAAGGAACAGCTTGAAGTCGAATAGCTTCCCGTTTAATCGCTGAAGCTAATGGGTGCTGGGAGAATTCCTCAATCGCACGAGCGATACCCAATACTTCCTTCACTTCTCTATCTGTTAATAGGATTACATCTGTAACCTCAGGCTTCCCCTTCGTTAACGTACCTGTCTTATCAAATGCAATTGCACGGAGATGGCCAGTTTCTTCTAAGTGTATACCACCTTTAATCAAGACACCGTTTCTTGCCGCATTTCCAATTGCCGTAACAATTGCAACTGGGGTAGAAACAACCAGTGCACAAGGACATCCTACTACTAGCACGGCTAACCCACTATATACCCATTCTGACCATGAAGCCCCCAAAAATACAGGCGGGATGACAGCAATCAATAAGGCTATGCTCATGATTGCGGGTGTATAGTATTTCGCAAATTTATCTACAAATTGCTGAGATGGAGCACGCTCTGCCTGCGCTTCTTCCACAAGATGAATAATTTTAGCAATTGTTGTATCCTCGACCCGTTTGGTCACACGTACTTCAAGAGATCCTTGCTCATTCATTGTTCCTGCATACACCTCATCACCAGTTGTTTTATGAACTGGTATGGACTCTCCTGTAATAGCAGCTTGGTTGATGGTTGATTGACCTTTCACGACTTCCCCATCCATAGCAATCTTTTGACCTGGTTTTATAATCATAATATCGTTAATTTGGACATCTTCTACATCAATATCTAAAATGGAGCTACCACGGCGAATAGTCGCTTTCTTAGGTGCAATACCCATTAATGATTTGATAGATTGCCTAGCCTTATCCATGGAATAGCTTTCCAAAGCTTCACTTAGGGCAAATAAGAAGACTACCACCGCTCCTTCAGCCCATTCCCCAATGATTGCTGCTCCAATAATGGCAATTGTCATTAACGTTTTCATATCAAACTGAAGCTTCGTGAGATTCTGTATGCCAATTTTAAACAGATTGTATCCACCTATAACAATCCCTGCTATAAAAGAACCTATTGCTATCGGTGCTGTCTCTCCCTTTAAAATAAGAAACACATATCCAAGAACAGTGAAAAACAACGAAATGCCAGTCGTTATATTTTCACGTTTTCTCCAAAATGATTGTTTTACTTCCGGCTCTCTAGTTCGTTCCGGTAATACCTTAATTCCATCAAATGCCCCTGCCTCTTCTAGCTGTTCAACTGTAGCAGTTCCTTGAACCGTTAACTTAGCTGCACCAAAATTTAATTGGACATCCTCGACCGTATCAATTTCGCGAATATTTTTTTCGAATTTTGCAGCACAATTCGTACAGGAAAGCCCTTGAAGTCGATACACTTGTTTACTTTCTTCCAACCTGTACACCTTCCTTCGAGTGTTCGATTGCAATCGAAACTAACTGATGCACATGCTCATCCTGTAACGAGTAGAATACTAATTTTCCTTCCTTGCGGTATTTTGCAAGGCCCATATTGCGTAGTAACCGTAGGTGATGGGATGCTGTTGCAGTTGTAGAACCAATGATATTGGCAACATCACAGACACATAGTTCATCCTCTAGTGTTAGTGCATAGGTGATTTTTAATCTCGTAGCATCTGACAATGCCTTAAAGATAAGCTCTACACCTACAATTTCCTCAACTTCTGGCTTTATTCTTTCAACCTTTTCCTCATCAAAGCAAAAGGATTCACAAACATCATTAGCTTTTCTTCTAACCGCTGTATCGCTCATATTATCGCCTCATTCAAATAGTCATTTGATTATAATAATATGCAGGTGTGAATTTTTTGTCAATTATAATGTTCAAATAAGTATTTGAATGATTAGGGCTTACTATCATTTAAAAAGCCTAATCCAAATAGGATTAGGCTTTTTGACTTAAATATATTACCCTGTGCAAATCATGATAATATGTTGATCCGGATCTTTAACCGTGAAGAAGGATAAATCATCAAATCTAATAATCTCATCGGCTATTTCATAATTTAATTCTTTCAAATAGTCATAGGCTGCATCAATATCTTCGGTGTGAAAGTTAAATAATGGGTATTCCAATGCCTTGATGTTTTTCTCTGTGCCTAATGGTCCAGCATCAAGGGTAATGCCTACTTCTTGGTTAACTTGAAGATTGTAAACTGGTCTAGATACAGTGGCTAAATCAAAATCCTGTCCTAATAAGTCACAATACCAGGCTACAGACTGCTCCAAATTACTTACGTGAATGAAAATAGTATTAACTTTGTTTTGAATTGGGCTTTTCATATTATCACTCCTACTAAAGGTTCTTATTTCATACCCTTTGTATTCGTCAAATATCTACAAAACCCTTCTAATGTAACCGATAAACTAAAAACCTCTCATTCTGGTTCTTTTTATACAATCCCGGTATCACAACTTCTTGAACTAATTTAAACGCAGTATTTTTTTCCAAGTGAAAGATATAGTCTTCTGACGGATAATACAAAATGATATCGATTTCTCTTGGAGCCGCTTCATAGGAGAGAATTATCCGATTGATGACATGCTGAAAAATATGGACAGAAAATGGATTAAAGAAGTAAAAGCGATTAT
>NZ_AEWH01000058.1 GCF_000190475.1 Ornithinibacillus scapharcae TW25
TTAAAAATCTATATTTTTATATTACCGCGGGGTGGAGCAACAAGCATTACATCTACCGAGTCCGCTACGAGTAACCCCGAAGCAATCACTTCTACGAATATGCTTGTAGATGCAGGGGTCACTATCAAAATACTTACACTCTTAATGGTGTGAGAAAACAAAAGAAATACTTTTTATTATCGCGGGGTGGAGCAGTCTGGTAGCTCGTCGGGCTCATAACCCGAAGGTCGTAGGTTCAAATCCTGCCCCCGCAACCAAATTGGTCCGGTAGTTCAGTTGGTTAGAATGCCTGCCTGTCACGCAGGAGGTCGCGGGTTCGAGTCCCGTCCGGACCGCCACTTTACTTACAAATTATATATTAAACACAAACATGATCTCTTAGATGATCATGTTTTTTTATTTTATCGATTGATTCAATAGTATCTGGCCACTGTTTTTGCTATCATGGATATAGTCCATAATAGAAAGAATGGTGATCTAAGTGGATGAGTTTTCTTTTATAGAATCAATACAGCAACATTATTATAGACAGTCCACCCTTGCAAAAGGTGTTGGAGACGATGCTGCAGTCTTTTCTCCAATGGGGAACGATGTAGTGACAGCTAAAGATATGTTCGTCGAGAACATCCATTTTGCAAAACATACGATGACACCTTTTCAAATTGGTTACAAGGCTTTAGCCGCAAATATTAGTGATATGGCTGCAATGGGGGCAAAACCGGTATTTTATTTAGTCGGTATTACCATTTCAAAAGATTGGTTAATGGAAGACATATTAAAAATATATACTGGCATGAAAAGTCTGGCAGATCAATTTAAGATGGATTTAATAGGTGGAGATACAGTTGCGGGCAAAGAATTAGTTGTATCCGTAACGATAATAGGATATGTAGATAAAGAAAAAGCAAGATACCGTAATTTGGCAAGGGAAGGCGATGTTGTATTTGCCACTGGAACTTTGGGAGATTCTCAAGCAGGATTACATATTCTGAATAATCCAGGTGAATATTTGGCACAAGAATTCTTTATTCGGAGACATCAATTGCCAACACCAAGGGTAGAGTTCTCGTGTGCGCTAGAGAGTATTTCTAGACTGTCTTTAAATGATATCAGTGATGGGATTGCAAGTGAAGCAAACGAAATTGCACAGGCTTCAGGTGTTTCTATAGAAATTTATGAGGATAAGTTACCGATACACCCAGCTTTCAAGCAATTTCCTTTTGAATATCAGTTTAAATGGAAATTATTTGGTGGGGAAGATTATGAAATTCTTGGTACCGTACCGAAAAAACATTGGATGACTGTTAAAGAAATAGCGGATAAAATGAATATGCTCGTTACAGATATTGGTCTAGTAACACCTCCTAAAGCTTCTGGGCACGTGTTATTGAAACGGATTAATGGTAAAATAGAACAATTAGAGAAAAAAGGGTACAACCACTTAAGTAGGTGATAACATGGAAATGTATAAAATGGAGGCTAGTACGGTAGATGAAACTCTATCTATTGCAGAGAAGCTAGCTTCCCTTCTGAAACCTGGTGATGTGATAACATTGGAAGGTGACTTAGGAGCTGGGAAAACAACATTTACAAAAGGGATAGCGACAGGTTTAGGCATATCAAGAACGTTAAGTAGCCCGACCTTCACCATCATAAAAGAGTACATGGGTAGAATGCCACTTTACCATATGGATGTCTATCGTTTAGAAGGTTCGGATGAAGATATTGGCTTTGATGAGTACTTCCATGGTGATGGCGTTTCCGTTGTGGAATGGGCACAGTTTATTGAAGATTATTTACCAGAAGAGAGATTAGATATTACAATTAGATATAAAGGGGAACAATCTAGAGTGATTGAATTTGTACCTATAGGGGAATATTTTCATAACATTGTAAGACAGATATTGTCATGATAAAAGGAGTTACATAGATGCATACACTTGCAATAGATACATCTAACCAAGCTTTAGGTGTCGCTATTTTAAAGGATAAGGAACTGGTAGGAGAAATCATAACGAATATTGCGAAGAACCATTCCGTTAGATTAATGCCTGCTATTGAGTATTTAATGGAAAATGTAAACTTATCCGTAAATCAATTGGATAAAATTGTAGTATCAAAAGGACCTGGATCATACACAGGGGTAAGAATAGGGCTAACGACAGCTAAGACTTTAGCATGGTCTTTAAACATTCCTATAGTAGGTGTATCCAGTTTAGAAGTACTTGCTTACCGAGCTAATTTTTCTAATTCGTTTATTTGTCCATTCTTTGATGCGCGAAGGGGACTAGTATACACAGGTTTATATGAAAGTAGAGAAGGTAATATTGATTTAGTGGAAAAGGATCAAAATACTTTATTTGCTGACTGGCTAGACAAATTAGCAACGTTTAATCAAAAAATAATTTTTATTAGTCCAGATATTGAGAAGAACGCTGAAATAATTCGTGAAAGACTAGGAGACAATGCCATAATACCTGAAATGACTTATCATACTCCAAGACCTTGCGATATTGCCATTGCAGCAGCTGGTAAGGATCCAGAAGATACACATACAATTACACCGAATTACTTACGATTAGCAGAAGCTGAAGCAAATTGGCTGAAACAGCAGAAGGATAACTAGAATGGCTGAACTTACAATTCGAAAGATGGAAATAGAGGATATCCAACAAGTTATGTTAGTAGAGATAGCATCCTTTACTTCCCCATGGAGTGAGGATATTTTTAAACAGGAAATTACGGAGAACCGTCATGCTTTCTACTTTGTCATGGAATTAGAACAAAAAATTATTGGTTATGTTGGTATGTGGATAGTATTAGATGATGCACAGATTACAAATATCGCAATACTTCCAGGATATCGGGGGATGAAACTTGGAGAAAAGTTATTCCAATTTGCATTACAAACTGCTATTGGTCGTGGAGTAAGCCGATTATCATTAGAAGTTAGGGTAACAAATATCGTAGCACAAAAAATGTATCGGAAGTTTGGTCTAGTACCTGGAGGAATTCGGAAAGGGTATTATACGGATAATCATGAAGATGCTATAGTGATGTGGGTGAATTTAACATGAAGGATACATATATACTTGGAATTGAAACAAGCTGTGATGAAACAGCCGTTGCAATCGTAAAAAATGGAAAAGAGATTATATCGAATGTCGTAGCCTCGCAGATTGAGAGTCATAAACGATTCGGTGGAGTAGTGCCAGAAATTGCTTCAAGGCACCATGTTGAGCAGATTACGATTGTTTTAGAAGAAGCATTTGAGGAATCGGGACTAAGCTGGGATGACATTGATGCTGTTAGTGTTACAGAGGGTCCAGGTTTAGTTGGTGCACTACTAATTGGAGTAAATGCTGCAAAAGCATTAGCCTTTGCAAAGCAAAAACCACTAATTGGAGTACATCATATCGCAGGTCATATCTATGCCAATCGCTTAGAAGAGGAATTCCAGTTTCCACTATTGGCATTAATTGTTTCTGGTGGGCACACAGAGCTGGTTTTAATGAAAGAGCATGGTAACTATGAAGTAATAGGTGAGACTAGAGATGATGCAGCAGGAGAAGCATATGATAAGGTAGCAAGAATGCTAAACCTCCCATATCCGGGTGGTCCACATATTGACAGACTAGCAGCTGAAGGAGAAGTAACAATCGATTTTCCTCGAGCATGGTTAGAAGAAGATAGTTATGACTTTAGTTTCAGTGGATTAAAATCAGCAGTTATTAACAGAATCCACAACGCGAATCAAAAAGGTGAAACCCTGAAGCAGGAAGATATTGCGGCTAGCTTTCAAGCAAGTGTTGTAGAAGTATTAGCAACGAAAACATTGAAAGCAGCAAAACAATATCAAGTGAAGCAAGTAATCGTTGCTGGTGGGGTTGCAGCTAATAAGGGGCTCAGAGCGGAGTTAGAAGCAAAGTTTTCTGAAACGGATATCCCATTATTAATCCCGCCATTAAAGTTGTGTACAGATAATGCGGCAATGATTGCTGCTGCTGGGACAATCAATTATGAACAAGGTAGACGTTCAGCAATGGACCTGAATGCGAACCCATCTCTAACATTACGATAAAATATCCACAGGCTTGTGGGTATTTTTTTGTATCTAGTATTGTATTAGTGTTTTAATTGTTGATAAAAATTGTGGATAACTAGAATATCATATGTGGGTAATGTGTATAACTTTGTTAATAACCTATAAAACAAGTAATTATAAGTCCTATTTACTGTGGATAATCTGTTATAAAGTTTTAAAACTAAAAAGCAGGTTGTAATTCTACAACCTGCCTCATCAATTTATTCTTCTTCCTGAAGTAACGACCATTCTTCCATCAAATTTTCAATCTGCTGTTTGACATCATTGCTCTTTGTTGTATATTCCAATGCAACTTCATGGTTTTCATATACATCCGGTTCGGTCATTTTTTCCTCTATAAAAGCCAGCTCTTCTTCGAGTTTTTCGATATCTTCTTCTAGTTTAGCTATTAGTCGTTCGCGCTTTCGCTGTTCACTTTGACGCTTTTTCTCTTCCTTAAAGCTCAACTTCTTTTCATTCGATACAGTAGGCTGCACTTTTTCAGCCTCAAGACGTTGAATTTCCTCTTCTTCTTGTTTTTTCTCTACATAGTAATCATAATCCCCTAAATAAACAGTCGCACCTTCCTGTTGCATTTCAACAACTTTATCAGCAATTTTATTGATAAAGTAGCGGTCATGGGAGACGAATATAATCGTTCCTGGAAAATCAATTAGAGCCGCCTCTAGGACCTCTTTACTATCAATATCTAAATGGTTCGTAGGTTCGTCAAGGATAAGAAGATTTGCCTTCTGCATTCGCAGCTTAGCAAGAGCTAGACGAGCCTTTTCACCACCACTAAGCGATTGGACAGGCTTAAGAACATCATCTCCAGAGAATAAAAAATTACCGAGTATTGTTCGAATATCTTTTTCATTTACAGAAGGATATTCATCCCATAACTCATTCAGGACGGTTTTATGAGAACTCAGATTAGCTTGCTCTTGATCATAATAGCCAATCTGAACATTAGACCCTAACTGAATTTCTCCACTTGCAGGTTTAAGCTTCCCAAGTATGTTCTTAAGAAGAGTGGTTTTTCCAACACCATTTGGCCCTACTAGGGCGATACTTTCCCCACGATTAACATGAAGGGATAAATTTTCAAAAATAGGTTGAGTGTTAGCATCATAGCGGAAGGAAAGATCATGTATTTTTACCACATCATTTCCGGTCCGTTTCGTAATTTCAAATGTAATGGAAGCAGAGGACTCATCCCCTAAAGGGCGATCCATTTTATCCATCTTTTCTAATTGCTTCCTTCTACTTTGTGCACGTTTAGTTGTGGAAGCTCGTACAATATTGCGTTGAATGAATTCTTCTAGTTTTTTAATCTCGGTTTGTTGTTTTTCAAACTCTTTCATCTCTTGTTCGAAGTTTAATGCTTTTTGATCTAGGAAATTACTATAAGACCCATGATATTTTTTTGTACGATGACGAGATATTTCATAAACAATAGAGACCGTCTTATCTAAAAAGTATCGATCATGTGATACAATGACTACCGCTCCAGGATAACCTGTTAAATATTTTTCCAGCCATGTTAGCGTTTCGATATCTAAATGGTTGGTAGGTTCATCTAGAATGAGTAGGTTAGGCTTTTTTAGTAATAGTTTACCAAGTGCTAGACGTGTCTTTTGACCACCACTTAATTCATTAATTGGAGTCTGATCATCGTAATCAAGGAAGCTTAAACCAGAAAGAACCGCTTTTATCTCGGATTCATAGCTATAGCCACCGTTGGTTTCAAACTCCTGTTGTAAACGATCATACTCTGTTAAGAGTTTAGAAGCTTCGCTAGGCTCTAATTGATTAACGTCAGCCATTTTAGTTTCCATTTCACGTAGCTTCTTCTCTTGCTGAAGGAGATCCTTAAATACTTCCAACATCTCATTCCATATGGAATTGTTGGATTCTAAGCCGGTATGCTGGGATAGATAACCTATGGTAAGGTCTTTCGGTTTGATTAACTCTCCACTATCATAGGACATTTCTCCAGCCATGATTTTTAATAATGTAGATTTACCTGCTCCATTACGACCAACAATTGCTATTCTATCTTTATCTTTTATTTCTATTTTTATATTCGCTAATATTTCTTCGGCACCAAATGATTTGGATAAATCATTTAATTGCATGATTATCATATATGTCACCTCTAGTAGTTTAAGTTTATCCTATAAGTAGGTTTACGGGCAATATTATTGTAGACTTGTGAAAATAATCACGACTTATCAAGAATAATCTGTTAAAATACAATTAATAGGAAACGTACCTCTATAGGACTAGATTTTTTAGGCAGATAGGAAAGTATAAAAATCTTTCTCGCCTGCATAAGAAAAACGAGCGCATTCGCAAAAGGACAAGCGAATACGGTTTTTCTAAAATATGGTAAGCTAGCATGGATAGGTAAGGAGGAAATCGGTTTGGATCAAAATAAAATTCCACAAGCTACTGCAAAACGACTCCCATTATATTACCGCTTTTTGAATAATTTACAGTTACAAGGAAAAACCCGTGTGTCATCTAAGGAATTAAGTGATGCCGTGAAGGTGGATTCTGCAACTATTAGAAGAGACTTCTCTTATTTCGGAGCTCTTGGAAAAAAAGGGTTATGGGTATAATGTGGAATACTTATTAGGCTTTTTCAGAAAGACATTGGATCAAGACGAGATTACAGCTGTAGCCTTAATAGGTGTCGGTAATTTAGGAACTGCATTTTTAAATTATAATTTTATGAAAAACAACAATACCAAAATAATGCTTGCATTTGATGCGGATCCAAACAAGGCAGGAACTGAAATTGGTGGGGTTCCAATTTATCATATTGACGAATTGGAAGATAAGATTGGAAATGTGAAGGTAGCGATTTTAACAATTCCAGCTGTAGAAGCGGATCGTATAACGGAACGCTTGGTTTCAAAAGGAATTAAAGGTATTCTAAACTTTACACCTGCTCGTATTACGGTACCTGATGATGTTCGAGTACACCATATTGATCTAGCAATTGAGTTACAAGCGTTAGTTTACTTCTTAAAACATTATCCGTTAGATAATACAACGAAAGAAGAGGCGCATTAGGCCTCCTCTTCTTTTTTAGTAGCTATGTAAAAACGATAATGTTGATTTTTTTAACAGAGCAAGGGACTTTCGGTATTAAGAAGTTCCATTTTTAGCTAATAACTCATCTACATTATTTGAAATGTAATTTTTCAACAGTACAAGTTCATCTTTCTCGAAAACATAACTATCTTTATCGTTTGAGTAATATTCAACCACTTTTTTAACAGTGTTGTTCAACTCTTTGGGAAATGTAGATAAGCCCCAGTTACCAGCTTCTTGTTTTGAAGAAATAACTTCTTCTAATAAGTACCAATAAACTCTAATCATATTTAGCGTACAGTAAATAGGATCCTCTTCCATGTTTTCTAAACAGTCCTTGAAATCAGCCATAATGGATGATAGATAATCTGAGGCAGGAATTATAGGGAAAACATTTTCAATGGATTGACCATAAATACAAATTCCTCTTTTATTAGTGATAGTAATATGAGCTGCTAAATCCACATCAGTATTAACATCATCATTCAAAAATTTGTTTGTTCCACTCAATAAATCGTTTGTATATCGTTCTCTCCAAAATTCACTATAATGAAAATCAAATGGGCAAGGGTGTTGCCACACTTTTAATTGTTTCGTATTCAGGAAACTAATCTCAATAGGGAATGGAGTACCAGAATAATCTAAGAAGAGCTTTGCTAACTTTCTTTTAGTTTCAATCGTAATCGACTCTTTTGTAACAACCAATACATCAATATCACTGCTACTTGGATTAAATCCTCCCATAGCTAAAGAACCGTGAATATAGATACCAATCAAATCATCGCTAACTATCTCTGAAATCTTTTTTTTCAGTTTAGTAATAAATTCTTTCATATCTGATGAACTTGTCTTCAAATGATAAACCAATTAAATTTCTCCCTTTATCGGTCTAATAAAATTTCAACAGAATTAGTTAAAATAAATTTTTATTAAAAAGTTTATTTTAACTTTTTAAGTTTATAATGAAAACGTAAATATCGTATTCCTGCCATAATATCTAATGTAGCTATAAAAGCTAAGAAAATAGTAAGGAAGTTCCAAACCGTCTCCTCGGCATATTGAATGGCTCCGAATATGAATAAGATACTTAAGGCAAAGTATAATAGTGCCATTGTTCTAGGACTAACTCTCATCAATTACTAACCTCCGATTAAAATCATTTGCATCTGATTCCATTGTTGCTGGATTTTTTCTATCTCTTCTGGGTCAACGGAATATTGTAGAATTACGGACATGGTATTTAACGTCATATGTACAAGAATCGGAACTAAGATACGCTTCGTCTTCACATATAAAAAGGCAAATACAAACCCCATTGAAGTATAGATTAATATATGTTCTACTTCACCGTGGATAATCCCAAAGATAAAGGCCGATAGTAAAGCGGCTATAAAGAAGTTTGAACGTTTATAGATAGAACCGAAAATTATTTTTCTGAAGATAACTTCTTCCAAAATAGGTGCAAAAATTGCTGGTACGATAGCAAATAGTGGAACGGTACGTGTAATTTCCATGATACCTTGTGTATTTTCGGAACCTGGCTCTATACCAAGTACAAATGTCTCAATCATCACAGCGATTGCTTGCGCAAAATAAGCCATAAAGACACCAAGAATAGACCAGATTACCATTTCACTATTGAACCTATTTCTTGTTTGAGCCATTTTCATATCTGGCTTCATTAAGATTAATACAATAATTACTCCTATTGCAAAACTGATTATTTGATAGTAGATGGTAGCTTCGAGTACATAGTTAGGAAAGATTTGTTTAATGATGGGTAAAGCTACTATAACGGAAAGCTGCATGATGATATAGGAAAGGATCACCCACCAGTACCGATTTGGCAATTGCTTTCAGCTCCTTATTTCTACATATTTTATAATGAATAGTCAAAAACAATTCTTGTGTATTTTATCATATTCAAGCTGTACATTATAATAGAATCATCTTGGACAAGAAAAAATTAAAAATTGGTGACACGATACTTGCAAAAACAAGTGAAATTATTTATTATAATAATTGGAATTAGCACTCAAACATCGAGAGTGCTAACAAACATAACAAAATATTAAGTAAAAAGAATTAAGGAGGTTTTCTTCATGATTAAACCACTAGGAGATCGTGTAGTAATCGAGCTTGTTGAACAAGAGGAAAAAACTGCAAGCGGTATCGTGCTTCCAGACTCTGCAAAGGAAAAACCACAAGAAGGTCGCATCGTTGCAGTAGGTACTGGCCGCGTAACGGACAGTGGAGAAAGAGTTGCACTAGAAGTTTCAGAAGGAGATCGTATTATCTTCTCTAAATTTGCTGGAACAGAAGTGAAATACGATGGAAAAGAATACTTAATTCTACGTGAAAGTGATATTTTAGCAGTAGTTCAATAATTACATTATATTAATCGTTAAAATAAACATAACTTTGAGGAGGGCATTTCAATGGCTAAAGAAATTAAATTTAGTGAAGACGCACGTAGCGCAATGCTACGCGGAGTAGATACATTAGCAAATGCTGTAAAAGTAACATTAGGACCTAAAGGTCGTAACGTTGTGTTAGATAAAAAATTCGGTTCACCACTAATCACGAACGACGGTGTAACGATTGCAAAAGAAATTGAATTAGAAGATGCTTTCGAAAATATGGGTGCTAAATTAGTATCCGAAGTTGCTTCTAAAACAAATGATGTTGCAGGGGATGGTACAACAACTGCAACAGTTCTAGCACAAGCAATGATCCGCGAAGGACTTAAGAACGTAACTTCAGGTGCAAACCCTGTGGGTATCCGTCGTGGTATTGAAAAAGCTGTAGCATCAGCAGTACAAGAACTACAAGCAATCTCTAAACCAATCGAAGGAAAAGAATCTATTGCACAAGTTGCTGCAATTTCATCTGCTGATGATGAAGTAGGTAACCTAATCGCGGAAGCAATGGAACGCGTAGGTAACGACGGTGTTATCACAATTGAGGAATCAAAAGGATTTACTACTGAACTTGAAGTAGTAGAAGGTATGCAATTTGACCGTGGATATGCTTCTCCATACATGGTAACAGACCAAGATAAAATGGAAGCTGTTCTAGAAAATCCTTATATCTTAATTACAGATAAGAAAATCAGCTCTATCCAAGAAATTTTACCTGTACTTGAACAAGTTGTTCAACAAGGTAAATCATTATTACTAATTGCGGAAGATGTTGAAGGGGAAGCTCTTGCAACATTAGTATTAAACAAACTACGTGGCTCATTTAACGCTGTAGCGGTTAAAGCACCAGGATTTGGTGACCGTCGTAAAGCAATGCTAGAAGATATTGCTATCTTAACTGGTGGTCAAGTAATTACAGAAGACCTAGGTCTTGAGCTTAAGACAGCTTCTATCGAACAATTAGGTACAGCTTCTAAAGTTGTCGTTACAAAAGAACACACTACAATTGTAGAAGGTGCTGGTAACCCAGAAGCAATCACTTCTCGTGTATCTCAAATTCGTGCACAGGCAGAAGAAACTACTTCTGAATTCGATAAAGAAAAATTACAAGAACGTCTTGCTAAATTAGCTGGCGGTGTAGCAGTAATCAAAGTTGGTGCTGCAACTGAAACAGAACTAAAAGAACGCAAACTTCGTATCGAAGACGCTCTAAACTCAACTCGCGCAGCAGTTGAAGAAGGTATCGTAGCTGGTGGTGGTACTGCACTAGTGAACGTATACAACAAAGTTGCTGATCTTGCTCTTGAAGGTGACGAAGCAACTGGAGCAAAAATCGTTCTTCGTGCACTAGAAGAGCCAGTTCGTCAAATCGCTCACAATGCTGGTCTAGAAGGATCTGTCATTGTTGAACGTCTAAAAGGCGAAGCAGTAGGTGTTGGTTTCAACGCTGCAACTGGTGAGTGGGTAAACATGGTTGACACTGGTATCGTTGACCCAACTAAAGTTACTCGTTCTGCATTACAAAATGCTGCATCTGTAGCGGCTATGTTCCTAACTACTGAAGCTGTGGTAGCTGACATTCCTGAAGAGAATGCTGGTGGCGGAATGCCGGATATGGGTGGTATGGGCGGCATGATGTAATCAGCTGTCTCAACCCTTGATATAAGTGGGTTTTGATGTAAGATGAGAGTGAAATGCTAACATTTTGCATACATTGAGGTAAATTAAAGGAGGTGTCTCACAAGTTCACTGAACTTGTGAGATGCCCCCCTTTTTTCATTTCTTATGACTAAGTATAATGAATTACTTGTATGGAAAAAACAATTTAACACAGTGTTTTCCTAGTAGAAGTTAGCCTATTCGTCTATTCTATTCTCCATCTTCTTTTTCATATGCATTAAGTAAAAGAATACTTACGATATACTTATTATCCTGAATCCATTGATTATAAATGCCACCATGCTCTTCCACAATTTTTTTCACATTTTTAATTCCTATTCCTTCGAGTCTTCTATTCTTTCGAGTATGAAGCTCTGCGGTATCAAATACATTTGATATTTCTATAAGTAGGTTATTATCAAAGTGCTTAATCAGAAGTGATATGTCATTTTCCTTGGGATCGGGTAAACGTAAGACTGCATTCATAGAATTATCGATTAAATTTCCTAGTACAACTGCAAAAATATCCGTATCTAACTTGATTTTTTCTGGAAGGAAAGATTTCACGTTTAATATAATTCCATTGCTTTTAGCAATAGACACTTTTTCATTAAGAAGATAGTTTAACACATAGTTATTGGTAAAAAAATAATCGTTGTGATCGATTTTCTGTATGGAATTTTGAAGATATTTTTCAGCTCCAGCAATATCTCCTTGACTTAACATCCCTAATAGAATTACGTATTGATTTTTTAAGTCATGCTTCATGGAATATAGTTTAGATTGTGATTCCTTTAGTTCTTTAAAGAATTTCAATTCCGATTTAAATACTTCTTTTTGAGTTGTCGTTTTTTCCAGTTTTCCATAATAATTTCTGAGCGATAAATAAAGAAATAGTATACAAATATTCATATAGACAATAAATGCAGTAATAAATATAGAAATAACATTTTGATGATTAATAAATTGAACTTGCGATACAGAAGTAGTTAACGAAAGGATGGATAAGATTGGTATAGAAAATATTGCCATGAAGAGAAAAATATTTTTAGGACTCTTAAATATATACTTTTGTAGAACAATTCCGACTAGAACAGCTACAACCATTAGTAATATTATTAAAACCATACCTTCCCCTCCTGTGACAAAGAGTAACAATGCAGATAAAAATAGTAAAGTTTAATAATGTCATTTAGTATATTAAGTCTCTTAACTTCATCAAAATCTTCTTTTTAGCACTATCCACAAACTTACGACTCATTGGTATTTCAATAGTTTCCTTCTCATTTAAATTAGCGATGATCGTATTATTGCTAATTTGTTTAACATACCTCACGTTTACAATAAACGAGGTGTGGACCTGAACAAAATTATCATTAACTTTGGATAAGAGGTCTCTGGTTGATTGAAGCGTTTCAAATGTATCAGTAGGTGTGTAAATAAGTACTTTCCTTTTATTTTTTTCAAAGTAAACGATTTCGCTAAACGAAAGACTGTAAAACACTTTGTTAAAAGTAAACGTAAATTTTGAATCATCTAAATCTAAATATTTGATAGCGCGAATCAAGGCAGGATATACTTTGTCTTTTGTTACTGGCTTTAACAGGTAATCAAATGTGTTCACTTTAAAAGCCTTTTCCATATATTCTTTGAAACTAGTAATAAAGATAATTGGACAAGTATAATTACTCTTTCTAATAGTCTCGGCAATGTCTAACCCTGATAAATTAGGAAACTCCATATCTAAAATAAACAAATCATATGTACTTTCTTTAAGGAATTCAATTAAACGAAATGGGTTGTAGAATATATCGATATCAAATAACGAGGAATCATATTCTAACATTAATTCTTCGATAGCTTTTGTAATGATAGGATCATCATCACAAATAGCAACTTTTAGTACCATCGTATCACTCCCTTGATAATGGTAAATTGTATTGATGTAAGGGTGCTCTATAAACGAAAAATGATGTAATGTAGTCAGACATGATGTGGAATATATCAAAAGTGGTTATTTCTAGATGAAGAAATCCTTGCTTAGGCAGTAGGTTGATTAATTTAGTTCAAAAGGACAGAGAACTCCTTTTTAGGTAGAAAGAAGGTTGTCCTGTCCAATTCCCAATTTAATAGGAGAATACTGGGACAAGAATACCACAAAAACGGTCTATAAGGAATACTTCTACCCATACCAAACAGTAATATAATAATAAAGCTCCCTCACCCTGTATTCCTTTATTAATACAAGATAATCTTCAAAAGTTACATATAACATGCAGATTATTACATAAGAGAAAGATAGCTATAAAGATAAAGTAATATGAAACCAACTAGATTATCAATTTCTAGTTGGTTTCAATTATGTTGAGGCTCTAATTATGAAACGAAACTTGTGTTAACTGTGACTACTATTATTTCGAGGGGAGAATTTATATTGACGAATAGTAAGAACGATATTGTTATATCGAAATTATGTAAGCAACATGGGGAAAAAGATATTTTAAAAGACGTATCATTCGAAGCGAAACAAGGGAGAATCACAGCTTTTCTTGGACCAAATGGTGCAGGAAAGAGCTCAACACTACGTATTTTATTAGGACTTGATCGTTCAACAGGAACGGCAACATTTGGTGGCAGAAAATATGTATCACTTGATACTCCGTTGAAAGTGGTAGGAGCGGCATTTGACGGTATTGGTGGTAATGTTTCTAGAAAGGTATTAACGCATCTGAAAATCATCGCACAAAGTAACGGAATTCCATTCAGTCGAGTATCTGATGTATTGAAAATAATCGGTTTATCAGATAAAGGCAAAGCTAGGCTGGGAACTTTATCGTTAGGGGAAGGGCAGCGACTTGGGCTTGCTGCAGCACTTCTCGGGGACCCACAATACCTCGTTCTAGATGAACCAACCAATGGACTTGATCCAACAGGTATTCGCTGGTTTAGAAAGTTTATTCGACAGCAAGCAGACTTGGGAAAAACAGTTCTGTTGTCCTCACATATTCTCTCTGAAGTGGAGGCTGTAGCGGATGATGTCGTTATTATTCATCATGGAAAAATAATAGCGCAGGGTGAGCTTCAACATGTAATGAAGAATCTGGAATCATTGGAAGACGTATTTTTCTCTCTTACAGAAGAAGGTGGCTAATAAATGAAAATATTTCATAAAACCATACAATCCGAACTGATAAAGATTTGCTCAAGTAAAGGGTGGTGGGTAATATGTGCTCTAGTTGTCGTAGTTCAACCACTTTTTGCAATAATAGTTGCCAAGAGCTATGTGCAAATTGGTTTAGATGCAACACCAGAAACTCACCCTGATGTATTGGCAGAAGCTATTCCACCTGTAGATTATCTAGGATTTGAAGTCGTATTATTTGGCATATTACCGATTGTTGTCTTTGGAGGAATGATAGGGGCAAGTGAATTTAAACATCATGAATTACGTACAACGTTACTAAGTCAAAGTAATCGTATTCAAGTGTTCTTGTCAAAAGTACTTGCACTATTGATATGCAGTATAGTTGTATCAATTTTATCCATTGCTGCTACCATATCCATTATGCATTTCAGCTTGGGAGAACAAGGACTAGATCCAATTAAATTAAGTTCAATCGCTTGGCAGTTTATTGGTTTCTCAACACTCGATTGGATTTTACTAACCTTACTTTCTTTTGGCATCGGAATGCTCTTTCGAAATGCCATTGTACCTCTAGTTTTCTTAGTTCCTCAGGTTTTCAATCTCGGGAATTATTTAGCACAAAGGTGGGACTGGGGGGAGTATCTCCCGGTGGCAGCAGGTAACCTTCTCTTTGCCACACCAACAGACGTACTTGATCATGAACCACTAAAAGGCGGTATCGTACTGATGATATGGGTGATGTTAGCTTTGTTAACTTCTTATTACACTTTTATTCGTAAAGATGTAGGAGGAAAATATTAATGTACGCTGTGCTCCGTAGTGAGAATACAAAATTTTTTACTTATGTTTGGTGTGTTTTAGGTATAATGGGTGCTAATTTCGTTCCCATTCTCTATTTATTAATATCCGATACATCAAAGATGGTTGGAGAGGGGATACTTTCTCTTTGCTTACAAGCCCTTTATTTAGGGCAACTTGGAATTGTTGTTGCCAGTGCAGGGTATTTTGGACAAGAATATGCGCACTCTGCTCTAAGGACAACACTTCTTACACAACCAGCAAGAATAAAATTATTATGTACGAAGTTTATGAACATTACAATCATCGTAGTAATTACCGGTGTTATTTCGAGTATACTTAGTTTTATTGTTCTTTCATTTCAACATGATATTGATTGGACAAGTGGTCACATGTTAGAGGTAATTGGAAGTGTTTCTCTTGGCTTACTTAGTTGGACCCTATTAGCCTGGATTGTCTCTACCTTATCTATAATGACAAAATCAATGATAATACCGATTGCTATTATGCTCCCGCTTATTGTGGGACTTGGTGAGATGCTGTTTATAATATCTAAAGTGGCAAAATTTCTACCAACTCTTGCTACAATGAATCTATTTTATATACCTACAGTAAGTATCTATCTGGACAAATGGTTGGGACTAGTGGTTCAGTTTTCATGGGCAGTATTATTAGTTGCTATTTCTGCTTGGTTGTTTTTATATCGTAATGTTCGTTAATTTGGTAGAAAGAGATCAATTACTAGCACTCCTAAAAATACCAAGAAAAATATTGGATTAAGATTGCTATATAGACAGATGGAAGATTAAAAAGCACCATTAACCTTACAGTGTTGTAAGGGAATTGTAAGTAGAATCAATTTCTCTCCCTTCTTTGTTTTTATAGAATGTGATTAGAAGGTAAATTACTTGAGAAGGCGAGCGGGTTATAGATGAAAAAATGGATTTCTATTATCACTGGTATAGTTATATTGGGTATTATTGGGATAGTTTACTTTGAAAATACAACGATTGGGCTCAAGCCAACAATTGATGGAATAGTAGACGACGAATATAAGGCCCATTATGTAAAAACTAAATCAGACAATTATAAAAAGCTTTGGAATGGAAATTACCGCTATACCTTTACAGGTTACACTGAGGATGGAAAGAAACAAAAAATTGTCAGAGTCACGGATAGAGAACTACGCCCAGATGCCTATTTAAGAATGTATGCACAGGGAAGCTCAGGACAATACTGGGAGGAAGTTCAAAAGGATGAGATACCAGAATATGCATTATCTAAGCTCAAATAATGAAGTGCTTTTAAGATTTTGCATATTAGGTGGTGCTACTATATCAAAGTTAAATAAGGTATTTAGCAGCTTCCATGGGCTAGGGTTTGGTATTGCACCGGACTCTTGCCCTCTATTTTTGCTTAAAAACTGTTATATTACGACTAATTTCACTTTGTTTTTTATAAACAATGCTCTTGTAAGTTCTTGAAGCAGAAAAAGTATATTTAATTCGACAAATATTAAAATTTATTGAATAATTTTCTTTTCACTGTCAGAAGTTAAATATTTTGATATAATAAAAATTTGAATATTACATTATAAAGGAGATTATCAACTATGAAAAAAACAACTATTTCAGTAAACTCAGCTAAGAAAATAGTAAATATGACAGTAGCGGGGCAAATGACGATGGCAGATGCAGAGTTGTTTGTTAGTGATTATCAATCTAAAATTGGTCCTATTAATGGTTCAGAATATGAATTGTTTGTAGACTGTACTGATATGAAGGTACTAACACAAGAGATGAGCCAAAATCTAACAGAAGTTATGAAAATGTATAAAGAGACAGGATTCAAAAAAATTATATATACTATTAAGGGAAATTCAATTTTAAAAATGCAATTATCAAGAATTGCACGAAGTATTGATCTTACTCAGGCAGAAGTAGTAGAGGAAGCTTAGTATTACTAAACGAGGGCCACTGGTAGGCTCTTGTTTAGTTTTTTTAGCTTAAGCGTGAAGATTCTTACTTAGTGCAGTAGAACAAGCCCCTTCAGACGAGAGTTCTTTCCTTCTTGGTATCAAACTCTTTCTGAATTCTTTCTTCATTTCCGTGATAAAATTTTTGATTAATAAAATTTTTTACATCAAATGATTTACGTATCATTAAAAAGGGAGCATTATAAAATATGCAATTGCCAAACATCATGATTAAAGAAGTAGCGGTTTATCATCCAGAGAATGTAGTAACAAACGACTTTTATATCGAGCATTTTCAGAAACAAGGGAAAAATATCGGTCATTTCTTAGAGGTGATGGGAAGAAAAGACCGATATATCATTGATAATAAACAAGAAAACACGATTACAATGGGGATTGAAGCTGCTAAACGAGTATTAGAGAAAGCTCAATTAGAAGGAAAAGATATTGACATGATTGTATTTTCTACACAAGTCCCAGAACGTACTTTACCTACTAATGCTATGTATGTCCATGAAGCTATTGGGGCAAAAAATAATACAATCATTTTTGATAGTAATGCTAATTGTGCAGGTATGACACTTGCTGTTGAAACAACTTCACGATATATGATGTCGAACCCTCGTGTAAAGAAAGCGTTGGTAGTTGGTTCTGATGCAAATAGTTTGATTTCAAATCCAGAACAAGAAATTACATACGCTAATTTTGCTGATGCGGCTTCTGCAGTAATTTTAGAAAAAACAGATGAAAATACTGGATTTATTGATGCCTTGTATGAAGTAGATTCAACGAATAAAGATAATATTGTATATCCTCAAAAAGGATTTTCACAAACTATTGGAAATGTAGAGCATATCGAATTTTTACCATTCGATGGGGCAATGGCGATTCCTGTAGCTTGTGAAATGATTGAAAACCTTTTAGAAAGCAACCAATTAAAGATTGATAATGTTGATGCATTTTGTTTTTCACAATTTGCTTTATCGAATATTAAAAAAATACAAAAACACTTTAATATCCGAGAAGAGAAAATTGTTTATGTAGGAGATGAATATGGCTACACAACTACAAGTAGCCCATTTATTTGTCTTTATGAAGGTATTAAGCATGGTCGAATTAAACGTGGAGATACTGTTTTGTTCTGGACTATCGGCGCTGGACATGAAATGGTTGCCATGCTATTTAAATATTGAAATTATCATATGCTAATGAAATGCAATTAGACTCTTCTTACTTAAAGATGTTACATCTCTGTCGCACGGGGGCATGATTTGGTAGGATATGATAGCTCCTCCAAACCATGCTATGATGGGTTTTAATGTAAGGTGAAAGAGAGAATGATAACATTATTTGTTCACCATTAGAAATGACTAAATAAAGCCTCCTGAAAGTTTTCTGAACTTTTGAGAGGCTTTTTCATGAATAAAATTTGACCATGTTTTGAAGCGTATAAACTCCATGCCTTTCAAAGATTATAAGTTTTTCATTTTTTTATAAAGTTAACTAGAATGATTGAATTAACCAAATGATCTAGGGCTCCAACATATCTCGAGTGAATGAAAGGTTATCGAAGAATTAAATAAAAGCTATAGGTGAAACGGAAGGATTTAACACCCTTCATAACTCTCCTGTAACAATAGCAGTAATAGTTACCGGTTTCGTTATAAAATTTTGATTAATATCCAAGTCAAACTACAAGGGCTTCGGATATAATCGATCGAGGATGTAAATATTCAAGTACATTCCCCAAATGCTAATGGAGGTTAAAATAAAAAACCAACAATCTGCGCTTGATAAGACTTGATACTTTTCTGCAATAAAATGAGCGATATAAAGAATAAATATCCCCGCAGCTTTCCAATTCCACTTGATGTTCATAAAATACAGGATCATTGTGCTAATGCCTAAAAGCAGGTGATAGGTCGCAGCAATAACAGCAATACTGCAATCATTATCTGGACACAGATTCTCATTGAAACTGCGAACGCCAACAGCCTTGGATGCCCAAGTTACTAAATGGAAGTGCAAAGTACACAATCCAAAGAAGATAAAGATGTAGCGCCAAGTGCGCTTTAGGTGTTTTGATAAGATGGTGCTTACTATTTTTGCGATGCGGAATAAAATGAGAAGAAGGATACTAGTCATCCATGTCCGATACCAATTTTGTTTATATATTCCCATTAGAATAAACAATTCTTCGATACCGCCGTAAATTAGAACAATGATTAATTGCCAGTGAAATTTAACATTAAAGACAGTAATCAGGATGGCAGATGCCGAAACTGAAGTTTGCGAAAACAAATTCCCTACAACCGAATCATTGTGTTGATTAGTAAAGATTTTCGGGAAATATATGTACGCCTTCAAACACATTAAAGTAATCATTTCGAATGCAAAAAAAGTGATTCCACATACTGTTAAATATAGAGAAAGTACGTGTTTACGGTTGGGTGTTTTGATGAAAACAATGAATAATACAATGATTGTTACTAACCCGAGGAGAATATACCATATCGTATTACTCCAAAATGCAGGACCCATTAATCACAGTTCCTTTCTTACTCACATATTCTACGCTATTTATTGATTGCATTATGTTTCCCTGCGATTATAAAAATATTCGGTGTAGTCAAATCTTGGGATTTCATCATTAATTCCCCAATCTCTAATTAAGCCATAATGTGTCTTTATTTTTTCGGTGTTAGGGAAAACTAATTCTCAAAAATAATGGAGGCTGGACAATATATGTATTTTCACAGACACTTATTAAAACCAGAGGGCGGTGCTTATGAGGTTATTCTAATTATGAAACCTTATTTGGCACTTGAAGAGTTTGCGGATGAGTTTGGATTCACGGAGAAAGCAGAAGAAGATATTAACCGTGTAGCCGTAGGATATGTCAAAAAGAAGTTTCCTAATCTTAAAGTCAAAACGATTAAGGTGATGATGAGTGGGGCTTTAGTGACATCCATTATGGTTACTGGGGGAATGACCCCCGTCTTTGCAAATGAGCTGGATGGGGAGGCACAAGTTGAAACGAATAATAATCCGGATATTCAACCAGAAACAGCTACATCTGATGAACCTATTGAAACAGAAACTTCTCCAACAGATGAAGCCACAACTACCAACTCAATCGAGGAAGAGCCCGAAGAAGTGCCGATTGTTGAGGAACTAATTACAGATGATACAAAATCCGAAGAAGTGCCATTGGATGAACCAGGTCTTGTTCCCGGGGATTTTTTTACTTTGTGGAAGTCATTGCCGAAAAAGTACAGTTAGCCATGACCTTTGATGACACCGCTAAAGCAGAACTCATCAGCCAATTTGCGAATGAACGCATAGCAGAAGCTAATGCATTATTTGAAGCTGGCGATATGGAAGGTGCAATGGAGTTGTTAAACGAAGCCCTCGAAAGCCAGGAACTAGCACTTGATTATGTAACGGAAGGAGAAGGGACTGAACAATCTTTGTCGGAAGAGGCAGAGGTGATACCTGAAGGCGAAATCCTGTCAGAACACACTGAAGGAAAGGTAGATCCTACGGAAGACGGGGATGCTGAACCAACGGAACCTATAAGTGAGGTCTATCAAGAACTGCAAACCCAATTCAGTCAAAATATTACTGCACTCTTACTGGCAATGGAAAAAGTAGAGAACCCAAAGGCAAAAGCGGCATTAGCAAAGAATGTGGAGAAGGCTTATGCCAAAATGGAGAAGAAGTTAGGTAAGGTGAGGGAAATTGAAGAACAAATTGCATCTACAATCCCAGACGATAATAAGGTGAATGAGTTACGAAATACGATACGAGAGGACCAGAAAGACTTTGATAGGGATATGGTTGAAGTAGAAAAGAAAGAGGGGGCGCCTATTGTTCCTCCAAAGAGTATGAAAGAAAAACTTCAAACGAGTCAAGGACAAGAAACGGCGAGCCAGGCTAAACAGAACAGTCAGGGGAAAAATACTGTTCCAGAAAAGCAGGTTGAAAAGAGAACGCCAACCCTAGAACCGAAAAATGAGACACAAGCATCTACTAATCCTGCTGGTGAAAGAAAAAATCGCAATACCAATGCCAATCGTAACGATGGAGGCAATTCCAAAGTAGAAACAGAGGTAGAACTAAATAAGGAGGTTGGAGAAAAAGTAAAATCAATCACTAAAGGGAATTCCGACAAAGGCAATCCGAATAAGGAAAAAGGTAATCAGGGTAAAGGTAACGGAAAAGATAATGAATAGCAGGGGTTAACAAATAAAGCTATAATGAAAAAACATTATGGGAGTGTGTTTATCATCGAGTTGAAAAGGTCACGAGCCAATCCCCTGACCTTTTTCTATACCGATCCCGCCTTAGCTATCACATCAGTAATTCGTGAGATACGAAGAGTCTAGGCACGCAATAAAGCACCATTAGGCTCAGCTAACTCCTCTTTCCTAATCTGATTCATCCTACAGTAATAGTCAAAAAATCTCTGTGCTAGTTCACTATCGACTGTGTCACTCTTCAATGAAACGATATCACGTAATATTTGGGCCACCCATTCATTATCAAAATAACGGTATTTCCCTGTATTCCAAGTCATTTTGTGCGGAGTTTTTTCATTTACATAGTATTTCCAAAATGGCATCCTATCCGATTCTTGATCTGTCAGTTGTAGTCTGTATTCGGAGTGAGCAGGGATTAAACCGTCTTCACAAAACTTACCAATGAAATCCTTGCTTACCATATAAAGCCCGATGATACGTCTGTCTTTTTCTGGCTTACTAGCATCTCTCTCTGTTAAAAGACAAATACTATTAGGATAGATACGGGTAGGTTTTTTGGGCTCTCCCTTATTTACGCCGCTTTTTATAACGTCAGTAAAAACCTTCCACTCTGTAAAGACTTTAGCAAGTTCTTCTTCATCACACCAAAATACCATTTGTGATTGGGGATGGAGTTTATGATTCTTCATAAGCTTTTCATGTTCCAAGCGTAGTTGTTGTTCTTTTAGTTGGAGTTTTTTCTCTACTTCTTTTTCTTGTTCTTCCTTCTCCCGTTCCAATTCCCTTTTTTGTATAATCATGTTAAGTGAATGCGCGGCACTTTTATCATGCAATTTTAGATGTTTCCCAAACGCATCCGGGTAAACAAACTTCTTACTTTCGGTGGCGAAAAGTATTTCAATGATAGAATCGTTATGATTCACAATATTTCCTTTACCAAATCGCTTATGCGATACTTCTTTATTAATTAAATTCATTATCAAGCCCTCCTTATAGTAGTAATACTTGGATTATGTTATTACATTCAAACTCGAGTTTAGGTATAAAAAAACGTACCCAAAGTCCTTCAGCAAAAATAGAATCTGGTATACGAAGCTAATTAAGTATTGTACGATTATTGTAACATTCTTTCGAAGGTATCACAAATAAATCATTTGACAATAAAATATATTGTATTATAAAATAAAAGATTATTTTATTTTGATATGTATCGATCTTCGTATTCTGGAAAAGATATTAGGTTATAGAAAATATATATTCGAACAACTATATTACGGTTGAGCTGTAATAGGGAAATGTAGATTTGTTTCTAAGTGGAGGTGGGCTAATAATGGCGAGTGCAATTAACTATCAATACCGCATAACCAAGTATAACCCTATATATAGGAATTCATTTGGAGAATACACCAAAGAGGAATGGATAAGTTCTTCGCAAATAGGCAAGACATTTGATGGTGAGGTATTTACTATCGTAGATTATTTTCAGGTAGAAGCTTCTTATATTAATACTATTTTAAGCTTTATGAAAGAATCCCAGATAAATTCCTTACGAGTAGTACTATTGGATAATGAACGGTTTCAAGATGAATCATCTGAACTCTTTGAAGAAAAATTCAAGGAAGTGATCCTTGAAGAAGATTTACTCGTCAGTGAAAAAGATATCGCTATAATTTGTCAAATGGTATTACGTGAATTTATTCACTGCCTTCTAATTTCAGGAGATGATTTCTTTGTTCACTTTGGCTACGATTACTATATGTATATTGGTTCCAATCAACCGTGTAAATTAGGAATTGATTTCGCTAGGGAAAATGGACTATTTGTAGAAGAATATCAATCTCCATATTATCTTGCGGAAGAAGATATTATGAGAACAATAGAATGGACAGCTAAAGAGAATGAGTCTATTTTAGGTGATGAAGACCTTTCAATGGTACCTTTAAAAGAATTTCAAAAAGCTCTTAATCTCTCAGAGGATCATCCAGTTGTTGGTTCCTTTCGGATAACTAGTAAAAACAAAGACTTTTTTCAACAGTATATGGAACATAAATTAGACTTCTCTAAATATAATTACTTTCTTTTTGGGGGAAATTGAAAACACTCTAATGAGTCTCGATTATCTTTAAAAAAATTAGAATTCGTAATTCGTGCTATGCAGTGTCTGGTAAAATTGGAAGTAGGAGGGGGTATCGGCTTATGGAAATGCAAACGAAAGATAATTTGAACTTTACGAATCAGCTGCCAAAGTGGGCTATTGGTTGCCATATTGGGTTAATCTCCCTTTTCGTTTTATTAGGAATGGGTATGTTTGTTTTAACTGCTCTAGAAGTCTCAGAGACTGGGCTGGGGTTCTCAATTCTTTTACTTGCAATTGGTGTTGTCTTTCTAGGACTTTCATGGTTTGCTTACAAAAATTTACGAAAATACCTAGACCTTATTATAAAGGTCAGTGTTAGTGAACAAGGTTATGATTACTACGCAAAAGACAAAAGGAAAGGCGTAGAACACAAATTTTTTCTACCTTATGAGAAGATGACTTATGTTTTAATTGGAATGGACTATCGTATGATGGCAAAGTACAAATATAGTGTTCATCATGATAGTACAAAGCTTGTTCCAGTACGATCGGCAAAAATAGTAATCCGTGGTGTCAGTACAGATAATCGATTAGAGGTTACAAGTTTTTCTCATTGGGATCAACAATCACTACATAAATGGATTGAAGTATTTCAAAAGCATGGGGTGGATATTTTTCATACAGATAAAGCCTTAACTGCGGTTCCAGACAACCCAGAAGTTATCGAGTCCATTCCAAAGGAGAAGTTTGAAGGTTCACTTTCCTTTGTAATAGGTTCAGAGGCAGATGATTTAGAAAATATCTATTTAACAGAAGAACAGCAAGTATTGGTCGAGGAAAAAGAGAAGAGAGGACAAAAGAACGGTATATACTTTACACTTCTTATATCTATGGCACAGATTATTATGATATGCGCTTGGTTTCCTCATTGGGAGATAGTGGATAAGTCCTTCAGTGATAGTTCTGGAGAATTCGTTGCTCTTTTATTTACTATCCTTTCACAGTTTTTATTTATATAAAAAGAGGAAAGTCAAATGGTATGAGCCGTTACGAGATTCTATCATTATTTATTTAGGCATCCTGCTTGGTATCCAGCTTTCTCCAGATGAACGAGCAATTTTTCAATCCGCGGTACAAGGCTATGCAATGATGACTATCGGTTCATTTTTGTTTCTATACTATGGTATGAAATTATATTCTTGGTTTCAAAAGATTGGTAAAGCTGAATGAAGTGTTATCATTTGGCTAACATAACCGCATTAAACACATTTCACTGAAATAGAAAGAGGCCTCTCATAAGTAGAGCAAACTTGTGGGAAGCTTCTTTTTTGTATCTCTCATGAGGGGATACATAGTATATGAATTGGCAACAACCCTGGATTAGTCACACAATTTGGGGAAAATAAATATTGACACTAGGTATGTGAAGAAATATTATGAGTATATGAATATTTTTATTTTTTATTCATATAGTCGTATGTATACGCATATTCAAATTAGTTTGAGATGGAGGCAAGCGTTGTGCCAAGAGGGTTTAATGAAAATGAAAAAGAGTTTATTAGAAATAAGCTGATGTCGGCTGGAAGAGAACTATTTAGTTCTTTGGGGTTAAAAAAACCAGTATAAAGGATTTAACTGGGATGGCAGGAATTGCTCAAGGTACTTTTTATAATTTTTTCGAATCAAAAGAGGTTATTTATTTTCTGCTATTGGAGCAGGATGAGAAAGAAATTAAGCAGAATGTTATCGATATACTTAAACATTCAAACGAGATAACAGCAACTGTTTTTGCGAATGTAATCTTCGCGACAGTAAAACAAATTGAAAATTATCCGTTAATTCAAAGGCTGTTTACAACAGATGAGTATGAAATATTAGTGCGAAAACTCCCGAATGATCTACTCAAAGAACATAGTGATCGTGATATGTTAAGCTTTAACCCATTATTGGAGCAATGGAAAGACGAAGGGAAAATTGATGCCAATATATCAAATGAAGTGGTTACTAGTGCATTGCGTGCTTTTTTTCTTATGACAATTCACAAACGTGAAATCGGTGAAAGTCTTTACGATCAAACCCTTCAATTTATGGCAGAGGGGATTGCATTGAGTCTGTTTAAGGAGAGAGAAAATACGTGATACAGGTTGAGAACTTATTTTACACTTATCCAGGGAATAGTTCACCAACAATTAAGGATATTAATGTATCTATTAATGAAGGAGAGATATTTGGCTTTCTGGGTCCATCTGGAGCCGGTAAAAGTACGATACAGAAAATACTAATAGGTGTTTTAAAGGATTTTCAAGGGAATGTAAAAGTCCTCAATCAGGATGTGAGTAAAGCATCCAGTAAGTTTTATAGACAGCTTGGTGTGGCTTTTGAAACACCGAACTTTTATCAGAAATTTACAGCTCTAGAAAACCTTGAATTTTTTGCAGGATTCTATAATAACACCAGATTAAATTTGGAAGACCTCTTGAGAAAAGTAGCTCTTGAAAACACAGTAAATATTAGAGTTTCAAATTTCTCTAAGGGGATGAAAATGCGTTTGAATATTGTAAGAGCCTTTCTACATAATCCAGACCTTATTATTCTTGATGAACCAACATCAGGACTCGATCCAGTTAATGTGAAAAAAGTGCAGAAATTTATATTAGAACAAAAAGCAAGAGGTAAAACAATTATATTAAATACTCATAATATGAATGTTGCGGAAACATTGTGTGATAGAGTGGCTTTTGTTGTCGAGGGTGAGATTAAATTAATAGATTCTCCTAAAAACCTTAAAGAGGCTTTTAGTAGAAAAGAAATTGCAGTTTTACATAAAGAAGAAGGAAAAGAAAATATAGAGTATTTTCAATTAAAACTACTTGGTCAGAACAAGCGATTCCAACAAATCTTAAAAGGAGATGAACTGATTAAGATTCATACGGTTGAAAGAACATTAGAAGATATCTTTGTAGAGGTAACTGGGAGGGCACTTCATGATAGGGAAACTGATTAAACAGGATGTACGATTCCAGTTCAGGCATGGGTTTTATTATGTGTATGCATTCGTGACAGCTATCTATATAACAGTTCTACTACTCATTCCTATGGAGTTCCGCAGTCTCTGGGGTATATTTATTGTCTTTACAGACCCAGGAACGTTAGGATTCTTCTTTGTCGGAGCCATTGTTATGCTGGAACGAAATCAACAGCTATTAACCTATCTTTTCATTACTCCAGTAAAACTAAAGAGTTATTTATGGTCCAAGATAGTATCCTTAACTCTTATTGCGTGGCTGACTAGTTTATTTATTGTGTATTCTACACTTGATACAACTGTTTCAGTTACTTTTTTATCGATTGCCATACTTCTTTGTAGTTTCTTTTTCACTTCGTGCGGGTTAGTAATTGCTGTCGACTCTCCATCCATGAATCATTTTATGTTCCGAGCAATTGTTAGTATGATTATGTTTTATATTCCAGTATTAAATTATTTAGATTGGATTTCATTTCGTTTATTTGAGATTATGCCTAGCTATTCTGCACTAATTCTTTTGGAGTATGCAATGGGGAGAGAGGGAGGGATTTTTTCCATTCACATACCGAGTAGTAGTGTGATGATACATGTAGGATTACTTACTTTATGGGGGCTTATAGCTTATCGAATAGCTTACATACGCTTTTCAAAATATATTCTCTCCAATACGGGAGAAGTCAGGGAGATGTCTGTATGAAAAAAGGGGCGGATGTTCAAACAGGAAGAGTTCATATAAAACAAGTGGAACTGTTTTTAAAGGGCGATGCGAAAAATGTACTGCGAGATCCATTAATGGTACTAGTACTAGGGATTCCGATCTATTTGTTTATTCTTGTCAAGTTCGGTATACCATTTGTGGACATCCAGCTGTCAAAGTATACCTATTTTCAGTTGATGGATCATTTTGATTTAATCATTTGTTTTATAGTCTTGATTGTACCTATGATGATAGGCATGCTGACAGGCTTTCTTTTGTTGGACGAAAAAGATGATGGAATCATTAATTACATGGCAATTACACCGATGAAAAAACTGGGATTTATAGGATATCGAGTAACCTTGCCTTTAATCATATCGTTTATTATTTCTACTGTTCTTGTACTCTTATTTTTAATAGGGGAAGAATCGGTTAACTGGGGGCTATTGTTGATAGTACTAGTAGTAGTATCTTTATTCGGACCTTTGATTACAATGTATCTAGCATCGTTATGTGAAAATAAGGTAGAGGGAATAAGCTATGCAAAGTTGATTTCGATTTTCTCGGTCGCACCTATAGTAACGTATATGTTTGAAAGCTGGTGGACAGGGTTTGCCTATATTATTCCAGTGACATGGGTTGTTGAATTATCTTATACGAGTATTACAGGTGAATACTTCGGATTAATAGATAACTGGGCAATATTGTATCTAGGCGGAGTGACTAACATTTCGATATTCCTATATTTCTTTTATCAAAAATTAAGGAAAAGCCTATAATTGCCATTTTACTAGAAAAAGTTGATTATACACTTGGGCTTTAAGCTTCTTCCTATTCACCACACTCATGTCTTCATCTAGCCAAGGCACCCTTCAGTGAACGAGGTTCTAAAGAATGTCACAGATACTTACTTCATTTGATATGAATTATAGTAATGCCAATGTGTTATTTGCAATTACCTCTTCATATTTTTTTAGCTTCCTGAACAATGATTTCTAAATGATTTAAATATATCAGTTCATTTGACCACTCTAATGTAAAGTGTTGTTCATATGATGTTGTGTATTGTATGAGAAAGGAGGAGTCATCCATGAGCTTAATTAACATTGAAGAGTTAATCGCATTCTTAGAGTCTCAATTACAACAGCAACAGCAAAAGCAACAACAAGAAAACAAACAAGAAAACGAACAAGAAAACAAGCAGGAACAAGAAAACGAACAAGATCAAGAAAATGAACAAAAGTTTTATATTGAAGTAAAAAATGGTAATTCTTATGTTGTGAAAAGTGGTAATTCCACTTTAGAAGAAGATTAATCGCCTTTTGATTAGAGTAGTCTCCACAAAAAACCTGAGGAACTTCCCTGTTCTTTAGGTTTTTTAATACTCTTATAGTAGCCTATACAATGCCAATTTGGTTTCATACAAATATAAAGAGAGGTGATGCTCAGTGGAAGAAAGCCAAGAAAAATTAATAAAAGAAATAGTTGAAAATCATGTTCAAAAATATCTTGAACAAATAGAAAATAAATTCACTGCCGAACTAATAAATGAAAATGGTAATGCAAGTGTCAAACAAAGTGGAAATGGTATTGTTTATATTGATAATACTGGTATTGCTTATGCGATGCTCTTATTCTACCAGCACTTTATTAGAAAAAATGATGAAGTTGATATCGACTCTTTATTTGATAGATTAGATGACTTATTAGATGAAAATCGCAAATCTTTTAGTGATTTGATTAAATCATTACGTGACGACGCTTAATAGATTTACTGTCTTTACTAGAGCAAAATAATCGGAGAGGGTGAGGGGGGATGAGTGGAAATAAGAGCTTTTTTACTTTGATACATGATTCATTAATGCCTGGAAACATCTATGTTCTGTTCTTAAGAAATGGGAAGAATATTATTTTGAGAATAAATAAAGTCAATAGTCTCAGTGGCTCTATACAGGGATATGATCATCGTGGTAGGTTAACAGCCTTAAATATCAAGAGTATAAGTGGCTTTGGAGAATTATCATCTTTCCCTAATGTAGTTTCCTCAAAGTATCAAACTCGAAATAAGCAGCATGAATATGCAAGTGGTGAAGAAAAAAATAGTTTTGCAAAAAAAGTATTAGCCAGAGAGGGAAATATTGAACCAAGAACAAATTCAAATTATCAGGGGAAGGGAAATAGCTGGGAAGTTGAAACACAACAACAGGAAAAAGCACAGACCTATTCGCAAACAAATGATATAACAGTAAACGTAGATCCTAAAGAAACATTAGAGAATCCCCTTGCGAATGTTGGTGAATCTAACGAAGAGTCAGTGAATTATCGAGAATATAAAGCAATTACGCAGATAAATAGTAAAAGATTGGTTTCACTAAGTGCGCTTAGTATTAATGGTAATTCAGTGATAGAAGAAAGTGGTAGGGCAATCGTTGGTAACATTATATCGAACTAATTATTTTGGAGCAGTAGCTCAAGTTGAATCTTATTGGATGGAATTTGATTAGATTTTATTTGTAAAATAGATAGGTATTGATTTTAAGCGTATCGGTATTAGTAGGTAAAGAGGCTTCAATCTGTTCGATAACACTTTGGAGACCTCTTTTTATTGATGTATATTTTATTAATGACAATTATTTTATCTAGTTACTAAAAAGTTAATCCATTTCAGTTTACAATCTTAAGAAACTTTCGTATACTTACATACAACATGAATTGAATACTTAATGGATGAGGAGCAAAGGTCATCAGTAACTTACTATGTAAAGCTGCAACTAGTAGTAAGTGAAAGGGGGCTTTGCCGAAATGGAATTCTGTTTGCAGATAGGATTTCGTTGGATTGTATATTAAGAGTATGCAGTCTGTCATTATTCTCGTAATAATGGAGTGCTTCCACTTGTATATAGGACAGATCATAAACAAGTCGGAATCCCCGGCTTGTTTTTTTGTTATATTGGGACGATTTTTCTCTAAACAAATTCTGACCATTTCTAGGAAGTGACAGCACCATCCGTGGAAAGAAGGAAGCTTATGAATAGAAAGGTACTTAAATTCGGTGGAACGAGTGTTAGTAGTTTGGAAAAGATTAAAGATATTGCTAGATACTTGAAGGATCGTGTGGAGCAAGGGGAGGAGCTAGTCGTAGTCGTTAGTGCAATGGGTAAGACGACGGATGAGCTATTAGCGCAGGTAAGCTCGATTACTTCATCACCAAATGAACAGGATTTGGCAGTTTTACTTACTACAGGCGAGCAGCAGACCATTTCCTATCTATCTATCATACTCAATGACCTAGGGGTAAAGTCGAAGCCACTTACAGGCTACCAAGCTGGCATTGAGACGGTTGGCCATCATTTAAAGAGTAAAATTTCTAAGATTAATGCAAAGCTCTTTGATGAACTATTTGGTACATATAATGTGCTAATCGTTGCGGGCTTTCAAGGGTTTAATACGGATAATGAAATCACCACTCTCGGACGTGGCGGTTCTGACACGACAGCAGTAGCACTTGCGGCAGCACAGCAATGTCCATGTGAGATTTATACCGATGTAGCGGGAGTATATAGTACAGATCCGCGAATTTATGCTAGTGCGAAGCGGCTTAAAGTAGTTTCGTATGAGGAAATGATGGAAATGAGTGCGCTAGGTTCAGGGGTACTCGTTTCACGAAGCGTAGAAATTGCAAAAAACTACAACATTCCAATTTATTTAGGAAAAACACTATCAGAAGAGAAGGGAACATGGGTAATGTCAACAATGGAAATGCTAGAGAAAAAAGCCATTACTGGTGTGGCACTTGATAGGGATATGATTCATGTAACTTTGAACTATCCGGAGAATAATATACAGCTACTGGATGAGTTATTTATTAACTTAGAACAAGAGGAAGTCAATGTAGATATGATTTCTCAAATAGCGAATAATGAAGGATTACAGCTATCATTCACGATGAAAGACACTGAGGAACATCAAATTCAAAAGATTTTTTCCCGATTAAAAGAGAATTATCCGGGTCTATATTTCAAGATTGAAAATCGATTTGTGAAGGTATCCGTTATTGGTTCGGGGATGCGTGATATGACTGGTGTTGCTTCTAAGGTATTCCGAACTTTAATTGAATCAGACATTCCATTTTATCAAGTTACGACATCGGAAATTAGCATCTCGTATGTCGTGGATGCGTTTAACGGGGAAAGAGCCGTTCAGCTGTTGTGTGAGCGGTTTGAATTATAATAAATTTTTATGGGAAAATGCTTCTCACAAGTTTGATTGCTTGTAAGAAGCATTTTCCTTTTCACTTGTTTCCGAAGAATATGGCGATTATTTTATCGACATCCCCATTATTCTTGTTGACCAGAATAGTATTGACTTGGGTGGTTATTATAAAAATAAACTATTACATATTCAGAGGAAGTTAATATCAATGAAGTTTTCAAGAGTCCAAATTTTCTTTTTGTTAATTATGTTTATAGGAATTTCTAATCATGTCATTTTACTTCCTCATTTATTGCAAGTTGCCCATAGAGATGCATGGCTATCCGCCTTGATCGGTTACTTTGTATTGATTCTTTGGTCTTTCCTATTAGTAATTATTATGAAAAGGTCGAAGAATCAAAAGTATTCTATTTGGCTTAAAAATCGAATAGGGGGACCAGCAACTTCTATTCTATTAGTGTTATTGTCCATCTATATTTCCATCATAGCTTTAATAACATTTAATGATTTCGTAAATACCGTTCAGATATATTTTCTACAGGATACTTCAATTTGGGTAATAGGATTCGTATTTCTAATCGTATGTATTTGGTCTGCTGGTGCCAATTTGAAGACAATTGTTTATTCAGCCCTCTTACTCGTTCCTTTCGTTCTTATATTAGGCGACTTTGTAGCGATTGCTACATTTGATGAAAAGAATTATAGTTTTATATTTCCGGCATTATTGGAAGGGTCTGAACCACTGATTAGAGGTGTATTTATCTTTTTAGGTGCTGGTGCTGATATTATTTTAGTGTTATTAATTCAAGACCGTATTCAAAAACCACTATCCTATCTGAGCATGTTTCTCCTCACTAGCACACTAGCAATATTAGTTATCGGCCCAACCATGGGATCGATTGCCTCTTTTGGGGCAGAAGTAGCATCACAGATGCGCTTTCCAGCTTTTGAACAGTGGCGTCTGGTAACAATAGGTCAGCATGTTTCGCATTTGGATTTCTTAGCGGTATTTCAAATGATATCTGGAACATTTATAAGATTAACACTTTGCATATTTCTTTTATGGGACATGTGGTTCAAACCAAATAAAAAAGTAAAGTGGACTATTGTTACTGCAATTACTTTAGTTCTTATTTTGATGATACTACCGCAAAACAGCGATATATGGTTGCAAAATTTTATTCAAAAATACTTCTACTATGCTTCAGCTATATTTGGTGTAGCTTTTACAATGTTTATGCTTATAGTAACAAAATTAAAGGAACGTTAAACAAGGTGGTGAGGTAATGCCAACTGAGGATGTAATGTACTTGGACAAATTATTGCATAAAGGATCCCTAACGATTGAGGAACTAAAGAACTATTTAGCGAATTATGCTGATATAGTAATTTATCCAAATACACCATCGAATCAATCCATTAGCTTCTATCTGAGAGGCATGACAGATAACATACAAATTAATGATTATTACCGAACCATTATGACAAAATTGAAAAGTAAAGATGGGGATAGAAATAGTCTGGATTTGCCACCTTTGTATAGGATTGGGAAGTTTGAGGATGTAATGTCTCGGGTGTTTTCGGGCTATTTGATTTTTTATAAGGAAGGGGATCATCAATTATATGCACTTAATGCAGCAAAAGTTCCCCAAAGAACACCTGAGGAATCCTCTACTGAAATTGCTATTAAAGGACCAAAAGATGGATTTACGGAAGAGCTAGACACGAATGTTTCGTTAATTCGAAAACGATTAAATACAGAATACCTATACAATGAAACATTTCAAATAGGATCACTTAGTAATACATCCGTTTCATTACTTTACCTGCATCATAAAGCAAGTTTATCAACGATAGAAGAGGCAAGACAACGCTTACAGTCTTTACAAGTAGAAAGTGTTATCAGTAGTGGACAATTAGAGCAATGGATATCTGATAAAAAAATGTCATTATTTCCATTATATGATTCCAGTGGAAGGGTGGATTTTGCAGTAGAATGTCTCTTAAAAGGTAGATTTATTATAGTGGTTAATGGTTCGCCGACAGTTCTGATAGGGCCTGTCAATATATTTAGCCTTTTGAAGTCTCCTGAAGATATCCATTATCCTTATTATCTTGTAGCATTTCAACGTGTGTTTCGGTTGTTTAGCTTATTGATTGCTATCTTTTTACCGGGGTTTTGGATCTCGATAGCATCTGTTAATATCGATCTAATTCCATTCAATCTCTTGGCAACAGTTGTAGAAGCAAGACGTGGAATGCCTCTTCCTTTTTTTCTGGAGTTTTTGTTTCTACTAGCATTATTTGAAATATTACGTGAAGCAGGTATTCGAATGCCTAAGCCAGTAGGACAAACCATTGCTGTTGTTGGTGGATTAATCATTGGGGATGCATTAATTAGAGCAGGTTTAGCTTCTGCGACTTTAATAGTAGTAATTGCTCTTTCAACAGTAGCTACCTATACATTAGTTAATCAATCCATTATTGGAACAGTTACGATTATACGTCTATATATGGTAATCATTTCGGGATTATTAGGTATATATGGTTTCCTATTAGGGGTAGTAACTATTGTTGTTTACCTATCGAGACTAGAATCCTATTCCCTATCCTACGTAGAACCGGTTGTATCGTTTAAATTTAATAAGATACTCTCTATTTTCTTAATCAGCCCTATTAAAGTTGGACGTCAAACAGGAAAGCAAAAAAAGGGAGAAAAGTGAAATGATGAGACGTATTCTACCTCTTTCTATATTTGTATGGACCGTATTACTGACAACAGGTTGTAATGATATTAAAGAGATCCAAGAAAAGAATTATGCAACAGCAATCGGAATTGATTACCAAGACAATCAATATGTGACTTATGTCCAGCTAGTTAGTCTCACTAGTCTGTCGAATGTGGAAGGTGCTACAACTGAAATGCCTGATATTTGGGTATCCCAATCTACAGGAAACACCTTAAATGATGCCTTGTACGCTTTGTACAATACTGCACAAGAAAGAATTATTTGGTCCCATGTTTCTAGTATTATACTGACGGAATCTGCAATAGAAAATGGATTCAAAGGAATCTTTGATGGAATCATTCGTTATAATGAATTTCGCTTAACACCTTGGGTATTTGGTACGAAGGGAGAAATGAAGGAAATCCTATCTACACAAGGATTTTATAATAAAGGTGCATTAGAAACAATTCTTCATAATCCGAAAAATATCTATAAACAATATTCCCTAGTTAGACCGATAGCATTACATCGGTTAGCAAGAGAAGCTTTCGAACCGGCATTTACAACATATTTACCATCAATTGCTGTTAATGAGGAACAATGGGTAAAAAATGAAGAAAACGATCCCAAGCTCATGTATGATGGTGCATTTTTTATGGAAGGTGAAGCATATAAAGGATTTTTTCCTTTAGAGGAGTTAAAGGGAGCTCAGTGGATCACTGCTGATACAGAACGGACTTCACTTACGATTCAAAGTGATGAACTTGGGGGACATATCTTTATTGTTATTGAAGATTTAAAAACAAAACTGAAAGCAAATGTTAATGGAGGGTTGCCTGACTTTGAATTAAGTGTCGATATTAAAGGATATGTTTCCAACCAAAATGACAAAGAACCTCTGCCAATTGATACATTAACTGATGAGATTAAAGAAACGATAAAAAAAGAGATATATGATCTTTATCGCTTAAGTGTGGAACGACAAACAGATATGTTTAATTTTGAACATGAGCTTTTTCGACAACATACTAATTATTGGAAAGATAATGTGAAGGAAAACGACCTAAACATTCCAGCGGATATATTAAAGAAAGTAAATATAAAGGTAGGGTTAAGGCATGCTGGAGCGGGTAAGAGTAATTAAAAGATGGCTCTTTAATGGGACTGTAGTATATAGTATCTAGTTAAAATAAATTATTTTATGGGTTACTTGGGAAGATTACACTGTTTAGTTGGAGTTGTGTAAAGGGTTTGAATGATACAGTAGTGAAATACGCTTCTCGTGATTGGAACTCTGAGAGGCTTTTTCAAATTGATAAACAGTAGTCTATAACTTTCATCCTTTCTTAAAATTTGTAGAGATTTTGTAGAGAACGGAACTATAAGATATTATTCGTATCTTTAAGAAAGGAGAATGTAGAGTGAAAAGAAAACTGTACATATTATTGGCATTCATTCTTATCCTAGAAACGATCCTACCAGCCTTTTCGTTTCAAGGTAAGGTATTAGCTAATGATGCGGGTGTCATACGAAGTGTATCGGTAGTAGACACCAATGGTGATGTTTTCACAGAGGATGGTGCCAGTGAGGCAATTGTTAGAGTGGCATGGTCGGTTCAAGATGTGAATGTTGAGCCTGGTGAAATCTATACAGCGATTGTTCCTGAAACCGTCTCTATCGAACAACCTCAAAATGGAACATTAACTTTTGATGATGTAGAAGTTGGTTCGTATGTGGTTACTGAAAACTCATCGATAATTAATGTTCATTTTAATGAATCCATCTTAGATAAAAAGTCTGCGAATGGGGTTTTTGATGTAGCAGCAGTGCACCCTGCCCAGCTAAATGTATCATTAGAAGAAAAACAGAACCCTAGCCAGCAAGCTGCTATTGATGACGAGGTAACGAAACAGGAGACAGCTGAACCTACGCCTGTTAGTGAAGAAGAAGGAGACGAAAGCTCCTCCGAAGAACCGCAAATTATCCCAGAAAATATATTAACTGGTTATGGGTTAGAGTTCGAAAAAAATAATGAAAGCACCGATGTTGTGGATAAGGAAACCCTTATCGGCATTACCTATACTTGGGCACTAGCAAATGGTCATCCGTATAGGGGAGGTGCTGTATTTACGTTTCAATTACCACAACAATTAAAGGTTTACAATGAAGTGATTCGTCAGGAAATGTACTTTAATAACGAGGTTATTGGATATCTAACGGTTAACATGAATGGAATTGCTACTATTGAGTTTACAGATGTTATTACCAATTATTCCAACATAAATGGTGATCTAGAAGTTTGGACCGAAATTGATAGTGAGACAATTATTGAGGACGGTCAGATTATCATTACACCAATTGAAGGAAAGGAATCTGCAACAATTCCTGTTAACTTTCATCCGGGTGGACCTTCAATTGAGAAAAAGGGCATACCGAATCGTGTATATAACGGTGAAACCATTACATGGACGATTGATTTTAACAAGGACCTTAAGACGTTAACTGGTGTACAATTAATCGATTTAATTCAAAATGGGCAGGAATTAAAAGAAGGTTCCATTAAACTATTTAAATTAAAGACAAAATGGAATGGTAGTGTTGAACTCGGGGAAGAAGTATCTGCCAATCAAATTGGTACAGAAGATTTTACGTTGAACCTAGGCAATATTAATTCGGCCTACCGGGTGGTTTACGAAACGAACATAACTGATCAAGATATGACGAAGTTCTCTAATAGAGCGACAATGTCTGCTAAGGATCAGGCTGATTCAAGTGCCACTGCGGAGGTAACTATACAACGTGGGAAGCCACTGGAGAAGGAAGCCAAAAATTATAATGGACTAGAGCAATCCATTGAATGGGAAATTCGTTACAACTATAATGAGAAAAATATAGCTCAAGGTCAGGCTTTCTTAAAAGACTTTTTCACTGATAGTCAGGAATTGGTGGAGGGTTCTATCACGGTAAAAGAAGTGACAATTGATCCTGAAACAGGTAGGGTCACTGGTGAAAGTCCTTTTACGAACTATACGGTGGAAAAGAAAACGCAAGAAGGAAAGAACGGTTTTGAACTATCATTCAATCAATCTATCAATAAAGCGTATAAGATTACGTATAAGACAACATCGATAGATCGTGTATATACAGAAGAAGAGATCAAAAATGAAGTTGCTTCTGGTACACATGATGTATGGGTAGGAGCTGGTCGGAAAATTAGTCCACAAATTCTATTCAAGAGCCATGGAACTCCGGACTATGCCGGTAAGGAAATTGGCTGGACAATCCGTGTGAATAGGGATCAGCATGAAATGGACGATGTAATAATCAAGGATACGTTCACAAATGGCGGACTAATATTTAAACCAAACACATTGGAAGTAACAGAAGGTGGAGTCAAACTTTCCGCTAACGAGGATTATGAAGTAGTGGAAGACGCTGATGGTTTTACAATCAGCTTCAATAAAACAATTAAAAAGGAAATTGTCATTCAATATAAAACGGAATTTGACTATGATGCAAGGTCAAATAAGGAATTAAACTTCTTGGAAAATAAGGTGGATATGACCTGGAAGGATACAAGAGGGCAAGAGAGAAACTTATCGGCAAGAGCAGCTTTCACTCCGGATGACTATACACAATCTAACGGTTTTAAGAACGGTTCTTATAATGCAGTGAGTAAAGAAATTACTTGGAATGTGGGCATTAACTACAACCTAAAAACACTCGGTAAAGCCGTTGTAGAGGACACTATTCTAGGAAATCAAAAACTAGTAACAGACTCCCTCGTTGTGTATAAAATGTCTTTAACCGGTGGTAGTAACGGTGTCGAGTTAGGTGAAGCGGTTGAAGGAGAGGATTATGAAATTTCCTACCCAACTGAGAATAGTTTCCGAATTGAATTCAAAAATTCCATCAACACACCTTATAAAATCGAATACAAAACATCTGTCGATGGAGTCGACCTAGTTGCAAAAGAATATAAAAATACAGCAACACTCCTAGACGCCGAAAATAAGGTAACAGAATTGAGCGCTACGGTAACTACACCATTTGGTGGCCAGTACATTGATAAATCTGGTGTACAGAAGGGCAAAGTAATTGACTGGAAAATTGATATTAATTTTGCCGAGTCCGATGTGGAAGAAGCGAAAATTACTGATACATTAGATGAACACCAAGTACTGATACATGACTCATTACAGCTATATGAGGCTCGGGTAGTTGGCAATGGGAAAGTTGAAAAGGGAAATGAATTAGAAAAGGGAACGGATTATGAGGTCACGTTTACAGAAAACCCTGATTCATTTACATTAGTTTTCAACACGAAGGTAGATAAGCCATATATACTGGAGTACCAAACACGAATCATTGCTGCTGCAGGTACTAACGTTAAAAATGAAGCGGAATTTAGTGGTAAAAATATCGTAACACAAGCTCCTTCTAGCAAGTTGATTGAGATAAAGAGGACTGGTGGAGCTGGTAGTGGAACTGGGGAGCTAGGTAATCTGACTGTAGTGAAAAAGGATGCCGCAGATGGAAAACTGTTGCCAGGTGCGACGTTCTCCTTAATCGACCCTGAGAGCGGTGCAATTCTTGCCACTAAGATAACAGATGAGAATGGTAAAGTCTTCTTTGATCGTCTGTTATATGGTGACTACATCCTAAGAGAGGTTTTAGCCCCAGAAGGATATGTTGGTATTGCTGATAGAGACGTAACAATAGACCAACCATTCGAAGCGGATAATGAAGAGAAACCGGGCAATGTGGAAACTGTTGAAAACAAGAAAATTATCTATGCTGTCCAGTTGAAGAAAGTTGATGAAGAAGACCTTGCACTAGAAGGAGCCGTCTTCTCTTTAGAAAAAAAGTCAGGAGATAGCTATGAAACGGTCCAGACCAATCTGATAACAAATGAAACAGGAGTTGTGGAGGTTCACAATCTAGAACCTGGTGTGTATCGTTTTATTGAAACAACTGCACCAGCTGGCTATCAGCTTGATGATACCCCAATTAACTTTACTATTGGTGAGAAAAATACTGAAATGGTAAAGGTTAGGGCGGTTAATTTAAAAACGGGTTCTGTCCTGTTAAGAAAAGTGGATGAAAGGAATCCGCTAATTGTTTTAGAAGGTGCGGAATTTAAACTTCTAGATAGTAAGGGAACTGAACTCCAATCTGGACTAAGAACAAATGAAAACGGTGAGATTATTATTTCTGACTTACAGCCAGGCACATATCAATTGATAGAAACAAAAGCACCATTTGGCTATATCCTGGATTCAACACCTAAAGAATTCACCATGGAAAAAGGCAAATCGGATACAGTACAAATTAGCTTTGAGAATGAAATTCAATTAGGTGCCGTTCAACTAACGAAAATAGACTTTTTAGATTCAACAAAAGTACTTGGGGATGTAACATTTTCTTTACAAGATGAGAATGGAACCGAGTTAAGCCAGCACCAAACTGATGAAAATGGACAGATTATCTTAAATAACTTGGTACCAGGTGACTATCAATTTTTAGAAGTAGAAGCACCTGTAGGCTATGAAACTGACAAAACACCAATTAAATTTACGATAGAAAAAGGTCAAACAGAAATTCTACAGCTCACTGTAGAAAACAAGGCAAAAGGTCATGTGATTATTACAAAAGTAGATAGCAAGAACAATAAACCATTATCTGGTGCTGAATTCAATCTTCAGAATCTGGAAGGTCATGTGATTCTTACTAATCTTGTGACTGATGATGAAGGTAAAATAGAAATTAATCATCTAGCACCCGGTAACTACAAATTAGTGGAAACAAAAGCACCAAGAGGCTACAGGAAATTGACGGAACCAGTAGAATTTGAGATTACTGTCGACCAGAAAGAAACGCTAGAGATAGTTGTTAAAAATACGAAAGCTCCAACTGGAGGCGGAGGTATAACACCGCCAGAGAATCCAGAAGATCCAGGAACACCTAATGACCCAAGTGATCCAGATAAACCAGGTGAACCACCAGTTGACCCAAGTAATCCGAATAAACCAGGTGAACCACCAGTGGATCCAAGTGATCCAGGCAAACCTGGAGAGCCACCGGTAGATCCAAATAAACCAGGAAATCCAACTGACCCACCTTCTGGTCCTGATCAACCGAATAAACCGTCCACTCCTTCACAAGGTGGAAATGGTGGAGGTACACAGAAGGATCCATCAAAAAATCCAAGCAATGGAAATCAATTGACAGGTGGTAAGAATGGTTCTGTATCCGGTGATGAAGATAGTGGGCTTTCTAAGCTACCCCAAACAGGTCAGAATAAGTATCAGTATATGATTTTACTTGGCCTACTCTCGATCATTATGGGGGCATATGTATTAAGAAGACAACCAAAATCAGAAGTGTAACATAGAAGGGAAGGATGGGCTAACATGATTGGTAGAAAATTAGTACTAGGTATTACTTTACTTCTCATTGGGTTCATCCTTCTTTCCATTCCTATATACGATGGATGGAAACAAAGCAGGGACAGTCAAGCGTTAGAAGAAGCTTTAGAGCTGATTAAAGAACAGGGGGAACTAATGGAAACTAATTACGAATCTAGTTCTAACCGTAAACTTGAAAAGCAAATTGATAGTACATTTTCTAATGAAGAGCTTAGAAACGTAATAGAATTGGAAATCCCCTCTATTGACTTGAAAGAGAAAGTTCTTACTGAAACAAACGAATTGAATTTGAGTATCGCATTAACACAATTAAAACCAAATCAAGTAGTAGGTAAAGGGAACTTCGCAATAGCTGGACATAGAGGCTATTTGAATGAAGATTATTTTCTTAACTTGCCTGAAGTTAAGAAAGACGATGAGATTTTCCTGCATGCCCAGGGTAATAAATATGTTTATAAGGTTAAAGAAATAAACGAGATAGAACCGACCGAGGTAGAGGTAGTTTCCGATCGAGAAGGTAAAAAGGAAGTAACGCTCATTACATGTACTACTGACGGCCGAAATCGAATTGCAGTTACAGGTGAACTAGCATATATCGCGGAGGTTAAGGAAGAAGAGGATTCCTAATAGTTAATATGTTAGCATACACTCGCCTAAAGTAAATATACCTTAGGTGAGTGTTTTTTAATGGGTTGTTAATGTCATTATACTTGGAATTCCATTTATAAGTTACTGGTAGGTTACATGATTAGCCTGCTTTCTCAGCCATTCGTCGATTTCAGATACTTGCATAGGTTTCCCATAGAAGTAGCCCTGCATCACATGACATCCCAAGTTGGTTAATGATTTAACATGATCTTGATTTTCGACTCCCTCTGCAACCACATCTAGTCCGAGGTTATCAGCCATTAGAATAATAGCATTTATAATCGCACGTTTACTTGGTTTATCTAAATCATTGGTAAACAACCGGTCTAATTTAAGTGTATCAATCGGAATCAAATCTAGTAAACCTATCGACGAGTACCCAGTTCCGAAATCGTCCATTGAGACCTTCACACCTAAAGCTCGAATACGCTGAAGTTGAGAAATTACTTCTTTGATGTCAGATAGTACCATTGATTCGGTGATTTCTAATTCGAGCAGTTGAGGTTCTAGTCCGGTTTTTTTTAAGATAGAATGAATCCATTCCGATAAATTATCTAGTTGAAAAAGTTGTACAGAAAGATTAACCGAAATAGGATGGACTATCCCAAGATTTTGCCATTTTTTACTTTGTAGAGAGGCTTCCTCTAGCACCCAACTAGTAATAGGAATGATGAGTCCAGTTTCCTCCGCGATCGGAATAAACTCCCCTGGAAGAATGCTTCCAAGTCGAGGATGCTCCCAACGTAGTAACGCCTCAAACCCGTATAAACCGTTCGACTCTACATTCCATTTTGGCTGGTAGACGAGATAAAACTGGTTATTCTCAAGCGCTCTTCTCAAATCTCTCTCTAGTTCCATCTTTCGAACCTCTATCTTACCCATTTCATCGTTATAGATACAATATCGGTTCTTTCCCAAACCTTTGGCTTTGTACATAGCTGTATCCGCTGTTTTAAGAATCGTCGAGTTGTTTACGTGACCAATACTAATTCCAACGCTAGCTGTTATATATAATTGGTTTCCCTCAATATAGTATACTTGCTTAATACTTTGGAGAATTTCTTCCGCTAATTTTTCAGCTCGGTCCTCGTTACATTGCTTCACAATGATTAGAAATTCATCGCCGCCAATCCGGTAGGCTTTCTGGTCTTTACTGATAAACTGTCGCAATCGAGAGGCAACTTCTTGAACGAGAATATCCCCTATATCATGTCCTAATGTGTCATTTATTGCTTTAAATTGATCTAGGTCTATGAACAGTACTCCAATTACTTCATCATCTACATGCTGGTCAAAAAAACGATTCATTTCATGACGGTTAGGTAAGCCTGTTAGCGCATCTTGATAAGCCATTTTCTCTAACACATTCCGATCAAAGAATATCGCTCCCCATGAAATCAACAAGAGAATAAAAATAGTAATTGTTACGCCATACAGAAGAAAAGGATCAGAGGAGTGCTCGTGCTCCATCAATCCTGAATTATTATGAAACTTAGCCGCTTTCATCCCTGTATAGTGCATCCCACAGATGGCAAATCCCATTATGATTGCTGACAACCATTTTAACCAACTGGAAGAAGATTGATTTCTAAAACGAAGAAACAAAAATAATGCTGCATAAGAGGCAATTAGCGCTATTACAATGGATAGTATTACTAATCCTATGTCATATGTTAGTGTAACAGGCATGATCATAGCTTTCATACCAATATAATGCATTGCTACAATTCCACTCCCCATGAAAAAGCCACCTAATGCTATTTTGTTCGCACTTATATTTTTAGGCATGGTGATATAAAGGGCAATAAATGAGGATGCTGCACTAGCTAACATCGATATTAAGGTGAGCCATACATCGTATTCCATGGAAACATGTAAATGAAATGCTAGCATTCCTATAAAGTGCATTGACCATACGCCAGCTCCCATGACTATTGAGCCTGCCAATAACCAGAAATATTTATTTCTTCCACGTGCAAAGGAAATTTTTGCTGTAATATTTAAGGTTGAATAAGATGCTAAAATTGCGATCAATACGGAGAGCGCAACGATATAATAGTTATAACTTCCTTCCATATACACTGTATTTCACTCCAAATCTGTCTAATCTTTCCGAATATAAAGAGAGAACTAGGTTTATAGTCCTATATAAACTAGTTATTACAGTTTAGTCCCTATATCTATACAATTTCTCTACAACATCATGTTTATAAATGGTTAATAGTCTTATGGAAAGGATATTACAAGAATTGGCAAGATTGATAGGAGTGAAAAAAGATAATCTCTAAAGAAATGTAACCAAACCTTGAATGGTATGCCAAAATACAAAAAAGATGCTTCTCACAAGTCAGTTGAACTTGTAGAAGCATCGTGTAAATGTTTTAATTTTTCTCTTGGATAGCGGGAGACTTTCTAATCCATTTCATATACCAATCCTTAATCTCTTTATCTACTTCTAATTGTAATCCAGCCATCGCCTTTTCTAATTGTTGATAGTAGTAGGTGATAAGAGGGGAATTATCCAATCTGTCTAAGGATTTTAGCAATGAAAGGACTGCTTCCTCATGATCAGGTCGCATATTACATACATTGAAATACCACTGAATAGCCTGTTGATAATTTGCCTGTTGTTCATAAAAACGAGCCGCTTGTAGAGCATGATTGATGTAAAGTTGTTCTAGCCGGTAGCGTTCCGATTCCGCCCATATATAGTCGTACTTTCCTAAGTAGGGACCGCTGTATAACTCCATTGCTTTCTCAAATAGAATGATATTTTCAGAGTTTAACTGGTGTAATAAACTAAGTTGATGCTCCCATTCTACTAAATCAATAGAAGAGTTTTTTATATAAAGTATGTATCCTTCATCCGTGCTTTCTAACGACAAATGATTATCATAAGGCGCTATCGCTTTTCTAATGTGGTAGATTGCTGTATATAAACGTGAATGGCTTTTTTCAGGGAGTATGTCAGGCCAAAGCAACTCAGCCAATTCAGATTATAAAATGCTTCTGCCTCTCTCGTGGAGTAGATAGAGGAAAAGCTCTTTTACCTTAAACGTACGCCATTCCGGTCTAATAATTGTACCGTCCGATAGTTTAAATGTTAATTCTCCCCCGACTTGAATCATGAAATCTTTATCCATTGCTTCTGGAGAAGTAATGTTTGAAGACAATGTAGAATTAATTCGTTCACAAGTTTTACGTAAACGATCGAGATGAATTGGTTTGATTAGATAGTCAAAGGCGGTAAGCTCAAAAGCTTCCGTGGCGTAATCATTATAAGCAGTTACGAAAATGATTAGTAGATCTGGATTGATATGGAGCATTTCCGCTGCCAGTTCGATTCCTTTTACATTTGGCATATCAATATCTAGAAAAGCGATGTCAACTTGCTTTATTAGCTCCTTATTCTCCTCTAGGTTGAAGCAGCTATATTTCCCTTCGATAGAAATCTTGCTAACCCTTTTTAATTGTATTTCTAAGAAATCTAATGCAAGTGGTTCATCATCCACAAGAATTGCTTTCACGCTCGTTAACCCCCCCTAGTAATTATATAGTAATTTTACCCAAGTCTTTATTTTATGTCTAACGGGATCTAATCGAAGGAGAAGGGATATACATATTATAGATGTAAATAGTTACACTCGCACAAATGAATAAATTTTAGTGCGAGTGTGTTTCCTGTATTATTTAATTTGGGAGGGAATAAAGAAAGTAACTTCTAATTATTAGATTTTTTTCACTTGGTGAATCAGCAGCTGCTCATCTTTAATTGTATTTAGCTGTTTGATAAGAGAAATAGCCGTCTCCTTAAGGTCTGCTGTTACCTCTTTGTACTTTTCTGTAGTTTCTAGTTGATTTGAAACAGATGCCGATATGCTTTGAATTCCGGCGTTATTTTCTGTTGCAACGTTTTGCATGTTAGATAAAGATTGTTGAATATTAGCTATTTGAAGCTCAATTGCATTCGTTAGCTGTGATGATTTAGTTGTCTCCATTACAACATCTTTAATATCTAGAACAATTTTATTAAATAGTTCACCAGTTAATCGTACTTGTTCAATTCCACGATTAACTTGTTCTTTACCCATATCCATAACAGTGCTCATGTTCTTCGTATCTTCAAATAAATTGTTTAATACACTGGATATCATTGTAGCATACTGCTGTGATTGATTTGCTAGTTTTCTTACTTCCTTAGCAACAACAGCAAATCCCTTTCCTGCCTCACCTGCATGAGAAGCTTCTATACTAGCATTTAGTGCTAATAGATGGGTTTGGCTTGCGATTCTGCTTATTTGAGATAAGGAATCATGCATCTGATTAGAATTACGATTTAATTGATCTGTTACATGGTCTATTTGTTGAACAGCACCGTTAATATGATTCATCATCTGTTCCGTAATTAACATACTTTCATTCCCGTTGTATGCCTGGTCTAATGTTCGCTTAGAGGAATCGACTGTATATGTTGTCTGTTCAATAATTTGTTGTACATCTATGTGTATTTTATCAAGTATGGTAAAGCTATTTTCGGATTCTTCCAGTTGATGTAAAGTACCAGAAACCATCTTTTGTACAGATTTGTTAATTTCATTCGAAGTATTATTAGAATCTATGCCGTCTTTTTCCAACTTATTTACGGTTGTTAGAAGTTCGGTAGAAGTAGTTGAAATTTTCTCCATTAATTCCGCTATGATAGAGTTTTGCTTTTCTTCCTTTTCTATCATAATCTTATTAAAGTTTTGCCTTGCTTTTAACTGTATAATGGTTACAGTTGAAGTAATAATAAGGAAAAAGGCATGTATCATGAGTAGTAAGAATGGATAATTGTCAGTACCACAAATTAATTCAGGGACAGCAAAATATCCAAGCAGATGTTGGATAGCGAAAATTACGGTACTTACAATAATTAAATAAATATTCTCAAAATATACTAAGCTTGCCAGTATCATAAAAATAGAAAAATGATATTCTACCATACCATTGCCACCTGCAATGATAGAAATACTACCAAATGTCAATGAAAACATTACTAGCCACGGTATGGCAATGTGGGTTGGGTCCTTTCTGAATAATACGCCCGTTATGACTACAAGTAAAATAGGAATGGTCAATAAGATATTAATTAAAGAAAATAGTGATTGGTCTGTAAAGTATGATACGGCGAAATACTTAAATAGGTATCTAACCAGCCAATATTTCTGTGCAGAATATGTACAATTACCGAAATCAGACCGATTAAGGCTGAGAAATATAACATGATTTTATTTTTATATCTTTGCATCTAAACACTTTCCTTTGCTGTTGAAATATTAAGGTAGTACTATTTTTACACTTTCAACTTTACAATTTCTGTACAAGTATTATTAATGCTAAAAATATGTTCGTTTTACCGCTTTATACATGTTGTAATACCCTCTTATATA
>NZ_AEWH01000057.1 GCF_000190475.1 Ornithinibacillus scapharcae TW25
GTATTCAACATTTAGTTATGACGGGGATCAAGGAGAGGGTATATAAGTTTCTTAGATTAAAAGAGAAAGTAGAAACAGAAATGGAAAAAATAGAAACGAAAAAAGTTATGGTTCCTCCAGGTAAAGGCAGACGACCAGAAATGGAAGATTGGACTATTGAGGAATGTGTGCTTTGGGAATTAAAGGATGGCGTTACACAAATTCTTAAAATGCCTTCAGAAAAGTTAGATGTAAAAGAAAACCTTGCCGAATTTGGGTTTGATTCGATAAGCCTTGGTGAATTTGCGAGTGTATTAAGCGATCGTTATGAAATTGATATAACACCCGATTTATTTTTCAGTTATCCAACTTTGGAAAGATTAAGTCATTACTTATTAGAACGCTATGCAAATGAAATGCAAAAGCTTTATCAAGAAGGTGAGGAAGTTTCACTTGCGAAAGCGGAAGTTGCGGCAACAGTAGGTGAAGAATTAAAAAGAAAGGAAAGAAAAATTAGACGTAATGATTGGAGTAGAACTTCTCCAATCACTAAAACAGAGCCTTTAGCAATCATTGGGATGAGTGGAAGGTTCCCAGAGGCGCGCAGTGTAGAAGAGTTATGGGATTTACTTTATAAAGGTAAAGAGGTTATAAAAGAAGCTCCATTAGAACGTGTCGAGTGGTCAAAGGAAGAGAGAAAAGGCAAAAAGTTTGGAGCTGTGCCAGGTATGGCAGAATTTGATCCGTTATTTTTTGAGATATCTCCTCGCGAAGCAAGCTATATCGATCCAAGACAACGGTTATTGCTCCAGGAAACTTGGAAGGCACTAGAGGATGCTGGCTACGGTCCAAAATCATTTAAAGGTGAGAAGGTAGGAATGTTTGTAGGTATAGAAGATGGAGAATACAGGACATTAGTTGATAGTGAAGCAAGGATTACCTCGAATCATAACGCTATCCTTGCTGCGAGACTTTCCTATTTCTTAGACCTGGATGGTCCGAATATGGCAATTAATACAGCTTGTTCTTCTAGTCTTGTAGCGGTACACCAAGCATGTCAGAGTCTGTGGAACGGTGAGTGCGATACTGCCATTGTTGCAGGTGCTAATTTGATGATTACTCCAGAGAGTTACAATAGTATGCAGAAAGCAGGAATGCTATCAGAAGATGGAAAGTGTTACGCTTTTGACAAAAGGGCAAATGGGATGGTACCTGGTGAGGCTGTTGGCGTTGTTGTTTTAAAGAGGCAATCCAAGGCAGAGGCGGATCGCAATCCTATCTACGCAACAATAATGGGAAGTGGCATTAACTATGATGGGAAGACAAACGGCATTACTGCTCCTAGTGGAAACTCACAGAGCAAACTCATTAGGGAAGTGTATGAACGGTATAAAGTAAATCCACAAGACATGGAATATATCGTTACGCATGGAACAGGGACAAAGCTCGGGGATCCGGTGGAAATCAATGCATTAGCAGAGGCTTTTAAAAATTTTACAGAGGAAAGTCGTTACTGTGCATTGACTTCGGTCAAGCCAAATATCGGACATACTCTAGCGGCTTCGGGAATAGTAAGCCTTATTAGTCTAGTCATGTCATTAAAGAAAGAAATGATTCCAGCGAGTATCAACTGTGATCAATTAAATGATTATATACAGTGGGAAGACAGTCCATTTTATGTAAACAGTGCAAATAGGGAATGGAAGGACAGAGAAGGAAAGAAACGACTGAGTGCTGTCAGTTCTTTTGGTATGAGTGGTACGAATGCCCATGTAGTGGTTCAAAGTTATGTTCCAGAACGAATAGAAACAAGGCATCTAACTAATTCGAATGAAAAGCCATATTACTTACTAGCCTTATCTGCTAAGACTCCAGAATCACTGCAGAGGAAAATTGATGATTTGAGAGAAATGTTTGAACAAAATCAGCATATCTCACCATCTGAACTAGCAAATATTAGCTATACATTGATGGATGGAAGACATCATTTTCGATATCGTCTTGCTGTGGTCGTAAGAGACGCTATGGAAGCCATTCGAGTACTAGAACAAGCAGATAGTACTGGTAATGTACCGAATATGTTCAAGGGAACATTAGATAGACATTTTACCCCACAAGCGGCAATGGTTAAGAATGTAGAGGAATTAATAGAGCGTTCTCAAGAAGCAGAAGGGAATCCTAAAACGTATAAAGAGAATCTCTATGCACTAGCTGAACTTTATTGCATGGGATATGAGGTCTCTGGTGAAGAAATCCTAAATAGTTTGGAGCCATATAAGTTACGTCTACCTACGTACCCATTCATGCAGGAAGAATATTGGAGTACAAATGTAGATACAGGACAGGTAAGCACTGGAAAGGCTGAAGCAATTCATCCACTTCTGCACCGAAATACGTCAAATTTCTATGAGCAAAAATACTGTTCAGTATTTTCAGGAGAAGAGTTCTTCATGAAGGATCATGTGATTAATGGAAATATGACATTTCCGGGGGTTGCTTATTTAGAAATGGTGAGAGCAGCTATCCATGATGCAATGGGAAATGAGGACAAGAATCTTGTTGGACTAAGACTGAAGAACATAGCTTGGATTCAACCCATTACAATTGTTGATAATCCTACTGAGGTTAGTATAGGACTAAATCCGGAAAAATATAATGAAATTGGTTACAAGGTGTATACGGAAGATGGCGAAGAAGGAATAACGGTTCATAACCAAGGTAGTGCGGTATGGATAGAAAAAACAGGGGATCTTGTCCTAGATTTGCAAACTATCAAAGAATCATGTAACGAATTAGTAGGTTCACAGCAATGCTATGACACGTTAAGTAGAATGCATATGGTATATGGACCGAGTTTCCAAGCAGTTAAAGAAATTAGGGTGGGAACGGACTTAATCATTGCTCAGATTAGCATACCTGAAATTGTAAGAGATACGATGGAACAGTTTTTGTTACATCCTAGTATGTTAGATGGGGCATTGCAAGCCTCCATAGGGTTTGCACTTCATGCAATTGAAACGAAGCCAAGCGTACCATTTGCAATTGACGAGATGGAGGTATATGGACACTGTGAAAGTAATATGTGGTCAGTGATTAAGAAAGTTAACAGTGCAGATAGTAGAGTTGTAAAATATGACATTGATCTTTGTGATGATAAGGGTCATGTATGTGTACGTATAAAAGGTTATACATCTCGTGTATTAGAAGGAAGCATAAAAGAAGATAGCGTAACGGAAACGAGAATAATGCAAGTGGATTGGAAAGAAAAACAGATAATAGAAAGAGAAGCCCCTAGATACCAACAACATATTGTTATCTATTGTGATTTCGAGAACGTTCCGAGTGACTTACATTTCAAGGGAAAAGGACTTCATTCTGTACAGAGTATAGCCTTAACCAGTAGAGAAAGTAACATCGACCTACGATATCAAACTTATGCTGTCAAAATCTTTGAGGTTATGAAAGAGGTGCTTTCTAATCCATCAAGTGATCGTTTGTTGCTTCAAGTAATCATACCAAAAAACAATCACTCTGAAATATATAGAGGATTTGTAGGTATGTTAAAAACTGCGTATCAAGAGAATCCAAAAATCACTACTAAGCTGATAGAGATAGATTCCATGGAGAGCAATATGAAAACCCTATCTATTATAAAGGCGGAAATGAATAACCCAGAAGATATACACATCAGATACCAAGATGGAAAAAGACTTGTTCCGGAATGGAAACAGGCGGAATTACAAGAAGTGACTACCGTACCATGGAGAGAACAGGGAGTATACCTTATAACTGGCGGTGCTGGGAAACTGGGGATGATATTTGCTAGGGAGATAGCGGAACAGTTAAATAAAGGCACGATTATATTAACTGGACGCTCACCAGAGGATATTGGAATGAAAAAGAAAATGAATGAGATTCAAGAAATGGGAGTTACATGTAACTATCATCAAGTAGATATAACGAACAAGATTCAAGTCAAGGATCTCATTCAAAGAATTACAGAAGAGTACGGTACTTTAAATGGCATTATTCATGGGGCAGGAATTATGAAAGATAACTACATTATGAAAAAGTCTACTGAGGAATTTACGGAAGTCCTTGCTCCCAAAGTAACAGGAACGGTAAATCTTGATGAAGCGTCGATGGACCTCCATATGGATTTCTTTATCTTATTCTCTTCTATTTCTGGAAGTATGGGGAACCCAGGACAGTCTGATTATGCGGCCGCAAATGATTTTATGAATCATTATGCTAATTATCGAAATGCGTTAGTTATGAATGGGTTTAGAAACGGAAAGACATTGTCCATTAATTGGCCATTATGGCAAGAGGGCGGAATGAGTATTGCCGCTAAGTCGCAGGAAATAATGGAGAAAAACAGTGGATTAATTGCGATGCCAACAGAAAAAGGTATTCAGGCTTTTTATGGTTCATGGCAGATAGCTACAAGTCAGGTAATGTGTCTCTACGGTAATGTGAATAAGTATCTAAATCTAGTCCAAAAACCTAATAATCACATCGTCCAATCAACGAAAATACAAGAAAACCAAGTCGGGATTTCAGATACAGACCAAGGAATGATGAAGGAAAAGACTGCACTCTATCTAAAGAAACTATTATCAGGGACACTCAATTTGTCGGTTAATCAATTAGAAACCGACGCACCTATGGAAGAGTATGGAATTGATTCTATGATGACCATTGAACTAACCAATGAATTAGAAAAAAATTCGGATCACTTTCCAAAACGTTATTTTTTGAATATCAGACTATAGGAGAGTTGAGTGAGTACTTTATGAAGTCATATCGAAACGAGTTGCAGGAATTATTGGGAATAGGACTATCTGATACGAAATCAACGGAATCTGTACAGATAAAAGAAAGAAAGGATAAACCAGAAGTTGTAGAACGTTCAAGACCAGTAAGATTGTTGACCAAAAAGACTTTCAACTTGGAGGATAGGAATGTTGACGAGGATATTGCCATTATTGGGGTATCTGGAAAATATCCTCAAGCAAAAGATGTAGCAGAATATTGGGCTAATTTACGAAGTGGTAAGGACTGTATAAATGAAATTCCGAAAGATCGTTGGGACTATACTCCGTATTATGATGAAGATAAAAGTAAGAAAGGAAAAGTCTATAGCAAATGGGGAGGATTCATAGACGGGATGAAGCAGTTTGATCCATTATTCTTTAATATTTCTCCTAAAGAGGCTGAATTAATGGATCCTCAAGAAAGACTCTTTCTTACAAGTGTTTACGAGTTATTGGAAGACGCGGGATATACTCCAGAGGAATTGAGAAAAAATAGTAGCATTCTAGGAAATGTCGGTGTTTATGTAGGCGTCATGTATAGCGAGTATCAATTATACGGTGCTGAGCAGCAAAGCAAGGGCAGACCATTGGCGTTATCAAGTAGTGCATCATCCATCGCTAACCGTATTTCTTATTATTTCAACCTCCATGGACCGAGTATAGCGTTAGATACAATGTGTTCCTCTTCATTAACAGCAATCCATCTTGCATGTGAAAGCATAAAAAATGGAGGATGTAATGTAGCGATAGCAGGAGGAGTAAATCTGTCTCTCCATCCAAATAAGTATTTCCTACTTTCCCAAGGTAAATTTGTATCTTCTAATGGTAGATGTGAAAGCTTTGGTGAAGGAGGGGATGGTTATGTACCAGGAGAAGGTGTGGGATCTGTCATGCTTAAAAAGCTATCACAAGCGATAGCGGATGGGGACCAAATATATGGTGTTATTAAAGGCACTGACGTAAATCATGGTGGTAAAACCAACGGATATACAGTACCTAATCCAACTTCACAGAGTGAAGTGATTGGAAGAGTACTAGAAAAAACGGGTATTAACCCTAGAACAATAAGTTATGTAGAGGCACATGGTACAGGAACATCACTAGGTGATCCTATTGAGATTACTGGGTTAACACAAGCATTTAGAAAGTATACGGATGATAGACAATTTTGTGCAATTGGATCGGCCAAGTCGAATATTGGACATTGTGAAAGTGCGGCTGGAATTGCTGGGCTTACAAAAGTTCTGATGCAGATGAAGCACGGAGAAATTGCACCTTCATTACATTCGCAAACCTTGAACCCGTATATAGACTTTGAGAGTACACCATTTGAAGTACCACAAGAAGTAAGGGAATGGAAGAGACCAATACTTGAGATAGATGGTGTAAGCAAGGAATATCCAAGGAGGGCAGGCTTATCTTCATTTGGTGCAGGTGGGGCCAATGCCCATGTGATTATAGAAGAATACCAACCTTTCGAAGAGACGGAAGTAGTGTGGTCCAATAACCAAACCCCTTACATGATTATTTTATCTGCTAAAAATAATGAACAGCTAAAAGAGAAAGCTAGAAGCTTAAAGGACGCTATTCGTTCAAATAAATACACGGAGAGAGACCTTCCATCCATTGCCTATACACTCCAAATTGGGAGAGAGGCTATGGACTATAGACTAGGGATGGTAGTTCCCAATTTAGACCAACTAGTAGACAATTTGGAAGTATTTCTGAAAGGTGATACAGATATAGATGATTTTTATGTCGGGACTACAAAAGGCAGTAATGAAGGAATATCCATATTGGCCAATGACGAGGATATGACACAAATCATTGATCTATGGGTCAATAAAGGAAAGTACGCCAAATTACTACAGTTCTGGGTAAGGGGATTTCATGTTGATTGGGAGATTTTATATCAAAATGATAAGCCAGCTAGAATAAGTCTTCCTACTTATCCTTTTGCAAAGGAAGAATACTGGATTCCGAACCATGAAGAGACACGTTCATCATCTAATCATAAAAATGGAACGGTACACCCATTAGTCCATGCGAATACGTCCGATATTCTAGGGCAAAGGTTTAGTTCGCAGTTTACTGGAAGTGAAACCTTCTTTAAGCCGGGTATAGAGGAGAAGGAACACATTCTTATGAATGAAGCTCATATAGAGATGGCTCGTATTGCATCCACTCTATACATTCATAACGAACATTCTAATCTTGTGTTAAAGGATGTTTGTTGGAATGACCCTGTCACAATAGATGAACTTTCCAAGAAAATTAATATTGTCTTGTATGAACAAGACAATGAAGAAATAGAATGGGAGATTTATAGTGAGAAGGATATGGATGGAGAAGAGTATATTGTTTGTAGCGAAGGAACCGTTATGACTCGGGAATCCGCTGAATCTGAGAAAATGGAATGGAATGTTATCAAAGAGCAATATCCAATAAGTCTTTATGCGCAAGTAGTCGAGGAAATTAATAGTAACTTAGAAGTTAATAGTCTTATTGATAATATGTGGACTACCGAAAAACGTGATGCAGGAGGCTCGTTACAACTATTAATTAGGCTCAACCATTCTATTCCAACATTAGACGAAGGGTATCAACATCCCGTAGTAATCGATCCATCATTGTTAAAGTCATGTATACAAGCTATTCAAGTATATCGTGGCAAAGAGTGGCATGATGCAAAACTTCTATCCATGAGCGAGGCAGAATTTATTGCCGATTCAGAAGTTCCAAGATGGGGAGTTATACATGTCCAACAAAAAGGACACGATGAACCAAATATGTTGGAAGTAGATGTGACCTTTTATGATGATTTAGGTAATACAGTAAGTGTTCTAAAAGGATTGAGATATGGAAATACAAACTAGGGCGAAAGGAGTTGAGCCATACTAATGACTAATGAACCAATGATAAATTTCAAATCAAAAGCTAACAGAATAGTTCAGGATAAAACCTCCAATTTTCAAGCTCCTAGTAAGGGTAGGAAGCCTGAAATGAATGGTTGGACGATAAAGCAATGTGTACTTTGGGAAATAAACGACTTAATTAGTCAAGCGCTTGGGATTCCTAAGGACAAGTTTTACTCAGATGAAAATCTAGCAGACTTTGGATTTGACTCTATATCCTTAGTTCATTTTTCCACTAGTTTGAGTGATAAATATAACATAGATATTACACCAGATGCGTTCTTCGGATATCCAACGGTTGATCGGTTATGTGAATATTTATTAAATCAATATGGGGAAGAAATGGCAGCATATTATCATGAGGAAATTAAAGAAATCGATGTAGGGATTCAGAATCATTCCAGTTCGACAAATTCGAGTTCGAGGACTAATCCATCTGAAGGGCAGAATAATTTTGGGAATAGGCGAAGTAATAGCAATTTATTTCGTGAGAATAATAAGGATTCCGTTCTGACCTTCGAAGAAACTTGGCAGGAAGCGGCGCTAACAATAATAGAGAAAGATTTTCGGAGTGTTGTTGTTTTTATAACAGGTGAAGAACGACGTCTTGCAATGGAAAAAAAGATAAAACAACTATCGCCAAAAACAGAAGTACACTTCGTTGGGGATGGCGAAATCTATCGAAAAGAATCAGCCAACCGTTACACCGTTGATTATCGAGATAAAAGCGGTTATGTAGCGAGTCTGAAGGAAATTAGCGCATCGGCGGGAAGGGTAGACGCTATTCTCTATTTGTGGCCGGTAGAGAATCGAAAATACATCACAGATCCTACCGGAATCCTTTATATGCTTCAGGGAATGGCAGAGGCTAAGATAAAGAGTGATAGAGTCTTAATTGCTGGTGAATATAATGACGAACTTGAACGCTGTCATTTAGAATCCTGGATAGGAATTGAACGTTCCACTGGCTTAATAATACCAGGAACAAAGGTGAATATAATAATTGCCAAACGTGAAGAGAGAGAATTTGTCGATTGGGCAGAACGTATGTGGAAGGAATTACAGGCAGCAAAAGCAGAAAGTGTATGGTACGAAGGTATTCATCGAAAGGTAAGTAGAATTCTCCCTACACATATGAAAGATAATCATAGAAATGTCCCCCTCAAAAAAGGGGGGGTCTACCTTCTAACTGGTGGAGTTGGTGGGCTTGGTATGATTTTTTCTCGTTGGCTAGCTCAAAAATATCAGGCGAAATTAATTCTTGTTAATCGCAGCAGTAAGGAGTCGAAGAAAGAGAAGCTTCAGGAATTAATAGACATTGGAGCGGAAGTCGTATATTACAGTGCGGATGTATCGAATACGGAACAGTTAAAACAAGCAATAAAGGCAGGGAAAGAACGCTTCGGAAAATTAGATGGTGTCATACATGCTGCTGGAATTGAAGGGCAAGGAAGTATTTTACAAAAAACTGTCAAAGAATATCTTCGTTGTTTAGGACCTAAGATACAAGGGACGCTTGCTCTTGAACAAGCATTACAAGGTGAAAAAATAGATTTTATCTGTTATTTCTCTTCCAGTTCAGCAATCATAGGAGATTTTGGAAATTGTGATTATGCTGTAGGTAACAGATTTCTCATGAGTTATGGGGGACATCGTCATCAGGCAGGATATCCTGGAAAGACTGTTGTCATTAACTGGCCACTTTGGAAGAGTGAAGGGATGGGGTTTGCTGATGAAGAAGGAAGCAAGATGTACCTGAAATCCAGCGGACAACGATTCCTAGAATCTGAAGAAGGCACCGAAATCTTTGAAAAATTGCTCCAACAAACGAATATCCAACATCTAGTTATGACTGGAAACAAGGAGCGAATCAATAAGTTCCTCGGAATCGAAGAAGAGACTAAGAGAGAAGTTAAACAAGAGATAAAGAAACATAACGTGATGGTTCAATCCGGAAAAGGAAGACGACCAGAAATGAAGGATTGGTCGATTGAGCAATGTGTGCTTTGGGAGTTAAAGGATGCAGTTAGACAAATTCTTAAGATACCAATAGAAAAGTTAGAAATAGAGGAAAACCTAGCAGATTTTGGGTTCGATTCCATTAGTCTTATTGATTTTGGTGATAGCATAAGTAAGCGATATAAATTGGATATAACGCCAGATGTGTTCTTTGGATATCCGACATTGAAAAGATTAAGTGGATATTTATTAGATAAATATGCTGCGGAAATGGAAGAATTTTATTCAGAAACAAAAGAAGAGATTCCGGATACATCCAATAAAGTCCTGAATCCAACACACAACCTGGATAGAAAGAATAAAAGAAATTCTAGACGAAAAAGGATAGGAAAGAATCCAAGAATAAAAGAAGAGATTGACTCTATTGCAATCATCGGAATGAGTGGGAGGTTTCCTGAGGCAAGAAGTATAGACGAGCTTTGGTCCATACTCATTGAAGGAAGAGAAGCAATCCATGAGGCCCCAGCGGAGCGTACTGAATGGAATGAGGGGGATGGAAGAGGAAAGAAGTTTGGTGTCGTACCGGGTGTCTCTGAATTTGAACCGTCCTTCTTTGAAATCTCACCTCGTGAAGCCATCAGTATGGATCCTAGACAGAGATTATTGCTCCAAGAAACATGGAGGGCATTAGAGGATGCGGGCTATGGTGCTAAATCATTTGATGATGAAAAGATTGGTATGTTTGTAGGAATAGAAGAAGGAGACTACACAGCATTAGTTCAGGACGATGCAAGTATTACATCAAACCATAATGCAATTCTTGCCGCACGACTTTCCTACTTTCTAAACTTAGATGGTCCAAATATGGCCATTAATACAGCGTGTTCCTCTAGCCTAGTAGCTTTACATCAAGCATGTCAAAGCCTTCGGAATGAGGAATGTGATACCGCGATTGTAGCAGGCGCTAATCTCATGACTACTCCTGGTAGTTATATAAGTATGAGTAAAGCCGGTATGCTCTCAGAAGACAGTAGATGTTATGCTTTCGACAAAAGAGCTAACGGTATGGTGCCAGCAGAAGCAATTGCTGTTGTCGTATTAAAACGACTTTCTAATGCAGAAGAAAATAATAATTCTATATATGCAACAATTGTAGGTAGTGGAATCAATTATGATGGGAAGACAAATGGTATTACAGCTCCAAGTGGTCCATCACAAAGTAAGCTTATCCGAGAAGTGTACGAGCGTTATAACATAAATCCAGAAAATATGGATTATATCGTTACCCATGGAACAGGGACAAAGCTAGGCGATCCCGTGGAAATTAATGCACTTGCAGATGCTTATAAACAATATACCCAAAAGAGTAAGTATTGTGCCTTGACCTCGGTCAAGCCTAACATCGGACATACTTTGGCGGCATCAGGGATCGTGAGCCTTATTAGTCTTGTTATGTCATTAAAACATGAAACAATACCTGCAAGTATTAACTGTGAGCAGTTAAACGATTATATCCGTTGGGACGCTAGTCCATTTTATGTAAACAGAGTGAATAAGGAATGGAAGGAAACAAATGGTAAAAAGCGATTAAGCGCCGTTAGTTCTTTCGGAATGAGTGGCACCAATGCCCATGTGGTAGTCCAAAGCTATTCTAAAAGGGATGATAGTGAAAATCCAGCGAATCAGCACAGGATACCATATTATCTGCTGGCACTTTCGGCAAAGACATCAGAATCTTTACAACAAAAAATTCATGATTTGAAAGTACTGTTTGAGCAAAAACAAGATATGGGACCAGCAGAACTAGCAAATATTAGCTATACATTGATGGAAGGTAGACAACATTTTCAACATCGTTGTGCAGTAGTTGTAAGTGATACGAAAGATGCGATTCAAGTCCTTAACCAAGTAGAAGGTAACGGGAATGGAATAAATATCTTTAAAGGTATTGTATCCAGAGACTTTACTGTTCAACCAAGTATATCTAAATCTATTAATGAATTAGTAGAGAGATGTATGGATGCTGAAGGAAACTCTCAAACTTATAAAAAGTATTTGAAAGAGTTGGCTAGTTATTATTGCGAAGGGTATGAAGTGTCATGTGAAGGCCTTCTAAGTCTTGTTAAACCAATGAAAATTAATCTTCCTTCATACCCATTTATTAAAAAGGAATATTGGGTTAGGAAAAAGGAAAACAGAACCCTTTCAGCAGATAATCATGAAAAGAAATTCTCAATTGGGGAGGAGAAGCTCAAGCAACCTCAAGCTATCAATAAGAAAGAAAAAAGCGAACCGAAACCAGTAATAATCGAAACGAGACAGGAGCCAACAGTATCTAATAAAGTAAATTTACGATTAACTAATGACTTCAAAGGAAATATGCCAGTAGGTATAACCCTTACACCACTAGAAGAAATTACGAATTACGCTGAAAAGAACCACTCGTATCTTACAAATAAAAAAACGATAACCTTATCAACTTTACCATCACAAGAGAAGGCAAAACAGATGGCTGGTGTAAGGATAACGGAAGATAAGTTACTTATAGAGTTATCCAAGAGTCTAGCAGAAGAGTTGTTTATGGATGAAGGAGAAATTGATATCGATAGAAGTTTCACAGAGCTGGGTCTGGATTCGATTGTTGGGGTGGAATGGATCCACGCTATCAACAAGAAATATCAGACTTCCATTAAGACAACAAAGATCTACCAATATCCAACACTTACAACCTTTGCGAACTACTTCTATAATGTTCTATCAACCATGACCAATAATAATGGTAGTAATCCCACACCTACGAATAATGACCATAAACACTCACCTCAATTGATAGAGAACCAACAAGAATTTTCCGAAAAGAAGGAAACCAAAGTTCATCCTGTGATAAAAAAGAGGCGTTATTGATAGAGTTATCCCAGAGTCTAGCAGAAGAATTGTACATGGACGAAGGAGAAATTGATGTCGATAGAAGTTTCACAGAGCTGGGTCTGGATTCAATCGTTGGGGTGGAATGGATCCACGCTATCAATAAGAAATATCAGACTTCGATTAAGACAACAAAAATCTACCAATATCCAACACTTACAACCTTTGCAGACTACTTCTATGATGTTCTCTCATCTATGGAGGTTAACAACATCAATAAGGAAGATAGTAATTCTACATCTACGAATAATGACCATAAAAAATCACTTCCTATAATAGAAAGTCAACTAGAATTTTCCAAAAAGAAGGAAACCACCATTCATCCTGAGATTAAGAAAGAAGCGTTATTAAAAGAGCTATCTAAAAGCCTAGCAGAAGAATTGTACATGGACGAAGGAGAAATTGATGTCGATAGAAGTTTCACAGAGCTGGGTCTGGATTCAATCGTTGGGGTGGAATGGATCCACGCTATCAATAAGAAGTATCAGACATCAATTAAGACAACAAAAATCTATCAATATCCAAATCTAGTAGAATTTACGAAATATATGCATGGTGAATTAGTTAGTCTGAATGAGAATGCCGAAAGCATAATTCCATCTGATGATGAAATGGAAAAGTTATTGTGGCTAGTATATCAAGGAGAGATGGATATTCATAATGCTGAAGAGTTAATAGCCATTAGTAAGAAGGAGGGGTGAAAACATGGAATTAAAAAGTATTCTTAAAGCATTACAGGAGAAAAAAATAACACCTGAAGAAGCTAGAGCTGCAATGCAAAAGTTACAATCGGGCAATACAGTTACAGATTCCGATAAAAAATCTAACCATAGCATAAATATCGAAAGCGATAATCCTAGGAATATTATTCATAGCTCAAAGGCTACTAGTTTTGATGAGGATAACAATCGCATTGCAATTATAGGAATATCAGGACGTTACCCTACTGCAGATAATATGGACGGTTATTGGGATGTACTTGTTAATGGTAAAAATACAATAAGAGAAATACCAAAAACTCGATGGGATACAGAAAAGTATTATGACCCAGATAATACAAAAGAAGGAAAGATTTATAGTAAATGGTTAGGTATGCTTGATGATGTCGATTGTTTTGATTCCTTGTTTTTTGAAATCTCACCATCAGAAGCAGAAGTAATGGACCCCCAACACCGTCTTTTTTTAGAAGAGGGGTATAAGGCATTTGAAGATGCTGGTTACAATATCTCTACCTTAAATAATACAAAATGCGGTGTATACTTGGGAATCGTTAATGGGGAATACGATGCATTAATGAACAAAAATGGAACAAAAAATACAAGTGTTACTGGTAATAGTAATGCAATTGGTGTAGCACGAATAGCGTATTATCTTAATTTGAAGGGTCCGGCAATATCTATTGATACAGCCTGTTCCTCTTCTCTAGTGAGTACGCATTTAGCAATACAAGCTTTACGTAATAGGGAAGTGGATATGGCACTAGCTGGTGGGGTAAGTTTGTATCTATCTCCAGAATCATACGTTAATATGTGTGCTGCTGGAATGCTATCTCCAGATGGACAATGCAAGGCTTTTGATAATAGTGCGAATGGTTTTGTTCCAGGTGAAGGTGTGGGAGCCATTGTATTAAAGAGACTTAAGGATGCAGTGGCTGATGGAGACTATATTTATGGGACTATTATCGGTTCGGCTATTAATCAAGACGGAAAGACGAATGGTATAACTGCTCCTAATCTAGAAAGTCAGATAGAGCTAGTTAATGATTTGTATAGTAGATATCAGATTAACCCAGAGAGTATTAGTTATGCTGAACTGCATGGGACAGGGACTAAATTAGGTGACCCAATTGAACTGGAAGCATTAGCTACCGCATTTGGTAAGAAGACCAATGCCAAAAATTATTGTGCAATCGGATCGGTGAAAAGTAACCTTGGCCATACCTCTGCTGCAGCTGCAATGGCAGGAATTCATAAAATAATATTGTCCATGAAGCATAAAAAGCTAGTACCAACATTACATGTTCAAACACCTAATGAACATTTTGATTTTCATGATTCCCCTTTTTACATCAATTGTGAAACGACCGATTGGAATGGTAGAAATAATACTCCTAGAAGAGCAGCAATAAGTTCCTTTGGATATAGTGGTACGAATGCACATGCTGTAATTGAGGAATATGAAATGGGTGCAGTAGAAAGAAAATCATTAGTCATAGACGAGAATCATCCAGGAGTATTTGTATTATCGGCCAAAAACGAAACCCAGCTCATGGTATATGTGGAAAAGATGAAACAGTACTTAGATAATTACCAGGATAGTGTTCTTGCAGATGTATTGTTTACGTTGCAGGTTGGACGTGAACCGATGAATGAAAGACTTGCGATTATTACTTATGGCAAGGAAGACTTAACCAATAAGCTTTCCTTAATTCTAGAAGGAAATTTAGATTCTGATTGTTTAAGAGGCAGAATCAGTAAAAAACGAGGAAACAATAAACAAATAATAACTAACGTCGGAAGTAATACAAAACATGAAGAATTACCCATTCAGAAACTTTACGATGTTGCACAGTCGTGGGTGAATGGGGAACATGTTGATTGGAAAGATGGTTACGTAGGCTATGAACCTCAAAGAATTTCACTTCCAACATATCCATTTGAAAGGGAAGTGCATTGGTTTCAAGAAAAAGAAGCGGATTTCCAAAGTTTGTCGTTAAGTGATAATTCGATTACTTTGCATCCATTATTACATCATGATACCTCTAATTTTGACGAGCAAAGTTTTCAATCGATTTTTACAGGGAATGAGTTTTTTGTTACGGATCATATTATCAATAATAGGAAGGTACTACCCGGAACAGCTATTTTAGAAATGGCGAGAAAAGCCGGAGAATTGCTAGGTGAAGAGAATGTTTCTAGCCTTCGCAATATTTCCTGGAATCATCCGATAAGTGTTGAAGATGGCAGCCAGAACGTGAAAATTCGTCTGTTTCCACAAGAAAATAATACAACTTTTGAAGTGAGTATCTCGAATCAATTAGTTGATGACAAAACGGATGAGATTATATGTGCAGAAGGTGTCATAGAATATGGAAACATCCCAAGAGAGAGTCAGGCATTGAATATACGTGCCTATAAATCTCGCTGTCTATCAAGTGTAGATACAAAAAAGAATTATGAGAATATGAGGCAAAATGGCCTTATTTATGGACCAGATTTTCAAACGGTTACTGAAATCTATTATAACGATAATGAAGTGTTAGCAAAACTGGAGTTAACGGATAGTAGTCAATCAGAAACCAAAGATTATGTACTACACCCAGGATTGCTTGACGGCGCAATGCAGACGATTTCTGTATTTCTACAGGGACAAGATGATTTAGTATATCTTCCGTTTTCTATGGGAAGAGTAAATATATTTTCTTCCTTAACGAAAACGGGTTACGTGTATACAACGCTTGCTGCAAATAGTGGAGCGAAAAGTAGGCTGAAAAGCTTTGATATTGTTGTTACAGATGAAGTAGGTAATATCTTAGTTGAGATTAATAACTTTAATGTAAGACCAGTTCAAGCAACATCTGCTCCAATAAACAATGACAGGTTTACGGAAGCAGCAGTTTCGGTAGAGGCGAGTCCAACATCTTATTATAAGAAGGTTTGGGTTGTCGAGGATAGTAAAAGGTCTAAAAAAGCTCAAAGCGGTGCAATCCTACTTTTTGATGTAAATAAAGATCTTTATAACGCTTTACGTTCCATAACTGATTCAAAAATTATACTAGTTCAACCTGGAAAACAGTATGACCACATAGATGAATATATGGTGGTCATGAATCCTTCTAAAAAGGATGATTATAAGACTTTATTGGAAGTTCTAATAAAAAGTGGTTTAACACCGAATAAAATCATCTATAACTGGGGGAATGATTCATCCATTCATGGACAACATCAATTAAATAATAGACTGGAACGTGGTGTCTATTCCATATTAGCGTTAAGCCAAGCGATTACAGAGGTTAGACTTAATACCGAAATACAGCTATTGTATGTCTATTATTCATCCCAAAAGCAACTCGTTCCTGAACAGAGTGCTATGAGTGGTTTCTTTATAACCCTTCACAAAGAAAATCAGTTATTCAACTATAAGACAGTTGAATTGGCGAATCCATCCATTTCGATAACTAAAATTGCTAGTTTTGTAATGGACGAATTTCTTGTAGATGATCATGACTTTGGCATCCGTTATGATGGAATCAATCGATGGGTTACTAGGATAAAGAACGTAGAAGAAAACGAAGTTCTAACTCATTCGGATTTCATTAAAAATAATGGTGTATATATGATAACTGGAGGAATGGGTGGCCTCGGATTAATATTTGCACGATACTTGAGCAACAAGAGAAATATTAAGATTGTGCTCACTGGTCGAAGAGAATTGAGCGCGCATGATTTAGAGGAAATAAAAGAACTAGAAGCATTAGGTTCAGAGGTCCTCTATGTACGAGCTGATGTATCGAAGCGAGAGGATGTAGAGGAACTTATAAAAAAGTAAAAGCAAAATTTGCGCGCATTGATGGAGTGATTCATTCAGCTGGTGTTATCAGAGACTCTCTTTACTTGAAGAAACATTACGAAGAAGTGAAGGAAGTATTGGCAGCTAAGGTCTTTGGTACAAAAAATTTAGATGAAGCTTTACAGAATGAAATATTGGACTTTTTCGTTGTATTTTCGTCTCTAGCGTCTGTAGTTGGAAATGTCGGGCAGTGTGACTATAGCTATGGAAATAGTTATTTAGATCACTTTGCATCCGCTAGAGAGGAACTGCGTGCAAAAGGAAAACGTTACGGGAAGACACTTTCGATTAATTGGCCTTTCTGGGAAGAGGGTGGAATGTATATTGACCAAGAGGCTAAGAAAGCGATGGAAGAAGATGGAGGAATTTTCACGTTAAACTCCAACGAGGGAATTAAGGCATTTGAAGACGGACTTCACTTAAATGTACCCCAATTGATCGTTATAAAAGGAGTACAAGAAAAAATAATGGAACTTATTGATTCCGTTACTGGCCAGAAAATGAATAAAGCAAAAGTACTTATGGAACAAGGTTCTGTGGAAGTACAAGTTCTAGAAACGAAAGATGATCATCAAGAAAAGATTGAAAAGATACTCCGTGAAGAGACGAATCAATTTTTAAAAGGAGTGCTATCAGAAAAGACCAAGATACCTGTTGAAAAGATAGACATGCTGGAACCATTTGAAAAGTATGGAATTGACTCTATCCTGATTATGAGTCTTACTCGTTTGTTGGAGAAGTCCTTTGGGGAACTTTCCAAGACCTTATTTTTTGAGTATAGAAATTTAGAGGAGTTATCGGAATATTTCCTTCAGGATAAAAGAGATATGTTAATGGAAATGTTCGGAACACTACTCTCCGATAATGAAAATAAAAATGAAATTAATGAAGCGAAACATGATGAAAAGCCATTATTAATTCAGGAAGAGCAATCTAAGGTGATACCTACTGTACAAGATACGGATACGGATTCCAAACAAGATGATATCGCTATTATTGGAGTGAGTGGACGTTATCCACATGCCGATAATTTAGAAGAATTCTGGGATGTTATAAGCAACGGTAAAGATTGTATTACCGAAATTCCAAAGGAACGATGGGATTACCGTAAGTTTTATGACCCTGACAAACAAAATCTTGGCAAGTCCTATAGTAAATGGGGAGGATTTATTCGGGACGTAGCGATGTTCGATGCATTATTCTTTAATATTCCCCCGATTGAGGCGGAGGTTATGGACCCCCAGGCAAGATTATTTATGGAGGTTGCATGGCATACACTTGAAGATGCTGGCTACACTAGAGCATCCCTTGAAAAGGATAAAGTTGGCGTTTTTGTAGGTGTGATGAATGGGATGTATGAACTTTTCGAAAGCGAAATAAAAGGGAAAACCGTTCCGGTAGGGTCATCTTTTGCTTCGATTGCGAATCAAGTTTCATATTTTTGTAATTTTAATGGACCAAGTATGGCAATTGATACAATGTGCTCCTCCTCTCTAACTGCGCTACATCTAGGCGCAGAAAGTATTAGAAACGGTGAAAGTGACTTAGCTATTGCTGGTGGAGTAAACCTTATTATACATCCTAATAAACATTTGTTACTAAGTATGGGGAAATTCGCTTCGAGTGATGGTCGCTGTAGAAGCTTTGGCGAAGGTGGAGATGGTTATGTTCCCGGTGAAGGAATTGGAGCAGTTCTACTGAAGCCATTAAAGAAAGCTATAGCCGATAAGGATCACATTTATGGAGTGTTAAAGGGCAGTGCTATTAATTCCGGTGGGAAAACTAGTGGATTTACCGTACCGAATCCAAATGCCCAAGGAGATCTAGTTGCGAATGTATTTCAAAAATCGGGTATTGATCCAAGAACAATTAGCTATATAGAAACCCATGGGACTGGAACCTCACTAGGGGATCCGATTGAGATTACAGGACTAACAAAAGCATTTAAAAGGGAACAAGGACAAGAGGAGATGGAGACGCAATATTGTTCAATTGGGTCTGTGAAATCTAATATAGGTCACTTAGAATCAGCTGCTGGAATTGCTGCATTGACAAAGGTGCTTCTCCAAATGCAAAAGAAAAAGTTGGTTCCGTCTATTCATTCGAGTCCACTTAACCCGAATATAAACTTTAAAAATACACCTTTCTATGTACAAAGGCATCTTCAAGACTGGGAAGAACCTGTCATTACAGAAGGTAGTATAAAGAGAAAGGTACCTAGAAGAGCAGGGATTAGTTCATTTGGGGCAGGCGGATCTAATGCTCATATAATTGTGGAGGAATATCAATCAGACTTGATAGAGACTTTAGTAGATAGGAAGAAACCTAACCTCTTTGTTGTCTCAGCTAAAAATAAAGAGAGAGTACGAGAGTATATCCGGTTGTTAACCGATTACTTACGTCAAAATTGCGGCATGAATAAGAAACAAGCTAATAAAATCATTAGTAAAAACTTATCCTTTGATACGGTACAACAAACTATTAAGGAGTCTCTTTCAGGATTACTTGGTATCCATCAGGAGAATATTGACTCTGAAGTCAGTATGCAGGAGTATGGATTGGACATTGTTCAATCAACGAAATTAAAGAATGCTATTAATCTAGCATTGGATATCGAATTACCTGAAATAGAAGTGAATAAGGAGTTATCAATTTACTCACTAGCAACCTTAATAATGAACCTTGTAGATAATGACATTGACTCACATAATATAGAAGGAAAAAGGATGTTAATGTTACCTCTATTGCTTACACATTGCAAGTAGGTAGAGAAGCAATGGAAGAGAGAGTAGCAATTATTGCGGAGAGTAGTGAAGAGTTATTACAAAAACTCGAACTATATTTGGATGGTAAAGCGAATATTAACCAATTATATGAGGGTAATGTACTAGATAATAAGCAGAATCTCCAAACAATCATAGAAGAAAATACTCGCGGTAAAGCTATAACAGACCTTTTAGAAAATGGAAAATTAGAAAATATCGCAAAGCTATGGGTTGCAGGAGCTAGTATCGATTGGAATCTACTATATCAGGAAGAAAAACCACACCGCATAACATTACCAACCTATCCGTTTAGTAAAGAGCGTTTTTGGCCAAAAGTTATGAAGGAGAGTGTGAGTAATCAAGCAGTAGTGGTGGAAGTTATCCATCCACTATTAAATAAAAATACATCAAATATTCATGGATTGCGATATAGCACTGTATTTCATGGTAATGAGTTTTTCTTAGAAGACCATATGATCAATGGTAAAAAGATTTTACCAGGTGTTGCCTATATAGAGATGGCTCGAGCGGCTTTGGAAGACTTACTGGATGCTTCAGAAAAAGAAAGTAGTTCTGTGCAAATTCAGCATGTAGTGTGGCTTCAACCATTCGAAGTCAGTGGTAAAGCTAAAACTCTTCATATATCCATCTTACCGAATGAATATGATCAATTGAAATTTACTATCTTTAGTGATTCGGAAGAGGAAAGTATGGAATCTATAGTCCATTGTGAGGGTACTGCGCGTTTTAATCAATCATCTGAACAATCTAGTCTGGATATAGATTGGATTAAATCTGAATGTAATTTTTCTAAAAAAAGCGGAGAATCGTTCTATCGCTATTTTGAGAAAGTGGGAATCAATTATGGTCCTTCTCATCGAGGCATTAAGGAAGTGTATAAAGGAGAAAACCAACTTATTGCTTCCTTATCTTTACCTGAGATAGAAGGTGTCAATAGTAGCAAATTCAGATTACATCCAAGTCTATTAGATTCAGCCTTACAAGCAACTATCGCTTTTTCATTAACAGAATATAGCACCACGGAGGCTATCTTCACAAGTGCTGAGACGAATAAGCAGATTCATTTGCCTTTTGCATTAGAAGAAATAGAGATTATGAAAGATTGTTCCGCTAAGATGTGGGCCTATATCTATAAAGATATGCAACAGAAAGAAGAAAAAATACAAAAAATTAACATTGATCTTTGCGATGATGAAGGAAATATTTGTGTTCGTATAAAAGGGTTAGCATTTAGAACGCTTCAAAGCGAGGATAAGGCTACAAACATTTCACAAGTTACAGAGACGAATAAATTACTTTTTACCAAAAGGTGGAGAGAAGTTTCGGTACTGGATAACAAAGAGAACCAATTAGAACATAATAGAATTGTATTTCTCTGTGATCCTGATCAGCAAACCATGTATCATATTGAAACACGACTACACAACACGAAATGTATACCTCTTCGTTCTCATGCTACTAATCTATCAGAGAAGTATACGGATTATGCGGTTCAATTGTTGCATGAAACTAGAAAAATTCTTTCCAATAAAATTAATAATCCAGTATTCATACAGTTATTTATCAGTACTAAATCTGAAGATCGGACATTGACCGGGTTATTAGGATTTCTGAAGACTATGCAACTTGAAAATCATCATTTTGTAACTCAGTTAGTTGAATCACAGCAAGATCTAGATGCGGAAAACATTTGCAAGTGTTTAGAGGAAAGCGGGGAGCTCCCTTACGAACAGCATGTCCGATATCGTAACCAAAAAAGATATGTAAGTGAAATGGAACAAACCTCTGTTAAACCATCCAGCCATATGCCACATTGCTGGAAGGATCAAGGTTTATACCTTATTACAGGTGGGGCTGGTGGTCTTGGAGCCATTATAGCTAATGAAATTGCACAAAAAGCCAAGCAAGTAACCCTATTATTACTTGGTCGTTCACCATTCAATCCGAACATAGAAAAACAAATTAAGAACTTAGAAGCATTAGGTGCTCAAGCAATATACAGACAAGTAGATGTAACAGATAAACAACAAGTCGAAAATCTAATCCAGGAAGTTGTCAACCAATTTGGAGCCATTAATGGGGTTATTCATTGTTCCGGAATAATCCGCGATAATTTTATCGTGAAAAAAGATGAAGAGGAACTGCGTGCTGTTTTAGCTCCTAAAGTGTCAGGCATTTATAACCTGGATGAGGCCACGAAAGAGATGTCTTTAGATTTATTTATCATTTTTTCATCCTTGGCTGGAATTATGGGCAATATTGGACAAGCAGATTACGCTACTGGAAATGCATTTATGGACTCTTTTGCAGAATACAGAAATCAGTTAGTTAAAAAAGAAAGACGATCCGGGCATGCTATTTCTATTAATTGGCCATTATGGCGTGACGGTGGTATGCAAATAAGTGGAGAAATGGAAGAAATCATTCAGGAAAGTACTGGATTAGTACCAATGCAAACGTCGACTGCAATCGAGTTGCTTTATGAAAGCATCCATAGCGGTCAATCCCAGGCGCTGGCACTGGAAGGGGAATATGAGAAAATAATCCGTTACTTATACCGTCATACATCTGAAAGAAAAGACATAGAAGGGAGTCTGGAGCAAGAGAAAGAGAATATTGTCCAGGAAAATATGAAAGAAAAGTTTACCAATATTTTAAAACAAATGCTTTCTTCTGAATTAAACCTTGATGTCGGACGTATTGATCCAAGAGTTTCTCTAGAAACTTATGGAATTAACTCCATCATGATTATGCAGCTAACCAATCAGCTTGAGAAGAGTTTCGGATCATTACCAAAAACGCTATTCTTTGAATATCAAAGCTTGTTAGAGCTGACGGATTACTTCTGTGAAAACTATCCAGAGCATGTAAGAGAATTGACTGGTGTAAAGAAAAATCCAGTAATAATGGTACAAGATAAGCCTAAGAAGATTGAAACAGAAAAAAAACATACCTACTGGAGCCAAATGAGTAAAGCTCCAAGTAGAAAAGAGAGTAATAATGGAACAACAGGTAATACCATTATGCAAGTAAATAACGATATGGATATTGCAATAATTGGGGTTTCGGGTAAATATCCGCATGCCAATACCCTAAAGGAATTTTGGAATATACTAAAAGATGGCAAAGATTGTATAACAGAGATTCCGAAAGAACGTTGGGATCATAGTATCTACTATGATGATGACAAGCGAAAATTAGATAAAACCTATGCCAAGTGGGGAGGCTTCCTAGACGGGATAGACCAGTTTGACCCTCTATTCTTTAATATTGCACCAAGTGAGGCACAAATGTTAGATCCTCAAGAAAGATTATTTTTGCAGTGTGCTTATAATGCCATAGAAGATGCAGGTTATACAAGATACACCCTTGGGAAAAATGACAAGAATAGCTTGGAATCTAATGTAGGTGTCTATGTAGGTGTCATGTATGAAGAATACCAGCTTTATGGAGCACAGGCACAAGCCTATGGCCATATGTTAGCACTTAGTGGAAGTCCAGCTTCCATTGCTAATCGAGTCTCTTATATAAGTGGTTTCAATGGACCTAGCATGGCTGTGGATACCATGTGTTCTTCATCACTTGTTTCCATCCATTTAGCATGTCAAAGTATTCGAAATGGCGAATGTGACACAGCTATTGCAGGTGGAGTAAATCTATCGCTACATCCAAATAAATTCCTTATGCTTGGGCAAAACAAATTTATGTCCAGTAAAGGAAGGTGTCAAAGCTTTGGAAAAGATGGTGATGGCTATACCCCAGGTGAAGGAGTAGGGGCAGTTATTTTAAAGCCGAAAGCAAAAGCAATTGAAGACGGCGACAATATCTATGGAATTATTAAAGGTTCAGCGGTTAATCATGGTGGTAAAACCAATGGTTATACCGTCCCAAATCCACGAGCGCAAACAAGTGTAATTAGTAAAGTACTTAAGCGTTCAGGGGTGGATCCGAGAACTATCAGTTATATAGAGGCACATGGTACTGGTACTGCGTTGGGTGATCCAATAGAAATCGCAGGATTGAATAAAGCGTTCGAGGAATATACCAAAGACAAGCAATTTTGTCTGGTAGGATCTGTAAAGTCTAATATTGGTCACTGTGAAAGCGCGGCTGGAATTGCAGGTTTAACGAAGGTTCTATTACAAATGAAACATAAGAAGATTGCTCCATCTTTACATTCATCTGAGCTCAATCCAAATATCGATTTTGAGCAAAGTCCATTTATAGTTTCACAAAAACTAACTGATTGGAAGCGTCCGATAGTGGAGAGAGATGGTGTAAAGAAGGAATATCCAAGGATAGCAGGAATTTCTGCATTTGGAGCTGGAGGTGCAAATGCCCATCTTATTGTGGAAGAGTATATTCCGGAAGAACCGGAAATAGTGACTGAGGATGAACAGAGTGAGGATCCAGTAATGATCACTCTATCAGCTAGAAAGGAAGAGCAGCTAAAGGAAGTGGTTAAGCAATTAATTACTTGGCTTCATGATGAACAACCATCCTATGAAAAATTAAAAAATATAGCATACACGCTTCAGGTTGGGCGTGAGAGTATGGAAGAACGCCTGGCATTTATTGTTACTTCCAGTATGGATTTGGAAGAGAAACTTACGGAGTATTTGAGTGGTTCTGGAGACTATTACAGGGGTCAAGCTAAAAGTATCAATAATGTCCTACACGTACTAGATTCTGATCAAGAGTTTCAGAATGTTCTCAACACATGGTTCAAACTCGGGAAGTATTCAAAAATACTAGAACTTTGGGTGAAAGGGCTGACTATTGATTGGGATAATTTCTATTTTATTGATGAACGGAGAAAACGTATCAGTTTACCTACGTATCCTTTTGCGAAGGAACGTTATTGGATACCTGAGGTAGAGGGAGTTCTTTCTGACAATCAAATTGCAAATAGTGTTCACTATATTCATCCATTAGTACATTCAAATTCGTCTGATTTTAGTCAACAAAAATATAGCTCATTGTTTACAGGTGAGGAATCATTTTTCACTGATCACCTGGTAAATGGTAGAAAGACAATGCCAGCAGTGGCTTATATTGAAATGGCTTATGCTGCGATTCGAAATGCTTTTAACATGGATGAAAATGATCCTTCCACCTTCGAATTTAGGGATATTACTTGGATTAGACCATTAACTGTTGATAATGCCGTTGAAGTTCATATTGCTCTAGATTTAGAAGAAAATAGTCAGGTTTCCTTCGAAATTTATTCCGAATCTGATGAAGGGAATTCTGAAAAAGTAATTTATTGTGAAGGTTTTGCAGTAATCAGTGCGGGTACGGAATCCCCTGAAATTGACTTGCGAGAGAGATTAAATAACTGTAATGTGATGAAATTGCAATCGGATACCATTTACAATCAGTTTGATTCGATCGGTATTCAATATGGAGATAAACAACGAGGAATCGAGTCCCTTAACCTTGGTAAAGAACAGGTGTTAGCTCACCTAGTTCTTCCGGATTCATTAGAAGCTTCACTGGTTGATTATCGACTTCATCCTTGTATGCTAGACTCTGCTTTCCAAGCAGCCATTGGCATGACATTAGCAGAAGAACAATTAAGCAACGAATCAACCACAGCAGCGTTAGCACCAAAGCTCCCATTTATGATTAAACGAATGACTGTTTATAAGGACATCACTTCTATTATGTGGTCTAGTATACGGCCTAGTAATCAGGATATAGCAGAAAAAGGAGAGCTTTTAGATATCGATCTTTGCAATACGGATGGTGAGCTTTGTGTTCGAATGGAGGAAGTTTATTTTCGCTCGCTTAAACAAAGTGATAGAGAAAGCAATTTAGAAGGACATACATCCAAAGGGGAGGCAGAAAATGAAAAGATTGAATCCCTAACTATCATTCCGGAATGGAAAGAGAGTGCTTTGGATAGAAGCAGAGATACACGTCCATATACGAAGCGTATTGCTATACTGTGTGAAGTAGATAATCATATACAACAGGAACTGTACACGAAATGCACCGATTATGACTTCATTACAATACAATCTGACTCTAGTAATATCGCACATCGTTTTCAAGAATACGCTGTAACGATCCTTGAAGAAATAAAGAAGCTGATGCATAGCCATACTCAAGACCGCAATCTCATACAAATCTATATTCCTCTAGCCTCTAATAATTATCCATTGCTGGGGTTAGCGAGTTTACTGAAAACAGCAAACTTGGAGAATCCAACTATATTTGGACAGGTAATTGGGATTGAGGATCAACATGATACAAACCAAATTGCTACATGGTTGGTTGATAATGCAACATATAGTCAGGATCATTCTGTGTTATATAGGGATGGAAAACGCTTGGTGCAAACCCTAAAAGAACATGATTCGATGCTACCAGGAAAACCAGTTTGGAAAAATAATGGTGTCTATCTAATTACTGGGGGTATGGGGGGCTTAGGCTTAATTTTTGCTAAAGAAATAGTCAATAAAGTCAAGAATGCAGTTATAGTTCTAACAGGCAGATCCCCACTAACTACAGAAAAACAGGCTAAGCTTCATGAATTGATAAAGAATGATGCAACCGTGTTGTATGAAAGTGTCGATGTTAGTGTGAAAGATTCTGTAGAGAACGTAATTGAAAAAATCGAGACGAACTTTGGTAAGATAACTGGAATTATTCACAGTGCAGGACTGGTCAACGATAACCTTATCTATAAGAAGACTCGTCAAGAATTTTTAGATGTACTTACACCTAAGATCCAAGGGATAGTGAATCTTGATATGGCTAGTAAAGACCTTGACCTAGACTTTTTAGTTATTTGTTCATCATTATCAGGTGTTACAGGGAATGTTGGTCAGGCTGATTATGCAACGGCAAATGCCTTTATGGATGCTTACGCAACACACCGAAATGAACTGGTTAAACAGAACCAACGGAATGGACAAACATTATCGTTAAATTGGCCACTTTGGCAAGATGGTGGCATGACTATAGACGAATCACTTCAAAAATCGATAATTGTTCGTACAGGTATGACTAGCTTACGAACAGAAACTGGATTAGAGCTATTTTATAGGTCACTGTCACTACAGGAAAGTCAGGTTATTCCTGTAGAAGGTTTTGCAGATAAAATACGGTCTCTATTGCTAGAACATGAGAATCATAACAAAGCGGATGTGGAAGTAATACTACCAAATCGTGAAGTGATAGAACCAACTAATGAGGGTTTATATGAGAAATCTGTTCTGTTTATTAAGCAGATTTTTGCTGATGCATTAATGATTCCTATACAGGATATCGATGAAGACGAGCCACTGGATAGGTATGGTATCGATTCAATTCTAATCATGAAATTAACAGATATATTAGAAGGAACATTCGGGTCGTTACCAAAAACTTTGCTATTTGAATATCAGAATATCAATGCTATTACTAAATATCTTGTTGATAGACATCAGGATAAACTAATTAACCATATCGGAGTAAGTGGTGATGAGGCGCATAGCAACAAAGAAGAAATAAAGCCAGTGTCAGTAAAAGCAAAAGATGTGAAGACCGTTAGGAAAAAACAAATGGTACAGGATATTCAGTCAGGTATTGTAAAACAATTGGAAGAAACTAGTACAGATAATGACATAGCGATAGTTGGTATGTCAGGTGCGTTTGCTCAGGCAGATGATATAGAGGAATACTGGAAAAATCTACTTCAAGGTCGTGATTGCATTACCGAGGTTCCATTGTCACGCTGGGATCACAGTAAATACTTTAATGAGGACGTAAATAATCCTGGAACTGCCTATACGAAGTGGGGCGGTTTTATGAAAAACGTGGATAAATTTGATCCTTTGTTTTTCAATATTACACCTACAGATGCAGTAATCATGGACCCACAGGAAAGATTATTTATGAAATCAGTGTATGAAGCGATTGAAGATGCTGGGTATACAAGACACGAACTTGGATATAACCCAGGTTCGGATGTTCGTAGAAATGTGGGAGTTTATGTAGGTGTAATGAATGAGGATTATCAGCTCTATGCTGCTCAAGAGCAAAAGGTAGGAAATCCTATTGTTTTATCAGGAAATCCGGCATCTATTGCTAATCGTGTGTCATATTTCTTTGACTTCCATGGACCTAGTTTAGCAATTGATACGATGTGTTCTTCTTCTCTGGTCGCTATTCATATGGCATGTCAGGCAATAAAACAAGGGGAATGTGAATATGCCATTGCTGGTGGAGTCAATGTAATGAGTCACCCGAATAAATACCTTCTTATTAGTCAGTCCAAATTTGCTTCGACTAATGGAAGATGTGTTAGCTTCGGAAAAGATGGAGATGGTTATGTTCCTGGTGAGGGCGTCGGCACTTTACTTTTAAAATCAAAAGAACAAGCAATAAAGGATGGAGACCATATATATGGTGTTATTAAAGGGAGCTCTGTCAATCATGGTGGAAAAACGAATGGTTATACCGTCCCAAATCCCAACGCTCAATCGGAAGTCATTCGTACTGCATTGAATGCGGCGAATATTACTCCTGATACGCTAAGTTATATTGAGGCACATGGAACAGGGACAGCCTTAGGAGATCCAATAGAAATTATCGCATTGCAAAAAGCATTTGGAGAAAATGTCGATAACACACAAAAATGTGCTATCGGATCTGTAAAATCAAATATTGGTCATTGCGAGAGCGCATCAGGTATAGCTTCCATTGCAAAGGTGCTACTTCAGATGAAGCATAAAAAGATTGTACCGTCCTTGCACTCAAGCGAACTAAATCCAAATATTGATTTTGAAAATAGTCCATTCTATGTTCCACAACAAGTAATGGAATGGAATCGTCCAAAGGTAAATCGTGATGGGTCTGTTAAAGAATATCCTAGAAGGTCTGGTATTTCTTCCTTTGGAGCAGGTGGTGCAAATGCTCATATCATCCTTGAGGAATTTATACCTAATGAGAACGAGGAGAAGAAGGAAGATAGTACTCTATCAAAAAAACCAGTAGTGATTGTTGTATCTTCTAAAACAAAAGAACAGCTTAAAGTCCAAGTTAACAATCTCATTAACGCCATTCATAGCCAAAAAATTATGGAAAATAACTTGCTAGATGTTGCGTATACACTACAGGTTGGGCGAGAGGAAATGGAAGAGCGTATGGCATTTGTCAGTGATTCGGTTGACATGCTCATGCAAAAGTTAAATGAATTTCTAACTGTACAGGAGAATGCTGAAGGAGTTTACTATGGTCAGGTATATGGAAAAGCTAGATCATTACAAGACTATGATACTGCTAATCTGTCGATGGATGTGCAGACTTGTATAAGACTTGGCCACTATGAAAAGCTTTGTGAGTACTGGGTGAATGGGATAACGATTGATTGGAAGAGTTTATATCAGAATAGACCAAAACGGGTTAGTTTGCCTACGTATCCATTTGAAAACGAAAGGTTTTGGGTAACCATAACTCCAGATACACCATCAAAGGAGACTCCTGTCGCCAAAGAGATACACCCGCTAATTCATGAGAACAACTCGAGTCTTTATAGGCAAAACTTCCGATCTAATTTTTCAGGAAATGAATTCTTCTTAAAAGATCATTGTCTTGGTGAGAGAAAAGTGTTACCAGGAGCTGCCACACTTGAAATGGCTCGTTTCGTCGGTAAACTTAGTTTGGAAACAGATGTTAATGTTCTGAAGAATGTCATTTGGATAAATCAGTTTGAGGTCTCTAATGAACCGAAAGACATAGAAGTTAAAGTCTTCTCTGATAACGACACAACCAATTATGAAATAAGTACAGTAGTGGAAGGATCTGGTAGTGGTGAGGCAGAAAATGAGTTGATTTGTTCGGAGGGGCAATTGGAATATAGAGATGATCTATACGCGACACTGGATTCCAAAACGATTCATATTGAGGATATTAAATCTAGGTGTCATCGAATAGAGGATGGAAATGATTGTTATAGGGCTATGACTGAGAGAGGATTAATAAATGGTCCAAGTTTCCAGGTCATTCAGGAAATATATTCTAACGAATTTGAGGCTTTATCCTTTATGAGTCTTGAAGCCGACTCGGTCGATTCGTTAAGTCATTATGTTCTTCACCCTGCACTATTAAATGGTGTATTCCAGTCTGTGTTAGGTTTAATGAGAAGTCAAAATGAAACAAATCCGACTGTCTTTCTACCATTTGCATTATCGGAAATGAAAATCATAGAGCCGATGACCAAAGAATGTATCGCTTATGTTAAACAGTCCAACCATACAAAGAAATCACAATCCTCTTCCATACAGAAGTTTGATATAACAATTACAGACAAATCTGGAAGGATATTAGCTATCATTGATGAATTCACACTAAAAGCGTTTCAAGTCATAGATTCTGTTCAGAATATGGTGGGGGATGAGTATCCATCTTCCTTCTATAGTTTGAACAACGAGCCTGTGCTTGAAAATCAATATTTTATGACTGATTGGTCTGAGACGTTTTACATGGAGGGTCAGGAAGTGATGAACGATCAAGCTCAAGGCACGATTGTCATTTTTGACCAAGATGAAACGCTATTTAGGGAAATTCAAGCACTTTATCGTGAAGAGAATCATTCGGATGTAATTCTTGTAAAGCCAGGGGAAACTTGTCAATCATTGGGTAAGAATATCTATGAAATCAATCCATTGATTCAAGAGGATTATGAACAAATAATTCAAATGCTAATCGACCAGAAAACTTCATTAACTAGAATAATTTTTCATACCAAAGATGGTAAATATGCAAGGACAGATGATGAATTAACCGAACACTTGGAACATGGCATATATTCACTTTTCTATCTAAGCCAAGCATTAATGAAGCAAAAAATAAACTACAATGTTCAATTACTATTTGCATTTGAGAATGAAGAGGGAAGAGTTATACCAGAATACAGTGCGGTTAGTGGTTTTGCAAAGACTATTAGAATGGAAAAGCCTTCGTTTACTTTTAAGACAGTTGAATTACAAAAGGTTAGGACTATCCATGGTGAGTCAGATGATAGTCATATTGCGAAAGTGTTACTTCATGAGTTTGAAATTGAAGATTCTGAAGTCGAGATACGATACGAAGGTAGGAATAGGTTAGTTAAAGAAGTCAAAAGTATTTGATTCCTTTAAGCAATAGTCCGAATTATTTCAGTTGAATCTTTGTACAGATGACCTGTTTTGATTCACTTCTCAGATGAGTTGCAACATTCTTAGAGAAGTGAATCTTAACAGATGTCACCTATAAAAAAACATATGGTTATTTCGGACATAAATTGGGAGAAGCGAAAGGAATGAGTATGTAGTGGAAATATTTGAATCTAACTATGAGATGAAGCCTTCTGACTTGATAAAGGAAAAAGGAACATACATTATAACGGGTGGCCTAGGTGAATTAGGAATGATATTCGCACATTACTTAATTCAAAAGGCAAGAGTCAGATTGGTCATAACTGGTCGCAGTAAGTTAGTAGGTGAAAAGCTAGATAAATTAAAAGAGTTAGAAACTGCCGGAGCGGATATCCTTTATGTTCAGGCAGATATTTCAAAAAAGAAAGATGTCCAGAATCTTATTCATAAAACAAGAGAAGCATTTGGAACGATAAACGGTGTCGTACACTCAGCAGGCGTCATTAAAGATTCATTTATCCTGAAAAAAAGAAAGGAAGAAATCGATGCCGTATTATCATCAAAAGTATTTGGGACAAGGTATCTTGATGAGGAACTAAAAGAGGAACAATTAGTACTTTTTTATTTTATTCTCTTCCATTGCTTCTGTACTAGGTAATGTAGGACAAAGTGATTATGCATATGCGAATAGCTATTTAGATTATTTCGCTCAGTGGCGAAATGAGTTATGTAAAGAAGGTAAACGTTTTGGTAAAACGTTATCGATTAATTGGCCATTATGGGAAGAGGGCATGAGGGTTGATAACGAGAAACTCGAAATGATGATTGATGGGATGGGAATGATTCCTCTCTCACGAGAAAATGGTGTTCTCGCATTTGAACATGGCTTAAACCAGAAAGGTTCACAATTTATTGTGGTGAACGGGGAAAAAAATAAAATAAGTAATGCGCTAAACGCGAAGACAGTGAATGAAGATGTAACATCGGATATAGAAGATAATGAAATAGAATTGGAGAATCCAACCAATAACATAGAGGTTAGTCAAGAGGAACTATTAACTCATACGGAGAATTACCTGAAGCAGCTAGTAGCTGAGAAAACCAATATCGATTTGAAGCGAATAAGAAATGATGAATCTTTCGGTAAATATGGAATCGAATCAGTGACAATTATGAGTATGACCAAATCGATGGAAGACAAGATGGGCGCTCTTTCGAAGACACTGTTTTTTGAATATGACACAATCACAGAATTGGCTCAATATTTAATCCATACGAAAAGAGAATTATTGGAGAAGATGTTTGGTCTAGAAGCAAAGAAGAATAATAATCATATTGAGAAACAAAATAGCATGAAAATAGAAAAAAGGCCACTCGTCACTGCATCTAAATCTAAAGCTACAACAAAAAAGTCTAGTCTATCTGTACGACTAAATACGGAAGCTAACGATGAAATCGCTATTATAGGGGTAGCAGGTAGGTACCCTATGGCAGAGGATTTGAATCAGTTTTGGGAAAACTTAAAAAGGGGCAAAGATTGTGTAACAGAAATACCGGATGAAAGATGGAATCATGATTTATATTATAATGCCGAAAAAGGTACGATTGGTAAAACCTACAGCAAATGGGGAAGTTTTGTGGATGATGTCGATAAGTTTGATGCCCATTTTTTTAGTATCCTGCCTAGTGAAGCCAGGTTTATCGATCCTCAAGAACGGTTGTTTTTAGAAACTACTTGGAATGCCATTGAAGATGCTGGATATTCTAGTAATTCGCTAAAGGGTAAAAAGGTTGGGGTATATGTTGGTGCGATGTATGGTCTGTACCAGTTACTTGAAACAAATCAATATGGAGATAAGGTCTCAGGACGGTCTTCCTTTGCATCGATAGCGAATAGGGTATCGTATTTCTTTGATTTCCATGGTCCAAGTATAGCTCTGGATACGATGTGTTCCTCTTCTTTGGTTGCCCTCCATCAGGGCTGTGATAGTATCCGAAATGGTGAATCGGAGATGGTCATCGCTGGAGGTGTAAATCTAGCACTGCATCCAAACAAATACGTACAGTTAAGTATGGGGAATTTCGTTTCCTCAGATGGGAAATGTAGAAGTTTCGGTGCAGATGGTGATGGCTATGTACCAGGTGAAGGTGTAGGTGCAGTAGTATTAAAACCACTGAATAAGGCAGTGGCAGACGGTGACCAGATTTATGGGGTTATCAAAGGTAGTGCGATTAATTCAGGTGGAAGAACTAGTGGATATACAGTGCCAAACCCCAATGCTCAAGGAGAATTGATTAAAGATGTACTCCAAAAAGCAGACATTGATCCAAGAACCATTAGTTATATTGAAGCACATGGAACAGGGACAGCGTTAGGCGACCCAATAGAAATAACTGGACTGACAAAAGCCTTTAATCAATATACAGAAGATCAACAATACTGTTCTATTGGCTCCGTTAAATCGAATATCGGACATTTAGAATCTGCAGCAGGCATAGCGGCATTGACGAAAGTCTTGATGCAGATGAAACATAAAACACTTGTACCATCCATACATTCTAACCATTTAAATCCTTTTATTGATTTTACTAGCACTCCTTTCTATGTACAGCAATCGCTAGAGGAGTGGAAACAACCCATAGTTACTACGAAGTATGGTAAGAAGCTTTTTCCTAGAAGAGCCGGAATCAGTGCCTTTGGTGCAGGTGGTGCTAATGCACATGTAATTGTAGAAGAATATATTCAGGAAGAAGTGCCACAAACGATAGATGATGATAGTCCTAAGCTTTTTATTCTTTCTGCTAAGAATAAGAACGGGCTAGAAAGATATGCTGAGAAGCTAAGCTTATTTTTAGAAAACTACTCATCCAATAAAACGATTATTTCTTCAAATACTGCCCAGAAGGTATTGGATGAAGCATCTATTAATCTACTAATAAAAGAAGAAGTGGCGGATTTACTATCGATAAAACAAGCAGATATTGCTAATGATTTGTCATTTAATGATTACGGACTGGACACGTATCATCTCCATAACCTCTATGAACGTCTTCAAGACAAACTAGGAGTAGAAATAAATACTGAAGTGGTAGTCCATTGCAGTACCGTAAATAGTTTAACAAAATACTTATGTAACGAAGACAGAGCAGACGACGCATATGAATTCTATGAAAAGGATTCAATGCTAGAAAAGGATACAAGCCATACACTTCTTCAGAATATAGCATATACACTACAGGTTGGTAGAGATGGTATGGAAGAGAGACTAACCATTATTGCAAGAAATATAGATGAACTAAAACAGGGCTTGTTAGATTTTAGACTGGGTAACAAGGATAATCCTAATGTTAAACATGGAAACATCAAGGATTACTTGGAAAAATTTAATGCTTTATTAAATGGTGAAATAATCAAGGAACAGGTGGAAAGGTATCTCATTCAAAAAGACCTATCAAAGCTTGCAGAGTTTTGGATTATGGGAGCACCTATTGGTTGGAAAAAAATGTATAAAAGTCAATATCCGCAAAGAATTTCTCTTCCTACTTATCCTTTTGAGAAGGAAAGTTACTGGGTAATGCCAATCGGTAGTGATAATAGGCTAATCTATGAACCCCAAGAGAGTAGTACACGTATGGAAGTTCATAAACCTCTAGATAATACACCGACAATTCAACAAAAACAAACAAATACCTCAAAAATAGAAGTTGATGTGTTAGATGAACATTTGATTGAAGATGAAATGCTAGCTTATTTAAAGCAAATTTTTTCTGAAGTACTTGAATTACCAATTGACTTCATTGTTCCAACTGAGAACTTCGAATCCTATGGTATTGACTCCATTCATATCAACCAAGTAAATAGACGTTTAGAAAAGGACTTTGGTACATTACCATCGACATTATTGTTTACTTATAAAAATTTAAAAACGCTCAGCAACTATTTTGTTGATAAGCAAAAAGAAAAATTAACTACGGTATTACTTCCAAGGGAGGCTCATACAGCGGTTGATCCTGTACATCAAAACAAAGAGGCTAGTCCCCATTATACCGATCAAAAAGATAACAGTGAAAAACGTTTCGAAAGGGAACAGGATATTGCCATCATTGGCCTAAGTGGTAAATTTCCTAAAGCGGAGGACTTGGATGAGTTTATTAATAATTTGATACAAGATAGAGATTGTATTTCCGAGATTCCAAAGGATAGGTGGGATTACCAACAATACCCTGATGTTACCTGTAAATGGGGTGGATTTGTTAATGATGCAGATAAGTTTGATCCGCAGTTCTTTGGTATTTCACCAAGAAATGCAGCGTTTATGGATCCACAGGAGCGACTATTCCTACAAGCTGTCTGGAGTTGTTTGGAGGATTCTGGCTATACACCGGAATCGTTAGGAGATCCAAATGATGAGGATTACCGTGGTAATGTAGCAGTTTATGCTGGAGTAACCTTTAATTCATACGGGTTGTATGGAGCAGCAGAAATGGAAAGAGGTAAATCGGTTCCAATAAATTCACAAATTTACTCGGTTGCGAATAGAGTTTCCTATCTTCTTAATTTAAAAGGGCCAAGTTTATCCGTTGATACGGCATGTTCGTCTTCACTATATGCTATTCATCTAGCATGCGAGAGTATTTTAAGAGAAGAATGTGAGTTGGCGATAGCGGGTGGTGTAAATCTTACCTTGCATCCTAGCAAGTATATAACGCTAGATTCGGCAAAGTTTTTAGCATCAGACGGTCATTGTCGAAGCTTTGGTGAGGGTGGTGACGGCTATGTACCTGGTGAAGGTGTCGGTGCAATCCTACTGAAACCTCTCTGGAAGGCTAAAAGGGACCAGGACCATATTTATGGCGTAATTAAAGGGTCCGCTGTAAATCATGATGGGAAAACAAATGGTTTTTCCGTACCAAATCCAGTTGCCCAGAAAGAAGTTATTAAGAAGGCTTTGAAAAAGGCAAATGTTGATCCAAGAACCATTAGCTATGTCGAAGCGCATGGAACAGGAACCTCTCTTGGGGACCCGGTTGAAGTAACTGCCCTTACAGAGGCATACCGCATATACACCTCAGAAAAGCAATTTTGTTCCATTGGATCAGTCAAGTCGAATATAGGTCATTTAGAAGCTGCAGCTGGTATATCACAGGTTGCTAAAGTGCTTATGCAAATGAAACATAAAGTATTAGTTCCAAACAGATTAAATAGTGAACGGATCAACCCGAACATTGATTTTTCCGAAACCCCATTTCGTGTTCAAACTAAGGTAGAAGAATGGAAAAAGCCTCAAATTGGTCAGGAAATCTATCCAAGGAGAACCGGTATTAGCTCGTTTGGTGTTGGTGGAGTAAACGTCCACATGATTCTTGAAGAGTATGAGGATGATAAGAGGTCTCCTAAAACGAAAAATCAAAAACCAATCATGATTCCTTTGTCAGCAAAAAATGAAAATATGTTGTTACAATATGTAACCAAGTTCTATCACTATATACAATCAAGGATAGATGAAGGGGAAAACCCTTCAGGACTTCCTGATATTAGAGATATGTCATTTACTCTACATATTGGCCGTGTCGCACATCCATATAGAGTGGCATTTGTCGCATCTGATTATCAGGAATTGAGGAACTTGATGGAATTGTATGTAAATAAAAATGGGGAGCTATCTGACAGTATCAAAGGAATAATAAAAGGAAAAGCTTTATCCGCTAGAGAGAAAGCAAGACTTGGAAGGAATGCAATAGCTGAATCTAGTGATAGTTATGAACAGGGATATTATTGGGTACAAGGATATGATGTTAGCTTTCAGGAACAATATTTGGGTTATCAGCCATACCGTGTTTCACTTCCAGTGTACCCTTACGAAAAGGAAAGATACTGGATGTATGATTCTACCAAAAACGAGGAGTCAACGGAATCTAGTTCCACACTAAGAAGTGAAGAGGACACAAACGTTCCAGCTAGTAATCAGATAATAGATAATAGTCAACCTAGTGTGGTTGTCGTGAATGCCGTGCCTAATACAAGTAAAGATTGTAAAACAAAACCTAGTTTAGAAATTACAAATAAAAATAAACCAATAGATTCTATTGAAAAAAATAAAACCAATGGTACCGCTGATATGGAGTTTTTATATCAACTTGCTGATTCCTTTGAGGATGAACAGATTCCTATGATGATTAGCTATATTCAAGATATATTTGCCTCATTATTAGGGTTCACGGAAGGGAGATTACCAGATCCGGAACAAGGATTCTTTGAACTTGGTTTGGAATCAGTAGTCATTGCCGAGGGATATAATATGCTACAAAATAAGTTTGATTTAGAGCTAGATGATCAAGTTTTCTTCAACTACCCTAATATTATCGAACTATCTGAACATATTTTATCACAGTTAGATTTGGACCACCTTGCGTCCTTAATGGAAGAGGAGACTGCTGTTTCCTTGGAAATAGATAGTATAGAAGAAGAGCAAAATGAACATTTGTTAATAGAAGAAATGACCGAAACCAGTTCCGATGAAGCTATAATGAACGAGCTTAACAATATGAACGAAAATGAATTATTAGCTTTGCTAGAGAGTGAACTCGCAAATGAATAAGCCAAGTAAACTAATATTCTAGTCATTTGTCTTATGATATGGTCAGTGTCTCCATGAATTACTATGCTTATTCTATGATTGTTAATCTAATTGGAAGTAGAGGAATTGAAATGAAAAAGATATTTATGTTTGCTGGACAAGGTTGTCAGTATTATGGCATGGGAAAAGGCTTATATGAAAAAAACATTGATTTTAGAAGATTGGTAGATGAAGTAGATGAAGAAATAGTACATCAAATAGATTTATCGGTACGGGATGTATTATTCGATAAAGGCAAAGATCGAAGTGAAGCATTCTTGCCTTTATTGCATACGAGTCTAGCTATCTTTATGTATGAATACGCTGCCGCAAAAATGATGATGAATAACGGGATAATTCCGGATGGCATTATCGGAAGTAGTCTAGGTGAAATAAGTAGTGCAGTAGTTTCAAACATGATTGATATGAAAGAAGCGGTAAGATTAATCATACAGCAATCTAATCTAATTATGGAGAAAGCACCAGCTGGTGGGATGATAACGGTTTTTGACGATTCCTCTTTATTTTATAATCGAAACGATATCTTTCGAGATGTTGAACTAATATCGGTTAATCATCGGAAAAATTTCGTAGTTTCTGCAAATGAAGAACGGATTGAACAATTGGAAAAATTACTGAATGATAATCAGATTCTTCATTTCAAGCTCCCAGTTCAATATGCATTTCATTCAAGTGAGGTTGACGATATTCGTGAGGATTATCTTAATTTGGTTGAGGGTCTATCCATTAGAACTCCTAGATGTGACGTGTTTTCTTGTGTAACGGGTAAACCTCTAATAAATGTTACACCTGACTATTATTGGAAGGTCCTAAGGGAGCCTATAAACTTTCAGGAATGTATTACCAACATGGATAGCAATGATTGTATTTATATTGATTTATCTCCAGACGGTGAGCTTGCTATGATGCTGAAGTATATCTTACCTAATGATGATAATGTGTTTAAAATTTCATCCATGTTTAATGTGGATATCGATGTCGTTAAAGTTATGAATGATATTAAGGAAAGAGGAGGCAAAAAGATGAAGGCATATGTTTTTCCAGGACAAGGGTCACAGGCTAAAGGAATGGGAGGTGAGCTTTTTGATGAATTCGAAGAGCTTACGAGAAAGGCAAGTGAAATACTTGGATATTCCATCAAGGAACTTTGCCTCTATGATCCAGAAGACAAGTTGTCACAGACAGTTTATACACAACCAGCATTATATGTTGTAAGTGTGTTGTCCTATCTGAAAAAGCTTAAAGATGGAGAAGGTGAACCGAATTACTTAGCTGGACACAGTATTGGTGAATATGCAGCATTATTTGCATCTGGAGCCATAGACTTTGAAACAGGCTTAAAGCTACGTTAAAAAAAGAGGAGAACTAATGTACCAAGCAACAGGTGGCCAAATGGCTGCTGTTGTGGGTTTAACAAAGGAGCAGGTTGAAAAAGTTTTAGAAGAAAACAACTTAACGGAAATCGATATTGCTAATTTAAATACACCTACCCAAATAGTCATCGCTGGCTATAGTGAGGATATTCAAAAAGCTAGTGAAGCATTTACGAATCATCCTAATTGTTTTATGTATAAGGTTCTCAATGTTAGTGGAGCATTTCATTCAAGGTATATGCAACCAGCTATGGAAGAATTTACGGAGTATTTAAAACAATTTACATTTCAAGATTTAAGAATACCTGTTATATCGAATACTTATGCTAGACCATATTCCAATTCAGAGATAATGGAAACTTTATCAAAACAGCTGGTATCATCTGTTCAATGGACAGACAGTGTTCGATATTTATTAATGAAGGACATTCAAGATATCATTTCAGTTGGTCCAGGCAGAGTTGTTCAGGGAATGGTAAATAGTATAATTCGAGAAGCAGAACCTATGAGCATAGAAGAAGCAAACGTAATTCCTACTATAGAGAATCCGCTATGGAATAGAATAACTTCCTCTGAAAAAAACAGGAGGAGTTATCTAGTAATGAACAGACTGATCAAAATTCAAATGCGATATTACCAGAGATGCTCGGTAATCCTAAATTTAAAGAGGAATATAATCTGAAATATGCTTATACAATTGGTGGAATGTACAGAGGGATATCCGGAGAACGATTAGTAATTGCGGCTGGAAAGTCTGGATTGCTCGGTTTTTATGGGACAGTCGGTCAGGAATATTCCAAAATTGAAAATGCCATTATCAATATCCAAAAAGCTCTACCACATGGTGAGCCATATGGATTTAATTTGTCAGCGGATTTAATTAATCCTGAAAGAGAAAATAAAATTTGTGAATTATTTTTACAATATGGTGTAAGAACGATTGAAACTTCTGGTTATGTTACTATCACCAAGCCGTTGGTCAAATACCGAGTGAAGGGACTTACAACAAATAGTTTCGGTGATGTTGTGGTTCAAAATCGAATAATAGCCAAATTATCTAGACCAGAGGTTGCGGAATATTTTATGAGTCCACCTCCACAGAGAATAATCGATAACCTATTACAAGAAGGAGAGATTACGGAAGAAGAAGCACGGCTATCAACCCGTATACCGATGGCAAGTGATATATGTGTCGCAGGTGATTCGGGTGGTCATACAGATGCAGCCAATGGATTAGTAGTACTGCCATCTATCTTTCGATTAAGAAGTGAAATGATAGAAAAGTACGGTTATAGCCACGAAATTCGCCTTGGTGTTTCTGGGGGAATCGGGACACCGACTGCTGCTTCAGCTGCATTTATGATGGGGGCCGATTTTATTACTACAGGGTCTATTAATCAATGCTCTGTCGAAGCTGAGATAAGTAGTGTTGCGAAAGATATGATGAGTTCTATTAATGTTCAGGACACAGGTTATGCACCTGCATGGGATTTATATGAAACTAGTAGTAAGGTTCAAGTTTTGAAAAGGGGAACACTATACCAGGTTCGGAGTAATAAATTACACTCTATCTATACTAGTTATAATTCGTTAGATGATATTGATGAGAAAGTGAAAAAACAACTGGAAGAAAACTACTTTAAAAAGAGCTTGGAAGAAGTTTATCGAGAAGTGAAGCCTTATTTCGATTCGAAAGTGCTCGAGCAAGCTGAACAAAACCCAAAATTGAAAATGGCCATCACGTTTAATTGGTACTATATTAAATCCGCACAATGGGCATTAGATGGAGAAGCGGATAATCAAACAGATTATCAGATATTATGTGGTTCCTCACTAGGGGCCTTTAATCAGTGGGTAAAGGGAACTAATATGGAAGACTGGAGAAATAGACATGTCGATAAGATAGGTATCATGTTAATGAATGAAACGGCTACTCACCTTAATAACTATTGCAAAGGGATGTTAAACATACAATAATTTTATACTTAATATCTTTGCTTCTAGGAATCTATGGAAGGATGTTTCATTTAATGTCAGAAATATATGCATTAAATATTCATGAAGCTGTAGAAGATAAGGTTTACTGCGATTTGTTTCATGTGTTATCCGAAACCCGGAAAGAGAAAACGAAGAAATACAAATTCGAAATTGATGCCAAACGAAGTATATGTGCTGAGGTACTAATAAGGTTCATCCTATGTCGTAAGTTCCAAACATCATATTCTAATGTCGAAATTCTATTTCAATATAATCCGTACGGGAAACCATATATTGATGATATGGCAGGGCAGTATTTTAACATTTCGCATGGTGGTAATTGGGTCGTCTGTGCTTGGAGCGACAAAGAAATTGGAGTAGATGTGGATAGAATTAAGGATATTGACTTAGGAGTTGCCGAACATTACTTTAGTAAATCGGAATATGAAGAACTTATTCAAAAAGATGGGGACGATAGACAAAGAAGATTTATGGATTATTGGACCCTGAAGGAAAGCTATGTAAAATACAAAGGCCGAGGATTATCTATCCCTTTAGATAGTATCAGCTTTCATTTCGAAAATGGGAAAGTATACTACAATAGCGAATCAGAGACAGATATTTATTTTCACATGTTAGATATAGACAAAGAACACAAGCTTGCCCTATGTTCTATGGATCCTGGACTGGAATCAATCCGTTTTATTTCTATAGGTGAAATATGGGAGACCCTTTGTCAGTAATATTATATTGATTAGTTAGAAAAAGCTTTCAACAAAATTATCTTATGAAAGGATACTAAATTATGAATGAAAAGATTGTAGGAATTGAATCTATTAATTTTTATGGTGGCTCAGCTTTTCTAGATGTTCAAAAGTTAGCAAAATATCGAAATCTAGATAACGAAAGATTTGATAATTTGTTAATGAAAGAAAAGACTGTTCCCCTTCCCTATGAGGATCCTATTTCATTTGGCGTAAATGCGGCAAAACCACTTATCGATAATCTTTCTGAGGAGGAAAAGGATCGTATAGAGATGGTGATAACGTGTACAGAGTCAGGCATAGATTTTGGAAAATCGATTAGTACATATATTCATCACTATTTGGATTTAAGTCGTAATTGTCGTCTTTTTGAGCTAAAGAATGCCTGTTATTCAGGAACAGCAGGTTTTCAAATGGCTGTAAACTTTATATTATCTCAGGCATCACCAGGTGCAAAAGTGTTAGTTATTGCTACTGATCTAACTAGGTTTTCGGTTGCAGACCCGGGGGAAGCGCTTATGGCAGACTGGTCCTTTGCCGAACCTTCCGGAGGAGCAGGTGCCGTAGCTATCCTAGTAAGTGATAAGCCCCTTGTTTATCAAGTTGATATTGGTGCAAACGGATATTACGGTTATGAAGTGATGGATACTTGTAGACCAATTCCAGACAGTGAAGCGGGAAATGCTGATTTGTCACTTATGTCATACTTGGATTGTTGTGAAGCTTCTTATTTGGAGTACGAAAAACGTGTCACAGATGTGAATTATAAAGACTCCTTCAACTATCTAGCATTTCATACGCCATTTGGGGGAATGGTAAAAGGAGCGCATCGTAAAATGATGCGTAAAATGTGTAAGGCAAAGCCTAATGAAATTGAAAATGATTTTAATCAAAGGGTTGTCCCTGGGTTATCATATTGTCAACGTGTAGGAAATATCATGGGTGCTACAGTATTTTTATCCATGATAAGTACCATAGACCACGGGGCGTTTGATTCCCCTAAAAGACTTGGCATTTTTTCTTATGGGTCTGGCTGTTGTTCAGAGTTTTATAGTGGAGTAGTAACGAAAAGTGGACAAGACAAGGTACAGGAGTTAAGTATCGGTCAACAGTTAGATGAACGGTATGAACTATCCATTGAGGAGTATGAAGAGCTATTAAAAAGTAATAGTGAGATTGTATTTGGTACACGTAATGTCAAGCTGGATCTTCATTTAATCCCTGGAGCTTTTTCAATTAATGAGAGTAGAGGAAGGCTGGTGCTTCATGAAATAAATGAATATCACAGAGAGTATATCTGGCTTTAGGATCCTGTAAACATCATTTTTTACATGGTTAACGAAAGAGAACAGTAGTCAACAGAACCAAATAAAATACGGATTAACCAAATGGATATATTTCGAGGCCGATGGACTCTTAGAGAAGCAATGGTGTCGTTAATGTACCACTAATAGATTTCGATAGTTTTGATAAACAGTAATGTATGGCAAGTGTAGGGTATTTTATCCAACACTTGCCTTCTTCTTTTCTATAGATAAGTATATTACTAATAAAATGTTATTTATTTCATAATAAATTGTAAATTTAGATAATTTAGAAGGAAAATTGATGATGAATATCGAACTTAGTAATTATATAAAACATTACGTGTCGTTTTTTAGCAATCTTATTATAGTTTGTAACGTGTTACTCAAATGGAGTTATTCTTAAAAAGGTGTGATTGTCCGGTGAGGAATAAAGAGAAGAGACAAGAATTATTAAAGCATATTATTTCAGAAACTCCTTTTATAAAGGATAAAGAGTTAGCTAGGAAATTCAATGTGAGTATACAAACAATAAGACTAGACCGACTGGAATTATCCATTCCAGGATTAAGGGATCGGATAAAAGATATTGCTCACAATAGTCTAAAGGATGATATTCGTTCGTTGCCAATTGAAGAGGTAATCGGAGAAATTATTGATCTAGTACTTGATAAATCTGCCATATCTATATTAGAAATAGAAGGAAATGACCAAGTATTTAGTCGGAATCAGATTGTTCGGGGGCATTACTTATTTGCACAAGCTAATTCATTAGCGATTGCAGTGATCAATGATGAACTAGCTTTAACTTCAAAGGCTAACATACGTTTTATTAAGCAGGTTAAACTAGATGATAGAATTATTGCAAAAGCTTGGGTAAAAGAAACAGATTTTAAAAAACGACTAACTACGGTTGAAGTCAAAAGTTATGTAGGAAATGAAGTAGTATTTTGGTGTGAATTTCAAATCTACCGATCTAACTTGTTTGGTTTAAAGACAGAAAATAGAAGGAAAACTTTAACAACAACTTAAGAAATTACGTACATTCAGAAACTTTCTCCTCCTCTTCCAATTGTCATCCCACAGATTACCAACAAAAAAATATTTACAACTGCTAGTAAACTAATTATTGTAGGTACAGGAGACAGGTTCCTTTCACATTCCTTCGCTGTATGCAAAACACTTGTAAAAGTAGGCTTAGGGATGTAAGACTTGTAATGGAGCCATGATGAAAGGATTTGAATTTGTTTATGAAAGATAATTTTTGGATTACATTACCACGACCGTTTTTTGTACTTGCACCTATGGAAGATGTGACCGATGTTGTTTTTCGTCACGTTGTTGGTGAAGCGGCAAGACCGGATGTGTTCTTTACAGAGTTTACGAATACGGAGAGCTATTGTCATCCAGAGGGCAGACAGAGTGTTCGAGGACGTTTAACGTTTACTGAAGATGAGCAACCAATTGTTGCACATATTTGGGGCGATAAACCTGAATTCTTCAGACAAATGAGTATCGGTATGGCTGAACAAGGATTTCGGGGAATTGATATTAATATGGGATGTCCTGTTCCAAATGTTGCTGCTAAGGGAAAAGGAGCGGGACTTATACGCCACCCAGAAGTTGCGGCTGAGCTAGTACAGGCAGCAAAGGCAGGTGGACTACCTGTAAGTGTGAAAACTAGACTTGGTTATACAGAAGTAGATGAATGGAGGGACTGGTTGACACATATATTGAAGCAGGATATTGCGAACCTCTCCATTCACCTTCGTACTAGAAAAGAGATGAGTAATGTGGATGCTCATTGGGAGCTAATCCCCGAGATTAAGAAACTTCGTGACGAAGTGGCACCAGATACACTTTTAACAATAAATGGCGACATTCCGGACCGTCAAACAGGATTAAAGCTTGTTGAACAATATGGTGTGGACGGGGTGATGATAGGTCGGGGGATATTTAAAAATCCATTTGCTTTTGAGAAGGAACCGAGAGAACATAGTAGTACAGAATTACTGGACCTTTTACGAGTGCATCTGGACCTATTTGATAAATATTCTAGTATAGAACCACGTCCATTCGGACCACTTAGACGATTCTTCAAAATATATGTGAAGGGATTCCGTGGTGCTAGTGAATTAAGAAATGACTTGATGAGTACGAATTCGACAGATGAAGTGCGTGCAATGCTTAAGAACTTTGAGGAAATGACTATATAAGTAATGTTAAATAAAGGGCAGAGGCAGACTCTTTTAACAGTGTGCTTTTGCTTTTCACTATGAGGACGGTTCTATTTTCTGAGTGCGGATAGATGGAATTCCTAAAATAGAATAAAATATCCTAAAGAAAAAACGTCTGTACCTATACAGACGTTTTCTTACGTATATTTGTGGCGAAGAATCATGTGTTCACATTCACATGTATTACCTTATTCCTCGTCTTACACAAATCAGCTCATCGCTTTATTAGTATAACATGAATAAGATACTGAAGCACTAGTAAAAAATA
>NZ_AEWH01000056.1 GCF_000190475.1 Ornithinibacillus scapharcae TW25
AATTTATATAACTTTCTTGATTTATACTTTTAAATAATTCCAAATAGTAAAGGTTTTTATATACCGCTAGATGCTTCGGATTAGAAATTGTAAAGATTTCTCTTCCAGATGAAAACAAATTCTTATAGTTTTCTAATAAGTAGAAAGTATAATCATAGTTAAAGTTATTCCTTAACAGACCATCCAGGGTTCTATAAATACTTCCCCTACTAAATTCAGATTCATTGAACTTCTTTAAAAAAGTTTCAATATAACTAGTATAGTTTGTATCTAACATTATTGAATAGTCATAAGGAACATGTACCTTTGTATTTCGCAACATCAAGTCTAAAATACTATTGTCTAGGAAGAAAATTTTTTCTGACATAAAGTATGGAACAAAGTCTGTATCTTTTTGATTCAGAATACTAGTAAGAGATTCTGGATAAACAATATCCTCATAATATTTTTCAGATGTAGCAATTAACTTATAGTCCCGTGTGATTTCACTATGTACTTCCCAGTATAAAATAACCTCTGATGGTTCTTTTGCATGTATGAAATCATAAAGAAAATCCCCTAAGTCCACTTTTACAACCCCCGTTCAACCTCTTTTTCACTGATCTTTGATACTATTAAAATTACTGTGCGAGAATTAATAGACTCGTTATTTTAGGTTAACTTATGCGGATTAAACCAAAACTGGATAAGTACTTTGCTGAAAATCAATACAATAAATCATTCCCAAAACAAAAATATCAGTCATCCCAAAAAATCCTTTACACAAGCTTTACTATAAATGACTGACATCCGCTGTTATAAACTATATTTAACTTTGATTCTACCGCTTATTATACTACCTAATCAATTTCTATTACCTTAGTATACTCTTTAGATACTCTTCAGGTTGTTACCTTACACTTCCGAGAGCAATGTCTTATAAGCATCCGCAGAATAATTGCATAAACAATTTTAACAAATCACGCTCTTCAACTGGTTTTACGCTTGCATAAAATTCTTACGGTGTTTTAATTTCCCACCCTCTTCATTTTCAGCAACAAGCATGATTTCGCCTTCAAAATCGTTTTCAGCTTATACAGCTTAACTTTATCGGCAATATCTACCTTTTTTCTTTAGGGATAAACTATAATAATAAATAACTTGTGTAAATAATTTGATCTAGTAATTCCATATCAAATGTGCGATCTAACTGTGTGACTTCGTTATACCATTAGCAAGGTTAGGTAATGTTACTCTATATTCGGTAAAGTCCTCATAAAAAGCAGAATTAATGGTTTGAATAATCTAGAAAATCTTCCTACTGATTACCTATCTTATTTGTCTTATAAATTTTTTCTGGAACTACGTCAATACTATTCCTTATCCAGTACATATGGAGTTGGTTTCTCAGCTACCCTTTGTAAGTGAACCATTTCTTTTTTTACATATGCCATCCGAGATTTCAAATACTCAGCAAGAAGCTTATCTGTACAATACACATAGCAACCTTTTTGTCCTCTCGTCATAAGTGTACGATAGGTGTTTTTATTATTCTATCTGCTATTTTATTTGCTTCTATTGGATTTTCTTTTGCTAACTTCTTAATTCCTTTTAATGACTGATCTGTTTTAGCTCGTTTTGTATAATCAGTCGTAATTTTACCACCTTCATAGCGCATATCGTCACCAATAATTACCCCAATATAATCAAATTCAAGACCCTGAGCAGTGTGAATGCAACCGGCTTCTTCTACAGAAGAATTATCAATTGCCCACGTCGTATTTAGATTCCAACTCATACCAAAATCGCCGATTACAATATCATGGTGTTCAACATTTCTACGTTCGTTCTTGGGCCATTCCCAACAATAGCCAGCCATCATTCGAGACTTGTTCGCAATTTTGTTTTTATCGCGTATCAACCTTAACAATTCATGTGGATTATCAATTACTTTAAAATCATAATCCATTCCAATAAAGTTCTTATTTGCAGTTTCTCTGATTTCAAGCACATCATCTAACCATGCGATATATCCATCTGAACCATCACATCTAAATTGCGATACTAATTCTCTTTTTACTACTTCTGAGCCTAAAGCATTTGCATACTTTTCTATTTCCTCAATACTTCCAGCATCTGAGAAAGTAACTTTTTGATTTTCATCGATAAAAAATATAGAAAATAATGAACCATTTATTATTTCTTTAGTCTGGTTCTCTCCAAGATTTTGAAACATCCCTGATTTTTTGTTTAAGCGATGTGCTTCATCAACAATTAATACATCAAATTCATTTTTTTCAGCCTCTGTAAAACTGCCAGAACCCTTGAACAAGTTATTTATATGTGTCTTTTTCATTGTACCTTGAAGCCTTGCTGCATAAACTTCTCTAGGAGCAGCATTTTTAGTTACATACATAGCTAGACGATCACGGTTAATCATTTCTACGAGTAGATTAATAGCTAGTACAGATTTTCCAGTACCGGGGCCGCCTTCCACAACCATTGTTCTTTTCTTATTATCTTTCATTGATTTATTAAATAGATATAATGCTTCTTCGAAAAATACTTTCTGCTCATCTATCATGTGGAATTCATCATTGCCCGCAATCATACTTTTTAAAGCATCTTGTAATGATTTGGAAGGCTGTATTTTCCCTTTATCAATTTGAACGATAGCATTTGTTTTATCTTTATATTTAATATACCTTTTAACAAAATTCCTTAATTTATTAATCTCGCCTTTGCGAAAAATTGGAGCTTTCTCTATATAAAAATCATACGTTGTGTCCATTAAAGGGTCGTCTTCTTCAATGAAGTAGTTATGTAAATATGCGCATGGTATTAAATTTATATTATTGGTACGTACGCTTTCATTAAAATCTTCAATTAGTGCCGCATAAGTATACGCTTGATATGAAGGGTGAACCGTTTCCCGTATTCCTTTTCCAAGAGCGGTTTCTACGATTGCTTCCTTCCCCTCCACTTTACGTGCAAACTCCCATTGCTTTAATTCAACTATCATTACATTTTCAGTATTTCCGTCGTTACCAGCAATGATAAAATCGACTCTTTTTGAAGTATTGGGAATATTAAACTCAATCGCTACTGATACATCCCCTGGTATATCGGGATCATACAGTACATTAGACATTTTAGCTAACGAGTTTTCCCATGAACGGATTTCATTTTTTGAAGTGCGACCAATTTTTTCTTGATAGGCATTATACAAGTTATCTACCAATACTTCGTTAATAGTATCTTGTATAAATTCAGCAGCTGTTGACTGATATATAATCATTTTGCCACTCCTTTACAACACGTAAAATAACTTAGTTAAATTATACCATATCAAATTGACTATACGATGTGTGATGAAGAGAATTAGTCTTCCTTCATGGGAAATTATCCTTCTAAAAAACCAGCAGAAATACATGTGCTTTCTTCCTTGATGTATCCTTACCTGGCTGTCTCTTATATGTTATGATGTACTCGAGTTAGAAAGGGGAAATAATAGTGAGTGAAATTCAAAGCTTAATCAGTGCAATAAATGAATTTAGAGATGAACGAAACTGGAGACAATATCATAATCCAAAGGACCTTGCCATCTCCATCTCTATTGAAGCAGCAGAACTACTAGAAGACTTCCAATGGATTGATAGTGAGGAAGCACTCAAAAAAAATCAAGAAAATATTCGTGAAGAAATAGCAGATGTTTTGATCTATTCATTAATGCTATGTTCCGATCTTGAGTTAGATGTAAAGGAGATTGTGGAAGAGAAAATTGTTAAAAATGGTAGGAAGTATCCGGTTGAGTAGGATGCTTCTCTTCTACTATAATTATAATTCCTGCTTATTTTATAGACTACCGCTAGACTTTACTTGTGATACGGTTCCCCCCTCAAAATCCTAAACCCCCGATATACCTGCTCCAACAAAACCAACCTCATCAACTGATGCGGAAACGTCATCCTAGAAAATGACAAAGCAAAATCACTCCGCTTCTGCACTTCATCACTAATCCCAAGCGATCCACCAATCACAAAAGCAATCTTACTCTTCCCATACGTCGCAAGCTGGTCCATCTTATCCGCAAGCTCCTCGGAACTCAACATCTTCCCACCGATTTCAAGCGTAATGACATACGTGTCCTGTCCAATATGCGAAAGGATTCGCTCTCCCTCCTTCCGCTTCACTTCCACCATTTCCGCTTCACTCATATTTTCTGGAGCCTTTTCATCCGGAACCTCGACAATATCCACCTTGGCATAAGCCTTCAGCCGCTTCATATATTCATCAATGCCTTGCTTTAAGTATTTTTCCTTTAATTTCCCTACTGATATAATGCTAATTCGCATAGTTGTCCCGTCCTTTTCGTTAGCTTATTGTATTAGTTTATCAAACCAGTCAAAAAATTCCACTCACCACATCCTTCATTTTCCAATAATATTAGCGTTGGTAAGCGAATACATTAAATTGATGAAGAAAAAGGGGTTGATGCTGCTTGAAGGAATATATAGAGAGTGCTTCATCTGAACACCAGTTTTGGTTGCAGATCCTTGGGGAACACACCCAGTTTATCCATGATTCACTATACCCATCAGAGGAAAAAGAAATCGCAAAAGCAAAGCAATTCATCGATTCGTTTCACCATTTACAAGAAGAAGCCACAAATCTCTCCAATCATAATACAATTGCCTTTACGAAAAAGGCGGAAACAGCATCTGAGAGATTAAAGGATTTCAAGCACTCCATGATAAAAAGACAAGTCAAAGGGACAATCGGGTTACACCTATCCCCAACCTTTTTAAATCATATGGTAAATGAGGTAGAAGAGTATATCCTAGTGATGAACTACTTAAAAGAAGGAAAAGCTGCCCCGATATTTCATGAGCTACACCACCATCTCATTTGGTTAATTGGTGCTGCAGGTCATGCTGGGGTGATACATGCTGCACTAGATGCCGTGGAAAAGCAACGGAAGAAAAGAAGTTATGAGTTTGTGAAGCATTTTGAAGAGTATTATGTGAAAGCTATTGAATTGACTGGATACCTACGCGCTACCACGAAGACCTTTCCCGCTCTCAAGAAGTTTAATCGAGAAGTCCAGATGGAAGTGGAATCCTTTCATACCTTTCTTCAAGAGCTGAATAACATGGAACATGATACATCACTATTAAACAGTTTACCCTTCAACATGACAGATCATATGGTACGAGAGGTTACCTATTACTTATCAAAGCTTGCGGAATCAACGAATCCACATCAAAATGCCAATTAATAAAAAGGAGAACCTACAACAGGTAGATTCTCCTTATGCTATTGATTTTCCTGACTCACAAAAGGCTAATTCTCCATCACAATTTCTCCTTCACCTTCTGGTACCTCAAAACCTTCAAGATAGGCTGTTAAAATCTCTTCCGTAATAGGGAATGCATTAGCATCAACTCGTTTATTTCGTATCTTAAGCCGTTCACGCAAATCATCCGGATGAAGCTTCAAATAAACAAGTTTCCATTTCCCGCCGGACCTTTCAATAAGCTGTTTATATTGGTCTCTTCTTTCACGATTCCAGAAACTAAAGTCAATTACCACCTGTTGCTTATCTTGGATTAACTGGATTAAGAGATCGCGTAGTTTGCTTTCTGCCCTTATCTTATATTCCTCTATCTTTTCCATTGGGAAATCAATTCCATAGCGACCATGAGTTGCCCATATTTCTTCATCAATCGAAAGACGTACAAAACCTTCCTTCTCCAATTGCTGTGAGAATGTCGTTTTTCCGGAACCAGCCACACCACACATCATGACCACTAGAGGGGTGGAGTTATCTCGCTCACGATAAATTAATTCGAAGTTAAAATTTTCAAATATATATACTCCCCCCAATGGTTTGAAGTCCATTGAATTCTTTATTTCGGATACACCTTCACAAACCGCTCACAAACCACCAACATATCCGGCGAAAACGGCCTATCATATTCTGCCAATAATTCCGTAAAGAACTTTTCATGTGCTTCCCACCAGTATTGATAATCTCCTTCACCTTCTGCTAAAGCAAATTCCTCTGATACCTCATTCATCGGAACCACTTCGACAGATTCCGTTTGAATAACCGCAACAGGGTTATCCTGACCATCCAATACTATACAATACTCACCAGCTTGAGGTAGTGCCTCTTTTTCCAACTCATAAAACACATACCCTGACGTTGTCGCTGTCTTCTTTCCTTCCACAACTAAACTAGCTAACCAATCCGCAGATACCCCAAATTGAAACGCCTCTTTATATTCCACACCTTCCATTTGATTGGCATCACAAAAATCCTTCCAAAATTGTTCTACTCTCGTATTCATTGTTTCTCTCCCCCATACCTTTTAAAAAAGAGAACCTACTACAGGTAGATTCTCTTATATGATGCATGCTATTAAACTACTTATCCGTATATTCCGCTTTCAATATCGAGTAATGTGCCGTATCGGTAAAGACCCCTCTTACCTTTTGGTCCCGACGGTGTGTGCCTTCATAGGTCATACCTAGTCGCTTCAATACTTTTCCTGAAGCAGTATTCCTCACATCATGCCCCGAATACACTCTTTCTAATTCAAGTACATGAAAGGCTAGATCAAGAATCAAATTACCTGCTTCTGTCATATAGCCATTACCCCAAAACTGTCTATTTAACGTAAAGCCCAGCTCACCACTATTATTCCATTCATGAATTCGGAACTCCACCGTCCCAATCATTTTATTCGTTTCTTTTAGTACAATGGAGTATTTTCCGATGGGCTCTTCTATATAATAGTTTGCGATAACTCGCTTTGTTTGTTCGATATCCTGATGTTCGTCATAAATATAGCGTGTGGTTTCTTCATCGGATGTATATTCAAACATATCCTCCGCATCCTGAAATGATACTGGACGTAAAATAATACGCTCACTTTCCATCTGACTGTTTTCAACCATTAATAGGTTTATATTTTTCATATTTTTTTCTCCTGTTTTCTCATAAATTACTACTCAAGCATGTTAGCGTATTACAACCATCAACCATACTCTATTTTACCATAAAATTCCGACAGTCTTCCCCTTTAATGATACTCCTTATAATGCTCCTCCGTAATAGCTCCCATCTCTAGTGCTTTAGTAGGTTTTACTAAAAAGGCTGGGCATATGGCGAATATGTAATAGCCGATTAGATAAAAGAAACCATAAACTAAAAGCTTGTCGCCACCCCCATATATGGACACGTTCACAAGGATTACTCCAACTAATCCAATAACAAAAATACCTAATGTATAGTAAACAAGAAATCTAGCTGGTTTTCTCTCTCCATCATCTGCCTCCGTAATCGACAGCTTCATGATTAGCTTTTCTTTATTGATATAGCCAACTAGGAATGTAACCACATATATGCCTATGATTAGCCAAACTGTCCAACTATCCCATATATAATAAAACAAAGGTAGTGCACTATAGAGAGCAATCATTACAATCATAATAAAGGCATTAATACTATTGACAACTATTCCGCTATATCCGAATATCAGCCAAATCACGAACAGTAATATGGCTAGAATCGGGATCGTTAAGACAGAACCGATAAAAACCTTTAGATTCTCTGTAATCCCACCAAATAACGGTGCTAATATCACAGCAACAATGACTACGTTTATCAAGTTTGTTTGAAAAATAGGCTTACGTTTCTTAACCATCATCATCACCTCATCCATATTTCTATACGTTTTGGACTATTTTTTGGTTTCCTTGAATAAAATATAGTGAAATAATTCCTACTATTATACTATTATTTATTGACATTCCTCGACATAGATTTACAATTAACTTAGAGAATACTACGATTTGGTACTATTGTTAATATTATCCTAGATTACCATGTAGATGGAGAGGGAGAATTAGATGTCGAAGGAAATTGAGAAAAAAGGCCTAGGTTGGTTCAAAGGGAGCCGAACTACTTCTGAAACAAATGAAGCATGGGAAACTATTATTACGGAAAAAGAAGCATCTGCTGGAGTAGAGATGGAGGAAATTAATTCTGTCGAAATGGAAGCGCAAGCAGAATCTACTACAAAGAATGTTTTTTCGAAAGACAATCAAGATAAAGTCTCACTGGATCTTATCGTAGCAGTAGAAAATATGCTGAAGGATCGTGAGCTTTTCAAAATAAAACAGAGCGAGCTTTCCAGTCGTTTACAGGAAGCCAATGAAACCATCAGTCGTTATAAGCAGGATTTAGAGAAAAGAGATCTGTTAATCCAAGAGAAAAATAGCGAGATTCATAGTTTGGAAACAAGTCTTTCTAGTAAACAAATGAGCTATGATCAATTACTAGAGGATTATAAGGACTATCAGCAAAAGTCTACGACTGAATATGAAAGCCTATCCAATCAACTGGAAACTTCTCAAGATAAATATACGAAATTAAATGAAGAGTTTACGAATAGTAAATACGAGCATACGCGCATCGTCAGTGAATTAGAAGAGAAAATCAGAAGCATTGAGATAGAGAATAAAAAATATGCTTCACAGTACCAGCAGATTCTTGCAGAGAAAAAAGAGCTTATGCAGACGATTAATGAATTTACAGAGCGTATGTCATTTTCCTTTGCACCAAAAGCAACTGTAACAAGTTCTGAAGTTAACGAGTAAAGAGTAAATCCTTCTGGGGGGAGGGAATTTCTTATGTACCAATTGAAGCTTCTTCAATTAATCGATATAGTAGAATATGAGAATGATAGTTACTTACATATAAAATTTCAATTAGACCAGGAAGCTTATGTTTACTGGAAATTGGACAATGAGACAGCTAGTCATATAAAAGCGATAACAGACTTTTCAAAGGGATATCTATACCGACTATCCTTAAAGGCGGAATCAAGCAAGAGTAGTCTAACGCAAACCTATCGGGAACAAAGTCTTCGCTTGGATTTCAGTTGTACGGAAAACTACAGCCAAGAACTGAATCAGTTAACAAAAATTGAAACCGTTGCCGAATTGGACAGTCTTCCATTTCTGTATCAAGAATTGGGCTCGAACGATGAAACGGAATTAGAAAAGGCAGCTATTTCCGAGGTGACTAAGCCGACTAAGCGCAAGCGCTCTTGGGTTTTTAGCACTGTCCTGATAACCGCAATGGCAATTTTACTGACCTATACTGGACATTCCATCATTATCAATGCATTGGCTAAACCAGCAAAAGAGGCTGTCGTTCATGAGGTTGTAGAAAAAGCAGCTGACGCTTTGAAAGAAATAGAGGAATCAAAGCCAGAAACCTTGCTGCTCGAGGAGAATATTACAATTGAGGATGAGCCTGACTTACCGTTTTACGTATTAGAAGAAGGTACGTCCCACAGTGTACCTGAAGGGATGGTTGCTTTAACATTTGATGATGGTCCTTCACAATTTACTAGTAAAATTGTCGATACATTAGCGAATTACCAAGTGGGAGGCACTTTCTTTCTAGTCGGTGCCAATGTAAACAAGTTTCCTGGTCAGGCAGAGTATATCGATGAAAATGGCTATTCCATCGGTAGCCACTCCATGACACATACTAATTTTGCTAGCAGTGCGGTGTCGACTCAAAAACATGAATTACAACAGTCCGCTAGCATAATCGAAGCTACCATTGGGGACAACGTAACACTTTTCCGTCCACCATTTGGTCATTTTAATGCTACAACAGAAAAATTAACCCAACAATTAGGACAAAAAATGGTAATATGGAATAATGATCCAAAAGATTGGAACAGCAAAAGTGCCAATCAAATTATCCACCATATCAAATCAACAAAAGTATCTGGTTCCATTATTCTTCTTCATGAGAAACAAGCAACAGTAGATGCTTTGCCGGAAATCATTTCGTACTTACAGGGGCTAGGACTGAAGATTGTAAGCTTACGTTGATAGGGGTTTTGAAGAGAAAGGAGAACAGATGATTGAAAAAGAAACGTAGAAGAGGTAGTATTTTAACCTTCACGATTCTTTCCGATGATGCGGGACAGGTTGTCAAACGAATTCAAGTAAAAAAGTTATCCTTGTATAGTCTTCTTATTCTTTCTACCGTTCCAATCATCGCGTTAGTCTATTTTATTTCCATTAGTGGTCATCAGAAGGCAGAGATTAATGAGTTATCTAGTCTATTAGATTCTGAGACGACGAAAGGGAAAAAATTAGAGAATACGCTAGCAGCATTAGAAGAAGAGACTGGCGAAACAATGGAAAGACTGGAAGAGTTAACAAAATTAGAAGCACAAATGCGAGACTACATAAATGAATTACCCACCATGGTTGAACCAAGTGGTGGTGTACATATTTCTGCAAGTGGGACAAGCATCGGAGAAACGGGAGATGATTTAACATTTTTACCATCATCTGAGCTATTGAAGCGCTATAAGGAAACATTGGCGGTTGTGGATGAAGTTAGTGTGGAATTACAATACACCCCAACGGCATGGCCGACCAATCCGAACACGCTCACATCCGATTTCGGTGTCCGAAATGACCCGCTTCATCAATCCTCATCCTTCCATAGTGGTGTTGATATCCGTGGTTATTACGGAACCCCGGTATATGCAACGGCAGACGGGACCGTCACTTTGGCGAAATACTATGGAAGCTACGGAAATGCGATTAAAATCAAGCATTCCGGTACATATGAAACGATGTATGGTCATCTCATGCAGATTGATGTAGAGACGGGTGACCAGGTCAAAAGGGGAGATATTATTGGCACCATCGGCAGTACGGGAAGAAGTACTGGCCCACATCTTCATTATGAAGTGATTAAAAACGGGGAACCTGTTGATCCGAAGCCTTATTTTAATATTCATGGGGAATTTGATATTGATTAGTACATAGAAAAACCGCTAATGAAAGGATGCTAAAGACGTTGATGAGCAAGAAAAAAGATGAACAAGTGATTCAAACGATTATTGGTTCTGAAACAGTAATCGAAGGGAAAATTACGCTACCGAATAGTCTACGAGTGGATGGGAAGGTAATCGGAGAAATTGACTGTAGTGGTGATGTCTACATTGGAAAAGATGCCTATGTCGAGCCAAGCATTAAAGCAAAGAATGTGGTTATTGCTGGTGAAGTAAAAGGTGAAGTAGAAACCATTGAAAAGATTCAAATTGAAGCCAAAGGAAAACTAAATGGAAACGCAACGTCAAGAGGAATTGTTATTGAAGATGGTGGACTGTTTAGTGGGAATAGCGTGATTTTAGAAGCTGAGGAAAAAGGTAAGAAAAAGAAAGTTGAAGCTGTTGCGAAATAAGAAAAGTGGATTTTGAGCTGATGTAGCCAAGATCCACTTTTTGCGTTACCAAAGGGGTTCTTCTTTTTCGGACAGCTCGATAAAGAACGGATAGGTCACAAACATTACGATTGCGGCACTAAAAATTAGTACTATGCGAAGGACTACCGAAATATCAAAGACTAACGAAACTAGCAGGATTAATGGAATAATAAAAACCGTAAAGCTATTTCTTTTTCTGGATTTACTTGTTAAATACTGTTTTTCCCCACAATGCGGACAGGTCATTCCGGTATCTAATGTGAAGGATTTCTTAAATGTTTGTTTCCAACTCCATTTTGTGTGACAAGTTGTACAAGTTGGCATATCATCATTCCTTCCTTTATCACATCTATTATCTTAATTATAACAAAATTACTAATGTCGTGAGAATTATCTTGTTTCTATGGTAAGATGTATGAAAACAGTTCGGGGGGATTCATCATGTTTACATTTGAAGTAGATAACGATATTACATTGCAATTGCTGGAGGAAAAAGATGCTCACAGCTTATTTCAACTAGTTGATTACTCCCGGGATTACTTACGTGAATGGCTTGCTTGGATTGATAAAACCAAAACCGTTCAAGACTCCGAAAAGTTTATCCAATTTACAAATAACCAATTTCAAGATAAGCAAGGGCTTACACTAGGAATCTTTTATCGAGGTAGGCTTTCTGGGATGGTAGGGTTTAACACGTTCGACTGGTCGAATCGTATTGGTGTAATTGGTTATTGGCTTGGGGAAGAATTCCAAGGTAATGGAATTATGATTAGAGCGGTAACAGCTCTCATCGACTACGGCTTCCTCCAACTAGGACTTAATCGTATCGAAATTCGAGCAGCCTTTGAAAACGGGAAAAGTCGTTCCATTCCCGAAAAGCTTCATTTCCAAGAAGAAGGAAAAATTAGACAAGGGGAATGGCTGTATGATCACTATGTAGACCTTGTCATGTACGGGAAGCTAGCAGGAGAATGGAAATAAGTGAGGGTTATAGATGAAGTTTTATATTGCATCCGGATTGGAAAATAAAGAAAACGTTCAATATGTCCGAGATAGATTGCTAGAAGCCGGACATATTCACACATATGATTGGACTAAAAATAATCGTGCTACCACTGAGGAAGAATTGCGGGCGATTGGAACTGCAGAACGGGATGCAGTTCTGGAAAGCGATGTTGTGATAGTTTTGCTTCCTGGTGGGAAGGGTACCCATACCGAGCTTGGAATGGCAATTGGGTTAGAGAAGAAGATTTATATTTACGCTAGTGAGAAATTAGACCCCAAGGCCGCTACGACTTTTTATTACCTCGATGGGATAAAGCATTTTTATGGGGAACTCGAGCAATTTATTCGTGAAATTTTGATAGAAAATGAGGAGAGATAGTGTATGACTACGATATATCTTGTTAGACATGGAGAAACGGATTGGAATGCTGAAAGAAGAATGCAAGGTCAAACTGATATTCCGCTCAATGCAAAAGGGATTCAGCAAGCCGAAGCCTGTGGTGCTGCACTTAGCCCAGAAGACTATGATGTTGTTATTTCTAGTCATTTAAAAAGGGCATATGAGACTGCTGAGGTTATTAATCGTTACTTAAATCTTCCATCTGAGGTGATGGAAGATTTTGCCGAGCGATCCTTTGGGGATGCAGAGGGTATGACATTCGATGAACGCCAAACGCTTTTTCCAGACCATGAGTATCCAAACCAAGAGCCACTTGATGTTTTTTCCGATAGAATCATGAATGGCTTGGAAAAAGTTCATTCGAAATATCCAAATCAAAATGTCTTATTAGTCGCACATGGGGCTGTAATTTACCGGATACTTTCTATTCTTGCCAATGGAAAACTTGACCTTGGCAAGAATAAAAAAATCGAGAATACTAGTATTTCTACATTAGATTGGCTAGATGGTAAATGGGTGATTCGATACTTTAATCAGATAGACCATTTGACAACGATTGAGGCTTAAGGAGTGTCTGTAGATGCAATATAAGAATTCATTAGATGGTGTAACAGCGGATATGTTAGAGGGGTTCTTTGTTGGGTGGCCAAATCCACCAAGCACTGAAACTCATCTTACTTTATTAAAAAACAGTAGTTATATCGTTCTTGCAATAGATGAGGAGATTCATCAGGTTGTTGGATTTATAACGGCTACAAGTGATAATGTATTATCCGCTTATATTCCACTTCTGGAAGTGTTACCGGATTACCAGGACAAGGGGATTGGCAAGCAATTAGTAGGTAAGATGTTTAAACAACTGGAGCATTTATACATGGTTGATTTGTGCTGTGATGATGATTTAATTCCGTATTATGAAAAGTTTGGCATGACAAAGGCGACCGGGATGCTGCTTCGGAATTATGCGAGGCAGTCTGGTGAGTAGTAGGGTTTTGACTATTTAGGTGTTGAAACTGCTCTGATAAAGTATAAGTTAAAATTATAGCGAATGTATGTTCTTGTATTTTATTTGGGGTTAGGTTATGATATAGGAAACATTCTGAAAATGGTGATTTTATGACACATATTTCTGAGCAGTCCGTTTTGGAGGACCTTTTTAATCAGGTCCATAAACTGTTTGGTTTTCAATTATTAAAGGCAGAGCAAATCAGGCGGGGCTGGCTAAATCTAAAGTGGAAAATAGACACGGATCATGGTACCTATCTCCTCAAACAATACAATAAAGAACGTTTAAAGAAATACTCCATTTCTGATTTGCGAGATGTCTTCCTCCAACAGAATCGACTACATGAATTATCTTTTCCTTGTCCAAAGATCCTTACTAAATCAGATGAGACCTTATTCCAATCAAGAGATGGCGATCATTTTATTCTGATGGAATACTGTGAGGGTGATATGGTTCGACCAGGGAAATTTACGGAAGAACAAATGTATCAGCTAGGGGAAGCAACTGGGAAGTTACATTTCTTATTAAATGATGGGGTTTCATTAGGGAATAGGGCTCCACAATTTCGAATTCCTAGTAAGCCTGAACGGATTAGCTATTGGCATTCTGTTCATGAGGAAATAAAACAAAAAGGGAAATTGAACCTCCTGCCTATTATGGAGAAACAAATTCACCTAACCGAACGCTTTCCGATTGATTCCATGAATTATCATCGGATTGGTTGGGCACATCGTGATTTGTGGGCGGATAATATTTTATTTGAGCAGGAGAACCCTTCGGCCATTATTGACTTTGATCGATTAAGCGTTGATTATCTGATGCTGGATATCGGTAGAGCGGTTATTTCTGGTGCATTAGATGAGGGGCATTTTCAAGTTAGAAATGCTAGTGCTTTTATGGAAGGTTATCGCGTACATCAGAAAGTGGGACAGAATTTTTTAAGAGACTCCTTACTATTACTTTGGTATCTAGAAAGTACATGGTGGTTAGATTCTGCCATGGATGAACGAAAAGGTCCGCCGAAGCGTTTTGTGCAGGAAATGATTTGGCTTTCAGAGCATTTAGTAGAGATAGAAGAAATAGTAGAAGGGTTATAGGGGGTTTTGTTTTGAAGCTTGAAAACTTACAGGAGTATGAGAATCCTACTTTATATGATTATGAAAATGAGGGTTATACTGCCGATATTAACTATTTACTAAAATGGGCAAAGCAGTTTAAGGGGACGATTATTGATTTAGCTTGCGGTACTGGTAGAGCTACTATTCCAATGGCAGATGTGGCGGAACGTGTAATTGGAGTGGATATTCATCCGGGGATGTTAGACCAAGCACGGATGAAATCTACTAATCTTCCTATAAAATGGGTCGAACAAGATTGTACACAGCTGAATTTAGAAGTACAAAGCCCGCTGATTTATATGGTTGGAAATTCGTTTCAGCACTTCTTAACAAATGAAGCCCAGGACTTGTTATTATCATCAGTACATAATCACTTGGAAGATGGCGGTGTGTTTATTTTCAGTACAAGATTCCCGAGTAAAGAGGAGCTTTTACAGCCTGCTGAGGAGGAATACTGGAGAAGCTATCAGGATCCAACCACCGGGCATCATGTGGATGTTTACACGATCAGTAATTATGATCAAATCGCACAAGTCCAGCATTATACGACGATTCGTAGGTCAGCTGAGATGCCTGAGAGCAGAACGGAAATTAGCTTGCGATATGTGTATCCAAAGGAAATGAAACGATTGGCAGAGGCCCATGGTTTTGAAGTTCTTCATATGTTTCAGGACTGGGAGGAAACACCGTTATCTAATGATAGCTATGATATGATTTGTGTTTTGAAGAAAAAATAGTAAGTCTTTCTACATTTCCCGGGAAATATCGACAAACGCTCGGATGAGAATGTTTTATCGTATCGTTATGTGTTGGGAATAGATAGTTTCAGATAAGCAAAGGGGAAATATCATGGAGTTCAGAACTAGTGATGGCTTAGCATTATTTTATGATCAAGAAGGAACTGGTACCCCGTGTATTTTTCTTCACGGTGGACCTGGTTATTGGAGTAAATCGTTTCAGCACTTTACAAGTGGAACGTTAACTAAAGAAATAAAGATGATTTATTTGGACCAACGAGGCTGTGGTCGATCAGAGTTAGCGGATAATGGAGATTATTCGCTTGAACGATTACTTTTAGATTTAGAGGAATTGCGTGTCCATCTTCAAATCGATAAATGGTATGTCATGGGGCATTCTTTTGGAGGATTGCTGGCCACTAACTATGCACATCAATACCCGGAGCATGTGATGGGATTAATTTTATCCAATGCGACTTTACATTTGAAAGAGTCCTTTTCAGCTCAAATTCATAAGGGTAGAGAGTTATTAGAGTTAAGTAAAGTGGATATTAGTGCGGATATTGCTACGTTAGTAGAGCTATTCTTCGGTACTGCACAGGCATTAATAGAGATGGATTTATTCTATAAACTTCAATATCAATCATTGACTGCTAAAGAAAAGGTAGATTTAATTGATGTGGATTTTTCGTCTAATGGGGAATTTCAGCAGTATATATTCTCATCTGAAGAATTTTTCCAGGACTTTCGAAAACTCACTTCATCTATCTCCACTCCTGTATTCGTATTGTCCGGGAAATATGATGATGCAATAGGACCGGAACATCAGGAAGGTTTCCAATTTAGGCAAGCTGTTTATCAGGAGTTAGAGACTGGGCATCATCCGTATGTGGAGGTTTCGGAAAAATTCAGTAAAGCTGTTCTTGATTTCATTAAAAATTCATAAAAAAATAGCAGGGTTTACTCCCCGCTATTTTTTCCTTTAGTTATTGCATCTGCACCTTATGCAAGTTCGCAAACACACCGTTTCTTCTGATTAACTCATCATGACTTCCTTCTTCTTCAATTCCCTTCTTCGTTAGGACCATAATCCGATCGGCATTACGGATAGTAGCAAGTCGGTGAGCGATGATTAAGGTTGTCCGATTCTTCGCTAATTCGTTCAGTGCTTGCTGAATAATCATCTCGGTTTCGGTATCAAGTGCAGAAGTCGCCTCATCTAATATTAAGATTGGTGGGTTTTTCAAGAACATCCTTGCAATCGCAATACGTTGCTTTTGTCCACCAGAGAGCTTCAGTCCGCGTTCTCCCACTTGTGTTTCATAGCCATCCGGCAATTCATTAATAAATTCTTCCAAATGTGCTCGTCTTGCCGCTTCACGAATCTCTTCTTCCGTTGCACCTAATTTTCCATACGCAATATTTTCACGTAGGGTTCCGGTGAATAGGAAAACATCCTGCTGGACAATACCGATATGTTCACGTAATGAGCGCTTTGTCATATCCCGAATATCCATTCCATCGATGGTGATTTGACCGCTATCCACATCATAGAAGCGTGGAATTAATGACGAAATCGTTGTTTTCCCAGCTCCTGAAGGACCGACAAATGCGACTGTCTCTCCTGCATTAATATTAAAGCTCATCGCTTTAACGACAGGACCTTGTGTTTTTTCATAACCAAATGTTACTTTGTGGAATGAGATGAAGCCTTGAAGGTCTTTTACATCCTTGGCTCCTTTTCGATCTTGAACATCTGGCACGGTATCAAGAATTTCTGTAAAGCGTTTGAAGCCTGCCATTCCTTTTGGATACATTTCAAGCAAGGCACTAATTTTATTGATAGGGTTAAATAATACATTCGTAAACAGAATAAAACTGACCAGTTCCCCGTAACTCATACGTTCATTGAACGTTAACCATGCTCCATATACTAGAACAACTAACACAATCAACCGCATCATCATGTAGATATTAGAGTGAACAAAGGCCATGACTTTATAAGCGCCTACCTTCGCTTTTCTAAAGTTATAGTTATCCTTCGTAAAACGTTCCATTTCAAAGTCTTCGTTTGTAAAGGACTGAACGACACGTACACCAGAAACTGCATCCTCCACTCGTCCGTTTACCTCAGCAATTTCTTCATACATCGACTTCCAAGCTTTGTTCATCTTAATATTACTGTATGTAATCAGCCAAATAAGAATTGGAACGATGATTAAGATAATCACAGATAAATGGAAGTTAATATTAAACATCAATGCAAACGCACCAATAAACGTCATGAATGCAATAAACAAATCTTCTGGACCATGGTGAGCGAACTCCCCAATATCAAACAGGTCGTTCGTTATTCGGCTCATCAGATGCCCAGTTTTGGTATTATCAAAAAATCGAAATGACTGTCTTTGCACATGCTGGAATAAATCCTGGCGCATATCTGTTTCAATATTGACCCCTAATTTATGTCCCCAATACGTCACGACATACTGCATAATGGTACTTAATAAGTAAACCGCTAATAACGATATACTGACGATCACAATTAGATTCCAATTTTCCGTTGGAAGTAGTTGATCAATAAACTCTTGTACAGCAATCGGAAAAGCTAATTCCAAAACAGCTACAAATACCGCACAGGTAAAGTCAATAATAAAAAGCCTTTTATGAGGCTTATAATAAGAGAAAAACCGCCTTAACATGATTGCACTTCCTTCTGTCCCATAAAATAACGCCTTTAAATCAGCGTTTCACATATATATCTCTTTTTATACTATACATTTTTGCATTGGAGAAAGAAAATCTTATGGTTTGAATTTATTAAATATTTACCTATTATTTAGAATGCTTGTCAAGTTTGTCCGTATAGTCGCATAAATATAAGGGAAACGAATTCTGTACGAATAGGAGGAGATTCTCATAAGATTGAATATGAATATAGCAACTTGGCTTTGCTATGCAGTTGGTTATGTGTTTATTACTTCTGGTATCATGAAGCTTCTCGTACCAGATATGCGGGCACGGTTCTATAACTTAGATATTCCATATCCCGAAACAACTCTTTTCCTTGTTGCAGTTATTGAAATAGGTTGTGGTGCATTAATTGCGTGCGGTATGTATATGAAGAAAGCTACGATTCCATTATTAGTCATCATGGCTGGTGCCATCATTTTAGACAAGCTACCTAAATTATTAACAGAAGGTGTTTTATCCTTCGCATTCCAAGCTAGACTCGATATTGTCGTTATCATTCTTTTGCTCTTATTATATAGACATGTTCCCGGAAAAACATTTTAAGATATCAACAGGTTATTTTAACCTTTTCCTATGGTTATCCACATTTTTATCCACATATGCACAAATGTTCGTAGTTATTTTGTGTTTTCGATTTTATTCGACACAAAATATAGATTACACTCTAAATTATATACACAATTTGTGAATAACTTTTTGAAAATGGGGATAAGTTGTAGGTAATTTATCATCCCATCTTTTTCCTTAGTTGTGAATAAAAATACACCTCCTAGCTGACAGAGGTGTATTTTTTACATTAACGTTGTATATCCAGTACTAAAGTTGTGACGACTTTCTTCCCATCTCGGTAATAGGTGATTTCCACTTCATCTCCTATTTCTTTTTCCTGATACAAGATCTTACGTAAATCAATCATATTCATAATCGGTTTTCCATCCAACTGGGTAATTACGTCTAATCGTTGCAAACCAGCATTTTCCGCAGGCGACAGAGCATCAACACTCCATACATACACGCCACCATCAACGTTATCCGGTAGATTTAATGTTTCATCCCATTCTAAGCGAGGTATTTCTTCTAAAGAATAGATCTCCACACCAATATATGGCCGTCTTACTTTTCCTGTTTTCTCTAGCTCATCTATGATTGGTTTTGCCGTATCAACCGGAATAGAAAATCCAATTCCCTCCACCGCTTCTTGATTAATTTTCATGGAATTGATTCCTATTAGCTGCGCATCCATATTAATGAGCGCGCCACCGCTATTTCCAGGGTTTATCGCCGCATCTGTTTGTATTACCTCTGCCTGCCAATCTGCTCTACCATCAAAATTAAAGTCCTGAGGAATCGTTCGTTGTGTTCCACTTATGATTCCTTGTGTAACAGAACCAGAAAACATATGTCCTAGTGGATTACCAATAGCAATAACTGGTTCACCAACCTTTAAATTCTCCGTACTTCCAAATTCAATCGGTCCATTAACGGCAGTTCCTTCCACTCGAAGCACTGCTAAATCAGAAAACAAATCCGTTCCTAGTAGCTCTGCCTCTAATACGGTATCATCATTCAGGAGGACCTCAATCTCATCTGCCCCCTCAATCACATGGTGATTCGTCACCACATAAGCATAGTTATCGTCCTTCTTATAGATTACACCAGATCCAGTTCCAGCCTCACTATCCTCCTGCTGCTCCCAAAAGTCTGATTGGTGCTGAATATTGGTAATCCCAACAACCGTTGGCGATACCACTTCCACTACTTCCGTAATCCGGGTAGAGATATCTAATGAAACGATTTGTTCCGTGTCTAAGTTATTGGATTGATTTTTTCTACTAGGGCTGGAAGACTCCGATCCCATTTCCATGATTCGTGGAACGGCTATCGCCATAATAAACGCACCAATCAAAACCCCGATAAGTAAAGTTGGCCATGGATTTTTTCGTCTACGATTAGGATTGGTTGGATAATTTTGATCATAATACCCCATATGATTGCTCCTTTTCTATTGCTATAGGGTTTATTATGTTCTGTTTTAAATGGAATAATCTTTTGCAAGTTTTTATTCCATGTATTACCATTGGGAATAGAAAGGATGTGGAAAATGATAGTTAAAGAAAGAGAAGTTCCAATTGAATTGAGACTTCTAAGGTCACTACATACAAGAATGGAGTTAGCTGAGAAAGATAGGCAGTATTTGTCCAATTTGGAAAAGGGGTATGAAGGGGAGAATTTATTTGATGCAATCTTTAACCGTTTTAATAATGAATGTATTGTTTTAACGATTTATTACTTCAAGTTTCTAATCAAACATTTCAAATAGATTCGCTAGTTATCGCAGACAAGATATACGTTTATGAAATCAAAAATTACCAAGGCGATTTTTACTACGATAACGACCGCTTATACAACAGATCCAACTTCGAAATTAGTAATCCCTTAACCAATTAGCAAGAACTGAGTCTCTCTTAAGACAACTACTTCAAAGCTTCCGAATTAACACCTCAATTGATTCTTCAGTTGTTTTCATCAATCCTGAATTCACCCTGTACCAAGCCCCATTAGATAAACCATTCATTTACCCTACTCAACTTCACCGTAATATTATACAATTCTCTCCAAACTTTAGAATAACAAATAAACACAAAGCTCTTGCGGAAAAGCTTGTTTCACTTCACTTAAAAGAATCACCATATTCACAGGTACCGAAGTATGAATATGAACAATTAGCGAAGGGGATTGTATGTAGGGAGTGTTGGGGGTTTGTGCATACATTTATAGGGTATTATTGTATCTGCGAGAAATGCGGGCATCGTGAACTAGTATCAAAAGCCGTTTTGCGAAGCATTCGTGAGTATATATTATTGTTTCCTAATGAAATGCTAACAACGAATCGGATTTATGAATGGTGTGGGGGACATATTAGAAAGCCCCGTATTAAGAAAATACTAGAACAAGAATATGAGCATATAAGTATTAATCGCTGGTCATATTTTAAGGTTCAAGGGGACCAATAAATTTGTCTCTTTAAGATGATGAAGGTATTCTTCATCATCTTTTTTGTGGAATTTCTCTTGGTTTCGTGGTGACTGCCTCTTTCATCTTCTTCTCATGCAATTTTTCCTCTTAAGAACGTGAAGACCGCCTCCATCACCATCTTCTCATGCATCTTTTCCTCTCAAGAACGTGATGACTGCCTTCATCATCATCTTCTCGTGCGTCCTTTCCTCTCAAGAACGTGAAGACCGCCTCCTTCATCACTTCTCGTGCGTCCTTTCCTCTCAAGTGTG
>NZ_AEWH01000055.1 GCF_000190475.1 Ornithinibacillus scapharcae TW25
AACTATTGGGTTTAGTGCATCGGCTCCTCCTGGCTTTTGGATATAGTACGGTAATTGGTAAGTAGAGAGAAAAAATGCTATTACAATGGCAGCAAGTACTGATAGAACTTGTCCTTTTGAAAATTTCATGAAGAGACCCCTTTCGTTACAGCATTTTAGGCCGTTATATTACCTATTCCAGTAAAAACTTCATCATGCAAAAAGTGTATGGCATATTCAGGCAATGTATGTGCGTATATTGGTATAGATATTCATTTTCGTCTTTTTGACATTACAATAACAAACTAGTTTTATTTTACTACTATCCAAAAATAAGTACAGTTATGCAGAGTACGTAGGAGGCAGTCTTTTGAAGCAAATTATAAAAACATTCATGTTTGCAACAATTACGATTTTTTCGCATTTACTTTAATTAAATATCCTAATGATGCACTTGAAGCTAGCATACGGGGGATTGATATGTGGTGGGAGGTTGTTTTTCCTTCCTTACTCCCTTTTTTCATTACAGCAGAATTATTATTGAGTTTTGGAGTGGTAAAATTTTTGGGAGTAATGTTTGAACCAATTATGCGTCCATTATTTAATGTTCCTGGTGTCGGTAGTTTTGCCTGGATTATGGGAATGGTTAGTGGTTACCCAACAGGTGCCAAAATTTCCGTGCGCTTAAGGGAGCAAAATCAAATCTCTCAAATTGAGGCAGAGCGTCTTGTAGCATTTACTAATTCATCTAGTCCTTTATTTATATTTGGTGCGATATCTGTAGGGTTTTTTCATGATTCTAGACTTGGTATCTTACTTGCAACTGCACACTATGTAGGAAATGCAATTACAGGTATTTGTATGCGATTTTATGGAAGAAAAGTGGATAAGCCTAAGAGAAAAGAGAAAAGAAACGTATCGCTTAAAAGAGCATTTCACGAAATGCATCATACCCGTATGGAGGACAAGCGACCATTTGGGGAAATCATGGGAGATGCCGTTATTAACTCGATAAAAACCCTAGTGATGGTAGGCGGATTTATCATATTATTTTCGGTATTAAATAAGATGCTATTCTTAATTGGAATTACACCACTGATCGCCTCCGCATTCCAAAATATTTTCCAGTTCTTGTTCATCCCGATAGAATTAGCATTACCCTTTATTTCTGGTCTTTTTGAGATAACATTAGGTGCCAACATGATTTCAAAAGAAAATATGGATCCTTTTCTTGCTAGTGTTATATTAGTAAGCTTCATCCTTGGTTTTAATGGTTTTTCCATACAAGCTCAAGTGGCAAGCATTATCTCAAAACAGAACATTCGATTCTATCCCTATTTCCTAGCGCGGATATTACACGGATTTATCGCTAGTATTTTAGCAATCTTACTTTATAAACCGCTCTATTTAGATAGAAAGGAAACAGATATTGTAGATATGCCTGTTACTATCCCTGTTCAGAACTCGGAATGGACAAACATTCTATTGTTATTCGAGCAATACGGGCCAATCATTACGATAGCAACATTCGGTATCGGTATTACCATTCTATATCATCGTATGAAAACAAATATAAAATAACCAAAAACTACCACATTCCTAATGTTTTTGGAAATGTGGTAGTTTTTCACATAGAGTAACCATTATCTAGATTAAAGCTCCTATAATCCAACAATTTTCATCTATTTCTATATTTATTCTTTAATGCTTCAGCAACAATAACAGGAACTAGGTCCGTAACATCCGCCTTATACTTGGCAACTTCCTTTACAATACTTGAACTTAAGAAGGAATATTGGTTATTGGTCATCATGAATAATGTTTCAATTGTTGAATCTAATTTACGGTTCATCGATGTAATTTGCATTTCATATTCAAAATCACTTACCGCTCTAAGCCCTCTTAGAATAACCTGAGCATTTTTTTCTTCAGCATAATCAATTAATAACCCATCACTTGCATCTACCTTTACATTTGAAAGGTGCTTTGTAGATACTTTAATTAATTCCATTCGCTCTTCCACGGTAAATAATGGTGATTTAGATTGATTATTAAATACCGCAACAATGACCTCATCAAATATTTTGGAACCTCTCTCAATAATATCCAAATGTCCAAAAGTAATTGGGTCAAAACTCCCTGGACAAATTGCTAGTCTTGCCATTTCAGCACCCCTCTATTGATTGACCTTTTTTATAAATGGTAATTCCGATTGTACCCCCGTAATGCACTCTTTTGACAACAGACAAATCAGCTACTGTATCTAATAAATTTTCTTTTGCATCATGTTCACAATAAATAATTCCATCATCATTTACGAGCTTCTCTTTTACGATTATTTCTAATATCTCTAGATAATTAATTTTACCATATGGAGGGTCAATAAAGATTAAATCAAACGTAAGACCTCTTTTTGCTGCTGCAGATAGGGCTCGAAAAGCATCGGCACGAAAAATTTCTACTTGTCCCTCTAATTTAAGAGTGGTTATATTCTCACGAATGGTCTGAATTGCCTTTGGATGCTTGTCCACAAATACACAGGAATCAATTCCTCGACTTAAGGCTTCAACCCCTAATGAACCGCTTCCCGCAAATAAATCTAATGCAATCCCACCTTCAAAAAAAGGACCTAACATTTGAAAAACTGCTTCCTTAACTTTATCCGTAGTTGGTCTTGTATTACTTCCTGGAACAGCTTTAAGTTGACGACCTTTATGTATTCCAGCTACAACTCGCATATTCTCACCTCTAGTCACTCACTCGTAACAATCCTACCATAAAGAAAAATGAATATGAAACAGAAAATATTTTTTTCTAAAAAAATTGTCTAGGAGGTATATATATTTCACCTTTGTACATAATAGCTTAATGGAACAGCTAATGCGTAGCTTGGTTGTTTCAAACACGGAGAAGACTTACACTTCCCCATAAGTTCTCCTCCGGTTTCTCCTCTCCCTTTGCCTTTTTGTTTTCTAGCAAGAAAACAAAGGGACCTGCAGAATTATTTCTGCAGGTTTTTTTATATCGTTTAATAGGAGCTCAAATCTTCACGAAAGTATGCAAAAACCAAAAACCTTCGCGATTTAGAACCGCGAAGGTGTTATATTCCCATTTTATAGTCATATTGTTTCGCCTTATCTGGCTTAGCATTCTCATACTCAGTCCGTATAAACGGTTTATATGAACGATCTACCCGTGAGATAAACGGATATTTCAATAGCTTCTTTTCCATTTCTTCCACTTCAGATTGGTCAACATACATAACAGCATACTTCAACTTCCTAGATGTATAAAGAATGTTTCCCAATCGTTTAAGTTGCTTTATATTCTTTGAATGTTGATACCAAACAATAATCCCTTGTCTCTTAGTTCTCATAAAAATCCTCACAATTTCTATCGTTTTGAAATAGTTTATCAGAATATAAGCTCTATTACAATCATGGTAAATTTATGAGGCTTTACATCCACAGCCTCCACCACTGCCACATCCACTATCCGATAGGGCTGCTCCGTCAAGCGGCACTTTTATTTGAGTACTCACGCTATTAGCAATATATTGACTAATCTCGTCTAATAAGCTCTGGAAATTTCGTTCAGCTATTTTAAAAGCTGCAACTTTATCATGTAAATCTAGGGCACGTTTACGAGTACGGACCTGTTTCATAATTTCAGAGTAATCAGGATGATATCTACCAAATCTCTGTACATCTTCATATTGATCTTTAACAGCATTAAATTCTTTTATCAGCTGTTGAGCTTCTCTATCATTATATAATTCTTCTTTAGCATTTCGATATGCTTCATAGACCTCAGAGTTAAGTACCATTTTACCTAGCATTTCAGAGTGGTCTAATATATTCACATATTCTAGGGTAGCTATCATTTAAATATTCACCTCCACCACTAGTTTATCACTAATCTGGCGAAAATGAAAAACAATTAATCTTTCATCATTTCTGTAAATTGTAAAAGCATGCTAAGCATTTGGACATTATTTCCAACCTTTTCTACTTTTTGTGAAAGAGTCTTACCATAATACCGCTTTGCTTCTTTCTCCATCTCCGTAATACGTAAAGGATCTCTACTGAGGTAGCGATACCATATTGGATTAAAGCGGATAAAATTAATTAGATCTGGTCTAGTAGTCAGAAACTGACGAAGTTCTTGATTCATCGCAATCACTAATCCCTAAACCAACCAAATGGGGGGCGTTCTTGTTGAGGATTTCCTCTTTTATTCCCTTGGAATTGATCTAATAGCTCTTGAACGGTAGCAATAGTCCCACTCAGTTGGTGAACTTGTTTTTGTACTTTATTGATGTCAACATTTTCAAAATAGCGCATCATTTGACCCAATAACTCATTCTTTTGGTCATTACTTGACTCTGATCCAACATGCTCATCCTTATACTCATCCCAAAAAGCATCTTCCTCACCTAGTAATAGCCATTTCTCATAGTATTCTTGCCAAGATCTACCCGTTTTTCTCAATTCCTTTCTAAGTTTGGGATGTTGATTAATAAACTCACGAAATTGTCGCACTGTTGGATGTAACTCACTGCTCATACTAATCACCCCTTTACGATATCTGTTACCATAACGTAGTATATTCTATGCTTTTTAGAAAATCTCTGTGCATTTTACCTAACAATATATGACACCTTTACATAGAAGATTCATTACTCGAACGTAATAGCTGTCTCTCTCATCCCCTTTCATAAATACATGAAATTAATTTCATACAAAAAACACACTTCTGCCACATTCCAACATTAGTGTGCTTTGTCAGGTGTTTTCTAAAAAGGCTTTGTTAAGAAATTTTGTGTATAGTAAAGCCGATAGACACCAACGCCAAGGTGAGTATAATCCGAATTTAATAATGCTTCCCGGTGTCCTTTACTGTTAAGCCAACCTTCTACAGCTGCAGGTGCATCGATATATTGAGCGGCGATATTTTCTCCTGCTGAAAAATAAGCGATATCTTTTGCTTCAAGACGTTCCTTTAGGCCATTCCCGTTTGGACTGTAGTGAGAAAAGTAATTTTTATCAGCCATGTCTTTACTATGCAAGAATGCAACCTCACTAACGTTATCCTCCCAAGACAAAGTCTTCCGGTCAAAGCTATGACGAATGACATTTGTTATATCAAATATTTGCTGTTCCATTCCATGCTCTATTTCATCCCATTCCTTTTGGGTCAGATTTGGCCCTTCTGGAAGTTTCCCTCGATACCTTAATCCGTATGGCCGCTGAGTCAATAATACATCTCCAGTCATGATACGAACCGAGGACAGTTTATCAGTGAAAGTGTCAAAATAGACCTGAAGAAATAGATTATCTGATAGCTTTACTAAGGGACGCATTTCCATATCCTTTTCATCTAATAAAAAGGTATAACTAGAAATTCCATTTGAGTACGTTACTTCTTCCGTAAATTCAAGCTCTTTTTCCACACTTTTATAACTATCCCCTACAGAAAAAGGTTGAATTTGAATATCTTTACCGGTTGCATAAATGGTTTCGATTTTATCCTCTTTAACGCCAAATTGAATATACTGTGTTTGCTTGTTAGTATACACCCACCACGTATAACCATAACTACTCTGGTCCTTGCGAATTGGCTCCCCTAGTTCCTCCACTAACTCATTCGTATTTTTTCCGATCCACTGATAAATCTCACCTTGAAATTTTTGATTTTTGATGATATTTTCTGGTACAGTCTTTTCCATTAGCTCATTTTTCTTTTGAGATATTATATGACTGATACTATCAATTGCCTCATCTGGCTCTAGTTGATTCTTCTCCAATACATAAAAAGTTACTAGTGCAATTATGACAAAAAGTACAAAACCTTTTATAATTCGCATTCCCAAAACTCCCTCTATTACGTTTTATAGTAAAACTATATGATTTACTATAATAGAAAATACATGAAACCCATAAAAAACTAGTGCACTATCCTAATTTATTTCAACTTCTCTAGTAAATTATACTCTTCCATCCTTCCTTTTTATATCAGAATAGTTTTGATCGTATAAATGCTAAGTTATTTTATGGAATAAAAATGACATATTAGAGAGGCAATTCACCAAAAATTTCCCATTTTCATTGCAACTTATGCTAATTAATACTATTATTAGGTTAGTGAGCAAAAATGTGAGGTGTATAAAATGAAATTTGAAAACTTAGGAATTGAAGATACAGTAGTTGATATTAAACCATTAGATTTATTGATGGGAAATCATGCATTCATTCGTGCTGGACAGTGGGATTATGAACGCGTAACATATGACTACAAGATTGGTTCCAATGAAAAAAACATTACATACTATATCCGTATTCAAGGATATGCAATTGAAGGCGAAGTCGATCGCAAAGATGCAGTTATTAAACTACTTCCACCATTACTTGGTAAACATTACTATCCACACGGTGTAGAGTATGGTGAAGATGAAAACATCCCGGGGAATATTATAGAACGTGCAACAAAAATACTTGAAAAAGTCAGTGCAGATTTAAAAGAATTCAAAGCTGAGTAATAAATACATGAGCCAACTATTCTATTCGTAAATAGTTGGCTCTTTTCTCATTTCATGTAACGTTACGTTCAACCATACTATGAAAGTCCTATTCAATAGGCATATTTCGTGTATTATTTTGTATAAATAATACAAATTTCTGTTTAATTGGAAAGGAGCAACCTTTTTGTTACGAAAAGTAATAGGTTTCATTTTAGTAGTTTTACTATTACTAGTAGGTTATTATTTGCTTTCCCTATCAATTCCTCTAGTAATTGCATTATTAACAGCATTGGCGCTAAATCCCCTCATTCGACTATGTCAAAATCGATTAAAGCTTACTAGAAAGGTTTCAGTCATTATTGTATTTTTATTATTCTTATTTGTCGTTGGTATTGCTGGAACTTTCCTGATCACAAAGTCAGTAGCACAGGCAATCAACTTTGCAGAAAATGTTCCTTCGCACATCAATAACATCAATCGAATATATGGTGAATGGGAAGATAAAATGATTGCTTATGGCAAAGATTTACCCGATGAATTCGTTGACTCTGTAACACATAGCTTCGATACATATATTAATCAGCTAACCATCTTACTGAAAGAGAAATTAACAATAAGTAAGATTGCAGGGATATTTTCACAAATTCCGCAATATATTGTAAGCATTCTTGTATACTTGATTGCATTATTTATGTTTATGCTAGAATTACCAATCCTTAGAAAAAAAGTTTATCTCATTTTCACAAAAGAAACTGCCAAAAAAGTAGCATTTATGAACAGTCGAATCAAAAATGTTATTGTTGGATTTTTTAAGGCGCAATTCCTTGTTAGTTTACTAATTTTTGCAGCATCATTAATTGGGTTATTTATTATTGCCCCAGAGGTTGCACTTATCATGTCATTAATTATTTGGATTATTGATATTATCCCGATTATTGGCTCAATCATTATACTTGGACCATGGGCATTAATTATGTTTATGGCAGGAAATGTCCAACTAGGTATCGAGTTATCGATTCTAGCAATTATACTGTTAGCTATTAGAAGAACTGTAGAACCAAAAGTAATGGGGAAACATATGGGATTATCTCCTTTAGCCACGCTGATTTCAATGTTTTTAGGGCTTAAGATATTCGGATTATTAGGCTTTATTATTGGGCCACTACTCGTCATCATTTACACTTCGGCAAGGGAAGCTGAAATCATAAAACTAAATATAAAATTGTAACTATATGTATGTTATAAAAAATCCGAACTACCATCGAAATTGTAATTCTTTTCGAGTGTAGTTCGGATTTTTAGATTTAGTTAAGATTAAGATTATGTACCTAAAATAGCTTTTATTAAACTGGTAGTTTGACCGCCATCAAACAATACATAAAGTAATAAGTACACTGCAATTCCAGTAATAGCAGAACCAAACCAAATAATAGATGTAATTGGTCCAATTTTTCGGTGTTTGGAGATTTTCCGTTTAAATGCTAAATATAACGTTACCAAACCAAAAACTGCACCTGTAGTTGCTAATGTAATATGAAAGATTAGAAAAATAGTGTAATATATTTCTAATTCTTCTGGACCACCAAAACTTGTATTCCCCATAAAAATAGTACGTGACATATAAATTGTAAAGAAAATTAAAGCACTAATTGCAGCAGCAATCATCGTCTTCTTATGTAGTTTTGGTCGATCTGTTGCGATAAAACGCCATCCAAATGCAACTAATACCGCACTTAAAAAAATAAAAAATGTACTAATCGTTGGTAAAATTGCCATATCACTATTCCCCTTCCTAAAACTAAGAAGGAGGAGGACTTAGACCCTCCTCCTAATTCGTATCATGACTATTGGTTGCTGGTAAAGGATCAATTTTTAATGTTTCTGGGCTAAACCAAGCATAGAACACTTTTGCAAGTATAACACCATAGGAGATTTCTTGCATTATCTTCATAATAACTCCCCCAAGCTGCTGATCTTCTAACGTACTCATTGAAGAGAACATTTCCGGACCAGAAATGGCAAAGGTAGATGTTAGCCCATTTAACACATCACTAGGCACACATAAAGCAAGAGCCTGGATCCAAGCACCAGTAGAGCTATATGCAGCAAATAATGGTACATCAGAAAAAATAATTAGAACACAAGCTGGCGTTATAAGTACACTATTTCCAAAGATATAAAATATCTTCCACAGTGGTTGCTTGATCTGTTCAAATTCCTTAACCGGTGACATAATTGGAAACCAAACCAAGAATCCAAATATTAATAGTAACACATGAAAAGATGTATGGAAAACTGGTGATGATTTCGTTAAATCAAAAATGGCTGGTAAATGATACAGTGAAAACAATCCATTAAATAAGATAATCGATATCAGCGGAATCGTAAGTACCTTTATAATTGGTCTTATAAATGGTCTAAGAAGTACTCTTTCCCAAATCCATACCGGAATACCCTTCACAATAAATATTGGAAAAATAATAAGGTATATTGCCATCTGAATCATATGAGCAGTAAGTGTAATATGAGTCAACAGATCAATAGGTGATCCTTTTACGATATATAAAAGGATTAGGCCACTATAGAAGAAAACTTGTTGTTTCGTAGTTGGTTTCTCTTCCACTCCAAATTTATGACGTAGTGGGCCTGTAATCAAGAAATATGTAACACCCAATGCTACTACAAATAAAAAGAAATACGGACTCCATAGCGCTCGAAATCCAAATAATTGTAAATTAAGCCACATGTGTTATTCACTCCATAGTTATCCAAGTCTTTAGCCTTAATTATAACCTAAATCAGTAATCAAAACACTGATAAACTGTGACAACTTTTTAAAGACTAATGAGATTGATAGGACAAATTTTTTAAATAAATTAACGCATTCGCTCGTCCTTTCATGAATGTGGTAGTCTTATTTATGCGGGTGAGAAAGGATGTTTTATTTTCCATCCTATTCCAAGCAAAAAATAAGGACCAGGGAAAGTCCCCGGTCCATTCATTTTTACCACCAAATGATTAAGCTCAGTGCTGCAACTGTTAGGACAGCAGCCCAAACTCCACCATAAATCATGACTGCAACCATTTCATGTCCTTTATCTTTCATATGCATGAAATAATAGAACTGAAATGCTACTTGCACAAGCGCTAATACTAATAGTAGTGGTATAGCAAGCATCTTACTCATCATACCTGAACCAACAATTAGGAATGCAATGATGGTAAAGATAATCATTGTGGCAAAGGTAATCAGTTGTTTTTTCATTTCTTCTTTATTTTGTTGTTTATGAAAATCATTGGTTTTGGTGTTATTTACCATGGATTAACCCACCTTCCCCATAAGGTATACCACTGTGAAAATGAATACCCATACAACATCGATAAAGTGCCAATATAAACTGAATGTGTTGAACTTTGGTGCATTATATAAGTTTAGTCCACGTTTCGCATTACGAATCATGATGGCAGATAACCAGCATAGACCAAATAATACGTGTCCACCATGGAATCCTACTAACGTATAGAATGCTGATCCAAAAGCAGAAGAACGGAATGTGAATCCATATTCATGAATGTAATGATAGAACTCATAAATCTCACAACCAAGGAATGCAATACCAAGTAATCCAGTAATTCCTAACCATAATTGCATTTTCTTAAAGTCGTTGTTTTTCATGTGATACATTGCATATACACTCGTTAATGAACTAGTTAATAATAACATCGTCATTAAGAATACTAATTCTAATCCAAATAACTCTTCTGATGTTGGACCATCAGCAGTCGAATTCTTCAAAGCCAGATATGTCCCAAAAAGGCTGGCAAATAGTACTGTTTCTCCACCTAGGAAAAACCATAACCCTAGAAACTTGTTCTTCCCTTCAAGCGTCGCTTTTTCGGGATTATGTGGCATTGTTTCTGGGTTTAAGGAATGATCGTGACTCATATTAGTCAGCCTCCTTTTCTAGCTCTTCTTTGGTGATATGATAACCATGGTCATCTTTCAATGAACGGATTAGCATACAGATTAGCGCAATCGCCATACCACCGAATAATAGGATATAAGCAAAATCAGTGTCAGTTTGGTAAATGAAACCAAATCCTGCTATAAAGAATCCTAGTGACATGATGAATGGTAATATCGAACCATTCGGCATATGAATATCACCAACTGGCTCAGCAGGTGTCATCTTACCATTACCTTCCATCTTCTCAATCCATAAAGCATCTAACCCACGTACTAGTGGAAGTTGCTTAAAGTTGTAATGTGGTACTGGTTGAGCAACTGCCCATTCTAATGTGCGACCATCCCACGGATCCTGTGGAGCTGGTTCTTCTTTAAGCCATGAGTAAATAGCATTGTAAAGAAATACTAATACACCAAATGTCATAAAGAATGCACCGATCGTACTAATAAAGTTCCCCATATCCAAACCTTGGTGTTCTAAGAATACCCAATAACGACGCGGCATACCCATTAGACCTAAGAAGTGCTGAATAAAGAATGTTAAATGGAATCCAATAAAGAATGTCCAGAATGCAAGCTTTCCTAATTTTTCATTCAGGATTCTTCTAAACATGATTGGCCACCAATAATGTAAAGCAGCCAAGATACCAAACACTACCCCACCAACGATTACGTAGTGGAAGTGTGCTACTACGAAATAACTATCATGGTATTGATAATCGGCTACAGATGTGGCAACCATTACCCCAGTCATTCCACCAATTGTAAACGAAGGGATGAATGCAAGTGACCATAACATCGCTGAATTGATAGTAATATTACCACCCCAAAGGGTTAGTAACCAGTTAAAGATTTTAATACCTGTTGGAACGGCAATTGCCATTGTAGCAATAGCGAAGATGGAGTTCGTAACAGGTCCCATACCAACGGTAAACATATGGTGAGCCCATACCATGAATCCTAAGAATGCGATAAGGATTGTAGCAAATACCATTGCTGTATAACCAAATAGACGCTTCTTAGCAAACGTAGCAAAAATCTCACTAAAGATACCGAATGCAGGTAAGATAAGAATGTACACTTCAGGGTGACCAAATATCCAGAATAAGTGCTGCCAGATAATGCTGTTACCACCTAAAGCTACATCAAAGAATGCTGAACCGAACATACGATCAAACATTAATAAGAATAAACCAACTGTTAAAGCTGGGAATGCAAATAGGATTAGTACACTAATGACAAATGTTGTCCATGAGAACAACGGCATACGCATGTATGTCATACCAGGTGCACGCATATTAACGATGGTAACTAGGAAGTTAATCCCCCCCATTAATGTTCCTGCACCAGAAATCTGTAATCCTAGAACGTAGTAATCCACACCATGTCCAGGAGATGAAGTAGATAATGGTGTATAAGCTGTCCAACCAGCATCAGGAGCACCAGTTATCCAACTCACGTTTAACATAATTCCCCCAAATAAGAATAACCAAAAACCTAATGCGTTCACAAAAGGAAACGCTACGTCACGTGCCCCGATTTGAAGAGGCATAATGGCATTCATCAATCCGAGTAGTAACGGCATGGCAGCGAAGAAAATCATAGTTGTACCATGCATCGTAATCATTTCATTGTATAAACCTGCAGAGATAAAATCATTCTCAGGCTTTATTAATTGAATTCGAATAAACAAAGCTTCTAATCCACCGAGAAGGAAAAAGAAACCACCACCATAAAGATATAGCTTACCTATTTTCTTATGGTCAACAGTTGTTAAGTAATCCCATAAAACGGCAGCGAAGCTTCTTTTCTGAGCAATTGCTGTACTCACAAAATAAACCTCCCTTTTCAATCTTCCAACCCTAATACTATCTAGTTATTAGTTACCTGCAGCTTCTGGTGTAATTTCAGAAGGGCTTAATTGTAATAGATACTCAGCAATGAGAGAAGCCTCTTCTTCATTTAGCTTAGGATAAGCATTAGTCATTTTGTTTCCAGGCTTCATTTTTTCTGGGTCTAAAAGCCATTTAACAATATTTTCTTTTGACATTTCTTCTGTACCAGCAAGCTTAGAGCGATCACCAAAGTTTGTTAGGTTCGGACCAATTGCAACTGGTGAAGAACCGATTGCGTGACAACCAATACAGTTATTCTCTTCAAATAATTCTCTACCTTGGACAGCTAAGTCAGACTCAGGCTCTGCTTCCGGATCGAAGTTTTGCATATCAGCAACCCACTGATCAAACTCTTCCTTACTAACTACTACGACTTTAAAGTCCATTAGTGAGTGTGAAGGTCCGCATAGCTCCGCACATTTACCCCAGTAAACACCTTCCTCATAAGCTTGGATATAAAGCGTATTTTCGTTTTCTGGGTTTACGTCCAGTTTACCTGATAGAGATGGTACCCAAAGTGAATGGATAACATCTGAAGAAATCATGTTTAAATATACTTTTTCTCCAACTGGAATATACAAGTCTTGACTTGTTTGAATTTCTTGGCCTTCATAATTAAAATGCCACCAGTATTGGTTTCCAGTTACTTCAACGTTTAATGAGTTACTAGCATCTGCCTCGTCTGCAAGGTCAAACGTATAAATCACTGTTGGTACTGCTATTACGATTAATAGTAAAATTGGAATAATAGTCCAAACAGTTTCTAATGTTTGGTTACCTTCAACTTGTTTTGGAATAAAATCTTCGCGCCCCTTTTTCTTACGGAACTTGATAAGCGCTAAAGTGAAAATTACCATTACAATTAGAAGAACGACAGACATTATAACAGTTGGTAAAATTATTAGATCAAAGGATTTTTCTGCACCATAGCCTTTCGGATCTAATGCTGTTAAGTTTTCCTTACCGCAGGCTGAAAGAAATACTGCTACTAAACCTAACAGGGATAACACCTTAAATTTTCCCATCCAACCTTTCATGTATTAATACCTCTCTTTCTATTTTTCCTTCCTTATATATAGTAATTCAGTAAGGATAAAAATTATTAATGGGAAAGCGATTACGTAATTAGCTTTTCTAATCCCATTAAGTTTCATAACTACCTTCACTTAAAATAACAATATTAATATGCCTTAATTAGCTCAAAATATTGTATATTAAAAGGAAAGTAATGTTCAAAAGGCAAGTAACCACTTCTAAACTTATAATTCTACAAATAATAACGCATGTTTGGTTGGTATATACATACCACTGTCTTTGTCTTTACCCCGTATATACAATAGCATCTCCCATTTCTTTGAGGAAGTTGTCTAAAGTTAACATCCTGCATATCCCCCCTTTAACCCCCAAAATAAAGGGACATAATTAAAGAAGCATACTTAGAAGTCTAGTACAAAATCTTAATTGTATTTAAAGTATGCTGCCCACCATGCTAATTGTATCACGGTTCAAACTTACAATCCATTTGCCTTTGCAGGAAAACACCGAAATATCGAGTAATAACTTCTGACAATTTTGTGAATTTTATGTACTAAACAAATAAAAGGCTAAGATCGCCTTCAATGGTTCATGCCAATATGTATTTGTTTTGTTCCTCTTCAGAAGTTTTCCCTCTAATATTTACAGTTTATCCCCTATACTATTTCTAGCAGACAATGATAAACTTTGCAAGGTTTTTTTATTATTTCCAAGGGTGCCTACATTAATTGTAGATAAACTTTAACAATTCTGTGTCATTTCAAATTTTACTTCTGAAATTAATTGCTTTCTATATAGAAAAGAGCTTATCATGGAGAATAGGATATTTAAAACAAATGTAGTTATCAACAAGAAATAAAGTGAGGATAATGATAGTTATGATTAAAACATTAAAATGGCTCTCTGTTCTTGCAACCATAGGAATGACTTTTGTTCTTATTGGTGGTGCTCTTGTAACCAAAACGGAGTCAGGAGATGGCTGTGGGGATAGTTGGCCACTTTGTAAAGGGGAAATAATACCATCAGAAATTGATATGGAATTAATTATCGAATTAAGCCATCGTCTAGTATCTGGTTCGGTTGGTATTATTGTACTCATTCTAGCATTTCTTGCATGGAAGCATATTGGTCATATAAGAGAAGTTAAGTTCCTTTCCCTAGTATCCATCTTCTTCCTTGTTCTACAAGGATTAATAGGAGCGGCGGCAGTAGTTTGGGGACAGTCTGATTTTGTACTTGCTGCACACTTCGGGATTTCTCTAATTTCATTTGCTTCAATCTTCTTATTAATGCTACTTATTTTCGAGATAGATCGAAAATTTGATGCGGATTCTTTATTTATAAAGAAAAAACACCGAATCGAAATATACATACTAACAACGTATACCTTAATAGTTGTATATACTGGGGCACTTGTACGCCATGTTAATGCTAACTTAGTCTGTGGTGACTGGCCGTTTTGCACAAATGCAGAACCACTTAATTTTGCCTCGTATAGTTTCGAACAATGGGTACAAATGGGACATCGACTAGCTGCAGGGTTATTATTTATTTGGACTTTTATATTATTTATTCGAATTGTAAAAGAGTATCGTCATAGTAAAATTATGGTTTGGGGTTGGGTAACCACTTTTTCATTAATATTGCTACAGGTTTTGTTTGGAGCGCTAATTATTTTTACATTACTTAACTTGGCAGTTGCATTAATGCACGCATTAGTCATCACTTGCTACTTTGGTATGTTAAGCTATTTCATTTTACTATCTACGAGAAGTGCTGTGATGGAACGGAAAAACCAAAAACCAATTGAGAGTGAATCAATCAGTTCTAGTATTAAATAAGTAAGAAGAGGCTACCATCTGGGTAGCCTCTTCTTATTACAACCTACTTATTCAAACTCAATTAACAGATCATTCACTTCAATTGCATCGCCATCTTGAACATGGATTGCTTTTATAACCCCAGAAAATGGAGCTTGTACAGTAGTTTCCATTTTCATTGCCTCTGTAATAACAAGTTGGTCCCCTTTTTCAACCTCTTGGCCTTTTTCACATTCCACTTTTAATACCATACCTGGCATTGTCGCACCAATATGCTTGGAATTATTCTTATCCGCTTTTAGCCTTTCCTTAATCTGTGTTTGAACATGATGATCACGGATAAAGACTTGACGCGCCTGACCATTTAATTCAAAATAAACGACTCTTGTTCCATCTTCTCTAGGCTCTGAAATCGAGATTAATTTTACGATGAGTGTCTTGCCTTGCTCGATCTCTACTTCTATTACTTCCCCAATCTTCATTCCATAGAAAAATGTTGGTGAGTCGAGTACGGAAACATCTCCATATTTCTCATAGAAATCATGATAATCTAAAAACACCTTTGGATATAGTGCATAAGAAATCATATCAAAGCTAGTCACTTGTCTATTTAATGTCTTAAATAAAGTCTCTTTTAGGTGATCCAGATTAACTGGGTCTAATAATTGACCAGGCCTAACAGTTATTGGATTTCTTCCCTTTAAAATGATTCGTTGAAGTTCTTTCGGAAACCCTTGATATGGTTGGCCGAGGAAACCACTTGCGAAGTCTACTACGGAATCTGGGAAATCAATAGTTTCTCCTTTTTCGTACACGTCATCTTCTGTTAAATTGTTTTGTACCATAAATAAAGCCATATCCCCAACTACCTTGGAAGAGGGAGTAACTTTCACGACATCACCGAACATATCATTTACTCTTCTGTACATGGCCTTAACTTCATCCCATCGTTCACCTAATCCAACCGCTTTTGCTTGCTGTCTTAAATTACTATATTGGCCACCCGGCATTTCGTGCTCATAAATTTCGGTATGAGGTGCTTTCATACCACTTTCAAATTCTCGGTAGTACTCTCTTACACCTTCCCAGTAGTAACCTAATTTTTCATAGTTTTGAATATCAATGCTTGGTTGTCTCTCGGTACCTTCTAATGCATGATATAACGTTTGGGCACTTGGTTGCGAGGTCAATCCTGCCATAGGACCATTAGCAACATCTACTACATCAACACCAGCTTCTATTGCGCGGGCATACATGTATATACCATTTCCGCTGGTATCGTGTGTGTGTAAATGAATCGGTATGTCTACTGCCTCTTTTAACTCGGTAATCAAACGGTAAGCAGCTTCAGGCTTTAATAAGCCTGCCATATCTTTAATACCTAGAATATGTGCGCCTGATTGCTCCAACTCTTTTGCTAGGTTCTTATAGTAATTTAAATCGTATTTCGTACGGTTCTTATCTAAAATATCTCCTGTGTAACACATAGCAACTTCAGCAATCTTATTATTATCTCTTACAGATTGAATAGCAGGTCTCATACCCTCCACCCAGTTTAAACTGTCAAAAATACGAAAGACGTCGATGCCAGCATCCGCACTCTTCTCTACAAATTCTTGAATCAGATTGTCTGGATAGTTTTTATACCCAACTGCATTACTCGCTCTTAATAACATTTGCAATAAAACATTAGGCATTTTTTTTCGAAGCGTTAACAATCTTTCCCATGGATCCTCTTTTAAGAAACGGTATGCCACATCAAATGTCGCACCACCCCACATTTCGACTGAAAACAGATTCGGAAGAAGTTTTGAAGTAGGCTCAGCAATTTTCTCCAAATCTTTTGTTCGAATTCGAGTTGCCAGTAAGGATTGATGGGCATCTCTAAAGGTTGTATCCGTCAGAAGTACTTCCTTTTGCTCCTTTAACCAGTTAGCCAATCCTTCTGGTCCTTTTTGATCTAGTATCTGTTTTGTTCCAGATTGTAATTGCAGATGATCTACATTTGGAACAACAGGAATATCAAATGTTGGTTTAGTCGTGTTACTAATCCCCTCAAACCCATTTACAGTTGTTTCCCCAATGAACGTTAACATTTTCGTACCACGATCTTTACGTTTAGGGAATACAAATAACTCCGGTGTTTCATCTATAAAAGTAGTATTATACTCACCAGTAATAAACTGGTTATGAAGCATTACATTTTCCAAGAAAGGAATATTGGTTTTGATTCCTCGAATACGAAATTCTTTTAGATTGCGCACCATCTTTTGGGCGGCCTGCTCGAATGTTAATGCCCAAGTCGAAACCTTCACTAGTAAAGAATCATAGTGCGGCGTTATTTCGGCCCCCTGGAACCCATTTCCAGCATCTAGCCTCACACCAAATCCTCCACCAGTACGGTAAGCCATAATTTTACCCGTATCCGGCATAAAGTTATTTAAAGGGTCCTCCGTTGTTACTCTCGATTGGATAGCGTAACCTTGAGTCGAAATCTTATCTTGTTCCGGTATACCTATAGATGGATCGTGAATATTCTGACCATCAGCAATTTTGATTTGAGTTTGAACAATATCTACACCAGTTATAAGTTCCGTAATCGTATGCTCTACTTGTACACGAGGGTTAACCTCAATAAAGTAAAAATCATTATCTTTCACTAAAAATTCTACGGTACCAGCATTTAAATAGTCTACATTCTTCATAAGCTGTACTGCAGCATCACATATTCTTTCGCGTAAATCGTCCGCTAAAGAAAGACTTGGAGCAACCTCGACTAACTTCTGATGTCTCCGTTGTATCGAACAGTCCCTCTCATACAAATGCACAATGTTCCCAAACTGATCTCCAATAATTTGAACTTCTATATGCTTCGGGTGCTCAATTAATTTTTCCACATACACTTCATCATTACCGAATGCCGCTTTTGCTTCCGACTTAGCACGATCATAACTATCTCGAACGTTTAGTGGACTCCTTACGATACGCATCCCTCGGCCTCCACCGCCTAAAGATGCTTTAATGATAATCGGATAGCCATATTTTTCACCAAAAGCCTCCACTTCTTCAACAGAAGATACTGGCCCATCACTCCCTGGAATAACAGGTAATCCTGCTTGGATGGCTTGACTTCTTGCTCTTACTTTATCTCCAAACATATGTAAATGTTCAGAAGTTGGACCAATAAAAATGAGGCCCTCTTCTTCACAACGTCTAGCAAATTCTATATTCTCAGATAAAAATCCATAGCCTGGGTGAATCGCATCTACCCCAACTCTTTTCGCAATTTCTAATATGCCTTCTATGTCTAAATAAGCATCAATTGGTTTTTTACCTTCTCCAACTAAATAAGATTCATCTGCCTTATATCGATGATAAGAACCTAAATCCTCTTTAGAATAAATGGCAACTGTACGAATATTTAATTCCGTACATGCGCGGAAAACACGAATTGCTATTTCTCCACGGTTAGCTACTAAAACCTTTTTTATCTTATTTAACTTGACCATGTTTTTCCTCCTTTAATAAAACTATTATTCGGAATTTCATTATTAGTAACAGGTGTTGGTCCCTGTTCCTTCTTTTTAACAGTCATCGCAATATTATTCAATATCCCCATTGAAATTAGTAGGATTAATAAGGATGAGCCACCATAACTGACAAATGGTAATGTCACTCCGGTAATTGGCAAGATACCACTAGCTGAACCCAAATTAATAAAAGCTTGTATCCCAACCATTGAAGATATTCCGATAGCGAGTAGTGCGCCGAAAGTGTCTTCACACTTCCTAGAGATGTATATACCTCGTAAGACAATGATAGCAAGAGAACCTATGACAATAAATACTCCGATAAAACCAAGTTCCTCCGCAATTACCGCCATAATAAAATCTGTATGTGGGCCAAATAAATATCCTAGTTTTTGCACACCTTGTCCAAGACCTTCACCAGTTAACCCTCCTACACCAATGGCTACATAGGACTGTATTAATTGGTAACCGTCATCCTTTGGTGATTCAAATGGTGCATAAGCTCCCGTAAAACGACTAATTCGCTCATCAGTAATCATACTAGGGATAGCAATAGCAACTAATAATAATCCTATTGCTACTAATAAAAATAAATGCTTAAATCGAATCCCAGAACTAAATATTACAGAACAAGCAATTAAAAAGATAATCGAAGCAGTACCAATATCTGGTTGTGCTATAATTAACGCGAGTATAATAGCCGTTAAAATTAGGGGAGGTAAAACCCCTCTATTAAAATTATCTATGTAGGCTTGCTTTTTCGAGTAAACGGAAGCTAGATACATGATAATCCCTAGCTTTGCAAATTCGGACGGCTGCAAGTTTAGTGGGCCAAGATTGATCCAGGATTTTGCGTTCCCTGCAGAATACCCAAAAATTCTAACTGCAATTAATAATATAATGATACCTAAAATTATTATTTTTATTAGTTTTTGATATTTTTGTAAGGAAAAAACGTGCAAAATAGAAATCCGACAAAGCCGATACTAAACCATTGTAATTGCCTAATTAAATAGTAATTACTCTCTCGATCTTCTACAACTACAGCTAATACCATACTAGCACTATAAATCATTACTATTCCAAATCCGCTTAATATTAATGGTGTAATTAATAGCGTAAAATCATAATCCTTTAGTTTGCGTATCATCTTGTCCCTCTCCAATATACCTGACTAGCATCAATTTTATATCTGTTAAACAATGAATTAAACAAAAAAACCTTGCCATTTCATATGCAGGCAAAGTTTTTTTCACAAAAATTCTGTGAACCGTGTAAGATGCATGGTCCTATCCTGATTTTTGTGCTGCTTCATGAAGTATATTTAGCTGCCTCTCTAGATTTTCAAGAAGTGCTTTTCCTTCATCCTCATTAATTAAGTTTAATCTAACTGCAAAATCTATTTCCCTAGAAAGACCAAACATTTGCGTATCTAAAACTTCTTCATATAATGGACATTGCGGCATCATTAAATTATCAATTTGCACTTCAATTAACCGCAAAATTTTATCAGCATCAGCCTTTAGAAGGGCATAGGCTTTTTCACGATGATCAATCGTTACCTCAGGCATTGAAATATCCCCTCCACCAAAAACAAACCTCTTTTATAAGCTTGTTTTCTTCTTCTTTGATCAATCTTTTCCTCTAATATTATATTATCTCTTACCATTATAAAATGCAAATTATTATTCCAATACTATCTATAAAATATAGAAAAAAACTTTCTATTTTAAATTCATGTATATCTCTGATATTCTAAATGAGTAATACTTATTTTTGAAAGGTGGAAAAACATGATAGTTCCAATACTAGGAAACGTAGCATACCAGATAACAATGGACCCTACTGTATGGATTTTTGATGACCGTAAAATAATTCTAGAAGAAGCATTTTTAGAGACAGTTGAACAAGATACAAGTGACGAACTACAGTACGCTGCTCAAAGATGGGAACGAGCGATAAGTCGACAAGAAAAGCCTCCAGTAAATCAAAGCATTAAAAAACATGAGCGCGAGAATATCCTCATGTACTCCTATGTGATGCCAATCAATGACTTCCTGAACCATGCAGAAATTATTGATGGTGCAGAACAGGCGGTACTAGTCACAGATTCTGGTGAGGTTACAATACCTATCTCTGAGCTATATAATAGCTACCTTCTATTTGCAAAAGATGGGAAACCACTAAAAGAAAATGGTCCTGTTCACCTATTATATAAGGACGGTTCAAATCAAGATAATCCTATCAAAGGTATAAACAAAATCATGATAAAGTAAATACATTTAATCAAACGAACTTTGATATGCCATTCTAGCCAATTAGAATCATAAAACAGTTCGTTTTTTGTATTCTTACTACTTTGAAAACGGAACTTCTGTATAATTTAGCCTCTAATACTCAAAATAACATTAAAAGCGATTGCCTATACCCCGCTAATAGTAGGAGGAGTGTTAGATGTTTATACGTACCATAGGTATTGTAACATTATGCTTAGTTTTTCTTATCGGTTGCTCTGATAACAACAATGAGGAAGATCACGCACTACCATCAGAGCAAAAAAATACAGATAATCGAATTGTTAATGTGAAAAACTCATCTTCTAATCAAAACAGAGAATTGTCTAATGAAGAAATCGCAGATCATTTAGCTCATATTGCTGGAGATGTTCCACAGGTTAATGATGCAGTAGCCATTGTAGTTGGCCCATATGCTGTTGTTGGTATTGATGTCGATAAGCAATTGGACCGTTCACGTGTTGGCACTATAAAGTATTCAGTCCTAGAGGCTCTTCAACATGATCCTTACGGAAGAACAGCAGTCGTAGTTGCTGATGGAGATATAATGGAAAGAATTCGAGGTATGAATGATAAAATAAGCCAAGGTCATCCAATTCAAGGAATACTTGATGAGGTAGCTGCCATCGTTGCTAGGTACATGCCTGACTTTCCGATTCCAGAGGAACAACCGGAACAACCAGATCAAAATAAAGAAATCATAAATGATGAAAAAGAAAAGCAACAAATGGATGATATCGTAGATGATCAATCAAAAAATAACAAAGAAAAAAGAGAAGAGTAGAACTTACTCCCCATTATAAAGAGGTATCCAGTAAAGGATACCTCTTTTATTATTCATCTGCCTTTATATTATTATAATATTGAACTCCAAATTGAGAACCTTCCGACACCATTTTCGCATTCTCTAATTGATCTAGTTCTAAATCATCAACCTGATCCGGTTTACCTGCATTAGAGAATGTCAAGTCTACTTCCAAATCTCTCGGCTCAGTCGTAGGACCATGATTATTACTTTTTTTAGTTCCCAATAAATAACCTGCGATCCCTAGTCCTATCGCGGAAACGACATATCTTTTTTTCATTATATCACCCTTTCTATCCTTTACTTTAATGTACCTCTAGTAGATAGAAATTAAACATCTATGATATAGTAGTTATAATAGAGACCGATTTAGAGGTGGTATGATGCAGGTTAAATGCGTTATTTGTGATGTGGTCGAAGAGATAGAAGATTACTCACTACAAGCTAAAAGATTAAGAAATCGTAAAATTCATATGTATTTATGCCAAAATTGCAATGATCGAATAAAAGAAAACACGTTAAAACGACACGCAACTGGAAAGTTTCAATTATATGAGGAAAAAAAGAAAGTAGATGAATTAATCTAATAACAATAGAGGAGTGTTTGGGGTGCACCTCAAACACTCCTCTATTTTATTAATTGCTTTGTTTAGCTTTTCGTTGAAAATATAATCTCATTCGGTAGATGGCTAAGACTAAACAAATGATTACTAAACTCTCGGTCATTGGTAAAGGGTTCCCACCTGTAGCTACAGACCATACGATAAATAACAGATAAAGTACAAAAATTCCAATTGCTAATAGAATATAAACAATGATTGATTTTAAAATGGGTAACTTTTTTGCAAAACCTAGTTTATAAGCAATCGCTGCTAAAATAAAATTGAGTGGATATAAGATGTTGAATAACTGCTCAACCCCATATTGCTCCATGATAAATTGATAAACCATTGTAATCCCCCATTATGTAAGTTCAAAGTCTATCATACTAAATTTACATAAAACTTGCTAGTATTTGATTATTAGCTCCAACCATTATCCAGATCATTACGAAACTACCTAGCTCGATTCTAACAAAAGTTTTATAAAAACTTTGAACAGTATAAGAAAAAGTTTTATACTAAAAGTACATATGAGGGAGTGACATGAAATGAAGAATCTGAATATACCAGCTTTTCTACTAGCAACGTTAGTCATTATAATGTTTATTGGAGTTGGGTTTGCTATCGCTTTGCGCAGTATCTGGCTAATATTATTATTTATTGCTTTAGGCTTTGGAATTATGGGAACAGGAATTGCAAATAAAAAGAAAAAAAGTGGCTCACAAGCGTGAGTCACTTCCTTCCTTTCGATATAAAGTCTTTTATAATACGTTTATGTATGTCTGGGTGGCCAACAAATACCGAATTCCTTGTTAACAAATTGATTGGCTCTCCATCAATTGTAGTTGTTACACCACCAACTTCATCCACGAGTATCATTCCAGCTGCAACATCCCAGGGAGATAAACTCATCGTTAAATACCCCTCTAAAACTCCTTCTGCCACAAAAGCAAATTCTAGCGCAGCAGAACCATAAGTACGAGATCCTCTAGCCGTTTTAACCAGATCTTGCATGATCTTCTCATCCACTAATCGATTCTCACATAACCATAAGTGATTTAATCCAATAACGGATTCTTCTAGGACGAGACCTTTTTCTAATGGCATAAGAGCTTTACCATTCTTAAATGCCCCTTCCCCTCTTTTAGCATAGTACAGCACATCTTCCATAACATTATAGATGAGTCCAATCTCTCCTATACCATCATGATATATACCTATTGATATAGCGAAGTTTCGTTTTTGTTGAACAAAATTCATGGTCCCATCAATCGGGTCAATAATCCAAATCGTCCCTTCTAGTGAAGGAATTTCGTCCCCAAAACCTTCTTCAGAGAGTAATAAGTGATCTGGATAAGTGGATTTAATTTTTTCAACAAAAAATCTTTCTGTATCTTTGTCCATCGTAGTAACTAAATCATTAGGATTCGATTTTGTGTCTATTTCTAATGGGTCATCAATCTTTTGTCTAATGATGTTTCCCGCTTCTAATATCCATTTTTTTGCGTTACCAAATACATCTTTCTTTCTAGAGTTTTTCATGTATAATGCCTCCAATTCTATTCTTATCATAGCAAAATATTGTGCGGTAGTCATATATAAACAAATAAGGATGCCTCTTAGAATCTCTATTCTGAGACACCCTTATTTGATTATTATTATTTCTCAAGTAAGTCTAATAGTTTTCGGCGTAGTACTGTTAGTTTTTCTTTGGACTTTATAATTTGAACTTTATCATTTTCTTTAAGTGCATCAGCAAGTGTTAATAATTCATAATCAATTTCCATACGGATAACGGGAATCTTTTCTTTTTCTTCTTGTCTTTTAACTTCTTCTATAATATATTTCAAAAGTCACACATCCTTTCAAACATTTTTATGTTCATTTTTGAGCTCATTACACGTATTCATTGTATGGACTTATTCAATATACTGTTGTGTTGTCCAAGTTTTCATGAACATTTACTCTGTTTTCTTTATATATATGACTTTTTTCGAATTTCGTTAAAAATATTAAAGGAAGTAATGACTTGACTAGTTTATATTAAGTCGCTCATAATAATAAATATAATTAAATTAACTTGGAAGGTGTTTTGAATATGACTATCACAGGATTTACCCAATCAGACTTTAACACATTCAATATCGATGGACTAGATGCCCGGATGGAAGCAATCCAATCTAGAATTCAACCTAAATTTAAAGAAATTGGACAAGAATTAACCAATTATCTTTCTTCCAAGCTTGGCAATGAGTTGTATTTACATATTGCTAAACACGCGAGAAGAACGGTTAATCCTCCTAAAGATACCTGGCTTGCAATATCACACAATAACCGTGGATATAAAAAACACCCACATTTCCAAGTGGGGTTATTTGATGATCATTTGTTTATATGGCTTGCATGTATATATGAATTGGACCATAAAACTGCTATTGCCAAAAAGTTTCTTTCTCATTTTGACCAGTTTGATAATTTAGATGGAGAATATGTTGTCTCATTAGACCATATGAAAAAGGAATCTCTTCCTTTAGAGGAACTTGAAAAGAGACATTTAGAACGATTTCGTGACGTTAAGAAGGCCGAATTTCTTATTGGGAAGCACTTATCACCTGATGATAATCTAGTTTCTGATGGAGATGAGTTAGTAAGTTTTATTAAGGAGACATTCGATCAATTAATCCCATTCTATCGTCTGGCTTTAGACGCATCTTAAGTAATAAGGGCATAACCTTAATAAGGTTATGCCCTTATTACTATTTCATTTTTATAACACTGCTTTGGCTTTCTTTTGCCTTTTTTACCGTATGATAACCTGAATAACCAGAGTCCCGTTCAAATTCAGCAAAGTATTTCTTTTCCTCGCTTTTAGATGGAACCACTTGTTTAAATTTACGATATCCCGCTAACAATATATCGCGGTCAATTCCCTGTTCATATGCTTTTTCTACCAACGTAAAGAATTGAACGACATTGACAATTTCTTCTTTTGACCAACTTACATCAAAGGGATAAGAATAATTCATATTAATTTCACCTCATTTTGACCAGTCTTCTCTAATTACTTCAGCTTGCTTAATCATTCGATTAATAAGCTCTTGTACAGTTGGTAAGTCCTTAATTCCTGCAGCACTTTGACCTGCCCAACCGAACCCTTTATCATTTTCCCCTTTATGAATATAATTTCTATTTGCTTTCCCACTTATGTAATCTTTTAACCCATCATACCCTACCCCTTGCTTTTCCAGGTTTAATATTTCTTCTGTCCATCGATTCTGTAATGCCCTGGCTGGAGCTCCAAGTGTCTTTTTAATAATAACTGTATCATTCTCATTCGCTTCGATAATATCCCGTTTGTAAACCGGATGGGCATGTACACACTCTTGTGTAGCGATAAACCTAGTGCCCATTTCAATCCCATCAGCTCCTAGAGATAATGCTGCCATTAAACCTCGACCATCAAAAATACCACCAGAAGCCACTACGGGAATATTAACCTTATCAGCAACCTGGGGCGTTAATACAATAGTTCCTGTATCAGATCGCCCCAGGTGTCCGCCACCTTCTTGTCCAACTACAATAACTGCATCTGCCCCTAATTCCTCTGCCTTTACAGCTTGTCGAGTAGCAGCGACTAATACCAATGTTTTAATAGAGTAGTTCTTTACCATTTCCAGAACTCCCTTAGGGTTGCCACCAGTAACAGATATTACTGAGACCTCTTCATCAATGGCTACTTGTACCATTTGCTCGAAGGGACGATTGTGTTGCCCGATAGCAAAATTAACGCCGAATGGTTTCTTGGTTAGCTTCTTCACCTTTATTATTTCTTTCCGTAAAGCTTCAGGACTTTCTAAACTCATAGCGGTAATTTGTCCAAGTGCACCTGCATTCGATACGGCAGCTGCTAATTCTGCATAGGCTAAATGGGCCAATCCACCTTGAATAATTGGATATTTAACTTGAAGTAATTGTGTAATACGAGTATTCCAGCTCATGCTCATCCCCTCCACTATATCTTATAGTGTCATCCTAACATGTTAGACCCTTTATATAAATAAAAAAGCTACGTTGATACGTAGCAAAATGGATTGATTTATTCCTAGCTTATATTTACTTTTTATCGTTCTTACAATCACAGCAGGTACCGTAAAGCACTGCTACCTTTTCATTTTCATAATGCTCAATCGTTTCTTGACAATGTTGACATACAATAATCCCCATCAACTCAACACCTCTCACTTTAATTGTAGCATAATTAATAATTAGTATGGACTAATAGTGTAATTCTTATAAATAGTATAACAGATTAAACAAAAAATTACCAGTGAAATTATTCACTGGTAAACATAAGCATTACTCTATTGTTTTGATTTCATGTGGATCAAGTACTTCATACCCTTGTTCTCTTAGTCCTAATACTATATCCTTTAAAGCGGCATTAGTCCATTCGCGGTCATGCATTAGTAAATTAGCTCCTGGTTTTAATAATGAATATGGTACATCTACCTCTGGTCCCTTACCACTTACCATTGCCTCTGTTAGTTTCTCTTTGTCCATATAAGGTGTAAAATAGTCATAACCATAGGACCAATTCATTAATACCATTTGCTCCTCTATAGCAATTTGCTTCGATAATTCTGTGTTTACACCATGTGGAGCTCTAAAAAATTTCGGCCTTTCTCCTATAATATCTTCAATCAGGTCATTCAGCTTAATGATTTCTTCACGTTGCTTGTCCGGATTATTCTCTATAGCCCCTAGGTTAACATGTGAATAGGTATGATTTCCGATAACAAATCCCATTTCATGAATCTCTTTTAGCATTTCTTGCTCTTCGGGAGTGTCTATAAAGTGACCATTTACGAAGAATATAGCCCCGGCATCTAATTCTTTTAAAGTCTTCGCCATCTCGAGAGAATATTTTTCAGGTGCATCATCGATAGTCAATAATACGACCTTTTCATTTGTTCCTTCTTCTATCGGAACTAAAGACCAATTTTCCGAAACACGGTAGAGCGATTTCTGTCTTTCCGCTAATTCTTTTTGATCTTCACCGTTCTTTTCTTCGACATCAGGTGATACATCCGTCTTTTCTTCATTACTCTGTTTTGGTTCTTGTCCTACTTTGTCCTGATTTTGTTTCGTCGACACGTTCTCATCACTTGTTTTCTCCTCCGCGCTATTACAGCTAGACAGTACAATAAGTAACGATATTGCCAACATAACGATAACTCTCATGTTTTTCCCTCCTGATGTATTGATAAAATTCGACATAACTTTAGTTTACCCTGATTATCATTAGGAAGACAATCACTTTTATTAGGGAAGTCATAACTTCGTAGCATCTTTATCATGACATCGTTAGAAAAATTTGAATGCGTTCGTTTACTTATGCAGACGAAAATAGTTATTTATTACTTTCATATCTACCAAAAAAGGAGTAACACATGGATTATACATGTGTTACTCCTTTATATTCATAAAATGATATCTTATAGCATATGAATTGGTGTACCTAAAGCAACTTCTGCTGCTTCCATAGTGATTTCACCAAGCGTTGGGTGAGCATGGATTGTTAAAGCAATATCCTCCGCTGTCATACCAGCTTCAACCGCAAGACCAATCTCAGAAATCATATCACTAGCATTAGGACCAGCAATTTGACCACCTAGAATTAATCCGTCTTCTTTACGAGTTATTAATTTTAGGAAGCCGTCAGTTGAATTAAGAGATAATGCACGTCCATTAGCACCAAATGGGAATTTAGCTACTTTTACATTGTAGCCTGCATCCTTAGCTTCTTGTTCTGTCAATCCAACAGTTGCAAGTTCTGGTTCTACAAATGCTACTGCTGGAATACCGATGTAATCAATTTCAGATTTTTCACCGCTAATTGCTTCTGCAGCAATTTTACCTTCGTATGATGCCTTATGAGCAAGTGGTGGTCCAGCAACAATATCCCCAATTGCATAGATATTTTCCACATTTGTACGACATTGCTTATCAATTTTGATTAGACCGCGTTCATCTACTTCAATACCAACTTGTTCAAGACCGATTTCACGAGTATTTGGACGACGACCAACTGTTACTAATACATAATCAGCTTCAACAGTTTCTTCTTTTCCGCCTACTTCGTAAGTAACTTTTACGCCGTCTTTTGTTTCTTCAACACCTTTAGCCATTGCTTCGGTGATGATAGTAGCACCTTTGTTTTTCAGACGTTTCTTAACAAGAGCAGTCATTTGTTTTTCGAAACCGCTTAGGATGTCTTTTGCACCTTCAAGGAATACAACTTCAGTTCCAAAGTTTGCATAAGCTGAACCAAGCTCACTACCGACATAACCAGCACCAATAACAACTAATTTCTTAGGTACTTCTTTAAGATTTAGTGCACCTGTTGAATCTAGTACACGATCAGAGAATTTGAATGTAGGAATCTCAATTGGTGAAGAACCAGTTGCAATGATACAATCTTTGAATGTATATGTTTGAGAAGATTTCTCATCCATAACTTTTACAGTATTCTTATCAACGAAATAAACTTCACCTTTTACGATATCTACCTTGTTACCTTTAAGTAGACTTTCTACTCCAGAAGTTAACTTGTTAACTACAGATGCTTTCCATTCTTGGACTTTACCAAAGTCAACTGTTACTTTAGAAGTTTTAATTCCTAAATCTTCATTACCATGTGCATGAACGACAGAGTGTCCAGCTTCGATTAGAGCTTTTGATGGAATACAACCAACATTTAAACATACGCCACCTAAAGCACCTTTATCAACGATCGTTACTTTTTGACCTAATTGTGCAGCACGAATTGCAGCAACATATCCCCCAGGTCCTGCACCGACAACAAGTGTGTCTAATTCAATTGGAAAATCTCCTACTACCATAACCTTACGCCTCCATCATGATTAATTGTGGATCATTTAATAATCGCTTGATTTGATTTAAGGCCATTTGAGCAGTAGCACCATCAACGATACGGTGATCAAAGCTCAATGAAACTGCAAGTACTGGAGCAATTACAACTTCTCCGTCACGTACGATTGGTTTATCAGCAATTCGGCCAATACCTAAAATTGCTGCTTCAGGGTAGTTAATAACTGGTGTAAACCATTGTCCCCCAGCAGAACCAATATTAGAAATAGTACTTGAAGCACCTTTCATCTCATCTGGTGCTAGTTTACCACTTCTAGCTTTATCTGCCAATTCATTGATTTCAGCTGAGATTTCGAAAATAGATTTACGATCTGCATTTTTTACAACTGGTACAAGTAAACCTTTTTCTGTATCTGCCGCAATACCAATATTATAGTAATGTTTTTGTACAATTTCCTCTGTTGCATCATCAATAGAAGCATTTAGAATTGGGTAGTTCTTCAATGCAGATACAATTGCTTTTACAACATAAGGTAGGTAAGTTAATTTAATACCTTGGTCGATAGCTGTTTGCTTGAATTTCTTACGATGAGCAACTAGTGCTGTAACATCTACTTCGTCCATTAATGTAACGTGAGGAGCTTTTGATTTAGAATTAACCATTGCTTTAGCAATTGCTTTACGAATCGGGCTCATTTTCTCACGAGTTTCAGGGAAGCTACCTTCTAGAACTGGAGCTTTAGCTGCAGGTGTTTCTTTCTTATCTGTAGCTGCCGCTTCAGTAGTTTGTGTAGCAGCAGGTGCCTCACCATTTAAGAAGCTATCAATATCTTCTTTCGTAACACGACCATTGTTACCTGATCCTGCTACCATTTTGATATTCACGTTATTGTCACGAGCATATTTACGTACAGATGGCATTGCGATGATTCGCTTATCATCATCCACATTTCCTTCTGCTTGAACATTATTTGCTGCAGGAGTAGTTTTTGGTGATTCTTCTTTTGCAGGTTCAGCAGCTTGTTCTTCGCTTCCAGCATCCTCATAACCTTCTGCATCAAAAGAAATTAATGTATCTCCAACTACCGCTACTTCACCTTCTTGAACGAAGATTTTTGTAACAGTTCCTTCAACTGGTGAAGGAATTTCTACAACTGCTTTATCATTTTGTACTTCACAAAGTACATCATCTTCTTTTACTACGTCGCCTTCTTTTACCATCCAAGAAACAATCTCACCTTCGTGGATTCCTTCTCCAATATCCGGTAATTTAAATTCAAAAGCCATTAGTAAAGCCTCCTATCAAATTTAGAAATTCATTACAGTGTTTACTTTTTCAATGATGTCGCTATAGTTTGGTAACCATACATTTTCTGCTTCAGAGAATGGGAATACCGTATCTGGTGCAGTAACACGTAATACAGGAGCTTCTAAGTGTAAAATCGCACGTTCCTGAATTTCAGCTGCAATATTTGCTGCAACACCTGCTTGGCGTTGTGCTTCTTGAACAACTACTACACGATTTGTTTTTTCAACTGATGCTAGAATCGTATCGATATCGATTGGTGAAACCGTACGTAGGTCAATAACCTCTACGTCGATACCGTTCTTTTCAAGCTCCTCAGCAGCTTTAAGTGAAGCGTGTACCATTGCTCCATAAGTTACAATTGTCACATCTTTACCTTCACGTTTCACGTCTGCTTTACCAATTTCAATTGTATATTCGCCTTCAGGTACTTCACCACGGAATGAGCGATATAGTTTCATATGCTCTAGGAAAATAACTGGGTCATTATCACGAATAGCTGAAATCAATAAACCTTTTGCATCATAAGGTGTTGATGGAATAACAACTTTTAAACCAGGTTGTTGTGCCACTAAACCTTCTAATGAGTCAGCGTGCAATTCTGGTGTATGAACACCACCACCGAACGGTGAGCGAACTGTAATAGGTGCATTTTTCGTACCACCAGAACGATAACGCATACGCGCCATTTGACCACTAATTGAATCCATTACTTCATACACGAAACCGAAGAACTGAATTTCTGGTACTGGACGATATCCTTCTAGAGCTAATCCGATTGCAAGACCACCAATTCCAGATTCAGCTAATGGCGTATCAAATACACGATCTTCCCCGAATTCTTTTTGTAGGCCTTCAGTAGCACGGAATACCCCACCGTTTTGGCCAACATCCTCACCAAACACTAGCACATTTTCATCATTTTTTAATTCTACGCGTAGTGCATCAGTGATTGCTTGAATCATTGTCATTTGTGCCATTGTTTATTTCGACTCCTTTGCTTTATACTCTTCCATTTGTTCTTGTAGATTGTTTGGAAGTGTTTCAAACATATTTGAAATTAAATCAGTAACTTTCATTTTTGGATATTGGTCAGCTTTCTTAATAGCTTCCTTAATATCTTCTTTTGCTTGTTCGATTACTTTATTTTCTTCTTCTTCAGACCAAAGTTTTTTGCCTTCTAAGAATTTACGGAAACGAACAAGTGGATCTTTCTTCTCCCACTCAGAGTCAAGGTCTGCTGAACGGTAACGAGTTGGATCGTCCCCAGACATAGTATGTGGACCATAACGGTAAGTGATTGTCTCAATCAACATTGGTCCTTCACCAGCAATAGCACGCTCACGAGCATGTTTCGTAGCCGCATAAACAGCAAGAACATCCATACCATCTACTTGGATTCCTTCAATACCTGCAGCAATAGCTTTTTGCGCTAATGTTTTAGCAGCTGTTTGTTTTTCTCTAGGTACAGAAATAGCAAATCCGTTATTTTGTACAATAAAGATGTTTTGTGCTTTATATGCTCCAGCAAAGTTCATACCTTCATAGAAATCACCTTCTGAAGTACCACCATCACCAGTGTACGTAATAGCTACTGCTTTCTTACCACGCATTTTCAAACCAAGTCCAACACCTGCAGCTTGAACATACTGTGCACCAATAATAATTTGTGGTGGAAGTGCGTTTAAACCTTCAGGCATTTGGTTACCATGGAAATGTCCTTTAGAGAACAAGAAAGCTTGATAAAGTGGTAAACCGTGCCAAATCAATTGAGGAACATCACGATATCCTGGTAAAATGTAGTCTTCTTTTTCTAGTGCAAAATGGCTACCTAATTGCGATGCTTCTTGACCTGCAGTAGGCGCATAGAAACCTAAACGTCCTTGACGGTTTAATGCGATGGAACGTTGATCAAGTATGCGAGTATAAACCATTCTTCTCATAAGTTCTTTTAATTCATCATCTGATAAATCAGGCATGTCATCCTTGTTGACAATCTTTCCATCTTCATTTAGAATCTGGAACATTTCGAACTGACTTTCAACACTTTCTAAAATGTGTTTCAAAATAGTTCACCTCTTCCTTTCATATATCCTTATAATTTATCTTTTCTATCCTTCCCAAAAAAAAGGAAAATCTGTACCTATTTGCTTATTTTGCTGAGTTAGTGAACTTAATCAAGTGATTCCACAAACTGTTACATAATTTGAGCAAAATTTACTGGTACAATTATGATTACAAATAAAGTTTAGCTCATTCACTATCATCCGGTCAACTAGTTTGCTTTTTAAGGTTTCAATTTTAGCGACTAGGAAAACTAAACATCCCTTTTCAAAAAACTGTTATACTAAAAAAACATACCTGTATTATTTTCAAGCTTCATATAGGTATAAGATTATCCATAACTCCTACCATTGAACTAACAACACTTTATTGATTTCTAATTTCTAATAGATACTTCCTCAAAATACTTTCATGATACCCACGGTTAGTTTTTTACCAAAAAAATACTCACCATAAATTGGTAAGTATTTTTTGAGTTTTATTTTTCAGTATTATATTTCACGTCAATATTCGCTAGTTCATAAAATCCTTTTTTCAAGGTGTTATACTCTGTTGTAAACGTATTAAACGCTTCATTCGCCTCTATAACTTCTTGATATTTCAGATTTATACTCTCAATGTGTTGCTGTAATTCTTCTTGTTCTAATTCATCACGTTGTAGCATTGCATATAATTCTTTTTCTAGTGTCAACGAATCATTATATGCTGCATGCAATTTGTCATAGGCATCGTATCGTTTCTCCATTGTTTCATACATGGCTAAAGCTTTTTCTTTAGCTTCCTTATCTTCTACCTTTTCAATGTATTCTTTGGAGTTCTCAAATTCCTTGCGTGAAGCATCTAGACTTTCTTTTTCTAACGAGATCTTTTCTTTACGTTCTTCAATTGAAATAAGTGCCTGGTCAGCCAATTCTTTAATTTTGTCAAGCTCATCTATACCAAGCTCAATAATTTCCTTATATAGTTCTTGTTCTTTTTGTTCTAATTTCGTTATATCATCCTGTTGCTCTTGGAAACCCTCTTCAAGTTTTACAGCTTCTTCTAAATGATTGTATATCTCTGATTCAGGACTATTTCCACACCCTGCTATAAACAAAGTTATCCCGATGGAAATAGCAAGAAATAGTTTATTTACCTTCACGTTAAAACTCCTCCTCATACTCGGCTGCGTTCACTAGTTTGAATAACCGTTATTTAGTATATCACAAATCGACTTACTTGATGGAGACAATTATAGCTTGTCTTACAGTAAATTTATGCTCTTTGAACAAATTATATGATAAACTATTTAATTGACCATAATATGATAATAATATAAGGCGATATAGAGATGGAGTGATAAGATATGTTAACAATGGATGATGTGGTACGGGAAGGTCACCCTTCACTTCGAGAAGTAGCAAATGAAGTAGCAATTCCACCTAGTGAAGAAGAACTTACATTGCTTGGTGATATGCTTAAATTCCTTAAAAATAGTCAAGATGAGAAAACATGTGCAAGATATAATCTTAGACCAGGTGTAGGAATAGCTGCACCTCAACTCGGAATAAACAAAAGATTGATCGCTGTTCATTTTGAAGATGGCAATGGAAAACTATACAGTTACGGCTTAATTAATCCAAAAATCGTAAGTCATTCAGTTGAAAAAGCTTACTTAGCTGTTGGTGAAGGATGCTTATCAGTGGATAGAAACGTAGAAGGCTTTGTTCCGAGGTATGCGCGAATCACAGTAAAAGCAACAACTTTAGAAGGTGAAGAAATCAAACTTCGACTTAAAGACTATGCTGCTATCGTATTCCAGCATGAAATCGATCATTTAAACGGGATTATGTTCTATGACCACATTAACCAAGATAATCCATATGCAATACCCGAGAACTCAAAAGCAATTGAATAGCTAAAACCTCCCGTATTCCGAATACTTTACGAATAGAAACCGAACTAATACCAATCCCCTATTATATAGGAATTGGTGTTAGTTCGGTTTTCTTTATCTGAATTTTACGTGGTAGATTCCATTTAGACCTAAAAATAAGTACTTCCCATCGTTTATAGGGAATGCATATAATGATGAAATATAGAGCAGAATACTAACAGGAATCTAAGCCTTGCTATCTTCTAACCTTCTTCATGCTTAAATCTATAAAAATGTTTTTTAGAACAAATAGGTTATTTTTATTTCAATATTTTTAATTCCGTACTATACTATAAATAAGTGGGATTGGACGGTAGAATTTTTTATATTGCTTTTCTTTAATCTTCTGAAAGGAGTGTATGTCCTTATGTTACGTCGCCTAAAAGAAAAGCTAAAGAAGCGTTGGAAGGATTTTTTAGGTCGAGGACGTGTGCCATCAACTTTTAAGGAATAAAGAAGAGATTAAGGCAAGGTATAAACAATAGCCAATCTACCGATAATGATAAATCTAATTATGTTTTACTTGCCTTTTTGTTAAGTATTTAGGTGTATGAATACGGATAAAAGATGCGGAATCTAATGATGCACGATAAACCTTAAGCCAGATTGTAAATGACTTGTTCTTCGGTTCAATATGATCTATATAGCTGGGGAAACCTTACACCAAGAAATATTCATCCTTTATGATGGAGATGAGATTTTCTTGTAGTTTTTTGAATGGTGTTAATAAGTTTTAGAGAGAGACAGGAGAGATAGTATGATTTTTAAAGTAATTTACCAAGAATTACCGTATGAAGTACCAGTACGGGAACATTCTAAAAGCCTTTATATTGAGGCAGAATCCGAAAAAGAAGTAAGACAAAAATTAAGCGCTCGCAACGTAAATATTGAATTTATCCAAGCTTTAGATGAAGCACATCTAGAGTATGAAAAACAGTCCGAAAACTTCAAAGTGGAGAACGTCTAATTTATGAAGTTTGTAAAAAATGATCAAGCAGCAGTGTTTGCACTAGGTGGATTAGGAGAAATTGGTAAAAACACTTATGGTGTTCAATTCCAAGATGAAATAATTCTAATTGACGCAGGAATTAAGTTCCCTGAGGACGAGCTACTAGGAATCGATTACGTTATTCCTGATTACTCATACCTAGTACAGAACCAAGAGAAAATTAAAGGTCTGATAGTTACACATGGTCATGAAGACCATATTGGTGGTATTCCATATCTATTGCGAGAAGTAAATATACCGATCTATGCTGGAAAGCTTGCGATTGGCTTAATTCGAAATAAATTAGAAGAACATGGTTTATTAAGAAATGCAAAATTAATTCCCATTCAAGAAGACGATGTCATTAAATTCCGAAAAACATCTGTATCATTTTTCCGTACAACTCATAGTATTCCAGATTCATATGGTGTAGTCGTTAAGACTCCTCCTGGTAATATTGTTCATACCGGAGATTTTAAATTCGACTTTACACCAGTTGGTGAACCTGCAAACTTAACAAAAATGGCTGAAATAGGTAAAGAAGGAGTATTATGCCTTCTTTCTGATAGTACTAATAGTGAAGTACCAGGATTTACCAGTGT
>NZ_AEWH01000054.1 GCF_000190475.1 Ornithinibacillus scapharcae TW25
AGTGTTTCATTCCGGTTGGCAATGATGATGCTGACCTTTGTTCCAGGCATAACGAGTCCTGTAGAACGTTCGATTCCAATCCAGGATTCTAGATGAGAACGTTCCAGGTCGTCCTGATATCCACCAGCAAGTAAGACTCTGTCAGGCTTCACCTTAGCCTCTGCAATTCCTTGAAGCAGGTATAATATTCCGGTTGAATCAGTAATCCACTTTTCCTCTTCTGTTGGCCATAAATAGAGGACTGCGTCCACCTTACCGACCGATGTCATAATATCTTTCAAACATGCGACATAACCGCTTTTATCTCCATAATGAACGGTGTAACGGTTTGTGGATTCCTTTTGATAGCTTTCTCCAAACCCGATGAAGTTTATCGTTATCTCAGGGTTCAGTTGTTTCAGATTCCTTTCGATGACCTGTCGACGGTTTTCATCTGTCACCAGAACAACAACACTATGAAGCTGTTTTTCTTCTAGTGTTAATGCCGATTCCTCCCATTTCTCTTCAAACGTCATCAATTCATACTGTTCCTTCGGTTCCGTTTTTGATTTAATAGGAGGAACCACTTCCTCAATATTCTGATTTTGATAACGAAGACCGGTTATAGCAGCCACTACATTTTCTGCTTGATCATACAGCACAATATCAAGCTCTAAGAGACTATCCTGTTCAGAGTTTTTTATGTTGATAACTCCCCACAGTGGTTGGCCAGCTTGAACAGGAATCTCTATTTTTTTCATAGAATACAGTCTATTAGAACCACTCTTGTTGCTTAGATAAACATTCGCCGATTCCAGGCAAGCTTCCAGCAAATCAATATCTAACACTTCTCGTTCCTTATACCCCTGATTCTCTTTTTCTTTCATATCCTTAAAACGAACCAAAAGACTTCTTTGTTCCGTATCATCTGTCCGAACCTCTTCTATGTATTGATCCATTCTATTACTGTTATTGTCGGAATGCTTAATTGTATATTGTGCTTGTAATTCATTCAGCGGTGATGTTACCATACTCTCGATTTCTATAACACTTACTTTTCCTTCACTACGTACTTCCGGCTCCTCTTCAGAACCTTCTACTTCTGTATAGATCTCCCATTCAAGACTACCATCCGCTTCAGGATAAAGAGCCATATGAACCATCGTATTTTGGCTTACAACTACTGGATCTATCCATTCAACATCCTGTATCACGATGGTAGAATCTTTCCGAACAGCCATCGATCGTTGGGCCGCCACCCGTATCATTTCTATATGTATAGACTCTGGTATGTGATAATAATTTTCATCGATCGAATTCAAAAAATCCTCTGTTCCGGTAAATACAGAACTAAAACGTTGTCCCCTTAGATCAGAGGTGTTTTCATGAACAAAAGGATGGATGGTACCGGTTTGAGATACCGGTACCAGAGATTGCTTTCTTTTCGTTGAAATCCAATACTGATCTTTTGCAAATGGATAAGTTGGTAGACTGATAGAATGCGGTCTAACTTCTAAGCCTTGGTACAACTTAGCCCACTCTATCCAAACCCCTTTAGTCCAAAGCTCGAGAACTTTTCCATATTTCCTTTGCATTAACAAGTTTTCTACCGCAAGTTCAAGTTCCTCTTCATTACTAAAAACGGAAACAAGCTCGTGATTACTGTTTGCAGAACCTTGATAGAATTCGTCTATATTTCGATCACCTGCGATATATAATTCCAGCTTTCCTTTTAGATCCGTGATATTATTAACTATGAAGGCTAAACGTTCCTCCATATGCTCTCGTCCTACCGAAAGTGTAAAGCTAATATTTGGAAGATCTTTATCCGTCAATTCCTTTTTTTCAATTGTCATAGTTAACTGACGGACTTGTTCTAGAAGTCGCTCATTATCCTTGGCAGATAATAAGATTACTGTGGGTTGAAACTGCATGATTATATTCCCTCATTTCTAAACAAGAATTAATAGATCCCTTTACAGTTCTTTATGGTATTCTTCAATTATTACATGGGCGTTTGCCCCTCCTGCACCGAATGAAGATACACCGGCAATACGGGGATATTCTTTCCTCATACCACTCAGTTCTAAAACTGGTCTACTCCACTCTTTCAATTCTCTCTGCACATAAAACGGACTGTTCGCAAAGTCAATTAGTGGATTTAATTCATCAGCATGTAGAGTTGGTGCAATTTGGCCGTTTTTCATCTGAAGAATAGCTTTCATTAATCCAGCAATTCCTGCTGCTCCTTCTAAATGACCAATATTCGATTTCGCTGAACCAATAGCACAGTACTGCAAGTCATCTGTATCATTTCTAAAAGCTTGTGATAACCCAGAGATTTCAATTGGATCTCCTAATTCAGTACCAGTTCCATGTGCTTCAATATAACTAACAGATCGAGCATTAACACTAGCTTTATCCAATGCATCACGAACTAATTTAGCCTGTGCTTTAGGATTAGGAACGGTATAACCGTTTGTTTTTCCACCATGATTAATACTAGTTCCTTTAATAACACCGTGAATGTTATCCCCATCCTCGATTGCCTTTGAGAGTGATTTTAATAAAATTACTCCCACACCCTCACCTGGTACAAAGCCGTTCGCTTCCTTTCCAAAGCTCTTACAAACGCCATCTTTTGACAACATATTTTTTTCACATAGTAGTATATAGGTAGAGGGATGTGTATATATATTGACGCCTCCTGCTACGGCCATCTCACAATGACCACGTCTTATGTTCTCACAAGCTTCATGTATAGCTGACAAAGAGGAAGAACACATGGTATCGATTGGTAGGCTTGGCCCATTCAAATCGAAAATATAGGAAATACGATTTGCTACTGAACTGAAAGATGTGCTTGGGTGAATATTCTCTCCTTGTCTCCATAAATCTGGACCATGTAAATCAAAACCTGTTCTTGTTATTCCTATAAACACCCCTACGTTCCCATTATGTTGTCGCTTTATTCTTTCCCTACTGTAACCAGCATCCTCAAATGTCTTCCAACTTTCTTGTAATATCAATCGTTCTTGTGGATCCATATTCATTGCTTCACGTGGAGAAATTTTAAAGAAAAGAGGATCAAATTCGGAAAATCCATCTATAAAACCGCCCCACTTACAATAACTTTTTCTTTGCTCCAGTGCTTTTTTCACATCATCTACATAAAATCCATCTAATGGCCAACGATCCCTAGGAATTTCTGTAATACTATCTTTTCCGTTTTTTAAGTTTTCCCAATACTCATCAAGGTTATTTGCCTCCGGGAATCGCCCACTCATCCCAATAATTGCAATTGGGATATCTGTGGTTACTTCGTCCTGAATTTCCTTTTGGCTAAACACTTTCATTTTAGGTGAATTTATCTTAGTAAAATTGTTGACCACCGGTTTATTAGTATGTTTGATAGAATTTTTAGGTGAATTTTCCTTTTGTATCTTTTCCTCAACATGATCGACTTTCAAATCAAACAAGCTCAAAAGAATATCTCTTTGGTTACTCATCAAGTATTGAACTAGTTCTTTAATGGTTTTGCACTCAAAAAACAAGGTGCTGTCTATATTCTTAAAGACATTTCGAAATGCATGTGTTAAGTGTTTAACCATTATAGAATCTATCCCATATCGCTCGAGTTGTTCACTTGTGTCTAACTGCTGATATGGGATTTTAAGAGCATCTCCTACCAACTTTTTAATGAATGTGGTACTTTTTCTCTTAATAGATAATCAATCTTGACACTGCTTTCTTCTTTCTTGGATTCCGTAGATTGAACTAAACCGTCACTAGAAGCAACTTTTTCACCTTCGACTAGCATATTCACTTTAGACGTATCACGTCTCATATATAGAATTTGACACTCAGGGTAACGCAAAATAAGGTCTAAATCTTCCATAGCTTTCATCGGCTCAATTGGATTCATACCTGACATAGATAATCGAATCTTATAGGCTTCTGTAAGTGATTCACCTATACCAACATTTCCCCAATATCCCCAATTTATCGTTTTAACATTACATGTTAAATCTTTCGAAAGTCTTCGTGCAAACCCATCCTTAAATGTACAACCAGTAGAATAGCCACTTTGGCCACCTAATTTACTAAAGGCAGTAACAGATGAGAAATATAGCATCAAATCAAGCGGTTCATTTTCAAATACTTTTGCCATATGAACACTCGCATCTATTTTCACTCCGATAATGGTCTTATACATATTGACATCCATTTCGGCAATGCTTTTATCAAGCATTCCCACAGCAGAATGTACTACTCCATGAACATGGGGATATATCCGCTTGATTTCGTTATAGGCATTTTCCAAAGACTCTAAATTGGTAGCATCTGCTGATAGATAGTATGGTGCTGGCCCCAATAAACTAAGTCTAGTAATCTTTTCATCTATATCCTTATTCCGTTTACTACGACCGATCCATATTATATTTGCTTGGAAGTTACGAATCATATATTCACTCCATACCTCACCGATACCGCCAGCACCACCGATCACTACATAAACACCACCTTGACGATACGTGGTTTCTTTCAGCAATGGGGGTGTATCATGATGAGTCACAAGTTCCAATTTGTACCACTCATGATCTCTAAGTGCAACTGTATTTCCTTCATCATCTGTAGGAATGGATAGCATACGAGTGATTGGCCAATTGGTTGTGGTTCCCATATCAATAAGACGAATGTTCCAATTCGGGTATTCTTTGGCAACAGAACCTATTAGTCCATGTACTCCCGAATGTGTTGGATTAATCACTTCTCTGTCAAATACGTGCTGAGTTTTACAAGTGATAAATGTAAATTCCAGCTCCCCCTCGGAATATCCAAGTTGATGAAGGGACTTAAAGAGTTTAAATAAAAATATTACTCCTACTTCCTGTTCATTAAGTACTTTATTATAATGAATGGTGTTCTCCTCAAATACTGGGGCTATCCAAACAATATGATCTATATTCCCATATCCCTGCAAACTTGTCGCAAGCTCATCAATAGAAAGGTTATCATGTTGAATATCCCAGACTTTCCCACTAGGGCAAGCACGTAAAAATTCCATTCTTATTTCCCCTGAACCACCAACAATCAACATATTCCCATGGCATGAAAATTCTTCCTTACTATCTATGGAAATCTTTTTCCATTTTGGAATCATTACGGTGTTTTCTTCACTCCCTTTATTTCTTTCAGCATTATATTTAACAAAGCTTGCATTAGGAACCATGGACGCAATATCTAACTCGTTATCATTTGATATTGGTAATGTGTACTCCTTTTCTGAAAGTTTAAAGGTGTAGTTATTTATCTTTACATAGATTTTCCCCTCATCATTGCATAAAACAATATCTACCTTTTGGGTTGAATCTAATATTGATTTGTGATCATCTTCTCTCAATTGAATATATACCCACATGTTCCTATCATAAGAATCCATGATTTCTAGATTTTCTAATGCGATACCAACAGGTTTTCTCGCTGTCATTACACCTTTCGTTTTATCCCGTTTAAATGAAAGTCCTGTAACTGCTAGTAATGCAGACTCGATTAAATTAGGATGAAGTGAAAGGATGTTCTCATTGTCGCTCTCTTCACTTTGTAATGCTACTTTAGCTAGAACAGCATCTTTACCTGTATATAGTTTTTCTATTCCAATTGACTCTCTATGATCTATTTCTAACGCCTTTAGGATTGTGTTAAATTCTTTTGACTCTACTATTGCTTGGTTGCAGTTCCCCTGTATATTTCTAATATCTAATTGGTTATCCAATGTAGTTTGTAAAAAACTTCCTTTTCCTTGGCAAAATACAGTTTCTTCATGTTCGCTATAAATCTTATAGACAATAGTTTCATCATCCTCAAGGAAAATTTCCGTGTATACTTTCCCTTGTTTTTCATCACCGATTGTCTCAAACCACTCAACATCATGGAGTGTAATCCCAGCGGTTTGTATTGCCAGATCTTTTCCTGCATCATGAATCGCCATTCTCGCCATTTCTAAATGGACACCTTTAGATTTTTGAAAGTACTGGCTGTTAGTAAATGTTTTTATGGAATCCAAATTTTCTTCAAGGTTGGTCAAATAGCGCTGTCTTGCTAGGGTTGATACATTTTGATGAAGCAAAGGATGTAAAATTTTGATATTAGATTGTTTCGTGGTCTGTGCTATTGCTGTATTTTCAACCCAGTGATTCTCCCTTGCAAACGAATAGGTTGGAAGGTGCACTTTTGTTAGCTTTATATTTCTAAGTAGATTTTCACATGATATTTCATAACCCATACAATAATATTCAGCCAATGCATAAAGATTTTCTTTGTATGCTTTAGAGTTGCCTTCGATATCGACACATTCTGCAATTAATTCGTCGATTGTTCTAGATATTGCTGATCGAATCGTAAAGTCTTTTGTGACCGTACCCTTAAACAGGTTCGGCATATCCCCCCCATTTGCTGAGTGTTGTAGCACATGTAGGGCATCATTTGTATTACTTACAACTACAGCAAAACGATATTGAAAATGCTGTCTTCCCTCCATCAATGTATAACTAATATTTGCTAGTTCTAATGGACGAAAGTCTTGTTCTCTTTCCAACATCACTTTCAAATCTCGGATTCTTTGTTGTAATGACTCTGGAGTCTTGGCCGATAAGGCCAATAGGTAGTAAGGCTTTTCTTTTAGACTAGAAGGAAGGATATTTTCACTCTCCTCTGGAACATAACTTTGTAGTACAACATGAGCGTTTGTACCACTCATTCCAAAAGAACTGACCGCACTTAATCGTCTCTTACCATCTCTATCTTTCCATTCCCTATTTGCCCTATTTACATAGAAGGGACTGTTTTCCCACTGGATATAATTATTAGGTTGCTCACAGTTAATACTCGCTGGAATCATTTCATGTTTTAATGACATAACAAGACTAATAAGGCTTACTAGTCCGGATGCCGCTAATGTGTGCCCTATATTTGGCTTGACGGATGTCAGGGCACAATAATTCCTCGCTTCCGAATAGTCTTTAAAGGCCTCTGAAAGTGCATTAATTTCTACAGGATCCCCAAGTTTTGTCCCTGTTCCATGCGTAACGATATATTCCATATCCTGTGGGTTAATATGATAATGGTCATATACTTCCTTGATTAGCTTACTTTGTGAACTTCCACTAGGTGCCGTTATGCCATTCGTTTTCCCATCATAGTTAATGCCACTTCCCACAATTGATGCATAGATAGGATTGCGATCTGCTTCTGCCTTCGATTGCCTTTTTAATACAATGGCAGCTACGGCCTCACCTGGGACCATTCCATTTGCTCGCTTATCAAAGGCATAGCATGTACCTTCTTCCGAAAGCATACCCGCATGATTCATACTATTGTAGAGTTCAGGAGTAATCATCAGATTGGCACCTGCAACAATAGCAGTATCACACTCGCCACTTCTTAGACTCTGGCAAGCTTGGTGTACCGCTACAAGACTTGAAGAACATGCAGTATTAATCGCCATATTCGGGCCATCTAGGTTTAAAAAATAGGAAAGCCGGGCTGCGAGTATAGCATTATGATTAGTGGTAATCCCCGCCTCATTACCAGCAATTGTCTTATAATCACCATCTTCTATTCCTACGAACATACCAATCTTTTCATTATCAAATGCTTTAGAACCATAGCCGGCATCCTCTAACGCCTTCCAAGTTTCCTGAAGTAATAACCGTTGTCTTGGATCGATATAACTTGCTTCGCGAGGGGAAATTTCAAAAAATAATGGATCAAACTCTGCCAGGCCTGGTAAGATTCCAAACTTTCTTCCCTTTCTATCCGCTTCAGGCCACTCCGTACGTTCATGTGGTACCTCGCGAATAACTTCTTTTCCTTCTTTGAGTATAGACCAAAATTCGTCTACACTACGTGCCTCTGGGAATCTTCCACTCATACCTATGATTGCTATGGAATCTTCCTTACTAACATCTCTAGATTTTTGATTACTAAAGTTTCTTCGAGTTATTTTTCTCTCTTTCTTATCAACATATTTCTCTTTAGTTGCCGCCACCCCTGCTAAAGCATAGGAAACTTCTTGTTCAACTTCTATGGGATGTTCTTCACCCTCATGATAAAACTCTGCCATCTCCACACGATACCGTTCTAATAAGTATTCACTTAATCTTTCCATCGTTGGGTATCCAAAGAATATATCCGGTGTAATATCAATTTGATAACGATTGCTTAGCAATTCTGCAAATTCTCCAAGGCTTACGGAATCAAAACCAAAGTCCGCAAGATTTTCCTCTATACCTAGTTTTTCCTTAGGTATTTGAAGGATTTGACTTGTATTATCCTTTAAATCCCAAAGTAAGCATTGTTCAATTGTCCAATCTTTCATTTCCGGTCTTCTACCTTTACCTGGTGAAACGATAACTTTATTTGTTTCTATTTTTTCCATCTTCGCGTCTACCTTTTCTTTTATTCTAAGAAATCTGTATACCCTTTCTCTGCTTCCTACCATTACTAAGTGTTGGTTTCTTGTTTGGGAAAGCAACTTCTCAAATATGGCTGTTCCTTCCTCAGACTCTAGGAATTTTTGTCCGCTAGACTTCAAATACATCTTGCTTCCTTCCTCATCTTCAAAGCCCATTCCTTCACTCTTCCAGAGTGGCCAGTTGATGATGACCGTTTTTCCAGGGTATCCTTCCTGCTCTCGATAAGCCCCATAACTCATGAGGAATCTGTTCCCCACGGCATAATCGCCATTCCCAAAATCTCCTATAATTGCTGAACTGGAGGAGAAATAACAGATGAAATCTAACGTTTCTCCTTGTAATGCTTCTTCCAAGGCAAGCGTACCTTGAACTTTTGGACCTAAACAACGAAGATATTCTTCGACACTTTTTTCTAATATGCTTCCCTTTCCTTCTATGCCTGCGGCATGAATCACTCCGTCTAACCTTCCAAAGTGTTCCTTACCAGCCTTTACTGCTTGTTTCAACTCGTCTGCATTACATACATCAGCACTGTAATACACCACTTCTGCACCGAGGTTCTTCAATTCCTGAAGCTTGTCTTTCTTAGCCTCTTCACTGCTACGATTGATAAGGATTAATTTCGCCTGATACTTCTCCACAAGCCAACGAGAAAAAATCATACCAAGTCCGCCAACTCCACCTGTCAGAAGGTAGACTCCTCCTTTTTTAAGAGGAACAGTTTGAGAACTTTCTTCTACCTGTATAGGGCGAATGCTGTTTACCATTCGATGATTTCCTTCATACCATACACTTTCTGCTTTCACTACGTGTATTTCCTTCCACAGACGTTCCACCCAGTCAGCGGAGTGTGTTTCATTCCGGTTAGCGATGATGATGCTGACCTTTGTTCCAGGCATAACGAGTCCTGTAGAACGTTCGATTCCAATCCAGGATTCTAGATGAGAACGTTCCAGGTCGTCCTGATATCCACCAGCAAGTAAGACTCTGTCAGGCTTCACCTTAGCCTCTGCAATTCCTTGAAGCAGGTATAATATTCCGGTTGGATCAGTAATCCACTTTTCCTCTTCTGTTGGCCATAAATAGAGGACTGCGTCCACCTTACCGACCGATGTCATAATATCTTTCAAACATGCGACATAACCGCTTTTATCTCCATAATGAACGGTGTAACGGTTTGTGGATTCCTTTTGATAGCTTTCTCCAAACCCGATGAAGTTTATCGTTATCTCAGGGTTCAGTTGTTTCAGTTTCCTTTCGATGACCTGACGACGGTTTTCATCTGTCACTAATACAACAACACTATGAAGCTGTTTTTCTTCTAGTGTTAATGCCGATTCCTCCCATTTCTCTTCAAACGTCATCAATTCATGCTGTTCCTTCGGCTCCATTTTTGATTTAATAGGAGGAACCACTTCCTCAATATTCTGATTTTGATAACGAAGACCGGTTATAGCAGCCACTACATTTTCTGCTTGATCATACAGCACAATATCAAGCTCTAAGAGACTATCCTGTTCAGAGTTTTTTATGTTGATAACTCCCCACAATGGTTGGCTAGCTTGTACAGGGATCTCTAATTTCCCCATCGAGAACAATGTATTAAAACCTCTTTTATTTGTGAGATAAACATTTACCAATTCCAAGCAGGCTTCTAGCAAATCTATATCTATCAATTCTCTTTCCTTGTACCCTTGATTCTCTTTTTCTTTGATTTCCTTAAAACGTACAAGGAGGTTTCTTTCTTTGGTGTTATCTGTCCAAATTTCTTTAATATAGTTGTCTATACTTGGAGTTTTTTTCTCAAAATCCTGGATTGGATAGCGTTCATCATATATTTTTGGGAGGGACGGTACTACTCTTTCTGTTTTTATAACACTCACTTTTCCTTCACTACGCACTTCTGGTTCCTCTTCAGTACCTTTTACCTCTGTATATATCTCCCATTCAAGTTCGCCTTCTGCAACTGGATATAGGCCCATATGAACGATTGTATGATGGTCTATTACTACAGGCTCTATCCACTCGACATCCTTAATCACAATGGTAGAATCTTTCTGAACAGCCATAGAACGTTGGGCAGCAACTCGTATCATTTCTAAGTGGGCTGACTCTGGTAAATACGATTTATTTTCGTTGGTTGAATGCAAGAAATCCTCTGTGCCGGTAAATAAAGAACTAAAACGTTGTCCGGTAAAATCAGAGGTATTCTCATGGACGAAAGGATGGAGCGCACCCGTTTGGGATGTAGGTATAGGATAGGTTATACCTTTATCTCCATTCACACTAAAATTTACTTTAGGCATCCAACATTTCTCTTTCACAAATGGGTATGTTGGAAGATTTATTCTCCTTTTGGTTTTTAATATCTGTTCCCACTCAATACTAAATCCCCTTACATAGAAATCAGCCAAATTTATTAACTGTTTCTTATATGCTAACGTGTGGAATTCTTTCATTTTCTTTATAGCACCGATGACGGTTCTATATTCCTCAATAACACGCTTCGAAAAATTTTCGTTTTTGAAGACTTCCCCTTTGTTCCAATCATCACTTTTTTTATTATCTAGAATTGCGACAAGCTTTTCCTGCAAGTCTATTAAATTATTGGATATAATAGCAATTCTTTTTTGAAAATGTTCACGCCCTAAAAGCAAAGTACTACTAATATCTTCAATACGAGCAACTTCCCTATTTTTCTCAATCCAATTAGATAAATTTATCACTTTTTGTTTTAATGACTCGTCATTTTTTGCAGATAAGGCTAAAAAATAATAGGAATGTGAAATATTCCTAGTCTCTTGTATCTTAGGAGGTTCCTCTAAAATAATATGTCCGTTCGTGCCGCCGAATCCAAAGGAACTTACACCTGCTCTGCGTGGGATATCGATTCCATCTTCGTCTTTAGGATGCCACTCAGTCACTTCATCAATCATGTAAAATGGAGATCCATCAAGAGAGATTTTTGGGTTTAAATGATGATAATGTAATATTTTTGGAAGCTTTTTATACTTCATAGCCATTAAGACTTTGATGACACCAGCAATCCCTGCCGCTGCCTCAAGATGACCTATATTGGTTTTGACTGTCCCAATTCCACAGTAATTAGACTTGGAATTAGTATTAATAATTGATAGTTCATCGTAAGCCTTTTGAAGTCCTTCAAATTCCATCGGATCACCTTTTGGGGTTCCTGTTCCATGAGCTTCAATATAGGTGATAGTATTAGGGGCAACACCCGATTTCTTTATAGCTTCTGTAATGACACTTGCTTGCGCATCAGAATTGGGATAGGTTAACGTGCGCATTCTGCCACCATGGTTAATAGCACTTCCTTTAATTATTCCATGTATGGTATCCCCGTCAGCTATGGCTTTATGAAGTGGTTTTAACAGGACGATGCCTGCTCCTTCTCCACGTACATATCCATCTGCATCTTTATCAAATGACTTACATTTACCAGTTGGAGATAGCATCCCCATTTGTGAAAAGGAAATTTGTCTTGTTGGTGAAAGTAAAATATTAATCCCGCCAGCTAAAGCCATCGTACAATCTTCATTAATTATCGACTGACAAGCTGTATGAAGTGCGGTAAGAGAGCCGGAACATGCGTTGTCTATTTCGAGGCTAGGTCCTTTTAAGTTAAAATAATATGAGATTCGATTAGGTATTACAGTAGAGGCGGTACCAGTTGAATGATGTGGTACAATGTCTTCATGGCTTCTTTCAATAAGCTCTTTAAAATCGTGATTAAAAGCACCAATGTAAACACCAATATTTTCACCTGACACACTACTTGGTGGTATTCCTGCATCCTCAAAACAAGACCAAGCTAGCTCTAACATGATTCTTTGTTGTGGATCCATCGCATCTACTTCTCTATTCGATAAACCAAAGAATCTTGTGTCAAACGTGTTTACATCATTTATAAAGCCTCCCCACTTACTTACACTTTTGCCTTTATATCCTTCAGGTAAATTGGTAAAATCTTTATAGTTCCATCTATCACCAGGAACCTCTTGAACACTAAAACGACCATTTTCGAGATTTTCCCAATACTCCTCATAATTTGTAGCATCTGGAAATCGGCAGCCTATTCCAATAATGGCAATATCTTTCCTCTCAGATTTCATTACTGGATTACTAGAATATTTTTCTTTGAATTGTGATATTATTTTTTTCACAACAAACCTCCGAAAAAATAAATATTTATATTCCTCATGTATAAGAAAATCTACTATTACTTATTCACTAGAATAACATTACGAAAATATTTTCGTCAATTTTAATATAATTACAAATAAACTGATAATTCGACAAATTTCTCCGTTAAAACACAGTGTGTACGT
>NZ_AEWH01000053.1 GCF_000190475.1 Ornithinibacillus scapharcae TW25
TTCTCTCGGTAGAGTTCTACGATTTTATGCTATTCATTACCGTGAGAAGCTCTCTCTCGGTAGAGCTCTACGATTTTTGCTATTCTTTACCGTGACAAGCTCTCTCTCGGTAGGATTCTACTGATTTTTACGCTTTTCTCTACCGTGACCTAACTCAAATGAGAACTATCTACATTCTCTTCTCTAAACTAGGACTCCCTGCAGTACTACTAGCTGAAATCCTATTTCCCCTTAATTCTTCCGCTACACTTCGACCAGCAACTCTCCCTGAATAAAGGCATCCTCCAAGAAAAGTTCCTTCTAGAGCACGATAACCGTGGACGCCACCTCCGCCAAATCCCGCTACCTCTCCAGCAGCATAGAGACCAGGGATTGGTTGCATGGTTGAATCTAGCACCCGTGCAGATAAATCTGTTTGGAGTCCACCTAGCGTTTTTCTGCTAAGTATATTTAAACGCACAGCAATCAGCGATCCATTTTTCGGGTCAAGTATCTTATGAGGACTCGCAACTCGTATTAATTTATCACCAAGGTAATTTCGTGCACCTCTAAGGGCAGTTACCTGTAAATCCTTGGTAAATTTATTAGCCAACTCTCGATCACGTGCTTCAATCTGCCTTCTAATAACATCAACTTTCAACAGACTGTCCCCTGTAAGATTATTCATCCCTCGAACTAGCTCCTCTAGATTATCGGCTACTATAAAATCTTCACCTTTATCCATAAAGGCCTTTACTGGTGTTGGTGGTCCAGGTAGTACTCTTGATAATACCTTTGGAATACTTTTTCCTGTCAAATCAGGATTTTGCTCCGAACCAGACAATGCAAATTCCTTTTCAATGATTTTTTCTGTAAGTATAAACCAAGAATACTCATAGCCTGTTTTCATTATTTCTGCTAACGTTCCCAACGTATCAAATCCCGGGAAGTTCGGTGCTGGTAATCTCCTACCTCTTGCATCTAGCCAAATAGATGAAGGACCAGGTAAGATTCGGATTCCATGTAACGGCCAAATAGGATCCCAATTTTTTATGCCCTCTGTGTAATGCCACATCCGGTCTCGATTCACAATTCTTGCTCCAACTTCTTCCGTAATGCCGAGCATCCTTCCATCTACATGCGCAGGTACACCAGAGATCATATTTTCAGGAGGTTGTCCAAGTCGTGAAGGCCAGTTTTTACGTATTAATTCAAGGTTTGCACCAATACCACCACTCGTCACAATCACCGCTTCTGATCTATGTATGAAATCGCCAATTACGACACGAGAGCTTTCCTCTCCCCTTTTTGCCTCATAAGGTTCAAAAATCGTCCCTCCAACGCCTGTAACACAACCATTTTCCTGTAGTAAAAAGTCAACACGGTGTCTAGGACGGTACTCTACTAAACCATTTTGGATAAAATCACGTGTTTTATTCTCAAAAGGCTCTACAATACCTGGTCCTGTTCCCCATACAATATGAAATCTAGGTACTGAGTTTCCTGGACCATCAGCTAAATATCCACCGCGTTCTGCCCAGCCAACTACAGGAAAGAAACGTATACCTAAACTCTTAAGCCAAGCCCTCTTTTCCCCAGCAGCAAAATCAACATAGCGTTCAGCCCATCTTCTCCCCCAATAATCTTCATCCTCTCTGTCAAACCCCGCTGTACCAAACCAGTCCTGCAAAGCTAATTCCCTCGAGTCCTTAATCCCCAGACGACGCTGCTCGGGTGAATCAACTAGAAATAGTCCGCCAAAGGACCACCAAGCCTGTCCACCAAGTGATGTTTCCGGCTCTTGGTCTAGTAATAATACCTTTCTTCCAGCCTCCGCTAGCTCAACCGTTGCAACCAATCCACTAAGACCCGCCCCTACCACAATTACATCCCACTCCACCTGCACTCCCCCTTATAAACATTCATTTCTTAAAGTATAGTCCTTATTTTCATCAATCGTAAATAGATATTTGAAAATTGTAAATACAATTACATTTTCTAGTCGATATGATAGACTACAATAAACACGATACTTTCTATGTGGAGTTCATTCTCCACTCATCCAAAATAGGAAAAATAATGACTCTGATGAAACATCCTCAGGATACATTACGTCTTATAGTTGAGTTAGGAAGTTAGGAGGAAATAGAGTGGGCCACTCGAACGCTTTCCATCCAACATACGATAAAGAGGCTCTTGAGGAACTGCAGTCCAATCCAGCCCGTGCCATTGAGACAATAATGGAAACGTATGGTGATGAGATCAAACGACTAGTTTTTGCATATATGAAGAATTCAGCAGATACTGATGATGTTACACAGGAAGTCTTTGTAACGGTTTACCAAAAATTAAATACTTTTCAAGGCAACTCCTCTTTAAGGAGCTGGATATACTCTATCGCTATTAATAAATGTAAGGATTATTTAAGAAGCTGGCATGCGAGAAATAAACGACTTACGGAAAAACTGATGATAACTTCACCATCGATGAAAAACGAAACATATACTCCTGAGGAATTAACACTCCAAAAGGACCATTCTAGTGAATTATTCCAAACGGTTATGGAACTACCAATTAAGTATCGAGAAGTTATTATTTTGTTTTACTTCAAAGAACTCTCCACAAAGGAAATTAGTGATGTATTAGATATGAACGAAGCTACTGTTCGTACGAGACTGAATCGTGGTCGTGCAAAACTCCAGGAATGCTTATCTTCTGAAAGAGGTGGTGCAAACCATGGATAAGCAATTTAAAGAATTACAAGACCAATTCAATCAAATTCCAACAACCTTCACAGAGAAGGATAAACAAGCAATACGAAACAAAATCAGTAATCTACAGTCTGAAAACAAAAGAAAGAAAATGCATTTATATCCCAAATTACTTACTGGTATCGTACTTGCTATCACCATATTAATTGTTGTTATAACCGTGAACCAGCAACCTAATATGTTCATGACTGTCAATGATGAATCATCCGATAAAGTGATGGAAGAAAAGGCAACACAGTTTAGTACTGAAGAACAAGCGGATTCCAATGATATGGGTATAGCCAATTCCACGGCAGATGAAGAAAACAAAAGTGAGAGTCAAGGACTAAATGTTTTCAACCCTGAAACGGTTCACGAGGACATGATTCTACCTGTGATTAGTTATCAACCAACCAAAAACGGAATCAGCATAAAATTTAAAGGTGACACACTAACAGGTCGTATTACTGATAGCCAACCATTCATGTTTATCCCAAATGCGGATTCTTGGAATCGTATTCCAATTGCTGAAGGGGATGTAAATAAAGAAATTCCTGTTTATTTCGCGGATGATGAATACACTAGTAAAATAGTTGATGTAGAGAAAGGTAGCGCAACTGAAATAACCATTACACCAGAAACCATAGTGTACGAATACTCACCAGAAGGCTCAAGCATTTATTTAGTAATGGATGAATATGTCGGTATCTCTGGGCAAGTAACGAAATCTTATGATGAGACAATTGCATTGTCAAAGGAATTAATGCAGCTTTATGAGGAATATAAAACCACAGCCGATGATCAATTGCTAAAGGGATTAAGTGCCTTTGATGTTTTTAAACTGTATCATTACGCTAATTATCTTGGTGATTTAGAGGTAGAATACGCTCTCTTTTCAAAAAGCGATTCCTTTCCTCACCCGAATATGGAGAGTTTCGTAACAGAAACAAAGAATGCACAAACACAAAGCAGCTACACCGCAGTGCAGGCTAAGGACTTCTATGAGGAAATGCTGCAAATAAAACAATTCGATGAAATTCAGTTGAGATCCAACGAGGTGTTGATACGCTACACAACCATTTCTGATTCAGGACGCGATGATCATGGTTTTCGACTCTATCTCCATGAAGATTTAGGTATCTACAAAGTGGCTTGGATGCCTATCCAATAGCTCACAAAACTCGATATAAAAAATCCGTAACCCAATAAGGATTACGGATTTTTCATGTTGCTCTTGGTGCACTTTTAAATTCAATACGACGATGGGTTCCATCACAAAATGGTTTATTTTCAGAGTGACCACAACGACATAAGGAAAAGCTTTTTTTCGTCTCGTATACATTACCTTCAGCATCTATCAATTCCACATCACCTGTAATACGATACGAGCCATTATCATTTACTTTAATCACAACCTTTTCACTCATGCAACCCCTCCTTCCCAAAAAGGAACCAGTATTACTATCCTATGTTCAGGGGATATTGAATATGTTAGCTAACGCACATTGCGAACCCGATTTTCTAAACGACCTATCTTTTCTATCTCTAATGTTACCAAATCTCCATCTTGGAGAAATTTCGGTTGATCCATTCCAAATGCAACGCCTTCAGGTGTACCTGTCATAATAACATCTCCTGGTTTTAGCGTAATTAACCCGGAGATAAATTCAATCAGAGTCGGTATATCAAAGATGAACTTCTCCGTATTGGAGGATTGTCTTAGTTCTCCATTTACATAGCAACGAACATCTAGAGCACCAGGATTCCCTATCTCATCAGGTGTCACAATCCAAGGTCCAATTGGTGTACTACGGTCGATTGTCTTTCCTTGCAGCCATTGTGGTGTTCTTTTTTGCAGGTCCCTTGCTGTCACATCATTTCCAATCGTGTAGCCTGCAATATAATCCAAGGCATCTTCTCTCTTAACCTGAGAAGCTTCTTTTCCTATAAGAATAGTAAGCTCTACTTCGTAATCTAGTTTTTCAGTGAGGGGTGTTTTTTCAATATCATCTTCTGGGCCAATTAAGGCATTGGCAAATTTGGCAAATAGTACTGGATACTCAGGGATATCGCTATTCATTTCTTGGGCGTGCTCGACATAATTCCTACCCACACAGATGATTTTAGATGGTCCTGGGATAGGTATACCTAAGTGGACCTCGTCTCTAGGATAAAACAGCACATCTTCAAAATTCTTAACCATTAGGTCTTTAAACATTTCTTCAACGATCTTTATCATTGGTGCACCAGTCTTAAAGAATGTGGAAGGGTCAGATGGTATTATGGTATCACTTGCTTTGTTCCATGTGCGGTATGTATCTTGTATATCTAATATCTTCCCTTCCATCATAATCCCTATCCGAAATGGCGAATCCTTCTCTTTCAAATGATAGCTTACTAGTTTCATAGGCTGCACCTCTCTTTTTTAATCTATTATAAATCCCCAAATACTTTGCTCACATACTCATTCCGCAACATAGAATAAACCACCGTATCGTGATAGACTTCACCATCAAAATCCGTTTGTCTTAAAACACCTTCTCTACGAAAGCCATATTTCTCTAATAACTTCCTCGACCCTACATTCCCCGAGAAAATATCACCTACTAGTCTATTTAGCTGTAACGATTCAAATACAAATGATAGAATCACAGGCATGATCTCTGTCATAACGCCTTTATGTTGATAGCTCTCATGAATAACCGCTCCCATTTCAGCCTTCTTATGCCAATTATTCATTTTATGTAATCGAAATTGCCCGATAATGTCACCAGTTTCCTTCCCTACAATAACCCAAGGTATTTCCTTTCCTTCCAAAAAGCGTGATTGATATTGATTAATTAACGCTACCACTTCACCCTCTGTCTCAACAGGCTTTGGTGTAATAAATCTCATGGTTGTCTTATCGCTCAAGAAGTCAAATAGCCTAGGAGCATCATCAGCGGATACTCCTCTTAACATATAATTCTTTGTATGTAATACCGGGATTTCGTTTACTAGTCTCTCCATCTCCATTTACCTCGCTACTTTTCGTTCGTTGTGGAAACCTGCCAAAGCACGCCAAATTTATCCTGTACCTGACCATATAAAGGACTCCAAAACGTCTCTTGTAGTGCCATTTTCACTTCGCCATCTTCTTCTAGCCTGCTAAAAATCTCTTTCGCTTCGTCTGCTCCATTAATCATTATTGCGATTGAAAGATGATTCCCCACTTGGTAAGGACTACCTGGAAATGTATCCGATATCATAAGATGTGACTTTCCAATTTTTAAATATGCATGGAGCACTCGGTTCTTTTCTTCTTCTGGCAAAGGAGGACCCTCCATTTGGACTTCACCAAATGTTTGGATACCAAGAACCTCCGCACCCAATACCTCCTTATAAAACGCAACCGCTTCATGTCCATTACCATTTGTTACTAAATACGGATTAATTTCAGTTACCATAAACGCACTCCTTCATATTTGTTAGCTCCATCATATATGGAACAACTAGATTTTTCCATATTCTATTTATAACCTTTAAATGTTTTATATAACCCCACATTACACTATATAAGAAATAAGTACTGAATCATATTTATCGTTTTACAATAATCCACTGTTACTTTGTCCCCTTACTATACTATCTGGATTAAGTATATTATCTTATTTTTCAGAAAACAAGAAGGATAATCTAATGATTCGTCGAATAGTTACCCTAACAAAAGGAGAGGAGGTCACAGCATGGGACAAGTTACGAGCTATCCGATAGGCTACCAAAATACTTCATAAGTTAATTTATATGAAATCTTGTCAGTAGAAATTATCCACCCTAGAGGTTTCACAAATGCTTTCTATAAATTGATAAAATTTAGGAGGAGATTTGTTATGAAACTATATTTAGATCCTGGTCATGGTGGTACTGATAACGGAGCAAGCGGAAATGGTTTAGTAGAAAAGGAAGTCAACTTAGATATTGCACTCAGAATTCGCAACACATTAATCAACAGTTATAACAATGTGGAGGTACGCATGAGCCGTACTTCAGACATAACGAAAAGCCTTCAGCAGCGAACAGACGAAGCAAACGCCTGGGGAGCTGACTACTTCTTATCCATCCATTGTAATGCCTTCAATGGTTCAGCTAGGGGTTATGAGGATTATATTCATAATGAATTATCCGATTCATCACTGACAGCTAGATACCAAGATATTCTCCACACTGAGATTACGAAGCTTAATCAACTTACCAATCGCGGACAGAAAAAAGCAAATTTCCATGTATTACGGGAATCGAATATGCCTGCACTATTAACCGAAAATGGCTTCATCGACAATGCACAGGATGCTAATCTAATGAAGCAGTCTTCATGGCGTCAAGCCGTTGCTCAGGGGCATGTAAACGGACTTGCACGCGCATTCAATCTTACTCCAAAACAAGACGATACAGGAGCGCTTTATAAGGTTATTGCCGGATCATTTAGAACGCGAGATAACGCCGAAGAACGAGTCAATTTTCTCCAATCAAAAGGAATTGAATCCTTCATTGGGACAGTGGTCATCTCCGGCGTAACCTGGTTCCGAGTTCAATCCGGTGCATTCTCTAATCGCGCTAATGCCGAAGAACGACTAGCGGAAGTCCGAAATGCCGGGATTACCGATGCTTATATTGTTATGGAGCAAAGAACTGCAGAGTTAGAGCCAGTAGTTGTTAGCGAATAAAAATGAAGGTGGCTCAATTTATGAGCCACCTCCCACTAACCATTCCGCAAATGCTAGTAAATCTGGAAATCTATAATCTGCTTCGGCAGAAGTGTTTTCCCTAGTTCCAACCAATACCGTTTTTGATCCAGCTTCTCTGCCAGCTTCAATATCAGGATCTCGATCTCCAACCATATAACTCTTTTTTAGATCAATCTGATGTTTTTCCGCTAAGTTATATAGCATTTGAGGTCGAGGTTTTCTGCATAGACAACCTTCCTTAGGCTTATGTGGGCAATAAGCGATATCAACAATATTAGCGCCGTACTTTGCCAAGTCGTCCCTCATTTTCTGATGAACCTTTTCAAGAGCCGCTTCCTTCATGTAGCCTAAACCAATTCCTCCTTGATTGGTAACGACAAAAACTTTGTAATCTAGATCATTAAGAAGCTTAATCGCTTCTCCTACTCCACTAAGCAGATAAAAATCACTCGGTTTATTAACAAACTTTACCCGTTTCGTTAACACCTCGTTTATTACCCCATCTCGGTCCAGAAATATCCCTGCTTGCATAAACATCACCTTTCATGTTTTCTATCTGCTAGTATGCCCAATGCTATCATTATGTTATTTACATATTATCCTATATAATTTAAGCAAAATATACTGACTGTCAAAAAGGAGCCATTTACCATGTCTATTATCGATAAATTAAAATTAACAAAGTACACCAATATGGCCGTAATTAACGAACCTAAGGACTATACGTTATTTAACAACTATCCGACAAAATTAACATTCAACCATGATGCAATCTTCATCTTTATTGAGACAATTGATGATATGGTGAAACATACAACTCATATCATTACTAACGATCAACTTTTAAAAGACAAAGGATACCTTTTCTTTGCCTATCCAAAGAAAGGAAACAAACGCTATAATACCCATGTCCATCGAGATGAGATTTTTCCTACTTTAAAGGTAGATGATGATGGTTATGTAGAAGGAAGTGACATAAAGTTTTCGAGAATGGTTAGTATGGATGAAGTATTTACAGTTGTAGGTCTGAAAAAGGAAAAGAAAAAGGCAAAAAAGACCACTCCAGTCAGCCAGTGCGTTGCCGATTACGAGGATCATGTAAAGGATATTGAGACTATACTAGAAGCTCATCCTAATGAACTTGCATTTTATCAAGGTCTTACTCCTGGTTACCGTAGAGATTGGGCGAGATTTATTTTTTCTGTAAAACAACAAAAACAAAAGACAAGCGCATTGAACAGATGGTTGATGTGCTATCAAAAGGTTATAAAACGATGGACTTATTCCGAGCGAACAAGAAATAAGCTTTAAAAAACCTCCTACTCCATATTT
>NZ_AEWH01000052.1 GCF_000190475.1 Ornithinibacillus scapharcae TW25
CCTTTAAAAACCTTCTGTTTACTATTTTAGAACAGAGGTTTTTTTAAATGTTTCCATCTATTATACAGACATTAAGAGTAACAAGAAGTACCTTCTATGAAGGATTATGTAATTATAAGTTTTTAATTTTTTCCACATCTTTTGCACTTAATTCAAAATCGAAAAGATCTAGATTAGCTGCTTGGTTTTCAGGGTTGTGTGATTTTGGGATAACGACAACACCGCGTTGAATTTGGTATCTTAATAAGACTTGAGCACCAGATTTGTTATAGGCTTTACCGATTTCATCCAATACTTCTTTTTGGTGGACTTCGGCTTTCATCGGTCCCCACGCAACAGGTGTAATGCCCTCCTCTTCTAATATTGCTAGGAGATCGTGGTTAGGTTCTTTTAAGTTAATTTGTATTTGATTAACAGACGGCTTCACTTTAGCGAATTCTTTTAACTCATCTAGATGATGTTTTTCAAAGTTTGAAACGCCAATCGCTTTTAGTTTGCCCGCTTCGTAATATTCTTCAAAGACTTCCCATGTATTTCTTAGTTGTTCTTTGTCTTCAATCGGGAAGTGAATAAGAAGTAAGTCGAGATAGTCTGTTTGGAAGTTTTTTAGACTGTTATCAATAGCTGCTCGAGTAGCTTCTTTTGATGAAATATATTCTTCATTGGCTGGAACCTTTGTCGTAATGAATAACTCTTCTCGAGGCACATTGCTTTCTGCTAAGACCCTTCCAACAAGTTCTTCGTTTCGATACATAATGGCTCCGTCTATTGATCGGTATCCTAACTCAAGTGCTGAAACAAGTTCTGGAATTTCATTTTTTAACGCACCATTATATTCGTTATTTTCTTTTCCATACGTATTTGTACCAGTACCTACAATTGGCATTTTCAATCCATTATTCAGTATGATGTATTCCATATTTTTATCCACTCCCTCTGTATTTCTGCTAATTACTTTCCTTACCAAGTACATCATAACAATTTATAGAATTTTAGAAAAATAATATAAACCTAGGGGACTGTCCACCTATTCTAATTAACTTCCCCGCTAGTTGAATTAGGGCAACAATATATATATAAACCAAGAGGATATTATGCTCATATATCGAGCACAATATCCTCCGTATTTCATCCATTAGGAATGGTTTTCATTTGTCATTACATTGATTTTGCTTCTTCAATTGCTGTTTTATCATTAAAGATTTTTGTATTGAAGTTACCTAAGATACGTGATGTTAACGTACCAGATACCATTGAACCGTTAACGTTTAGAGCGGTACGACCCATATCAATGAATGCTTCGATTGAGATTAATAAACCAGCTAATCCAACTGGTAATCCCATAGAAGAAAGTACGATAAGAGCTGCAAACGTTGCTCCACCACCAACACCAGCAATACCAAATGAGCTAAAGCCAATGATCAGAACTAGTGGTATTAGGAAATCCCAAGTTAAAGGGTCGATTCCTACTGTTGGAGCAATCATAACAGCCAACATCGCAGGGTAGATACCCGCACAACCATTTTGCCCCATCGTTGCTCCAAATGATGCTGACATATTCGCAACACCTTCTTCAACACCAAGTGCATTTTTTTGTGCAGAGATATTTAAAGGAATCGTTCCTGCACTTGATCGTGAAGTAAATGCAAAGCTTAGAACAGGAAATACTTTTCTTACGTAATTAATCGGATTAATTCCAAACACGCCAACTAATACAAGTTGAATGATAAACATAACACCTAATGCCAAGTAAGATGCTAATACAAACTTACCAAGTTGCAGGATACCTGCGAAGTCTGTTGTCGCTACTGTATTAGCCATTAGTGCTAAGATACCGTATGGAGTTAAGCGTAATACTAGCGTTACAATTCGCATTACCACACCATAAACTGCATTAACCATTTTCGTAAATGTTTCTGCTTGTTCTGGATTCTTTCTACGTAAACCTAGAACCGCAACCCCTACAAAAATAGAGAAGATAACGACTGCGATTACAGAGGTTGAACGTTGTCCGGTCATATCTAAGAAGATATTAGATGGAATAAAGTTTAAAATACGCTGTGGGGTTGAAACTGCTTCTACGTCTGTTGCATATCTTTCTTCTAGAGCATCTGCACGAGCTTGCTCTGCTTCCCCTACAGTAATTTCTTCTGCATTTAAATCAAATATTGTCGCCGCACCTACACCAATTAAAGCAGCAACCATTGTTGTTACAATTAAAATCCCGATAATCCAACCAGCCATTTTACCTAACTGTGTTGATTTTTCTAAATTAGTAATTGCTTGGATGATTGAAACCATAACTAATGGAACAACAATCATCATAAGAAAACTAATATAACCTCGACCAACTATATTGTACCATGCAGTTGTTTCTGCTAATGTCTCAGAGCCATTTCCATAAATCCATTGTAAAGCAGCTCCTAGTACAATACCTAGACCTAAACCTGTAAACACACGTTTTGTAAACGACACATGCTTACGTTGCATATATAGTAATAGCCCAATTATTGCAATTAAGACGACAATATTTAAAATAACTAACCAATTCATGTCATTTCCCCCTGTATTTTTTTTATAAGATATGAAATAAAAACCTACATTGCCATTAAATTATATTAATCCGATAAATTTAGTATGACTTAAATAAGATACAACGCATTGACGGAAGTGTCAAGATATTGATTTAACCCAAACTAACTAATAAGAACTAAAAAGGGAGAATCATTAACAAAAGTTTTCCCTATCCTTTGTAATTTATTACAGTTATACTAGTTGAACGCCGTTCCTTTAACTCGGGGATGATAATCATAATCATTTCCCGAACACCAAAAAAGGAACACAACCTGTAAGGTTATGTCCCCTTCTACTCATAGAATATTATATTCCAACTCCAACGCCACATTTCCTTGAATAGCACGAGATATCATGCAACTCTTCTCTGCCTTCTGAACTAGCTTTTCCAACAGTTCATAATCCTTATCACTTGCAACATTTGTTAACGAAACAGTCGGGCGATGAATAATCTTTTTATATGTAAAAACGCCGTTCGTCACATCGACGATTCCCTCAGATTCTAGTGACATTTCTTTTAACGGTAAATTCGCTCGCTCTATCATTGCAGCTAACGTAATAATATAGCAAGTTGCTGCTGCACCGAGTAACATCTCATCTGGATTGGTTCCAATCCCTGGTCCATCCATTTCTGTTGGAATAGATATCTTTGTTTTTAAATTACCTGCGTTTATAAATCCTTCACTATTTCTTCCACCTGGCCAGTCGGCTTTCAAATGAAAATGATGTTCAGCCAATGTAATCACCTCTAAATTAATTTTAGGATGCAGTTTGAGGGGTGTGAGCGCGAGAAGGCAACTTGCGCGCGAGAGTTTATGTCAAAATTACGCCGGTAATTGATTAACCGCTCTGGGAAATGGAATACTAACGAGACCCATACTACATCGCGCGACTTCTCAAATTTCACACGCATAACCTGGGACTTCCCGCGTAACTTTTTAGAACTCTCGCGTGACTTTCAATTTTCTCGCGTAACTGTCAGGATCAAGGGCAAACTCCCTATCTTTCCTCTCTCCTCTAAAAGCTCAAAAATCCCCTACCCTAATAATACTCGCATCACTTCACCAAGTACTACACCAATAATAACAATTAACCATGCTGGTGTTTTCCAGAAATATAATAAGACAAATAAGATTGCTGCTAACGAAAAACTTGCTGCATCTGTGATGGAACTTGTAAATACCGGATCATAGAATGCTGCAAGTAATATCCCTACCACACCTGCGTTTACCCCAGTCAGTATTCCTTGAAAGCTCTTATGTTTCCGTAATTCACCTAGGAATGGTAATGCACCAACAATTAATAAAAAGGATGGTAGAAACATGGCGATTGTAGCAATGACTCCACCAATGACGCCACTCATCATCGTACCTAAGTAACTAGCAAAGGTAAATAGAGGTCCTGGAACTGCCTGTGCCATCCCATAACCAGCTAGGAATTCACTGTTGGTTAATAATCCATTTGGGACAACCTCTTGTTCCAATAGTGGTAAAACAACATGACCGCCTCCGAATACAATGGATCCTACACGGAAAAACGTATCAAAAATGCTGATGTAGGAGTGATTGACAATTTGCGCTAATATCGGTAGCCCAATAAGTAACACGACTAAAATAGATAAGGCTAAGATACCTTGTTTCTTTGAAATAGAAACCGTAAAATTCTTAACTTTTGATTCTGCGTTTTTAGAAAAAAGAAAATAACCAATAATTGCAGCTCCAACAATTACAGCGATTTGTACGATTGCTGAAGGAAACAACAGCATAATTAACATGGCTATAATAGCTATCGCAATACGTGGTTTATCTGGGGTCAATGTTTTCCCCATACCTAATACCGCATGTAGAACGACAGCAACAGCAACAATTTTTAAGCTTGTAATCCAGTTCGCATCTCCCAAAGAAAAGGATTGGAAAGCAAGCGCAAATAAAATAAGAACTATAACGGATGGTAGTGTAAATCCTAACCAAGAGATGATTCCACCAAGGAATCCTCCTCTAAGCATTCCTATAGCAATACCGACCTGACTACTTGCTGGTCCAGGTAAGAATTGACAGATTGCAATAATGTCTGCATAGGTCTTGTCATCCAGCCATTTCCGCTTATCTATGTATTCATTCCTAAAGTATCCTAGATGTGCTACAGGCCCACCAAAGGATGTCAAACCTAGTTTAAGGGATGTACCTAATATCTCTAATAGTGAATTTTTTCTCATGTTTTCCTCCCTACATGGATGTTTTTCTAAGGTAACATATTTTGAACTATTCGTCTTAAAATTTACATAGAATTTACAAACAAGCAGAAACTTCATTCTGCTTGGTCCTTCTTATCGAGATATATTAAGCTCTAATCCTGCTTAAGTATGAAACTTAGCACTCTCCTCTTCCGTATAATTATAACCATGTAATTTTAAAGGAGATAACGACTGTGAACAAAATCACTCACGACTACATCCAATATTATCAAGATCTAAAAAGACCGTTAAAGTGGAAGGTTACGGATAAACGTATTATCATGACGATTGCTTCCATATATGCCTTGAATCAGAAGCCTCTTCATGTTGAATCGTTTCTCGATTTAGCAAACAAGGTTAGAAATAGTGCTAGCTATATCTCTGTGCTACGTTCAACTTCTAGATATACCACTGCAGCTCTGCTAGATGTAAAGTTTCACAACCCTGATGAAAAAATACAAGAGCTCCATCATACCTACAATTTATTCCGGGAAGAAAAATTCAAAAGCGGTGTTTTTACCTATATCGCTGCTTCCGTTCTATTGACTAATCCCAAGCAGAATCCTAAACTAGTCATCCAAAAAGCCAAAGAGGTATATGATGGTATGAAAAAAGAACATTCTTTCCTAACTACTAGTAGTGATTATCCACTAGCAACACTTCTTGCCCTTGACTATAAGACGGGGATAATCAGCACGATTGAAGAGCTCTACGATGAGTTGTCCAGATATGGGTTCCGAAAAGGAAATGACTTACAATTCATGAGCCAAATTCTTGCACTAAGTATAAATGATTCTAAAAACACCTTAGTAAATCGGGCGATTCATGTTATGGATTCCCTTCAGCATACCGGGATTAAACCTAAAAAAATGTACTATCCCATTATTGGTATGCTTGCCCTACTACCGCAAAATGATTTCATTGTTCACGAAATCATATCTACTTATGAGGATCTGAATAGCCAAGGCGATTTCAAATGGCAGAAGGATATGAATATCATTTTAGCATCTAATTTTTTCTTAATGGATAAATTGACTCATGAAGGACTTGCCGAAACAAGCTTATACACTATCTTAGAAACTGTGTTACAGGCTCAACAAGCAGTTATGGCTGCAGCTGTTTACTCAGGCGATGGAGGAGCTAGTGGTGATGGTGGTAGTTAATACGAATAGCCATTTATATTAGACCCCATATCTTCCAAAAAAGCGGATTCATTATGAAGCCGCTTTTTTGCAGATAGCAAAAAAATAACAACCTGTCTCCCCAACACAAGTAAAACTAACCCCTCACCCAAAAATAAGTGAATGCGTGTTTTCGAATAACCTGTTAACTAATAATTGAATCTAATTCACAAGGTTTATATCTTCATCAAATCGGAAAGAATACTAGATAGATATATTTCTATTTTCCTCACAAAATTGGTGCGAAAAAGGGAAAAGTAATATATGATTACCTTAAATAAAGCAGAAAGTGTGATGAGCATGTTTAATAAGCGCTGGTTTCAAACTTTAACAGCATTAATTATGGTATTTCTACTAATCTATCTTTTATATATAACCAGTTTCATTTTCGATCCTGTATTTAAATATATTGGGGCCGTAGCTTTTCCGTTTATCGCAGCTGGGCTACTTTATTATTTAACAAAACCTGTCATGAAACTCTTAATTCGTTATAAAACACCCAAGTTTCTAGCGATCATCATCATTTTTATCTTAATTATTTTGGTAGGATATGTTTTTACCAAGGTTATCTTCCCAATTGCCCAAGATCAGTTTGAAAAATTTGTCGACAACATACCAGTAATGGTAAAGGGGGGACAAGATTTAATTGACTACTTCCAAGAAAATGAAAGTATTATTCCTGATGAAGTCTATAAAACGATAGATAATATGATGGCAAATATTCAGACATACATAGAAGGGATTATGACCTTCTTGTTTAGCTTCATTAGTCAATTGATAGGTTTTATATTCTCATTAGTTTTAGTACCATTCTTCCTATTCTTCATGCTGAAGGATGGCGATAAATTTATTGCCTTTGTTACTCAAATCTTTGAAAAGAAGAAGGCTAGTAACCTGCGCAATCTCTTACGAAAAATTGACCATACATTATCTGCCTATATTCAAGGGCAGCTTCTTGTGAGTTTCAGTATTGGGGTCATGCTTTTCATTGGATATACCATTATCGATCTTGACTATGGACTTTCCCTGGCATTGTTTGGAATGTTGATGTGTGTTGTTCCATTTATCGGGCCATTTATTGCGGTTGTCCCTGCTGTACTTGTTGGGGTTTTCCAGGATCCTATGAATGTAGTATGGATCGCCATTATTATGATTGTCGCTCAGCAGATAGAGGGGAATTTTATTTCTCCAAATATCATGGGGCATGTATTAAGAATCCATCCTTTAACCATCATTACCATTATTCTAGCAGCAGGAAGTATCGCAGGCTTTATTGGCATCCTATTTGCAGTTCCATTCTATGCGGTTGTGAAGACGATTATCGTGCACTTTTACGAAACTTATAAGGATACTCGGAAGAATAAAAGTGATGCTTTGATATAAGCAAATTCCGTAGAAGGTAGTTAAACGTTTCTTGTAGGATAAGAAAAATAACAGTGTAATTAGAGAAGCTAGGCTATTATTAGCTTCTCTATATTACAGCGAAAAAAATCAATTAGCCCTAATATTATCTATAATTCTCTCCCGTTAATACAATGACAAATGAACTTCTATTAGCTATTTTCTCCAAAGGGCCAATCCTCCAAATTTTTCAAAAGCCAAGTCATATCCAATATCCAAAAATCCACAATTATAGGAACCAAACCACTTGCTTATATACTTATAACTCAAAAGGTTGTATATCACGAATACATTTCATGAATTAGTGAAAAATACAATTACTTAGGAATTACTGTTACTGGAGGTATTTTTTTATGCAGGGAGAACATAGTCCAAGATTAACATCATCAGAAATTTCTGTTATGTGGAGTTCTTATCAAAACAATAGCTTTACTATATGTATTCTGAAATACTTCTTAACTAATGTTGATGATCCAGAAGTAAAATCAATCATAGAATTCGCATTGGGAATATCACAAAAAAACTACGAAATAAGTAAAGAGATCCTTAAAAACGATAAGCAACCCATTCCAGTTGGTTTTACAAATGAAGACGTGAGCACAAGTGCTCCTCGCCTATTTTCAGATGCATATTACTTATATTATATTAAGAATATGGCAAAAATCGGTTTGTCTGTTTACGGTGTAGCATTATCAGCATCCGCGCATTTAGATGTTCGTAATTTTTTGAGCCAAGCGATACTTACATCAACAGAACTCTATAATTGACCACCCTATGTTACAACACCTGATAATATTGATTTTATCGACAGCAAGAAATACTTAGGAGGACTTTTAAATTTAGACAACCGACCTTTGAATGTTGTTGAAATTAACCATATTGAAGCAAATATTGAAACAAATTCAGTGGGTAAAGTCCTTTTAAAAGGTCTTGCCCAAGTAGCTAAGTCCAAAAAAGTTAGGGATTATTGCATTAGAGGTTCAGATATTGCCAAAAAGCATATAAAAGTGTTTCAAGATTTATTATCCAATGATGACATTCCAGCTCCATCAGCTTGGGACATTGAACTAACGGATTCGACTGTCACTCCTTTTTCCGATAAATTAATCATGTTCCATACAACATTGTTAATTGCATCAAGCATTTCAAACTATTCAACAGCTTCCGCGGCAAGTTTAAGAAAAGATATCTCCGCATCTTATGTTCGCTTAACAGCAGAAATTGCACAATATGCAATAGATGGTACAAACATCATGATTAAAAATGGATGGCTCGAACAGCCACCACAAGTCCCTGATTACAAGGGGTTATCAAAGAATTAGTTTTATAAAGTTGTTTAACAGAGACAATGAGATGTAAGGAGTTGCAGAAATCAGTGTGGACAAAGACGCAATTAAAAAAATACTGTGGTCCGTTGCCTTACCAGGTTTTGGGCAACTTTTAAACAAGGAATTTGCAAAAGGTGTATTGGTTAATTTTAATAGAATTTACAGTCAATATCCAAGCCAACTTAAACACTGCCATAATCCTAAGTTTTCATGGGGATATACTCACATCAATTCAAGTTACTAATTATCAGTGGCTAATGTAATACCCCTGTTTATATTTTTTCGCTATATGGGATGCTTATAAGAATGCAAATGGAAAAGTACCCACTCTGTCCTTTCTTCCACTTGTATTTGCAGCATTTTTTATGACAGTTGGTGTCATTTATTCATCTACATTGAAAGTTTTTGGGGTGTTACTTGGACCAATATTTTTACCAATGTTATTTGTGATACCAGGCTTATTAACTGGACTATTGGTTTTCAAGATTTTAAATCATATCAAGATACGTAACCTTAAATTATTAAAAATATTTAATTAAGCTTACGTAATTGTATTTGAAACGTATATCCTTAATCAATTCTATCCTTAGTATTCCTGGAATGCCTTAATATCAAGTCAGAAAAAGAGCCCACAAAGCGACAATAAAGTGTTTTGGGGCGGTGATTTTCTAGCTTTCAACAATAATAAGGGAGCACTTATCAGACCTAGTAAAATGGTAAAAGTATTAAGTTTCGATAAATCATACTAAAATGGATATTAAGTATTATGTATACCCTATCTTTTAAATATATATTCTACCGAGTCACCAACAACATAGTAACCAATCTTTTGATAAATACTATTAGAGATAGGATTAGATACGTCTGTATATAAATTACAAAACTGAAAGCCATCATCTAATAGTTTCTGAGAAAATGCCGCAACTATACTGGTCGCATAGCCCTTTCTTTTGTGGATATCAGGCGTAAATACTCCATTTACAGTGGCCCCATTTCTAGTTCTCCTACCGTTATTCGCCATGGAGACAGCATCACCATCTACTTCCCATAGATGTAGTGTCTGATTTTGAATATAATTGGCTGCCATACTTGCTGCTTGTGTCTTCGATATTTGCACGTTCGCTTGTAATCCAAATTGGTAGATCCATTCTTTAGCAATCGGCAGATGCTCCTCAGACGCTGGAATTAGCTTTCCACTTACATCTGGAATAATCTTCACTTTATCCAGTCGATAAACCATTTGTTTCATCGTTAATTCCGCTGTTATTCCTTTTCGTTCAGTCCATAGTCGGATAAACTCACTAGCTATCTTATCCGGTCCTATCACACCAGGAACTGGATATTTATGCTGATATAAAAATTGTACAATTGCAGGAATGTATTTTTCATCCATGTGACCCACTTTAGGGAATATCCATTTATTTGGTGGCGTTTGCATAAAGGCATATATTGGCTCCCCATTATCTTCAACAATTCCTAAACGAGCACCATCAGAAAAGACACCAATATTATTTCTTCCTCGTTCTAGCAATCCTAGCATTAAATTATTTTTTACTTCTTGTTGTAGTAGTAAATCTTCTACTCTATCTAAGTATCGTTTGATAGAGGTTTCCAATAACACCTTCATCCATAAAGCCCCCTTTTCGATATATGTACTGCGCCATTTGAAATATTGCATTTATTTTACACCAATCAGTTGTTTTGTAAAGGGCTTCACGATAAACTAAACTCTAAGAGGTGAAACAAATGACCAAAAAAGATTTAGAAAATAAGCTTGCTGAGCTAAAATCGGATTATGTACGAATTCAAAGTGATTTAGATAAATTAGTGTATGTAAAGGGAAGAGCTTCCTCTGCACAAGAACAACTTGCCCGTTTAGAGGATGAAATTGCTGAGGTTTATAAAAAACTAGAGGAGTTAGAATAGAGGTTGGGACATTAGTATTTCCTAACTAGTAAAATACGAACAATTAGAGATTAGAGTAAAAAACCGCCCCGGAAATATACTTCGCTTTCACTTCCAGCACAGGAGCGACATCTGCTCGAAAGAACCTCGCAGTATCTACCTTGCCGCGGGCGGCTGGTGAGCCTCCTCGTGCTGACGCACTGCGAGGTCTCACCGTTGCCTTTCCTCCCGCAGGAGTCTACGTATATTTCCGGAGCTAAAGTGGTTGCATTCTTCCTTTTCTAGTTGAAAACTTTACTTTTTGTCCCAACCTCTTTTTTATTCTACATTCGTTTTGCTATTACTAATTCTCGCCTGAATTTTTGCTTGCTCTTTATTTCTTGGCATTAAGCTAACAATAATGTCTCCTGTACCTGGTACAGTACGCATTTCTTCTGAATAGTATTTAATTTGTCCAGAAGGTTTAATGAGATATAGAAATACTGTTTCTTCATCTTTTTCTTCTAGATATTGCTTATAAGGATACTGTTCAGTAATAGTTGTTTGTCGGAATACGTAACCTGCCTCAATTTTGTCGATTAAGTCTTCCAGTGTAACTTCTTTTTTAAACAAGATTCTTCCGCCAACTTTCGAAACAATCTCAGATGACTTTCCAGACTTATCATATGGGCTTACCTTAAACACATTCGTACGACCATATTCCGGCATAAATGTCGTACAAGCTAAAGCGTTATAAGCTTTACTATCTGTCGCAGCAATCAAATATTCATATGGAATCGTGTCCAAATGATATTCGGTTTGTTCGGACAGTACATCTTCATGGTAAAATGGTACACCTGCTTCTCTGGCAACCTTTAAACGTTCCCATGAACTGTCGACCACAATAACTGGTACATTAGCTTTCGCTAGTGATTTTGCAAGCTCAACTGTAAAGACATTACTACCAACAAGTAGAGATCCTGGACGTCCTTCCATGGATAGATTTAATTTCTTCGCTAGCCAGCCAATGGAGAATCCATGAGCAATTACGGTAAAGAAGACTAGCCCAAAGGTTAGAGTTGTAAGAAGTTCTGCTTCCTTATATCCAGCCTCTAATAGTATAGTGGCAAAGTAACTTGAAACGGTTAATGCTACAATTCCTCTCGGAGCAATCCATCCAACTAGTAATTTTTCATTAAACGTTAGCCCCGTTCCAAAGGTAGAGAGAAAAATGGAAAGCGGGCGAACTAAAAACATCATTAGTAATACATAACCGATAATATTAGGACTGAAGATTTCTAAAATCGTTTCAACCTGTAATGATGCGGTTAGCATAATAAAGATAGCGGAGATTAGGAGAATTGAGATATTTTCCTTAAAGTGGCGCATATCTGCAACAGAGGAAATTCCCATATTGGCTAATGTTATCCCCATCGCAGTCACAGATAATAATCCAGTTTCATGCATGATCTCATCAGCTACTGTAAAACAGAAGATTACGACAGCAAATACTGCTGGCGATTTAAGATATTCAGGAATATGACCTCTTTCAAAAATAAATCCGATACCTCGGCCACATGCCCATCCAAATATCGCGGCAAAAACAGAAGCTGCGAAGAACATTAGTAATTTTGTTCCATCTGGGTCATTGGCAGTTAAATAAGCGATAATCTCAAACGCAAACACTGCTAGCAACGCACCAATTGGGTCTACTATGATACCTTCCCACTTCAGTATCTTCGCTGGTCTTGGGTTTAATTTAGACTGACGAAGTAAAGGCATAATAACCGTTGGACCTGTAACAATGAACAATCCACCGATAACAAATGCAACTGCCCACGGTAGTCCAGCTATATAATGTGCGGTTAATGACCCTAGTATCCAAGCAATAAATGCTCCTAAAGTCGATATTCTAAACACTGGCTTCCCTAAGCCACGTAGTTCTTTGAAACTTAAATTTAAACTACCTTCAAATAGTATGATTGCAACTGCTACAGAAATAATTGGACTATATAAATCTCCAAAGTCCTCTTCTGGATTAATAAATCCGAATATCGGTCCGATCAGTAGACCTGTCACGGCCATAACTACTATGGCAGGCATACGATAACGCCATGCAACCCACTGGGATCCAATTCCAAGTAAGAAAATCAGCATGACTTCAAATAATAAAGACGGAACCATTTCATACCCCCTATTTTAAAATATAAGGTCATTCTAAATGCCACTTCATGAAAAGTAAACTATTATCTCTTAACAAAAAGAAGTCATTTTGGTAAAGAAAACGTTTAATTTGTATAGTGCCCTGTATGATAGACAGAATTTTTTTCTATTTGTATTATCTTCATTCAAATTTTAATTATGCTAAAAGGGTATTCCACATTCATGTCATTTTCTTCACATAATTCTTCCACAATAAAGCCTCTCTAACTTAGGAAATTCCAATTTTAACAACTCGTCTCTCCCCTTAATATATGGTAGGATAAACTAATGAGAGGAGGAGAGACATGATCTTAGAACAAGAAAAGGTATTAAAAACCTATTTCGGGTATGAATCCTTTAGACCAGGTCAAAAGGAAGTCATTGATCGAGTCGTCCATTCAACAAATACACTGGCAGTTATGCCAACAGGTGGCGGTAAATCAATCTGTTATCAGATACCAGGTTTAACCATGGAAGGGACAGCTATCATTATTTCCCCACTTATATCACTCATGAAAGACCAGGTTGACTCTCTCCTAGCGTTAGGAATCCCCGCAACCTTTATCAATAGTTCCTTAACACCAGAAGAACATGAAAATCGTATGCAAGAGATTGCTAATGGACGGTTTAAGTTTGTATATGTGGCACCAGAGCGATTTGAATCAACTGGATTCATTCGTGTTGTAAGGAAAATTAAAATCGCTTTAGTTGCTTTTGATGAAGCACATTGTATCTCTCAATGGGGACATGATTTTCGACCTAGCTATCGTTCCATCGTCCCAAATTTAAATCAGATTGGTAACATCCCTGTTGTCATGGCATTAACCGCAACAGCAACCGAAGAAGTTATTTCCGATATTCAGGAATTGTTACATATCGAGAATAACAATGTCATCAATACAGGATTCGCAAGAGATAACCTTGCCTTTCATATTGTGAAGGGAAAGGATCGCTCCAGTTACATTCGAGCTTTCTTAGAAGAACATACCGATGAATCGGGGATCATCTATACCGCTACAAGAAAACAAGCAGATGCCCTTTTTGATCAGCTTTCTAGTCGCGGAATTGAAGTTGCAAAATACCATGCCGGAATGTCCGAGCAAGCTCGCAAACAAGCACAAGCTGCCTTTATTCACGATCAAAAGCATGTCATGATTGCCACGAATGCTTTCGGAATGGGGATAGATAAATCGAATGTCCGGTATGTTATTCATTACGCCATGCCGATGAATATTGAATCCTACTATCAAGAGGCTGGAAGAGCTGGTAGAGATGGAGAATTTAGTGATTGTATCTTATTATTTTCCCCACAGGATATTCAACTTCAAAAATTCTTAATTGAGCAGTCCTTAATGGATGAAGCCGCTAAGCAAAATGAATATCGTAAGCTACAATCGATGGTGAACTATTGTCACACGCAAGGATGTCTAAGTAGCTACATTTTAGATTATTTTAAGGATGCTACACCTCATCAAAATTGTGGGCGTTGTAGTAACTGTGTAGAAAAACTAGACAAGAGTGATATTACAGAGGAAGCCCAAATGATATTATCTTGTGTAAAACGAATGGGCGAGCGTTTCGGAGTAAGCATGACTGCGAAAGTATTAAAAGGATCCAAAGATAAGAAAATTCAAGAATTCCAGTTACACCAAATATCTACGTATGGAATTATGTCTGCCTATACCGAAAAAGAACTAACGGAACTTATCCACTTTCTAGTGGCAGAACAATTACTAGCGACAGAGGAAGGGAAATTCCCAACACTGAAGCTAAATCGTAATTCCGTTGATATACTAAAAGGGACACGGACAGTAGAAATGTACACAATCCCTATTCCAACGGCTGAAGAAGAAGATTATTATAAGGACCTATTTGAAGAGCTAAGGAGCTTGCGTAAGTCTCTAGCAAATGAGCTTAACGTACCGCCATATGTGCTTTTCTCTGATGTAACACTTAAAGAGCTTAGTAGGTATTTCCCTGTATCCAAGGGAGATATGCTTGAAATTAAAGGAATTGGTGAGAAAAAGTTTGAACAGTACGGAGAGGCTTTTATTGCTGTTATACAAAAATGGCGTTTGGCACATCCTGAAGCAAAAACAAGGATAAAGATTTCCGGAGGGGCACCTACTCCAAGACATAAGAAAAAGGAAGAGGAGGGTCCTAGCCACCTTGTTAGCTATAAGCTTTTTCAATCTGGAAAATCATTAAAAGACATAGCAGCCATTCGTGACATGACCACCATGACGGTAGAGAATCATTTGTTTAAAGCATTTCAGGATGGTTATCCTATTTCTTGGAATATTTTCTTTACTGATGAGGAGGAGAAGATAATCCTCGCAGCGAGAGAAACAGTTGAAGAACCCAAGTTAAAGCCACTAAAAGAAGCACTACCTGAGGAATATGACTATACGAAGATTAAAGCAGTTTTAGTAAAGAATGGATTAAAATAGTCCGCCATATACCATATGGCGGCTTTTTCTATGAATAAAAAAAGAAATTAAGCTTGTTGTTTTCATCTACCGTCGCTAATAAAATATCATTTAACTCCAGATGCTGATATTCCTTATGAAGCTTATTTAATAACCATTTTTCATCTTTCCCTATTTGCTCTAACCCTTTATAATCAATCTTTTTTTCTTTTACTACTGTTTTAGGAAGTTGAAAGGGTTTTGGTGTATTCGCATAGGTTGTTGGAGTTAAAGCTTGATGCTCTGCATTTAAAAAGATAGAAATAGTACCTCCAGGCTCCCAAAAAGCCACTGAGACTTTTTTAATATCGGCAGCTTTATTCTTCCTCAACTCTGCCATCAATACATCAATCGATATTCTAGCCTTCTTTAAATTTTTTGATAAAATAATTCCATTTTCAATTAATGGTATGGGGGATGGTATAAAAATTTTTCTAATACCAGGGAAATACAAACTTAACACTACTCCTAGTAAATAGAGAAATAAAATTACACTCATGGTGATCATGGATCCTTCTAATCCTAGACCTTCATCCGATAATGGATGTGCAATGATGTTCCCAATAAGTAATACAATCACAAAATCTAATAGCCCTATTTGTGATATAGACCGTTGTCCCATCAACTTGGCAATAATCACAAAAAATGCAAACCCAACAAGCGCTCTTAATATCCATTGCATAGCTGTTAATGATTCCTGAGAACTAAAAAAATCCATGAAATACCTCCACCCAACAATTTCGTTACTACGAATATAGTTTTGGCTAAATAAATGGTTATTATGTCGTTATCCCAAATAAGAAAATACAAAACAAGAAAAATTTCAACTTCTATTCCAAATCGGAAAGGTGTATAATGAATAACATTACTTAGAATAACTCGCATTCACTCTTCTTTTTAAGAATGTGTTAGTTTTTCTTATTAAAAAAGGGGTGTAGCCGATGAAAAAATACTTTGCCCTTTTTGTACTATTATCTGTAGTCGGTCAATTTTTTTATAGTAATCATGTAAGTAATTTCGATTTAAAACATGATAATCCAGTATACATCCAAGAATTCGAGTTAGTGAACGCTTCGCCATCAGAAGATTCCCATCCAAGCTACGGAGATGGAAACCAAAAAATCTCTTCCATCTTGAATGCGCTATTTCTTGGACTTGTATTAACTATTACGGTTATCTTCTATCATTCTGTAAAAAGGATAAAGAGACTAATCCAGTTATATCCTGTTTTCTATCAGGGGAATTATCTAATCCCAACCTCTTCTAACATAATTTAATTTACAACTTTTCAGGAGGAGGAAAAGGATTATGATGATAGCTCGTTTGATTATGATGGGTATGTTCTCATTTACTGCAATAATGTTGCTTTCCTATCAAGGCTTTGAAATTACGCAAGCTTTTATGGATTATTTCCGTAAAAACTAATATACAAAAAGGAGAAATGCTATTACGCATTTCTCCTTTTTTACATTCTATCTTTCTAGTATTTTATAATTCTCTGTTTTGTTAATAGGAATATGATGCTTTAAAGCGCTTTCCTCTAGTGTTGGCTTAACATATTGATAGGTCAATGTTCCAACTCCGCCTCCATTAGATATCCCTTTTCATCGCTCTCGTTGCAATGAATGTTTTGATATGATTGTCTAACATTCTTCCACCACCAAAATCATCCTCATAGAATCCTGTTACGACAAATCCAGCATCTATCTGACCTTGAATTTGGTCTTCTAAACTATGACCAAACTCTAAAGGACGTTTCAAACGTGCAAATTCCTTTAGCTTTTCCTCTGATAATACTTCCAGGTCTGAATATGGAATCTTATGCTTGACAACCAGATTACCTTTTTCCTCTTCCTCATCATCAAAAATATATAATAGTGGATTTGTGATACCCGCAATAAGTACCCCACCATCCTTTAATACTCTATAAGCCTCTCTCCACACTGGTTGAACATCGTTGATAAACACATTGGATACCGGATGAACAATGATATCAAATTCATCATCTTCTAAGAAATGGAGATCTTCCATATTTCCTTGTATGGTCTCAAGGTTCAAATCATCTCGCTTCGCTACAAACTGGTCCTGTTCCAATTGCTTCACTGATATGTCAACGACTGTAACGTCAGCTCCTGCTGCTGCAAGTATTGGACCCTGTTGACCTCCACCAGAGGCTAAACAAAGAATTTTCACTCCTTTAAGTGACTCTGGAAACCAATCTCTTGGAACCTGTTTTGTTGTTGTAACAGTTATAGACCAATCTCCTGCCCTACTTTTCTCAATCACTTCCTTACTAACAGGCTTTGTATAGTTACCACCCGTTTCTACCTTTCGATCCCAGGCGGAACTGTTATGTTTTACAATATTCATGATTACGCCTCTCTTATTTAAAATTTTTAAATAATTCTTATTATATCCTATCATACTATAAGCACTAAGAGAGGGATTTTATTTACTCATAGAAAAAACTGCCACACTATATCGCGCAGCAGTTTTTCATTTAACTTTTTATCCTTTAATATCTAGTGCCCATGTTCCATTACGGAATACCGCTTCTGTTGTACCATCGGCTTTTACTCCGTCAATATCAAGTTTTTCCGAACCAATCATGAAGTCAACATGTGTCAAACTATCATTTACACCCGCTTTATCTAGTTCCTCATCACTCATTGCAGATCCACCTTCGACATTCGTTGGATAAGCTTTTCCAAGTGCAATATGACAAGAAGCATTCTCATCAAATAAAGTGTTATAGAAAATTAATCCTGATTGAGAAACAGGAGATTCATGTGGTACTAGTGCGATTTCACCTAATCGGCTAGCACCTTCATCAGTTTCTAGCAAGTGTTTTAATGTATCTTCGCCAGTTTCTGCTTTAAAGTCAACTACTTTACCATCTTTAAATGTTAAGCTGAAGTTGTCAATTAAGCTTCCACCATAGTTTAATGGTTTTGTACTGGATACCGTACCATTTACACCATACTTATGTGGCATAGAGAATACTTCTTCTGTTGGCATATTCGGATTGAATGTGATACCTTTTTCCGAAACAGCAGATCCGCCCTTCCAAATATGTCCTTCTGGAAGCTCCATCTCTAGGTCTGTACCAGGTGCTCTAAAGATAAGCTTTTTATAATTCTTTTCATTCAGGATTTCACGTGCTGTTCTTAATGTTTCGTTATGGTCGTCCCATGCTTTAATTGGATCTTCTTGGTCTACACGAACAATTTTAATAATTGCTTCCCATAGGCTAGCAATAGCATCTTCGCGAGATTTATCCGGGAAGATCTTTTGAGCCCAGTCTCCCGTTGGAATAGAAATAATGGACCACGTAATTTTATCATTCATTGTGTACTTACGGAAATTAGTCATTGCTTGTGCTGCTGCTTTATTAGCCATTGCAACCTTAGTTGGATCAATATCCTTCAGTAAATCTGGATTAGTGGAGCGAATAGAAAGTACTGCGGCTCCATCTTCTGCATACATATCATGAAGCTTTACTTTCCATTCTGGATAATCTCCAAGAACTTCATCAGGAGCATATTGATATTTCCATAGGGTTAAATCATCGTCACCCCAGTTAATATGTACATCTTTAGCCCCTAGTTCATAAGCTTTTTTGGCTACAATCTTAGTAAACTCTGCTCCTTCGATTGTAGAGTTTATCATTAGTGCTTGGCCTTTTTGTAAATTAACACCTTTACGAAGGGCTAATTCAGCATATTTCTCTTGAATTTGTACGGATACCATTTAGAAAACCTCCAATTATAAAAATTAAATAATTGCCTATCGTTATTATTTCACAAATTGACAAAATATCCAATCTAGACACACTAGTTTCACAAAACTTGTATTTTACAAGTTGGAATAAGATATGTTAAAATTTAAATAGTTACTTTTTGTAAGCTAATGAATACTTTCGTTTAGTCGAATTGTGAGGTGATCTCCATGAGTGAATTATGTCCACGTTTTGAAAAAGCAATGCAAATCATTAGTAAGCGTTGGGTTGGTCTAATACTATTTGAATTACTAGACGGACCTAAGCGATTCTCTGAAATGGAATCCAGTTTACCAATCAGTGGAAGATTACTCTCGGATCGTTTGAAAATGCTAGAAAAAGAAGGCATTGTTGTTCGCAATATTTATTCTGAATTTCCTGTTAGGATTGAATATACATTATCTAGTAAAGGTGAATCATTACGCCCTGTAATTGAGGATATTCAAAATTGGGCGAATGATTGGATTTCAGAGAATGAAGTGAAAGAAATAATGGATTAGCAATAGTAGCGTGCATGGATTACCCATGCACGCTATTTGTTACTATCTTTTTTCCTTTCATATATTCAAGCAATACATATGCCGCTACACGACTTGTCATATTCCGGATATCAATAGTTGGGTCAATTTCCACTATATCCATTGCTCTGACGGTTGGGTAACCAGCTGCCACTCTAACTCCCCTTAGGAGCATGTTCGTATCCATACCACCGGGACCAATAGCAGGACACCCTGGTGCAAATGCCTGGTCTAGAACATCCATATCTACGGACAAATAAATAGCATCTACTTCTTCGACTAAACGCTCTATCTCATTTCTCACTATTACTTCTATTCCATCTGTTAGGACATCCTCCATTGTATAGACTGCTACATGATGGTCCTTTGCATACATATGATAATTCCTTGCATTCGCAAAATCTCGTATTCCTATTTGAACGAGATGTTTTCCACTTATAATCCCATCCTCTAGCAATCTACGAAAAGGTGTACCATTAGTTGGTCCACCATCCTCCGTATTGCGAAGATCATGATGGGCATCAAATTGTATCACGCCAACTTTTTCAACTTTCTCTTGAAAAGCTTTTATTGCGGAATAGCTTACAGAATGGTCACCCCCTAATAAAAGCCAATGTTCCGAGGCTTCAGAATGAAAAATATCAATAAGACCTTCATATAACCTTTTTTGACTCTCTACAATATCAGTCGGATGCACCAATAAGTCTCCAAAATCTATTATTTCTTCTATTAAATCAAACGCTTGTTCACCAGAATATGTTGTAAAGCCTTGCAAAGCTTCCCGAATGGAACTTGGTGCAAACGCAGCACCAGAATAACTAATAGAAGACTTGGATAAAGGTAAACCAACCAATCCGTACTTAGCTGTTTTTCCCTCAGACCAATTCATTAATAATTCCTTCGCTTTTTTCGTATATCGATCCCTAAATATTGCCTTTCCTGCAGGTGTCAGATGGCGGAAGTCACTCACCTTATCTCCTGCCTTTCATAAATAATCTTGCCATGTTTCATAACCGTATTGGCATGGTTTACCCCATAATGATATGGAATATACAAATAGTTGGGCGCATCCCACAGCACAATATCAGCCTTTCTCCCGACAGCTATCGTCCCTGCAACTTCTCCCTTCCCTATTGCGTTGGCCGCATTAACTGTAACGGCATACCAGATTTCCTCTGGTGATAGCTTTAACTTTAGTGCTGCGATGGACATGATAAGTTGAAGGTTTTCCGTTACCGAGCTTCCAGGATTAAAGTCGGTAGCGATAGCAATTGCTGCTCCGGCATCTATCATCTCTCGTGCTCTTGCATAATCATCCTTTCCTAAATAGAAGCTTGTTCCTGGTAAAATAACCCCAATAGTATTCGAGTTTGCCAGCTTTTGAATTCCTTCATCTGAAGTCACCGCTAAATGATCTCCACTAATTGCACCAAGTTCCACTGCAAGTTCGGTTCCACCAAGTGGGTCAATTTCATCTGCGTGAATTTTTAACCCGAAGCCCTTTTCCTTTGCCTTCATCAAGTAATGCCTTGATTGTGGGATAGAGAATACGCCTGTCTCCGTAAATATATCAACATATTCTGCTAGATTTTCTTCCTTTATTTCATCTAAGAGACTAGCCATTTCATCTAAAAAAGCTTCCGGATTTTCTTTATAAACAGGTGGAATGGCATGTGCACCTAAAAAAGTTGAAACGATATCTATCGGGTGGGTCTCGTTAGCTTGCTTCACAACCCTCAACTGTTTGAGTTCCGTCTCTCTATCCAGTCCGTAACCACTTTTCGCTTCAACGGTCGTAATACCAAGCATTGCCATTCGGTCAAGATGAAATAACGCCTTATCCAATAGTTGCTCATAAGATGTTTGTTGAGTAGCTCTAACAGTTGATAGAATCCCACCACCTTGTTTCAGTATTTCCAAATAAGAGACTCCTTGTTGTTTCAGGGCAAGTTCTTTTTCACGGGAACCCCCAAATACTAAATGAGTATGAGGGTCCACTAGTCCAGGGGTAACGAGTTTACCTTTTGCATCTATTATTTGAGATGCTTCTAAAATGGTAGCTTCTTCATTCGAACCTATCCATACAATTGTATCCCCTTTAATACCGATTGCCGCGTTATTCCAGACAGTAAGCTCCGACATTTCCAATCCTTTTACAGGACCTCTTTTATCCATTGGCAATAACTCGCCTATATTGGTAATTATTATATCTACATGCATGCCGACTACCTCCTCATTGGTATGGTTATATCATGTTCATCTGCAAACTGCTCTGCTTTTTCATATCCTGCATCAGCATGACGAATAATTCCCATACCAGGATCTGTCGTTAATACTCGTTCTAATCGTTCTCTTGCTAATTCCGTACCATCTGCTACCGCAACCATTCCTGCATGTAAAGAATATCCCATTCCTACACCGCCACCATGATGGAAGGATATCCATGAACCACCTGCAGCTGTATTAATCAGCGCATTTAATATAGCCCAGTCTCCAACCGCATCACTACCGTCCATCATCCCTTCTGTTTCACGGTTAGGTGAAGCGACAGACCCACAATCCAAATGGTCACGACCGATTACAATCGGTGCTTTTATTTCTCCACTTTTCACGAGCTCATTAATCGCAAGCCCCATTTTGACTCTTTCCCCATATCCTAGCCAACAAATACGAGAAGGAAGCCCTTGAAAAGCAACACGTTCTTGTGCCATATCAATCCAACGGAGTAACGCTTCATTTTCGGGAAATAGTTCTTTTACTAATCGATCTGTGCGGTAAATATCTTCCGGGTCTCCTGATAAAGCAGCCCACCGGAAAGGACCCTTTCCTTCACAGAACAATGGACGAATATAGGCTGGAACAAATCCTGGAAAATCAAATGCATTTATAATCCCTTCGTCTTTAGCAACCTGACGGATATTATTTCCGTAGTCAAATACTATCGAACCTCTCTCTTGGAAGGCAAGCATGGCATCAACATGGTTCGCCATACTTTGTTTCGCTAATTTCGTATAGGCTTTGGGATCAGACTTTCGAAGTTCCTCTGCCTCTTCTATGGAGTACCCAATAGGTATATAGCCATTCAGTGGATCATGTGCAGAGGTCTGATCTGTCATAATATCGATTGGAATGTTTTTCTTTAATAGTTCATGATGCACATCTGCAGCATTTCCAACTAATCCAATGGATAGCGCCTTTCCTTGTACTTTCGCTTCATTTGCTAGTTGAACAGCCTCATCAATACTTTCGGTCATCACGTCACAGTATTTTGTTCGAATACGTTTCTCAATTCGATCCATATCTACGTCCACCGCGATTACAACACCGCCATTCATGGTTACTGCTAATGGCTGGGCACCTCCCATACCGCCTAAACCAGCTGTCAATGTAATCGTTCCTTTTAGCGTTCCACCGAAGTGCTTTTTGGCAACTGCCGAAAAGGTCTCATAGGTTCCCTGTAAGATACCTTGTGTACCAATATAGATCCAGCTACCAGCAGTCATTTGTCCATACATCATGAGGCCCTTTTGATCCAGTTCATGGAAATGCTCCCAGTTTGCCCATTTAGGAACTAATACCGAGTTGGATAACAGTACTCGCGGGGCGTGTTTGTGAGTCTTAAATACACCAACAGGCTTTCCTGATTGAATCAGCATAGTCTCGTCATTTTCTAGATCCCGAAGCGTTTGAACAATCGCATGAAATGCCTCCCAATTTCTTGCGGCTTTCCCTATCCCACCATAAACCACTAATTCTTCAGGTTTTTCAGCTACTTCAGGATCTAGATTGTTATATAGCATTCTTAGCGCAGCTTCCTGCTCCCAGCCTTTACATTCTAGCTCTAATCCTTTCTTTGCACGAACTTCCACCTTGTTCATACCTCCACCTCTTCATTAGAATATTTTATATCACTTTCAGTTGATTCCTTCAGCCACCTCGTTAGATTTTCAATATCCTTTGCAAAAACCCTGTCCTTCCTTATGCTAGGCACTACTTTCCTTGCTCGTTCATAGAATCGTTTTGTTTCCCTCGCCATTTTGTCTATTCCACGATATTCGACTGCTTGCATGGCACAAATTAACTCAATTGCTATAACCCTTCTTGTATTTTGTAGCATGGCAAGTGCATGACGTGCCGCAATAGTTCCCATGCTAACATGGTCCTCCTGATTGGCAGACGAAGGAATAGAGTCCACACTCGCCGGGTGGGCTAGCGTTTTATTCTCCGATACAAGCGATGCCGCACTATATTGCATAATCATTGCCCCGGACTCGAGTCCGGGGTTTGGGCTTAAGAACGGAGGGAGATCACTCAGCTGTGGATTGACAAGTCGCTCAATTCTCCGCTCCGATATATTAGCTAACTCGGCAATACCAAGTTTCAGAAAGTCCATCGTAAAGGCAATCGGTTGACCATGAAAGTTCCCTCCTGAGATTACCTTTTGCTCGTCTGCGAAGATTAGTGGATTATCTGTAACCGCATTAATTTCAATAGTTAACTTTTCTTTTGCATAGTTTACTGTTTGCCAGCACGCACCGATAACCTGTGGTATACAACGAAGCGAGTAGGCATCCTGAACCCTAAGCTCACCTTGTTTGGTTGTTAACTTACTATCTTGAAGCAAATTCACCATTCTAGCTGCAACCTCTACCTGTTCTTGATGTCCTCTAACGAGATGTAAATCGGGATCAAAGGCATCCATTATCCCATTCAATCCTTCCATTGTTAAGGCCGCGGTTAGTTCACTCTGATACAGTAATTTCTCCAACTCCAAATAGGTAATAACACCTGTGGCAGTCATTGCTTGCGTTCCATTTATCAGTGCTAACCCTTCTTTTGCCTTTAAGGTGATAGCTTGGTAACCGACCTGTTCAAAAGCTTCCGATGTGTTCATCCGCTTCCCTTGATAAAATACTTCTCCTTCTCCAAGTAGTACGAGAGCAAGATGGGATAACGGAGCTAGGTCACCGCTTGCCCCAAGGGAACCCTGCTGAGGAACAACTGGATTAATCCCTGCATTGACAAGGTCAATTAGTTTTTGGACGAGCTCTGATCTAACACCAGAAAACCCCCGTGATAAGGCATTCGCTCGAAGCAAAACCATTGCTTTACTAATCGTTTCATCGAATGGTTCTCCAACTCCACAAGCATGGGAATATATGAGGTTAAGCTGAAGTTTTTCTAAATCCTTTTCCGCAATAATGACATCACTGAATTTGCCAAAACCTGTGTTTATCCCATACATAACCTGTTGATTAGCTATTAGACGCTCGACTGTTTGGCGATTCTGGTCAATTTTCACCTTCTGCTGTTCACATAAGGTGACTGGTTCCTTTTCATATATCACCCTCCTAACGTCTTCTAATGTTAAGGTGTCACCAGTTAAAACTACCATTACCATCACTCCTCCGTGGTGCTGCTCTACTAAGATAAAGTACACAAATAAAAAGAGGCTTAGGAATAATCCTAGCCTCCGATATGCCTATATGCGAAATAGAATTGCATGTGAATGCTTCTCATTCGATGCACCTCATTAATTTTTCTTAATTATTTATATTGTAAGCGTTTTCTGTAATTTTATCAACCCTACGGAGGTAAGAGAATATATCAGCGAATGAACAAAAAAAGCATTCGCTCAAATAGCGAATGCTTGGTATATCCTATTCTTTCCCTTTCACCTGTCCAGGCTCCCAGAATTCAATGCCACTTGTATCATCTAGAATTTCTTTGTTAAACACAGGATCCTTACCAGCCTTTCGCTGTTCCCTGTAATCCTGTAAAACTCGATGGACGATTTTATATAGCTTCGTAATGGCATAAAGGTTAATCAACGCCATGATAGCCATCGTCAAATCAGCTAATGCCCAAACAAAGTCAAAGCTAGCAAGTGCACCAAAAGCAACCATTGCTAGAACTGCTAATCGGTAAACAAACAACCATGTTTTACTGTTTTTAATATAGCCGATATTGCTTTCACCATAATAGTAATTTCCTAATATAGAGCTATAGGCAAATAGGAAGATGGCAATTGCAATGAATATGCCAGACCATTCCCCAATATGCTGTGTAAACGCATTTTGAGTTAGTTGAATTCCATCTAGTTCACTACCCGCGTAACCACCTGCTGAAATAATGATAAAACCAGTAGCAGAACAAATTAATAAAGTATCAAAAAATACTCCCAAAGCTTGTATTAAACCTTGTTTAACAGGGTGTGTTACCTCAGCTGTTGCTGCAGCATTAGGAGCACTACCCATACCAGCCTCATTGGAGAATAATCCACGTTTAATCCCTAACATAATTGCTGCACCGAAACCACCACCCGCAACTTCTCTTAATCCGAATGCATTAGCAAAGATTAAGGAAAACATCTCTGGTAGTTCTCCGATATTGATCAAAACAACATAAAAGGCAATAAATAGATAGATAATCGCCATGATAGGAACGATTACTTGCGATACATTTGCAATACTTTTTACTCCGCCAAAAATAACTGCAGCGGTTAATACAATTAAAACAATAGCCATCGTTGTGCCTGATACGTCAAACTCACCTTCAAACGCCAAGCTGATAGTATTCGACTGTACAGAGTTAAACACCAGACCATATGTGAAGGTAATAATAATAGCAAAAACAACACCTAACCAGCGCTTTTTCAGCCCTTTTTCCATATAATAAGCTGGACCACCACGATACTGATCCTTCTCTGGTACTTTATAAACTTGGGCAAGCGTACTCTCTACAAATCCTGAGGCAGCTCCTAACAGCGCTATTAGCCACATCCAAAATATCGCTCCAGGTCCCCCTATCGCAATAGCTGATGCAACTCCTGCTAGGTTACCTGTTCCAACACGGGATGCTGCACTTATTGCGAAAGCTTGGAATGAGGATGTCCCTTTTTTTCCAGAAGCATCAATGGCACGCTTATCAAAAATAACTCGTAGCATCTCTGGAAAATCTCTAAACTGAACAAACTTTGTACGAATGGTAAAATATAAACCTAATCCTATTAATACGATGATGAGTATATAAGACCATAATACATCATTCGCTTCACCTACTAATTTCTCTAAAAACTCCATACTCAATCTCCCTTCTCCTAGAGACTATCGTTACATCATATTGCTTAGGATAACCAATTATACGAATATCCTTCATGTGAATAGCCTTACTTTATTTAGCAATTCGTCATATGTATGCAAATAGACTCCTATGTAATCGTAACTTTAACATGAATAAATACGCTTACATTACCATTAAGTACTATTTATACGTACTTATACGATAACAAAGAAAGAAGCCTGATGAAAATAGGCTTCTTCTCCTAAAAACACATTATTATATTTTACTTCAAAATGCCTATTTATTCCAAGGATATGATGTTCCGAAACGCTCTGCAAACTCACGGTTATATTTTCTACGTTCCCTGCGGCGCTCCGCACGTAATGGTGCACCTTCATGTAAAAGCTTTTCTGACTCTGATTCAGGATATACTTCCGGCACTGGTACTGGTCTAAGATTCTCATCAACCGCAACAAAGGTTAAAAATGCAGTTGCACATACCTTTCTCTCTCCTGATAATAAGTCTTCTGTCACAGCTTTTACAAATACTTCCATGGATGTATTTCGGGTCCACGTAACAAAAGCTTCCACACATATTGAATTACCTTGTTTGACAGGCTCTAAAAAGTCGACCGAATCTGTAGATGCGGTTACAACTGCTTTTCGACAATGTCTAACAGCAGCAATCGCTGCAACATCATCAATATGGGACATTAGCGTTCCACCAAATAATGTGCCATGATAATTGGTGTCTGGTGGTAATACATGCGAGGTTTTCACTGCTAAAGAGTGTGAACAAGGTTTTTTCTCCATATAATATTCACTCCATTTAATAACTTTCTTATAATATTGGTGAGATTAAACGTGAAATTGATTCCTTTATACGTATTCCAATCGACCGTTTTTTATATAACTTCTGCGTCATCTGTGTAGAATACTCAACATCCTTATTAAATGCATGGAGTAGTTGGGTAGCAAGTTGGCGGTTATACAGAAAGGCATTTACTTCAAAGTTTAAACGGAAGCTACGCACGTCAATATTTGCTGTACCAACAGATGCAATTTTCCCGTCAACTACAATCGTTTTGGAATGTAAGAATCCTCTTTGGTATATATATACCTCCGCACCAGCCTCCAGCATATCACCTGCATATGAAAGTGTTGCCCAGTAGACAAAAGGATGATCTGGTTTATTAGGAATCATAATTTTAACATCAACTCCAGATAAAGCAGCAATCCGAAGGGCATCGCGCAAGCTTTCATCTGGAATAAAATAAGGTGTTTGAATATAGACATACTCCTTGGCAGACATAATCATTTTAATATATCCATTTTTTATTTGTTCCCAATCAGAATCAGGACCACTTGATACAATTTGGACACCTGCATTGCCACAAGGAACGGAATTATAGTAACGTTCATCGTACACAATATCATGCTTCGATGCCTGATTCCAATCCAAAATAAAACGAGTTTGCATACTTTGTACAGCTGCCCCACATATTCGCAAATGGGTATCTCGCCAATAACCAAACTTCTTGCTCTTCCCTAAATATTCATCCCCAATATTAAAACCACCAATATACCCAACTTTTCCATCGATAATCGCTAACTTTCTATGGTTACGATAGTTAATTTTAAAATTAATTTTCGGAATAAATGATGGAAAGAACGCTTCTAATTCGACCCCTGCTTTTCTGAGCTTACGTAAATAACTCGGTCGTAAATACCTAGTACCAAGTGCATCATATAGGACCCTAACCTCAACACCTTCAGCAGCCTTTTTCATTAAGACATTTGCGATTTGCTGTCCAAGCTCATCGTGGCGTATGATGTAATAGAGAAGATGAATATGGTCAGTCGCCCTTTCTATATCTTCTAGTAAGGCAGCAAATTTCTTCTCACCACTTACATATACATCGACTTGATTATCCTGTGTTAATATCGCATCGTCATTTCGCAGATGCAAATAATATAAGTCCTTAAATTCTTCTAGATCCTGAAAAATAAATTCATTATTTTCTATCGCTCTCAACTGAGACTGTACGATAGTCTTAACTCCTAATTTGGATTTTGCATCCCAAGTAAATATCCGCTTCCCACTTAATCGCCTACCGAAGATTAAGTAAAGGAAAAAGCCGATGACTGGTATGAATAATAATACCATTAACCAGGCCCATGTCGCTGAAGCATCCTTACGTTCTAAGAATACAATAGACAAACCGAGGGCGATATTGAATATCATAAATGCAATCACAATATAGGGTATGATCTCCATAGTGTATTACCCCTTTATTTCATTCATAGAAAATAAAATAATACAGAAACTATTCCTTACTAAGCCATTCCTATTTCTATAGGATACGTCTGTATAACGCGATTATTCAATAACCGTTTGCTATTATTACTATAACAGAAGGGAGAGGAAACTGTGAGCAAAAAAAACTTCGCACTTGTTATTGGTGGAACAGGGATGTTAGAAGGTGTATGTCACTGGCTTACAGGCGAGGGCTATGAGGTTTGTGTCATTCATCGCAATCACAAAAAATTTGAATTGATGCAGGAGAAAAGTAATTATCCGCATCAATTACATTCCATAACAGTAGACTATCATGATAATGAAAAACTTCAACTCGCCATACAGGAAGCGAAACGTAAACATGGTTGTTATCCAGATTTAATCATTAGCTGGATTCATAATTCAGCACCAAATGCACTTCCCACTGTATTAAGAGAGGTTCAATATCGAAATGAGCCATGGAAACTAATTCATGTACAGGGTAGCTCCTCCTTTTTTGTAAAAGAAAACACGACTGTACCCAAAATGTGTGAATACAGACGTGTCTATTTAGGTTTCGTACTGGATGATCAACACTCCAGATGGCTTACACATGATGAAATTGCAGGTGGCATTATTAAAGTTATCAAACGTGATTATAAAGAAACAGTTATCGGGACTTTAAGACCTTGGAGTAAGCGTCCGAGTTAATTTTATCAAGCGCTTGCTCTAAGTCATGCCAAATATCTTGCCATGCCTCTAATCCAACTGATAACCGAATTAATTGATCGGTAATTCCCATACTGGCGCGTGAATCCTCCGGGACAACCGCGTGTGTCATGGTTGCTGGGTGTTCAATTAAGGTTTCAGCATCCCCCAGTGAAACTGCGATTTTTAAGAAGGTTAGATTATTTAAAAAGGCTTGAGCATCTTCTTTCGTCCCTATAATTTCGAATGATATCACACCACCACCACGTTTCATCTGTTTCTTCATGATTTCATAATCTGGATGGGTATCATCATTAGGATAGTAAACACTACGTACATTCGGATGCGTTTTTAATCGTTTGTAAATTTCCTCTGCATTATCACAATGTCGGTCCATCCTTACTGGTAAAGTCTTAAGTCCTCGTAATAATAGCCATGCATCAAAAGGTGCCATGATTCCACCAATGTCTTTTAAAGTTGTCGTCGCAACTTCATCTATAAGTTCCTTCTTCCCAACTGCAAGCCCCGCTATTACGTCACCATGACCTCCAATATATTTCGTTGCACTATGGAGAACAACATCACAGCCGAGTTCTAATGGATTTTGCAAATATGGTGAAGCAAAGGTATTGTCTACCACAACCGGAATTTCGTATTCTTTTGCAACCTGTGCAACCATTTCTAAATCAATTAATTTCATTGTCGGATTAATTGGTGTTTCTACATAAATACAAACCGTCTCCGGTTTAATCTGGGATCGTATTTCTTCTTCTGTTTCCATATTAGAAAAATCGTGATTAATGTTATATTTTTCTTTCATCATGGTTAATAGTCCAAATGTACATCCATAAAGCCCTGATGAACAAAGCACATGGTCATTTGCTTTTGTTAGCGCAAGAAGAATTGCAGAAACAGCTGCCATTCCCGATCCAAAGGCCAGACCACGTTCACCATTCTCAAGTGCAGCAATCCTTTCTTCAAGGATAGTAACTGTAGGGTTTCCTAATCTGGAATAAATATATCCATCTTCCTCTCCAGCAAATCTTCTTTCTCCTTGCTCGGCTGTTTGGAATGTAAATGTTGAGGTTTGAAACAATGGTGTCGTAAGGCTTCCTAACATGTCCTTTGAATTATATCCTTCATGAATAACAGATGTTTCCATATGTTTATACGTGCGTGCCACTCATTTCTCCTCCTCTGTTTTCTTACTTACCTAGTAATATCATATTCTATTATATTCATTTTTGAAAGCGTTTTCTTTTTATTTGTTAGTGCCTTTTCATTGATTTATTTCCTTGTTTAGTTTTAAAATTGTTTTTATTTAAAGCAGATGAAAACTATGAAGGGGAAACTAAGTATCTACACCTGAGAATCAAACAATTAGATTGTCGTAAAACCCCGCTCTGGAAATGGCGGATCGTTTTTCTTCTTGTAGAGAAAGTTAGTTTTTCGAACATCATTTCACGACACAACACAAAGAAGGGAATTATATGGATAAAAATTCTGAGAGATTGGGTATACTCTATGCTGCAGGGGCTTATATTATTTGGGGATTCCTTCCGCTATATTGGAAGGTCATTGACCATGTTGCTGCTGGGGAGATACTCGCCCATCGTATCCTTTGGTCATTTATTTTCATGGTAGTTATTGTTCTATCTGTCCGTAAGTGGCCAGGTTTTATAAGAGAATGTAAGATTATCTTCCGAGATAAAAAAAAGCTAATAAGTATTACTTTGGCTTCTGTCATTATTAGTTTAAACTGGCTCATCTACATATGGGCGGTAAATAGTGATCATGTTCTACAGGCAAGTTTAGGTTACTATATTAATCCACTTGTTAGTATTTTACTAGCCATTATTGTCCTAAAGGAAAAGCTAACGAGAGCCCAAACTGTATCCGTTATTCTAGCTGGACTCGGTGTGCTTTATTTGACTGTTAGCTATGGTGTCTTTCCATGGGTTTCCATTTTATTAGCAATTACCTTTGCACTTTATGGACTTTTTAAAAAGGTGGTCGATATTCCAGCAATGTATGGATTAACAATTGAAACCATGATTATTACACCTTTCGCACTTATTTATCTAATCGCATTATCGGAGAATTCATTCTCCTTACAGAGTTTCGCATCCCACGATAATCTGTTTCTAATGGGTGCCGGTGTCGTAACTGCCGTACCGCTGCTTTTATTTGCATTTGGCACAAAACGAATTCCATTAGCCATGGTGGGATTTTTACAATATATCGCACCAACGTTAATGCTATTGATTGGTGTGTTCTTGTATCATGAAACCTTTTCAAGGGAACATCTTATTTCATTCGGATTAATTTGGTTAGCCCTATTAATATATCTAGGTTCCATCTATAAGTTCCCAATACAAAAAATAAGAAATATAGAAAATTAATTGAATTTTTATTGACATAATCAATATTGACCGATAATATAATACTCAATATTAAAAAAACTAAATAGCTTTATCTCTTATCAAGAGTGGTGGAGGGAATAGGCCCTATGAAGCCCGGCAACCTTAGGTGAAAGAATAACTTTCCTTAAAAGGTGCTAAATCCTACAGGTCAAATGGTGATCTGGAAGATAAGAGGAGGAACGGTGTATATATAATCGAACCCTCTTCTTAGGAAGAGGGTTCTTTGTTTCCCCTCTCCCTCCAGACAATTACATTAAAGGAGGAAAATTAAATGACCAATTTTTTTGTAGAACGACCAGAAACAACCTTACTTCACGGAGGACAGTCTCCTGACCCCACTACCGGGGCAAGAGCAGTGCCAATCTACCAAACAACCTCTTATGTATTCCGAGATACGGAGCACGCACAAAATTTATTCGGATTAAAGGAATCCGGCAATATCTATTCTCGAATTATGAATCCAACTGTAGATGCATTTGAGCAAAGAGTTGCACTTCTTGAAGATGGCGTAGCTGCAGTTGGGACCTCATCTGGTATGGCTGCCATTACATTAGCTATCTTAAACATCGCTGGAGCCGGTGATGAGATTATTGCAGACAGTAATCTATATGGTGGTACTTATAATCTATTTGCAAAGACGTTACCAAAGTATGGGATTATTGTTAGATTCGTGGACGGTACTAAGCCTGAAGAAATTGAAAAAGCGATTACCGACAAGACCAAAGCCGTATTCGGAGAAATTATTACCAACCCAAGCTTAAATGTCTTTGATGTAGAGGCTGTAGCTTCTATCAGTCATCAATACGGAATTCCCCTTATCATAGACAATACATTTGGTACTCCATTCCTTTCCAAGCCGCTTACATGGGGGGCAGATATTGTCGTTCACTCTGCTACCAAATGGATTGGGGGACATGGAACATCCATTGGTGGGGTTGTTGTGGATGGTGGAAGATTTGATTGGAATCAGGAGCGCTTTCCTGAATTCACAGAGCAGGATGAAAGCTATAACGGACTCCGTTATGTGGATGTAGGCCCAGCTGCCTTTGCAACTAAGCTTAGAGTACAACTACTACGTGACATCGGCGCCAGCCTCAGTCCTCAAAATGCTTTTCTACTACTACAAGGACTAGAGACATTACATTTACGGATGGAAAGACATTGTGCTAATGCTATTACAGTAGCTGAATATCTGGAGCAGCATCCAGCAGTTGCATGGGTTAACTTCCCTGGGTTACCTAGCCACCCTTCCCATAGCCTAGCTAAAAAGTACTTGAATGGTAGCTACGGTTCGATGATTACCTTTGGGATTAAAGGCGGTCGAGAATCAGGAAGTAAGGTGATAGACTCTGTTAATCTATTTTCTCATGTTGCCAATGTAGGAGATGCAAAATCACTAATCATTCATCCAGCGTCGACTACACACCAGCAATTAAGTGCAGAGGATTTAATAAAGAGTGGTGTATCCGAAGATCTGATTCGCCTATCCATTGGTATTGAATCTGTAGATGATATTATTGACGATTTAGAACAAGCGATAGAATCAGCCACTACGATAACTTCAAAAGCGATAGATTCAAATTCGAATTTTATTCAGTGGTTACTTCATTCTCCCTTTGACCGTTCAAATGGTTCCTTACGTAAAAAGGTTTTTGCAACGCTTGGAGACTATCGAAGCGAATCCCTTCATAGACTCGAAAATTTTGGTTATGAAATAACGAACTTAGCAAACTCTACAATTGCAGACGTCGTATTCATTGAGAAGGATAACCTACCACCATCGGTAATCGAGGAATGTATTAATAAACAAGTCAAGGCACTATGGATAGAAAACCCTAATCAACAAGATCCAGTTTACCAACACGCAAAAGCCGTTGGATTGACTGTTATTCCCAATCGCTCTTTACTAGAGGAGTTATTAAAGGAAAGAGGGATAGAGCAACAACCACTGCATATTGGTTAAAAGATAAAAAGGAGTGATTCTTTTGGCAATACATGCTTTTTACTCTGAAAGAAAAACGATTGATATTGGAACACTCCTTTTAGAATCTGGGACAGAATTACCTGGGGTCTCCTTAATATATGAACGAGTAGGCCCTTGGGATGCCCCTGTTGTATTAATTTGCCACGCACTTACTGGAAATCACAAAACAATAGGGAATGAAAAAACACCTGGATGGTGGAATGGTTTAGTAGGTAGAAAGCAATTCATTGATACAGAGAAATACCAAGTGATAACGTTTAATGTTCTTGGAGGGTGTGACGGTTCCACTGGCCCTTTATCTATAAATCCATTAACCAATAAGCCTTATCAACTTGACTTTCCAACTCTTTCTATTCGGGATATAGTTCGTGCTCAGTATGAAGCACTAAACCATCTTAACATACGAGAAGTCCATGCCATCATCGGAGGATCATTAGGTGGCATGCAGGTGCTTGAATGGGGACTACTATATCCCTCTTTCATGAAAAAACTAATCGCTTTAGCTGTAACCCCAACACTATCTGATTTTGGCATAGCCTTTAATTATATAGCTGAACAGGCGATTAAGGCTGACCCGGAATGGCAAAATGGTTACTATCAAGATTATAGTGACTTTAAAGGACTAGAGATAGCGAGAATGATTGGCATGGTTACCTACCGTAGTGCCCAACTTTTTTCAGAGCGATTCAGCCGCCAGAAATCAGACGAGGTCTTTTCCGTTACTTCTTATTTAAAATACCAAGGAAAAAAACTAGTCCAACGTTTTGACGCAAACAGTTATTTATATTTATTAGATGCCATGAACACCCATGACATCGGTAGGAATAGAGGCAATTGGATGATAGCTAGTCAAATGTACGAATGCCGGGTTCTGTTCATTGGTTATGAAAATGATTTAATTTATGACCCATCTACTATCAAGGAATTTTCTGAGATGGTCCCGTATGCTGTCTATCATCACGTTCAGACTAACTATGGGCATGATGGCTTTCTAACAGAATATGGTAAATGGGGATCTGTCGTAAGTGATTTTTTGGAAAACAATAATCGTTGATCAAAGGAGTGATCAAGTGAAAACGATCCGGGTTGCGTTACTTGGGCTAGGGACTGTCGGTAAAGGTGTATACCACCATCTAACAACGAACCGAAAACGGATAGAGAAAGAATTCGGAATTACGATTGATATAGCTACAATTATTGTTAAACATCCTGAAAAACACCATAGCTTTGAACGAAAAGAGTTAATTTCTAATGATTTTCAAACCATTCTCGATAACCCCGATATCGATGTGGTAATTGAGGCCATCATAGGAAGAGAACCAGCCTTTTCGTATTTAACAAAGAGTATCCAAGCAGAAAAGCATATTATTACTGCCAATAAAGAGATGTTTGCCTTTCATGGTAAAGAATTGTTACATCTGGCTAATGCTTATAATGTCCAGGTTGGTTTTGAAGCGACAACAGCAGGCGGAATTCCGATAATCCATACCATTAAGCGCTTGTTCCAATATAACCAGATTAGTAAACTTACCGCCATTCTAAATGGAACCTCCAATTATATTTTATCTGAAATGCGTAATAATAAGCTTTCATTTGAAGAAGCCCTTCAGCAAGCACAACAACTAGGATATGCAGAGGCCAACCCCACCAATGATATAGAGGGTTATGATTCTTTTTATAAGCTTATGATCCTGAGTCTATTACTATATCAGGAACAACCAAATTGGGATTACGTAAAGCGTAAAGGAATTTCTACTATAACCAGTAAAGACATCGCCAACCACACAGCTAATCGGGAAAGAATCAAACTGTTAGCCGTATTAGAGAAACAAAATGATAATATATCTGCTCGAGTGGAACCTCTTGCTATTCCGGAGTCTCATCCCTTATATGGTGTTGAAGGCGTTCAGAATGCTGTTATTCTGGAAGGTAGTATTGTAGGGGAAATTATGCTATCTGGACCAGGTGCTGGTGCATCTCCAACAGCAAGCGCCATACTGGAGGACCTCACCTTTATCCTGCGAACAGGACTGTCTACTCATATAAGTCCTATTTATTCTTAAGGCAATCGTAACGCCAATGTTTTGGCGTTTTTTTCTTTTCACGACAAATTTACCACTTACTTTTAAAAACCCCAATTATGGGTATATATAATAAAGTGATTCAAATCGTTTTTTACTTTTTCCCGTTCTACTACGGGAAGTTTGTAGATTTATGTCTCGGAAATTCATACATTAAACTAAGTAAGATATTTACAAAGCATAGGTGTGTTTACATGAAAAAGAAGACAACCATCCTAGTATTAACATTATTTATTATTATTGTCTTAACCATAGGTGTTCAACAAAAAGAATTCCCTGCATCACCCAATTATTGGAAGGATGTCCCACTGGGTGAAAAGGACTTCTTCGAAAAGAACTCAGATAAAACAATAGAAAATGACAAAGGCACCCCTAGTGTAGAAAATTTTACAGAAGAATTAGCACACGCTGTTCAACAAATCCCTCAAGCCTTTTTAGAAGATGAACTCCAAATCGTAGCAATTGGTGACTCACTAACACAAGGAGTAGGAGACCCATCTGATCAGGGAGGGTATGTAGGAATCCTAGATAACTATTTAAATCAAAATCAGCATATTGCCACTTTTGAAAACCTTGGTAAACGTGGTAGTCAAACTTCTCATTTAATTGATCGAATGAAACAACCCGAAATTATAGACTCTATCAAAGGTGCGGATATGATTCTCATCACTATTGGTGCAAATGATATTATGCAAGTATTGAAAGAGAATTTTATGGAGATAACGTACGAGGTTTTCGCTACGGAACGTCTTCATTATGAGAAAAGACTCCGAACGATCATGACTACTTTAAATGAGTTGAATCCTGATGTGCCAGTCTATTTAATTGGCTTTTACAATCCATTCCAGCAATATTTCGAGCATATCAAAGAACTCGATATGATTGTTACCGATTGGAATAATACTAGTGAAAAAGTTGCCAAGGATTTTGAGGCTGTTTTTATTCCAACAGAGGATTTATTTCTAGATTCAAAAGTAAATCTATTTGCAAGTGATCATTTTCACCCCAATGGATTGGGGTACCAACGTATGGCAGCAAGAATATTAAACTATTTAGTTCAAGATTGAGATGCAGAAGGTGAGAAGGATGGAACAAGATAAACAGAATATAAACAAATGGAAGTGGTCCTTTTTCACTTTGCTCTTCATCAACATTGTATTTATTACCATTATCTTTGGTTTGATATTCTGGCCAGTTAAGAATGAAGCAGATATTCCTTTCTCGGAGCATCAAACGACCCAAGATAGCTCTGAGTTTATTATACGAACAACTAAAAAGAACCTGAATGAATTAATTAATGCGTATATGTATGAATATCTAAAGGACTCCAAACATAAGTATCGTGTCACCCTAGATGAAGATGTTGAATTGGTTGGGGAGATTCCTGTATTTTCTACAACAGTCCCAATATCTATAAGGTTAGAACCAATTGTTCAAGAAAATGGTGATGTTATTCTGAGGCAAAAATCGATTTCATTGGGACTGATGGAGTTACCAAATAAGAAGGTCATGGAATATATGGATAAATATTTACCAGTACCAAATTGGGTAAATATTAACCCAAAGGAAGAGGAAATTCATGTAGCCGTCACACAGATGGATATTAAAAGTAATTTTCATGTTAGTGTTGAACAAATGGACTTAGAGCGTAATAATCTAGCCTTCAAAATCAAAATTCCTTATGAAACATTGGGAATTGAGACTTTCTTAGAAAAATAACATTCAAAAAAGGTCTATCTCTTTAAAGTTGAGATAGACCTTTTTGGATTAACGTACAACAAATTGTTTCACTTTTTGGGTTACTAAATTAAATAGAGACTGTTTCGGTGATTCTAAGACTTCTTCGGCAAGCTGGTGCTTTGGATAGTCTCCTAATCTACCTTGATAAATTAATTGTAATGCACTTAGTTCTCGGATGTCTGCTGGAGTTATAAAATTAATTGGTTTTGGTAGTTTAAAAGAATCGGTATCCTTCATTACCGTTGCCACAAATTGTGAACAAAAGAATGCGTTTTTTCTACGAATCTCAATTTTAAAAGCGATACCTAATAGTCCTATAAAATTATATTTATAATCGGTCGCCCTCTTTTCTATTTCTTTAATATGATGGCGAATACCGATATATTCTTGTTCTGTAACTTGAAAAGCATAAACAGCACTATTTGAATCTTTTAAAAAGTCCCCTCTAATATCTTCACGAACAAATCCACCACTGAACGGATTCTTAGGATTTACTCGCCCAAAGCTATAAACCTCTTTTAATTCATGGTCAAATCCTATTGAAACATGATTCAAGGGCTTATTCGTATACAAGTTGATCATTCTTGAAAGGTATGTTCCAGTATCCGTAAAGATAAAGTAGATAGTCCTTTCTCTCATGGTTTCCCCTCCACTCTAACGTACAAAACCGAGCTTTTTTCTATATGAAAAAACGATATATCAAAACTTTACCGAAAAAACAAGAATTATACAAGACAATTTTGTAAAATATATTATTAAATTAACGTGAATCTGCATGAAATCAAGGTTTTACATTGACTTAAGCAACTAAATTTCGTAAGCTTACGATGAAGTATTTATTTTGGAGGAAAACAAGCCAATGATAACTGTTACAAATGTAAGTTTACGATATGGTGATAAGAAATTATTTGAAGATGTTAATTTAAAGTTTACTCCTGGAAATTGCTACGGTGTTATCGGAGCCAACGGCGCTGGTAAATCTACCTTTCTAAAAATTCTATCAGGTGAAATTGAACCTCAAACTGGAAATGTCTCCCTATCTCCTGGTGAACGTCTAGCGGTCTTAAAACAGGACCACTTTGCTTTTGAAGAACATCCGGTTATCGAAACCGTGTTAATGGGGCATGAAAAACTATATGCAGTGAAACAAGAAAAAGACCAAATATATATGAAGGCAGAATTTACAGAAGAAGACGGAATGCGTGCTGCAGAACTTGAGGGCGAATTTGCTGAGATGAATGGTTGGGAAGCAGAATCCGATGCTGCGATACTATTAAAGGGTCTAGGAATTGAAGAAGAACTACATTCTAAGCTAATGTCTGAATTAACGGAAGAACAAAAAGTGAAAGTATTATTAGCACAAGCACTTTTTGGCAATCCAGATATTCTTCTTTTAGATGAGCCTACAAACGGACTTGATATTCAAGCAATTCAATGGTTAGAGGAGTTTCTAATCAATTTTGAAAACACTGTTATTGTCGTATCACATGATAGACACTTTTTAAATAAAGTATGTACGCATATCGCAGATGTTGACTTTGGTAAAATCCAAATCTATATCGGGAACTATGATTTCTGGTATGAGTCTAGTCAGTTAGCAACCAAAATGGCACAGGATGCCAACAAGAAAAAAGAAGAAAAGATCAAAGAATTACAAGCATTTATTGCGAGGTTTAGTGCGAATGCATCCAAATCCAGACAAGCAACTTCTCGTAAGAAAATGCTAGATAACATTACACTAGATGATATTAAGCCATCATCGAGAAAGTACCCATACATTGCCTTTACTCCTGAGCGTGAAATAGGGAACGATTTATTACGTGTTGAGGGTATCACGAAGACAATTGGCGGTGAAAAAGTATTAGATAATGTAAGCTTTATTCTGAATAAAGACGATAAAGTTGCCTTTGTAGGTAAAAATGATATTGCAAAAACGACACTGTTTAAAATTCTTGCCGGAGAAATGGAACCAGATGCTGGTACTTATAAATGGGGTATTACAACATCTCAATCTTACTTCCCGAAAGATAATAGTGAGTTCTTTGAAAATGGAGACCTTACGCTTGTAGATTGGTTACGCCAGTTCTCTCCAGAAGATGAGACAGAAACATTCCTACGTGGTTTCCTAGGAAGAATGTTATTCTCTGGTGAGGAAGCTTTAAAGAAATCCAATGTACTATCCGGTGGAGAAAAAGTACGTTGCATGCTTTCCAAGATGATGTTATCTAATGCTAACGTTCTACTATTAGATGAGCCTACAAACCATCTAGACTTAGAATCTATTCAAGCATTAAACAATGGCTTGATTAAATTTAAAGGATCTATCCTGTTCACTTCACATGACCATCAATTTATTGATAGTATCGCAAACCGTTTAATTGAGATCACACCAAATGGTATTATCGATAAAGAAATGAGTTATGATGAGTATGTTCGTGATAAAGATTTACAGAAGCGTCTTAAAGAAATGTATGCAGTTTAATCATGATGGTAGCGCCCCCTGCTTTGGCAAGGGGCTATTTTTATTGATGTAGGGTTATTACTCGTGCTTGGGACTATGTTGACCAGGCACGGGACTATATCTCTCGAACAAAGAACTAGTTACTCTAGTCAGAGCTCATCCCCCACCCTCACTTGGCATCACTATACCACTTCGTCTAAGCAAGCTGCTCTTTCCACTATATTTCTTAAACCCAGTCAAAGAATAAAGCGTTCCTATCACAGGAACGCTTTATTACTTCATTTTCTCAGTATTTTTCTCAGCAATCTTTTTTAGCATTTCTTTCGTCATTCGATCTATATCATACTGTGCTTTAAATCCCCATTCCGCTTCTGCCGCAGATGAGTCAATACTATTTGGCCAGCTATCAGCAATTTTTTGGCGAATAGGATCTACGTCGAAAGTAATTTCGAATTCTGGGATATACTTTTGTATCGCCATAGCAAAGTCCATCGGCTCAGCAGAAATGCTTGAGATATTAAATGCATTACGATGTATAAGCTTTTCTGGATCGGCTTCCATCAACTGAACGATTGCTTCTAAGGCGTCTGGCATATACATCATATCCATGTATGTGCCTTCTGCAATATAGGATGTATATGATTTTTGTTTCACCGCTTCATAATAAATTTCTACGGCGTAATCGGTTGTTCCTCCACCAGGTGGGGTTACATATGAAATTAAACCTGGGAAGCGTACACCTCGAGTATCTACACCAAAACGTTGATAGTAATAATCACATAGTAATTCACCTGATACTTTATTTACCCCGTACATCGTTGTTGGACGCTGTAACGTATCCTGTGGTGTATTGTCCTTCGGGTAGATGGTCCAAACGCTCCAATAGAAGAAGGCGTGAAGAATTGTAAATTCAATTCACGGGCTACCTCTAATGTATTGACGAGTCCACCCATATTAATGTCCCAAGCTTTCTTTGGCATCTTTTCAGCTGTGGCAGATAACAAGGCAGCTAAGTGCATTACTGTATCAACCTGGTAATGTTTTGCTACTTCAAAAATTCGTTGTTCATCTGTCACATCAACTAATTCAAAAGGTCCCTTATCGGTTCCTCCATCGACTTCACGGATATCTGTTGCTATTACATTTCGTTCACCATATACACTTCTTAGCTTCGTAACGAGCTCAGATCCAATCTGACCATTTGCTCCTGTAACAAGTATTCTTCTCATGGCTTTCTCCTCTATTTAAAAAGTCGCTTAAATTAATCCCATTTCCTTACCCACTTTTTCATAAACACTAATTGCCTCATCCAGCATTTCTTTTGTGTGAGCTGCTGTTGGCATATTACGGACTCGACCAGTGCCTTTTGGTACTGTAGGAAATACAATCGACTTCGCATAAACACCGTTTTCAAACAAACGTTTGCTAAATTCCTGTGCTGCTTTTTCTTCCCCGATAATACACGGCGTAATTGGAGTTTCACTATTGCCTATATTAAATCCTAGTTTCTTTAGGCCAGCCTTTAAGTAATTACCATTATCCCAAAGCTTATCATGTAGTTCTGTGCTTTCCATTAAAATTTCTACTGCTCTTTTACTTGCAGCAGCATCTGCTGGAGAAACAGCTGTAGAGAACAAGAATGGACGTGAACGTACCTTAAGCCAGTCGATAAGATTTGCCTTACCTGCTACATATCCACCTATGACACCAATTGCCTTAGAAAGTGTACCCATCTGGAAATCCACACGATCTTGTAGGCCAAAGTGCTTTACAGTCCCTGCGCCTTTCCCGAGCACCCCTGAACCGTGAGCATCATCCACATACGTAATTAAATCAAACTCCTCAGCAATTTCCACAATTTCAGGAAGTTTTGCAACGTCACCATCCATTGAAAAGACACCATCAGTGATCACCATGATTTTATTATATAAGCCAGATTCAACTGCTTCTTTCGCTTTCTGGCGTAAATCATTCATATCAGAATGTCCATAACGGATAATTTTAGCCTTGGATAAACGACAACCATCAATAATGGAAGCATGATTTAATTCATCTGATAGAATTGCATCATGCTTATCCATAACAGCAGAGATTGCTGCCATGTTACAGTTAAACCCAGACTGATACGAAATGACAGCTTCTGTACCTTTAAATTCAGCAAGCTTTTTTTCTAATTCAATATGTAAATCGAGTGTTCCATTAATCGTCCGTACAGCACCTGCACCTGCGCCATGTGTATCAACCGCTTCCTTCGCTGCATTCTTTAAGCGTTCATCAGTAGCCAAACCTAAATAATTGTTTGAAGATAGATTAATAAGTTCCTTACCACTGATCTTTATAACAGGACCATTTGCTCCTTGAACAGGGTCAATTACATTGTATAAACCATTTGCCTTTAAATCTGCGAGATTATCATTTAAAAATGTATCTAATGCTTTACTAGTCATATTGTAAACCTCCCATTTTTGTAAGCGTTACCAAAGTGTTAACCATTACCATTTTATCATAATCTGTTCCAAAAGTTTAGAATGATATATCACCTATATTTATCATTTTTCCTTAACATGTGAATTAAAGCAATTATTACCGTAAAAAAATCTCATATTCTAATTGTCTTATCACAAGGTTATCTATTATACTACCGATTAGGGATTACTTTTAATGGAGGCAAGGGCCGTGAGGAAGTTTTTAGTCGGATTTTTTCTAATCATCATTATTGGTTTCGGTATCATTGGTATTAAACAACAATTTGATACACCTGAAGAAGTAATTAAACCTAAAGGTGTACCTACTATAAATATTCAATCCTAATTTTTTGTATCACGCTCATTCGAATGACTATACAAATTTATTTAGGATGAATATAAAAGAGGCTGTCTGGTGGTACCACTCCACCCTGACAGCCTTCATATTATTCTTCTATTACGGTTACATCCACTTCTCTTACTCCCCAATTCAGTGCTTCTTGAGTCGTTGGTAAGTGAATATCAATTCTATTTCCTTTTATAGCTCCACCAATATCCCCCGCAATGGCATATCCATACCCTTCTACATACACCTTAGATCCTAGGGGAATTATATTCGGATCTACTGCTATTACCTTTGCATGACGATCTTCATTTAGATTAATTCCGGTATAGGTTATTCCAGAGCAACCTTCACATTCCGCTGTATACGCAGTTGCAACAACAGAGATTGTCTTCCCAACGAGTTCATCTTCTGCCTTCGTTACGGAACTCGACTGCACTTCTGTTGGTTGAATAGATTGTGTACCAGCTACCTCAGTTTTAGAGGACTCTTTAATGATTAATTCTTGTTCAATACGTATTAAATCGGATGTTAACTCATTCCATTCTTTTAATTCTTGAACCGTAACAGCATTTTCCTCTGCTATGCTAAATAAGGTATCTCCCTTTTCCACTAAGTACGTTTCATAGACTTCTAGTTTCTGTTCAGGATATATTGTGTCAGACGGTAAATCATTTATGTCTAATAAAGATTCTACGGAAGTGTTGTACTCCTTTGCTATTCCCCATAGAGTATCTCCTTTTTCCACGTGATACTCCACACCAAAGGCACCTGTTGGGTTCATTAATACAAATCCTGTAGCAATTGTAGCTACTAAACTCTTCATAGTAGTCCCTCCTTAAAATTCGGACAAAGCCTATCGTATCATAGGTTCATAGACTCCGCCTTTACAAGACTTTTAAAAGTCTGTTACAAGGATTGCCAAAACTACCATGTTTTATTACAAATTTAATAGATTTAGTACAAAAGTAGGGGTAATTTTCAAGTTACTGGAAAGGAAACTTATTAGAGCAATAAATGTAAAGCTATCAGAGGATATAATATTTTTTTTGCTATTACGACCTTTAACTACAAATCACTTTTTAAAAAATGATGATTTCATACAAGTAAAAGGCCCCTCCACTACTGAAGGGACCTTCGATACATTGTTATTATTTAGCTTTTTCTGCTTCTTCAGCAGTAACACCAATTTTGTATCTATTTTCGTCATAATAGATATCAGAAGCACGGTCAACAGAGAAGTTTGTTACACGTTTGTTAACCGGAACAATTTCAAGTGCATATAAAGTTGGGAACACTGGAACTTCATCAATCATTAATTGTTGCCATTCTTTATAAACTTGTTTACGGTGTTCTAAGTCAAATGATTCTGCTGAGATACCTTCAGCCAATAGTTCACTGTTCTTCTCACTTTCATAACGTGGGAAGTTGAACATTTGGTCTGGACCGTATAATCCATAAGGGTTAACGTCAGAACCTACACCCCAAGCACCAGAATAGATATCAACCGCTGGATCATCTTCACCAGATTGACCAACACGATCATAGAATGTGTTGAACTCTTGTAGACGACCATCTAATAATTGAACATTTAAACCAACGTTTTGCCAAGATTGGATAAAGAATTTAGCCATTGGTTCAGCTACTTCACTACCAGACATAGCTGCATAATTAATAACTAGCTCTTCTCCTTCAGGGTTTTCACGTAATCCATCTCCATCAACATCAACATATCCAGCATCGTCAAGAATCTGTTTTGCTAATTCAGGATCATACTCAAATCCAGGATTTTCTGCATCATGATATTCTGGATGAGATGGTGGGATTAATGTTGTTGCTTTCCAACGAATACCATGGTAGAAGTTTTTACCTACTGCATCTGTATCAACAGCGTGTGCCATTGCTTTACGAAGGTTTACGTCTGCCATTTTTGCATTCGGATCCATGTTAACTTTTTTGTTTTCTGCATCCCAGTTACCTAATTTAAATCCTACATAAGCATAGTATAAATCAATATTTGCTAAGAACTCTACATTTGACATATCAGCGTTATCAACGAATTGGTCAGCAGGGAATGCGTTAACCATGTCAACTCCACCAGTTTCTAGCTCTTGTACTACAGTTTGAGGACTTACGACCTTAAGTACAACTTCGTCAAGAGCAGGCTCACCACGCCAGTAATCTTCGAACTTTTTATAAACTACAGACTCACCAGGAACGATTGAGTCAACTTTGTAAGGTCCCATTCCAATAGGATTCTTACGGACTGCATCAGACTCAGCCATTTCAGCTATAGGAATATCCTCGAAAATATGTTTCGGCATTGCATATGGCCAGATACCACCAGTTAATAATGATGGATTTGATCGCTTATAAGTAATCTTTAATGTTTTTTCATCAACAACTTCAATACCTGAGATTGTATCAGCTTCACCTGCATGATACTCATCCATACCTACGATTTCAGCGAAGTCTACTCCGTAACGAACACCAGTGTATTCTGGATGACCAATTACTTCGTAAGAGAATGCCCAGTCTTCAGCCGTTACAGGGTTTCCGTCATGCCAGTTTACATTATCACGAATTTTGAATGTGAACGTAACACCGTCAGGATATTCATCTGTAACATAATCTTCTGTTTCAAACGTTGCAGCACCATCTTGCGTATACATGAAATTCTCATCCATACCCAATAATGCCTCATCAAACCATCCAATTACAACTGCATCAGGGTTTCCATCGTAGAAGTTAAAGTTTAAAGTACCTTCAAACACTGTGTCAGATACTAAACCATAGTTTAGAGTTCCGCCAATAGGTTCCCCAGTATTGGAAGCGTCCATATTGAAGTCTTCAAGTGTATACAAACCTTCTTCTGAATCTTCCCCGTCTTTTTCATCCTCTTTCTCTTCTGATTTTTTTGGTTCATCAGAAGAATCTTCACTTGTCTTATCGCTACATGCAGCAACTACTAACAACAAAGCTAGCATTAATGCAAATAGCCATTTTGTTAAACTGTTCTTACTCATCCTAAATACCCTCCCTTTTATTAAACCTGTTTGGTTTTTGTCGATAATTCGACAAATTATACTCAACATCAATTATCATATTGATGTAGGTAACATTTAATTGAACTTGCAATTTACTTATACTTGGATCACCTCCCTAAAAGAAACTAGTTTGTTTATATATTAGCTTTTAGAAAGATATTCGCTTCTTTATGTTATCCCCTTCTTTGTCTAGCATCTGTTGCACGTCTTAGAGCGCTACCGACGTTATTAATTGCTAACATTAATATTAGAATTAATAGAGAAGCAGGAACCCAAATCCACCATCTGAATTCTAATGTTTGTGGATTTCTTGCATAGCTTAATAGTGTCCCTAAGCTTGGCGTGCTCTCTGGAAAACCAAATCCTAGGAAGGATAATCCTGACTCTAAGCCAATATTTGCAGCTAAGTTAATTGTCATTGTTACAATAATCAAAGACATACAATTCGGTAGTAGATGCTTAAAAATAATTTTAATATTCGATGTCCCAAGCGTTTTAGCGGCTTGGATGTAGTCTAATTCCTTCTCCTGTAATGCCTTAGAACGGATTAGCCGAGCAATTCCCATCCACAGGAATGCAGTCATAATGAGAGAAAATGTCATTACACTGTATTTTGGAACTACTGCTACAAATGCGATTACAATCATCGTAAAAGGCAGGATGTTAAAGAAGTCTAAGATACGCATTAGCACATTATCCACATGCCCACCAAAGTACCCTGCTACTAATCCAAATACGATTCCAACAATACCCGTTAATACGGTAACTATAATCGCGATAGACAATGAGTTCTTTGTTCCAATAATCAATTGTCCAAATACATCACGACCACCATGGTCTGTACCTAATATAAACTCTTCGCTTGGGGCTTCATGTATGGAAAACAAATCAACTTTTACTATCTCTTCCTGATCGAGGACTAGTGATACCCCATATACAAAAGCTATAATTAAGATTAATAATATTAAAGAGATTAGCGCTAGCTTATCACGAACAAGCTCTCGCCAAATTATGCTAAATCCCGAGGGACTTTTGATTGCCTTCGGTTTTATTTCTAATGCTTTTTCCATTTCATTCACCTCACTATTACCTAAAATTATTTAATCCTAATTCGTGGATCAACAATACTTAGTATGATATCGGATAACAATGCACCTAGTACGGACGCGGCACCGAATAATAATGTTGTTGCAGTTACGACACTATAATCTCGTAATGTTACCGATTCTACTAATAATTGCCCCATTCCTGGATATCCAAAGATATTCTCAATAAAGATAGAACCTCCGATTAATAATGTAATCTCATATCCAAAGAATGCAGCTATTGGCAGTAGTGAGTTTCTTAAAATATGTTGGTTATAGATTCTAGTTTCTGATGCACCCTTTGCTTTAGCTGTTAATACGAAATCCTTCTGTTTCGTATCCACTATTTCATTACGAAGATATAAAATAGTGTTATAGGTGGCTATTAATGCCATTGAAAGAGCTGGAAGCAACAGGTGATAAAACTTACTCATAAAATAATCAAATGTTCCTGGTTCGAGCCCTGGTGTAACACTTCCACTTGTAGGGAACCATCCAAGTTTAAAGCCGAACACCCATAACATTACAAGGGCGAAGATAAAGAGTGGTGTTGCAAATCCTAGATAGGAATACCCTTGAATCAATTGGTCTCGCAAGGTATCATTATATCTTCCACTCGTAATACCGAGCGGAATTGCAATCAGATAAGTCAGTATTAATGTCACAAGTGATAGCCAAAATGAGTTAACAATCCGTTGGCTAATTATTTCTGTAACTGGCATTTTAAAACGGAATGAATCACCAAAGTCACCTGTAACTACTCCACCTATCCAGGATGCATATTGTTCATGCCACGGGTCATACCAGCCCATTTGGACACGAATTTCTTCTATTCTTTCTGGGTCAATATTGGGATCAATTTGCCCTGATAGTGCATCCCCTGGCATCATTTTTGCAAGAACAAATATAAAAATACTCAGAACAATTAACTGGGGAATCATAATCATGATTCTTCGTAAAGAAAACTTCCACATAATATCAACCTTTCTCCGGTAAAGCCACTAAGTGTGTATCAGAAATTGGTTTTAAACCATAGGCTAAACCTTCCTCATCAAAGTAATCATTATAGGCTTGTTCGTATTCTGTATTTACCTCAAGGCGGAACTTTTTCAATTCCTCACGTTTGTGTGGATCAATTTCTGGAATAGCAGCTACAAGCCGCTTCGTATAAATATGTTGTGGGCTTTCAAATATCTCATTTGCTGTACCTTCCTCAACAAATCGCCCCTTATACATGATTCCAATATGATCACACATATGCTTAATAACACCTAAGTCATGACTGATGAATAAGTACGTCAAATCTAATTCATTCTGGATTTCCTGCATAAAGTTTAGCACCTGTGCTTGAACGGAAACATCTAATGCCGACACAGGCTCATCCGCAATGATTAGCTTTGGTTTTAAAGCAACAGCTCTTGCAATTCCAATACGTTGACGCTGCCCACCAGAGAATTCATGTGGATATTTCAATATACTTTCAGGACTTAGTCCAACTAGCTCTAGTAACTCTTGAACGCGAATTCGCTCTTCTTTTCTAGATAACTTTTCAAAATTCCGTAAAGGCTCGGCTACTAAATCAATTACTCTCTTCTTCGGATTTAGAGAAGAATATGGATCCTGGAAAATCATTTGAATATCTTTACGAAATGATGCTCTAGACCTGTTATTTGCGGTAATATCATTACCTTCAAATGTTACATTTCCAGAAGTAATTTTATTTAGGCCGATTATGGCCCTACCAGTAGTGGATTTCCCAGAACCAGATTCGCCTACTAAGCCGTATGTCTTCCCCTTTTCCAAAGTAAAACTTACACCATCAACGGCTTTTACATGGTCTACTGTTCTTCCAAAAATACCACCTTTAATTGGAAAATGAACTTTCAGATCTTTTACTTCAAGAAACCCCATGGTGTTGTTCCTCCTTAGTTTCTTCCGGGAACTTAAAATGTTTATAACACGTACAACGAACAAAATGACCCGGTTTTACTTCATGTAATATTGGTTGTTCTTCATGTGCTGCTTCATCAATCCAAGGTATTCTCGGTGCAAATCTGCAACCACTTCTAGGAAGGTTTTGTAAAGCTGGCACAATCCCTTGTATAACATGTAATTTGTCTTGTGTACCATGTGCATTTGGGATGGAGTTAAAGAGAGATCTAGTATATGGATGTAGTGGCTCCTCGAATAATGTTAGGACGTCCCCCACTTCTACAATTTGTCCGGCATACATAACAGCTACACGGTCTGCCATCTCTGCCACAACCCCAAGGTCATGTGTAATTAAGACAATTCCTGAATCCATATCATCTTTTAGGTCCTTTATTAAATCCAATATTTGAGACTGGATTGTAACATCCAAAGCTGTTGTTGGCTCATCTGCTATTAGTAGTTCCGGTTCATTGGCTATTGCAGTAGCGATGACAACTCTTTGCCTCATACCACCTGATAGTTCGTGTGGATACTGTTCGAAAACATGTTCTGGTCTTGGGATACCAACCTTTTGTAATAAGTTAACAACTTTTTCTCTACGTTGTGATTTTGAAAGAGTATTATTATGAAGAAGTATTGCTTCTCCTATTTGATCACCAATTTTCATTAGTGGATTAAGTGCAGTCAAAGGGTCTTGGAAAATCATTCCCATATTTTTACCACGTAGCTTGTTTAATTTTGAAGGAGCCACATTTGCGATATCCTCACCTTTAAATAAAATATTTCCCTCAATTTTCGCCCGAGTATGTAACCCCATAATAGAGAATGCTAATGCACTCTTTCCGCACCCAGACTCTCCAACAATGGCAAGGACTTCATTCTTGTTTACTGTAAGCGTAACGTCGTCTACTGCTGCATGATATTCATCCCGAATTCGGAAAGATGTTTTTAAGTTTTTGATTTCCAATAACTTCTCTGCCAAATTAATCCCCCTAACTAAATATTGAAAAAATTCTAATCAAATTTTCCTCTAAGAATTCAAACATAGGAAAAAGCAGAATCTCATGTTGTCAAATATCTTTTGTATATCTGCCCTATTAATACCTTTAATTTATTATAATTTTCAAATAATTATAGGCTCACTATTTTATTGATATAGGTCTTTTATCCCTATCAACTTTATTTCGTAATAAACTTGTAATATAGCAATGATTTTTTTAAAGTATATATTATTTTCAGATTTTTAACAAGACTTTTTTAAACTATTTATTTAAAGTTTTTAGACTATTATGTATTAGAATAGTGGTCTATCAAGGCTTAAAGGATACTAGGATAGAATAAAATTTTGTTTGATTTTTGTAGATTTTAGAGGAAATTTGCAGAAAAATATTTTAAGTAGGTATCATTTACATTTGAATTTTATAAATAAAAAGAGAAGGAATCAATTGATTCCTTCTCTTCCTAAAGTTCCTTATTCAGCTACCACTGATTCAGCTTCCGTTACACCAATTTGGTATAGACGAAGATCTGAAGCAGGGTCAATTGTAAAGTTAACAACACGGTCGTTAACCGGTCTAATAACAGCACGGTATACTGTTGGGAACATCGGAACATTATCAACCATTAGCTGTTGCCATTGGTCATAGATTTCTTTACGATATTCAGTATCCATCGCTTCCATAGAAGATCCTGCAGCAAGTAACTCTTCATTTTCTTCATTTGTCCAACGTGGATAGTTTGCAAATGAATTACCAGCAAAGATTCCTGAAGGGTTCACGTCAGTACCTGTTCCCCATGCAGCTTGATAAATATCAATTGCTGGATCATCTGCTTCAACACGGTCATAGAACGAGTTGAATTCAATTAGTCGACCATCTACAAGTTCAACTTTAAGACCTACATTACCCCAAGATTGGATGTAATATTGAGCGATTGGCTCAGCAGTTTCTCCACCTGACATAGAAGCGAAGTTGATTACTAACTCTTCACCATCAGGATTTTCACGGAATCCATCTCCATCAACATCTTCATAACCAGCTTCATCTAAAATACGATTTGCTTCATCTGGATCAAATGTTGGCGTTTCAATATCAGGATTATGGTATTCTGGGAAGAATGGAATGATTAATGTAGTTGCATTCCAACGTAAACCGTTATAGAAGTTTTCACCTACAGCATCATTATCCACAGCATACCACATAGCTTTACGTAAGTTCACATCAGCCATTTTAGCATTCGGGTCTACAACAACTTCACCAGCTTCTGCATCCCATTTACCTAATTTAAATCCAATATACGTATAAGAAGAGTCAACTTTCCCTAAGAATTCAACGTTTGACATATCAGCATTGTCTGCAAATTGATCTGTAGGGAAGCTATCCACTAAATCAACTTCGCCAGATTCTAAAGCTTGAACAACTGTAGAAGGTGAAATTACTTTTACAGTTACTTTTGCAAGAGCTGGCTCGCCGCGCCAGTAATCTTCATTCTTTACAAGAACTACAGATTCACCAGGAACAATAGTATCAACTTTGTACGGACCAAAACCGATAGGATTTTTACGTACAGCGTCAGATTCCATCATTTCAGCAACTTCCATTTCACCGAATACGTGCTTCGGTAATGCATATGGCCAGATACCTCCAGTAATTAGAGAAGGGCCACCTTCTTTATAAGTGATTTTTAATGTTTTTTCATCAACAACTTCAATACCAGAGATTGTATCTGTTTCTCCAGCATGATACTCATCCATACCTACGATGTTTTCAAAGTCAGCTCCATAACGGATTCCAACATAATCAGGGTGCCCAATAACATAGTGAGCATAAGCCCAGTCTTCAGCTGTTACAGGTTGCCCGTCATGCCAGTTAACACCATCTTTAATTGTAAGTGTGTAAACTTTACCAGACTCATCCACTTCCCATGTAGCAGCACCATCTTGTGTATAAGCATAGTTAGCATCTGAATCGAATAATGGCTCATCGAACCATTGAATTACTTCAAAGTCAGGTCTACCTGAATAGAAGTTAAAGTTAAAAGTACCTTCAAATACTGTATCGGAAACAATACCGTAGTTAAGTTCACCATCTTTGATTGGTTCACCATCATTTGAAGTAGTCATTTCGAAATCTTCAATACTGTAGATTCCATCTTCATTTTGCTGAGCAGTGTCTTCTTTTTTCTTATCTTCTGATTTACCTGAATCTGAAGATTTATCATCACCACCGCCGCAAGCAGCAAGTGCAAGCAATAATACCAGCATAAGTGCTAAAAGCCATTTGCCTGTCTTTCTCATCTGTGTTACCTCCCTATTTAATAGATACTTGTTTTTACCTGGCCATTCCAATTGGCGCGGCCAGGTTTATACTAAAACATCGGTGATGTTTATAGTTACCTTCATTAACCTCTTCTTTGTCTTGCATCCGTTGCACGTTTTAAAGCTTGTCCTACGTTATTAATGGACAACATTAGAAGTAAAATTAAGATAGATGCCGGTACCCAGATCCACCATCTGAACTCCAATGTTTGTGGATTTCTCGCATAACTTAGTAATGTTCCTAAACTCGGTGTACTTTCTGGGAATCCAAATCCTAAGAATGAGAGACCAGATTCTAAACCAATGTTAGCCGCTAAGTTAAGCGTCATCGTAACGATAATAAGTGAACTTACGTTTGGTAATAACTGTGAAAAAATAATTTTAAAATGTGAACTACCAAGTGTTTTCGATGCTTGAATATAATCAAGTTCTTTTTCTTGTAATGCCTTCGATCTGATTAGACGAGCTATCCCCATCCATAGGAAAGCAGTCATAATAAGAGAGAAGGTTATTGTATTGTATTTAGGAACAATTGCTACAAAGGCAATAACGATCATCGTAAATGGTAAAATCATAAAGAAATCCAGAATACGCATCATGATGTTATCGATATGACCACCAAAGTAGCCTGATATTAATCCATATGCAACACCAATAATCCCTGTCATTAATGTTACCAATATTGCTATTGTTAATGAGTTCTTCGTTCCAATCACTAACTGACCAAACACATCACGACCACCGTAATCCGTACCTAATAAAAATTCCTCACTAGGTGGCTCATGAATCGAGAACAGGTCTACCTTTACGATTTCTTTTTGATCTAGTACAAGGGATGTACCATATACTGCTGCCATAATTAATATTAAAAAGATTAATGATACTAGCGCTAATTTGTCACGAACAAGCTCACGCCAGATAATGCTTATACCAGAGGGACTTTTCATAGGTGCCTTTGGTTGCACTTCTTCTGCTTTCTTGTTTTCCATAGTTCTCACCTCACTGTTTACCTATTTTATTTAATACGAATTCTTGGGTCGACAATACTTAAAATGATATCGGATAGTAGGGCACCTAGAATGGAAGCTACACCGAATAATAATGTCGTCGCCGTTAATACCGTGTAATCACGTAGTGTGATGGATTCTACTAATAACTGGCCCATTCCCGGATAACCGAAAATATTCTCAATAAAGATAGAACCACCAATTAAACCGGTAATTTCAAATCCAAAAAATGCTGCAATCGGTAAAAGTGAGTTTCGTAAAATGTGACGATTGTATACTCGTGACTCTGAAGCTCCTTTTGCTCTAGCTGTTAAAATGAAATCTTTATGCTTTGTATCGACAATTTCATTACGCAAATATTGAATAGTACTATATGTTGTAATAAGTGCCATAGACAATGCAGGTAATATTAAATGATAAATTTTACTCATCAAGTACTCAAACGTTCCAGGTTCTAATCCTGGTGTTATACTACCACTTGTTGGGAACCAACCTAATTTGAATCCAAAGATCCAAAGCATAACAAGCGCAAATATAAATAATGGTGTCGCAAATCCTACATAGGTATAACCCGTAATTAACTGGTCACGCCATGTGTCATTATAACGACCACTAGCAATACCTAATGGAATAGCAATTAGGTAAGTTAAGATCAATGTTGCAACAGATAGCCAAAACGTATTAACCATACGCTGTCCAATAAGTTCAGATACAGGCATCTTAAAGCGGAAAGAATCCCCTAAATCACCTTTTACTACTCCGCCCATCCAACTAGCATATTGTTCATACCAAGGATCGTTCCATCCCATTTCTTCACGAATTTCATCAAGTCTTTCTGGATCTACATCCGGTCCAATTTGACCAGATAATGCGTCTCCAGGCATTAACTGTGCAAGTACGAAAATCAAAAGACTAAGAACGATTATCTGAGGAATCATGATTAACGTACGACGTAATGTAAATTTCCACATAATATCAACCTTTCTCCGGTAGAGCCACTAAATGTGTATCAGAAACTGGCTGTAATTTATAGGCTAAACCTTCTTCATCAAAGTAATCATTGTAGGACTGTTCGTATTCCTTTTTCACTTCTTCACGGAACACACGTTTTTCTTCACGTTTGTTAGGATCGATATCAGGAATCGCTGCCACTAAGCGTTTTGTATAAATATGCTGTGGGTTTGTAAAAATATCGTCCGCAGTGCCTTCTTCTACGTAGCGACCTTTATACATAATCCCGATCTGGTCGCACATATGTTTGATTACCCCTAAATCATGACTGATAAATAGATATGTTAAATCAAGTTCTTTTTGAATTTCTTTCATAAAGTTTAGTACTTGAGCTTGTACAGATACGTCTAATGCTGATACCGGTTCATCTGCTATAATTAACTTCGGCTTTAACGCAATCGCTCTCGCTATACCGATACGCTGACGTTGACCACCTGAAAACTCGTGTGGATATTTTAAAATACTCTCAGGACTTAACCCAACTAATTCCATTAACTCCTGAACTCGTTTACGCTCTTCTGACCTTGTAAGATTCTCAAAGTTTCGAAGAGGTTCTGCAACGATATCAAAAACACGCTTCTTTGGGTTTAATGAAGAATAAGGATCTTGGAAAATCATTTGAATATTTTTACGAGCATCCGATTTCGCTCGTTTAATATTTGTAATATCGACTCCATCAAACATTACTTTTCCAGATGTTATGTTATTAAGTCCGATTATTGCTCGACCAGTTGTAGTTTTACCTGATCCAGACTCCCCAACTAATCCATAAGTTTTACCTTTTTCTAGTGAGAAGGACACACCATCAACTGCTTTTATGTGACCTACTGTCCTTCCGAATACCCCACCTTTAATTGGAAAGTGTACCCTTAAATCATTAACCTCAAGATAAGACATGTTGTTCCTCCTTACTTTCATCAGGGAAGCTAAAGTGCTTATAACATGTACAACGCACATGGTGCCCTGGTGCAACTTCTTTTAATGTCGGATGTTCTTCGTGTGCAGCTTGATCAATCCAAGGAATTCTTGTGCTAAAGCGACAACCTTCACGAGGTAGGTTTTGAAGCGATGGGACAATCCCCTGAATAACATGTAATTTTTCCTGTTCAGAATTTGCGTTTGGTACAGAATTTAATAATGATCTTGTATATGGATGTAATGGATTTTCAAACAAGGTCTTTACATCCGCAATTTCTACGATTTCTCCAGCATACATAACAGCAACTCTATCTGCCATCTCTGCTACAACACCTAAATCGTGAGTAATAAGAATAATTCCAGAATCCATATCATCCTTAAGCTTATTAATAAGATCAAGAATCTGAGATTGGATGGTAACGTCCAGTGCTGTTGTCGGCTCATCCGCAATTAATAATTCTGGTTTATTTGCAATGGCCATTGCAATCATGACACGTTGACGCATACCACCTGATAATTCGTGAGGAAATTGATTAATGACATGCTCCGCACGTGGAATTCCAACCTTATTTAATAAGTCAAGAACTCTTTCTCGACGGTCCGTCTTTGACATATTTTTATTATGAAGATATAACGTCTCGCCAATTTGTTCGCCTACTTCCATTAAAGGATTAAGAGAAGTAAGTGGGTCTTGGAAAATCATACCGATGTCTTTTCCACGTACCTTGTTAAATTCTGATGAAGACATCTTTGCGATATTTTTATCCTTAAATAAAATATCTCCATCAATTTTCGCACGAGTATGAAGACCCATGATGGAGAATGCTAGTGCACTTTTCCCACAACCTGATTCACCAACGATTGCAAGAACTTCATTTTTGTTAACCGTTAGTGAAAGATTATCAACAGCTGCATGATAATCATCTTTAATACGAAATGAAGTTTTTAAATTTTTTATTTCGAGAAGCTTTTCTGACATTTTATTTTCCCCCTATTTTTGATAGTCGGCCCAAGACATTACGCCTTTTTAGGGTTTACTTTTTTATCGTATTTATGACTTTCAATTAACTCGTCATTGTTTATATTATTCTGACAATTTAGTGTTATTGGAATTACGTGATGAAAACTATTATACTATCAATTCCTTTGAATTGTCACCCCTAAAATCGAAAAAACATAAATTTTGTCGAAGAATAATTAGTATTGAATTCCAAAGAACATTGTTATATCAGTTGTTTGGTAACGCTTCCCATCCTTTTAAGAATTTATTAAATATTTTCTCTGTTCTCCCCTCTGTTCCTATATTTTAATTTTCTTAATATTTCGTGTCGCTAAATAATTATTATTTTCACAATATTTTTAATGATTAATTTTAGATAACAAAAAAAGACTAGTGTTATGTAGATACATACACTAGCCTTTACATATAATTTAAATATTAGTTTTTCCCATATAAATGACACGCAACCCAATGATCTGGTTTATGCTCAATAAATTCAGGTTGAGCTTTCGAACATATTTCCATTGCCATCGGACATCTTGTACGGAATGGACATCCACTTGGTGGATTAATCGGACTCGGTACATCTCCTTCGAGGATTATCCTTTCTCTGGAGCGCTCCACTTGTGGATCAGCAATTGGTATCGCACTGATTAAGGCTTGTGTATATGGGTGCAATGGGTCTTCATACAAATCTTCACTAGTTGAAATTTCCACCATATTCCCTAAATACATCACGCCGACACGGTCACTAATGTGCTTTACCATGGATAAATCATGGGCAATAAAGAGATATGTTAAACCTCTTTCTTTTTGCAATTTCCTCATTAGATTAACTACCTGGGCTTGAATCGATACATCTAAAGCAGAGATTGGCTCGTCTGCAACGATAAAATCTGGATTAACAGCTAGTGCCCTCGCGATACCGATTCTCTGTCGTTGTCCACCACTAAATTCATGTGGATAACGATTACCATGCTCTGCATTCAAGCCTACTGTCTCCAGTAATTCAATCACTCTAGCTTCGCGTTCTGTCTTTGATTTTGCAAGTCCATGAATATCAATACCCTCTGCAATAATATCTTTAATTGTCATTCTCGGATTTAATGAAGCATAAGGATCTTGGAAAATCATTTGCATGCTTCTCGTTAATTCTTTAAGTTGTTTTTTATTCTTTTTCGAATGGACACTCGCACCTTTAAAGGAAACTTCCCCACCAGATGCTTGATAAAGTCCCATAATCGTCCTTCCTGCAGTTGATTTACCACAACCGGACTCACCTACAAGACCAAAGGTTTCTCCCTTATATATATCAAATGTCAGACCATCCACGGCTTTTAATACATTTTTTCGGTCAATCCTAAAATGCCTCTTTAAATCTTTAATTTCAAGTAATTTTTCTTTCGGTTTAGCCATTTACTTTCGAACCTCCTACATTAACAAATTCTGGTGGTTCTACTTTTGGTGCACGTTCATCTAATAACCAGCAAGCAGTTTTTTGCGTACTCGATAGTTCATAGTACTCAGGCATATGCGTTCCACATGCTTTCATTGCGTACGGGCAGCGAGCAGCAAAAGGACAGCCTTTTGGTGGATCTGCTAAATCTGGTGGTGAACCAGGGATAGCTTTTAACTCCTCATCATGACTATCAAGTTTTGGCATCGAACCTAATAACCCCCATGTGTATGGGTGTTTTGGATTATAGAAAATCTCATCAACTGAACCAGTTTCTACTATTTTACCACCATACATAACAGCAACTCGGTGTGCCGTATTTGCTACAACACCAAGGTCATGTGTAATCAAAATGATTGCAGTACCTGTTTCATGTTGTAATTCTTTCATTAGATCTAGAATTTGCGCTTGTATCGTTACATCAAGTGCCGTTGTCGGTTCATCGGCTATTAATATCTTCGGATTACACGCTAAGGCAATCGCGATCATCGCACGTTGCCGCATTCCTCCTGAGAACTCATGCGGATATTGATTGATCCGCTTTTCTGGATTTGGAATACCTACTTGCTTTAACAACTCCACTCCAAGTAGATGGGCTTCTTTTTATTCATATTTTGGTGCTTAATTAAACCTTCTGTAATCTGTTTACCAATCGTCATTGTCGGATTCAGGGACGTCATTGGGTCCTGGAATATCATTCCAATTTCCTTCCCGCGGATACTTTCCATTTGCTTCTCAGATTTCTGTATTAAATCTTCCTCATTGAAGATAATATTTCCACTAACAAATTTTCCAGGAGGCATTGGAATAAGTCGCATAATAGATTGGGCAGTTACACTTTTTCCAGATCCTGACTCCCCAACAATCGCTAATGTTTCTCTCTCATGTAAATCAAAGGAAACATCTCGTACAGCTTTTACTTCTGATTTATACGTATCAAAAGAAACAGAAAGGTTTTGAACACTAAGTATTTTTTTCATTTTGTATCTCCCCTCCCTATTTACGGTCTTTCGGATCTAATGCATCTCTTAGACCGTCACCAATAACGTTGAACGCCAGCATGGTTAAGCAGATAAAGAATGCTGGGAAGAATAATTGATACGGGAAGTACTGGAATGAACCTAGTGCTTCACTTGTCATAACTCCCCAACTAGAATCTGGCATTGGAACACCAAGTCCAAGGAAACTTAAAAATGCCTCTGTAAAGATAGCATTAGGTACTGTAAGCGTTAAGGTTACAAGAATTGGTCCAAGTGTATTGGGCACTAAATGCTTAAATAGCAATCTTGAATTACCCGCGCCTAATGATTTAGAGGCTAATACATATTCTTCCGACCGAAGTTGCATGACCTGTCCACGTACAATTCTGGCCATGTTTATCCAGCCGGTTATGACCATCGCGATAATCATTGTCCATATCCCTTGTCCCATGACAACCATTAACAGAATAACTACTAATAAATAAGGAAGACTGGATAAAATATCAGCGATCCGCATCATATATTCGTCGACTTTCCCTCCGAAGTAACCCGAAATCGCACCCCAAATTATCCCAATGATAAGATCTAAAAATGCTGCCGTTAATCCAATAAATAAGGATATTCTCGCACCATCCCATGTTCTAGCAAAAATATCTCTTCCTAAGTTATCAGTTCCAAACCAATGATCACTCGATGGAGCCTGGTTTGTTGACATCAGGTCATTATCACGGAAGTTCTCTCCAGAAATATCCGCTCCAAATGCCGCCATAAAACCAAGAAAAAGCAGTACTACAATACCTGTTAATGCTAACTTGTTTTTACGAAATCGTCTCCATGCATCTTTCCAATAGGAAGTACTCTTACCTACTATCTTCTCCGATTCTGCATGGTCAATATGAAGTGGTTCGAAATCTACATTTGTAAGCTGTTGTTGTGACATTACTTCCCACCACCTTTTGAATCTAGCTTAATTCTTGGATCAACTATTCCATAAATTAGGTCGACTATTAATACACAGAAAAGTAGAATGACACTATAGAAAACAGTAGTACCCATAATAACGGTATAATCCCGGTTTGTGATACTTGTTACGAATTCACTTCCAAGACCTGGAATACCAAATATCTTCTCAATGACAAAACTACCGGTTAAAATACCTGCAACTAATGGTCCCATATAGGAAATTACCGGTAGCAAAGCATTTCGTAAGCCATGTTTATACGTAACAATCCGCTGGCTCATCCCTTTTGATTTGGCTGTTTTGATGTAATCAGAGTTCAAGACATCTAGCATACTCGACCTCATCAAACGCGCAATAAAGGCGAGAGGGGTAGTAGCAAGGGCTAGGGCCGGTAAAATTGTGTCCGCGAACGATTCCATCCTCGCAACTGAGAAAATATCAAATTTTATAGCAAGGATATATTGTAATATTGTGGCCATAATAAAACTCGGCACAGAGATACCTAATACAGCGATAATCATCGCAGAGTAATCACCGAACTTATTGTGTTTTAAAGCAGCAAATACCCCCAATAAAACACCTAATCCAATTGCAATGAACACAGCCTCTAATCCAATTACTAATGAGTAAGGAAAACTTCGTAATATGATATCCATAACATCTTGTCCAACATATTTAAAAGATGGCCCAAAATCGAACGTTATCGCATTAACTAAATAATCGACATATTGTTCGTGGATTGGGTCATTTAACCCATAAGCCTCTTCCATTTGCGCTTCCATAGCAGGTGTCATTTTACGCTCTGAAGCAAACGGACTACCTGGAGCAGCCTGCATTAGGAAGAATGTTGCCGTGATAATTAATAGAAGTGAAACTAGTATATAAGCAATCCTTTTCATTACATACTTTGCCAATTTATACACCTCCAAGTTAAGTGGCACCTGTAAAAGTTCTTAACGTAAAAAAAGAGGTGAAACTTCCACCCCTTAAATCATCCCTTTTCCTCTCAAGAAAAAGAAATAATAATCTTGTAATATGCAAAGAAATACTCATAATCTGTATTTCTAAGAAGGCGTCAATTGTTTCTTTTTGCATGTTAATTTCTATTAAATTGTATTTTTTCAATTTCTTGAAAAGCCTTGTTTACACAAGTAACAAAAGGTATAAAATAATGGAAGCAACCAAGACGAAAAACATATTATACTATTTTTCATCTTGGTTATTGCTTCATCTCTTAATTTATCAAACTATTACTTTTCAATATAACCCCACTTGTATTGAACTCCACCAAGTCCTGATACATTGATATTCTTCACATAATCTTTAGCAACCCATGCGTTCGTATAGAAGTAAACCGGTGCAATTGGCATAGCATCCATGAAGATTGCTTCCGCTTCTCTAAGGATTTCCTTACGAGCTGCTGGGTCTGTTTCAGTTCTTGATTGTTTTAAAAGTTCTTGGTATTCAGCATCTTCCCAGTTCGTGTAGTTATTACCACCCACAGAATTGAAGATTTCAAGGAAGTTGATCGCATCGTTAAAGTCAGCAAGCCAACCCATACGACCTGTTTGGAAATTACCTGATCCCATTGAATCTAAGTATACATTCCACTCTTCATTATTAAGTGTAACCTCGACACCTAAGTTTTTCACCCACATATCTTGTACTGCCTGCGCAATTACAGCATGTGCTTCACTTGTGTTATAAGAAAGTTCGATCGGAGGTAGTTCCTCTAATCCAAGTTCCTCTAATCCAGCCTCTAAGTATTCTTTTGCCTTTTCAACATCATTATCAGCGAAGTAGCCTTCATTATTTTCTTCCCAAATTGAAGGTGGTACTAAAGCCATTGCAGGTAATTCTTCACGTTGTGTAACGTTTTCTACAATACCTTGACGGTTAATTGCATGTGCAAATGCTTTACGAATATTAGCATTATTAAACGGTTCTACTTCTGTGTTAAATGCATAGTAGTATACACCCGCAAGAGGAGTAATATTTAATGAACCCTCTTGTTTCAATGATGGAATAGCGGCTAATGGTACAGAGTCAGTTGGATCCCCTACCCAGTCAAGCTCTCCAGCATTGAACATTTCCAGTGCAGTATTTTCATCATCTACCATGAACATATTAATTGTTTCAAGTTTTACAGTTTCTGCATCCCAGTAGTCTGCATTTTTCTTCAGTACAACTTTATTTTTATGCTCCCATGTGTCCAGTACGAATGGACCATTTGTTACATAGTCTTCACCCTGGTTTAGTGCCCACTCAGGATTTGCCTCAGCAACAGCTTTGTTCACAGGGTAGTAAGTATAGAAAGCAGTTAGGTCTAAGAAGTACGGAGTAGGTTGTTCAAGTGTAACCTCTAGTGTCTTATCATCTAGAGCTTTCACGCCAACATCATCTAAAGAGCCACCTTCTTCTTTAGCTGCTTGTGCTCCTTTGATTATATATAATTGATACGCATAGTCCGTATCTGCATTTGCTGGGTCTAGTACCCACTTCCATGCAAATTCAAAATCGTGTGCCGTAACGGGGTCACCATTTGACCAAACCGCATCGTCACGAATTGTAAATGTATACGTTAACAAATCATCAGAAACCTCAGGCTCACTAGCTGCCATTGCAGGCTCAACAACGCCCTCTTGATTAATACGCATTAATCCTTCAAATACTTGGTCAAGTACAGCACCTGAAGTAGTATCTGATGCCGTACCAGGGTGTAATGATGGTGGTTCTGTTTTAATGTTTACATTTAATACTTGTTCAGCATCACTAGATTCGCCACCAGCGTTATCTCCTGATCCCTCTGATTGTTCCGATCCTGTATCTTTACCATTAGCTTCTTCATCATCGCCACAAGCAGCTAGAAATAAGCCCATAGCCAGTACAAGAACAAGTAGTAATGACCACTTCTTAAAATTCATGTCTTAAGACCCTCCTATTTAATAATTCTAACAATTCAAGACAGTCAAAATCTTGAGCTTGTTTTTCCATTATACAACCTATCCAAAAAAATTTCACCTAATTTTTTATAATTTTTATTTTATTGTTACTAATTTACTAATTCTAATATACTAGAATTATCTATTTAATCGTATAATCTGAAAATTCTCTTTGATTCTTATTAGTCTGTATTATATAGAAGAAAAAGGTTCTAAGGATACATTACACGAAAGTAATTTTTCCTTAGAACCTTAATTTTTACGTCATTATATTAGCCAAATAAATTCTTAAAAAAGTTTCCGATTGCTTCAAACAACTGCTTAAAAAAGTTCCCGATATTATCCCAGAATCCCTCATCGGCTAATAAATCTTCAATCTTATCTTGAACCTTTGTTGCGATATCATTTAATTGTTCCTTAACTTGACCAAAATCAATATCGAGATTTCTCATCTTATCAAATAAGTCGATTAATAGCTGACGATCTTCTTCACTTAAAGTTATTTCTAGTTTATCAAGTTGCTCTTTCACAATCTTTTCAATATCTTCTATAGATGCTGGATTTTGCTCTGCTATAGCCTGCTTAATTTGTGTAATGAGTTCACTAACCTGTTCAGATGTTAGTCCCGAATCCTTCACTAAATCAGTTGCTAATGTAAGTTCCTCATTTGCAAGCTCCATCCGCTCTTTATCAAGCTCTACCCCTTCAGCATCATATGCCTTGTAAATCCCCGTTAAGGCAGAGTGTCCAGTAACTTTCACAGGGGAAGCGACAATAACGGTTGCATTTTCAACTCCAGCAGTTAATAATGCATTTGCATACATCTCACTAGTTACTTCCGTGATATTTTCTGGTGTTACAATGGAGACATTTAATCCTTTCCCTTCCTCTTCCATTGTAATCTTTGCGGAAGAGAACATTCTTGATTTTGGATTCCCCCCAATATATTTATCTAAGTCCTCACCAGTTACGACGTATTCTTCTACCATGTCCGAATCTTTTACTTCCAATAATTCCTTTGTTTTTGCTTTTTGATCTTCTGTTAAGTTACCTCCATACACAACGATGGGTACACCTAATTTTTCATTTATTGCTTCATTAGCGCTGACTGGCATAACAAAAGCTACTAGTACACTAATAACCAACATGATATACACTGTCAATTTACTTAATCGATTCATTTAGAAGCCCCTTTTCTTCATTTTTCCAGAATACTTGTCTATTAAAATATTAGCTTATTAATTAGATTATAACCAATCTCGTAAAAATAACACTATTTAACTAGATAAAGATAAACACTTTCCATTTATTTCGGTTTCCGTTATATTTTGAGTATCGAAATAATTTTATAGAAAGTAGGTTAGAACAATTTGTAATGACGACTCCTTAGTTAAGCGTAATTTAGTGATTATGTGGTTTGCTAACTTCTTTATAGCCGGAAGTACAACCATGGTTATTCCGTTCCTATCATTATATATAGGATCGTTTGGAAACTATTCCGATGTCTATGTTCAAAATTGGGCTGGATGGGTGTTTCTCGTCACCTTCATTGCAGCTTTTATTTTTTCACCCATATGGGGAAGAGTTGGGGATAAATACGGAAGAAAAAAGCTATTGATCTTCTTTGCACTTGGAATTGGCGTGTCTGTTTTTTTAATGGGATTCGCCACCAACGTTTGGCAATTATTTATCCTACGACTTTTGATGGGCGTATTCACAGGCTTTATCCCGATGTCTCAGGCCCTCATCGCAACACAAACACCAAAAAATGTTGCTGGGAAAGTACTAGGTACACTTCAAACTGGTAGTATAACAGGGTCACTTATGGGACCTCTCCTCGGAGGAGCGCTTGCAGATATATTTGGTTTCTCAACTACATTTAAATGGGTTTCCATAACGATTATTCTTTCTGCACTTATTGTATTATTTGGTGTTCATGAGAGACGGTTTGAGTATGCTACAGACCAAGAACACAAAGCTTATACTCGTAAAGAAGTTCTAATGCATATTGTCAAACACCCTATTCTTCTCGTAGTCATGTTAGTATCTGCCCTTGTGCAAATAGCACATTTCAGTGTTCAGCCAATACTATCTTTATATGTTGGAGAAATTCACGGTACAGCGAATATTGCATTTTTCTCTGGTATCGCCTTTTCAGCAGCTGGTGTGGGAAATCTGCTCATGTCTCGAAAATGGGGAAAACTCGGGGATCAATATGGATACATCAAATTTCTAATCGTTTTATTATTTATGGCTGGTATTGTTTACTTGCCAGGAGCATTTGTTAACTCTATATGGCAGCTTGTTATCGTACGATTCCTTCTAGGAGTATCTATTGGAGGTATCATACCCTTACGTATCGCTTATATCCGACATGAGGCTCCATTATCCATGCAGGGAGAAGTACTAGGCTATAATACTAGTCTAAGATTTTTAGGGAATATCATTGGCCCAGCATTAGGTGGTTTAATTGCTGGTTTTTACGGAATTTCCACTGTCTTCTACTTTACTAGTGGTTTATTAATCCTTAGTGGGGCATTCTTATTACTTGCTTGGTATAAACATGAATATGCAGGAAACAAGGAACATACTTTGTCCTCTTGATAATCTTATAAAAATACTTAAATAATTTGAAAAAATGCTTTTTATTTTTGCTTTACCGTTGTAAACTATTCCTATTGCGTGACTAAAAAGGAAGTGTGCAGCTTGGGGAAAAACACGACAAAAGAATTAACGTTGTTTGCTATTACATGGCCGATATTTATTGAGTTATTACTCCATATGCTTATGGGTAACGCCGACACACTAATGCTAAGCCAGTATTCGGATAATGCTGTAGCCGCTGTTGGGGTTGCTAACCAAATCTTATCAGTTGTCATTGTAATGTTTGGTTTTGTTGCACAGGGTGCAGCAGTTTTAATAGCCCAAAATATCGGTGCAGATAATCAAAAGACAGCTGGTCAAATAGCATTAAATGCTTTAAGCATGAACCTTATTTTTTCAATTATACTTAGTTTAGTTTTATGGTTGTGGGCCGAACCAATCTTGAAGATGATGGATCTACCGAATGAGTTGATGCAAGAAGGTTTAGCATATATGCAAATCGTTGGTGGACTAATCTTTATTCAGGCTCTAATTATGACAATTGGTGCCATTCTTAGAAGTTATGGCCATACAAAAGATACGATGGTTGTAACAATTGGTATGAACATTCTGAATGTGATAGGAAACTACTTCGTAATCTTTGGTCCATTCGGATTTCCAGTTTTAGGAGTCGAAGGGGTTGCATTATCTACCGCTATCAGTAGATTAATTGGATTTATTGCACTCGTATTTTTACTCATAAAACGAAGTGAAGGAGAACTAGTATTTAAGAATCTCGTTTCATTTAATACGGACCATATAAAGAGTTTATTAAAGATTGGTATTCCATCTGCTGGTGAACAATTATCCTATAACGCCAGCCAAATGGTCATCACCTATTTTGTCGCTCAGCTCGGAACCGTAGCGATTACAACGAAAGTTTACACACAGAATATTATGATGTTTATCTTCCTATTTTCTGTTGCAATCGGGCAAGGGACTCAAATTTTAATTGGGCATATGATTGGTGCTGGAAAAATTGAAGATGCCTATGAACGCGCATTAAAGAGCTTGAAGATATCTATCCTATTATCCTTATCAACTGCAGGCATAGTCTATCTAGCAGCTAAACCGTTTTTAGGTATATTTACCGACAACCCATCAATTATTGAAGCTGGAACATTCCTATTATTATTAACCATTGTTCTAGAACCAGGACGCGCATTTAACCTAGTCATGATTAGCTCATTACGTGCAGCTGGTGATGTGAAATTCCCAGTTTATATTGGTATCATGGTTATGTGGGGTGTAAGTGTTACGTTTAGTTGGTTCTTTGGTATTTTCCTAGAACTAGGCTTAATTGGAATCTGGATTGGATTTATCGCAGACGAATGGTTACGAGGAGTTCTCATGTTAAGACGCTGGAAACAACGTAATTGGGTCTCCATGAGTTTTGTTCAAAAGAAAGAAGAAAAGTTAGAAGCATGAATATTGAACTAGCTAACTGGCAATGATATCATTCAATCATTCCCTATTCTTTATGGAAAGAAAGTGATATTAGATGGGTATCGTCGTGGTGGAAGTATGTGACGGTAATACAATCACTACTATAGATATAGAAGCGATTCTAGAAGAGGAATTCCCTGAAGTCGCTGTCTTAACAAGTGACTGTCTGTCTTTTTGCGGGTTGTGTAGAGTAAAGCCTTATGCAATTGTAAATAACAGACGGATTTTCGGAAAGTCTCCCGAAGAATGCTTGGATAAAATCCGAGAAGCAATAAGAGAAGAACTAGCTATTTACCAATAAGCTAGTTCTTCTTTTTTTCGACATAAATATTGCCTAGGAAATAATTTTGTCGGGAAATGCGATTGGGGGAGGTACAAAGGTCGTGCATACATGTGAAATTCACGACAATAACGCTTCGTATCATGACTTTTCACATTCTCTCGTTACTCGTATTTTATCGAGTCAGTTTTCGATATTGCGCGTAGATCATATTATTTATCGCGGAACTCTATGCTTTTCCTTCGTACTGTCTTCTCCCCATAGTCACTACCACTTCCAAATATTAAGTGGCACGATAATATTATCGTGCCACCACTTTTAAACATCTTCTTTATAAACTTGCTCTAAATATCTCTACAGAGTCAGCTTTATTTAATTTCTTAAAGTTCCCATATTCCGGTCTTGCTACTACGGTTTTTTCAGCCATTAATTCTACCGAACTTTCATCTATCCCGTAATCTGCTAGTTTAGACGGTGCACCAATGCTGTTCCAAAACTCACGAAGTTTTTCAATTCCCTCTAGAGCAACTTCACGATCCGTTTTCCCTTCTGTTTTCACACCAAATACACGTACAGCAAGTTGTGTAAATCGGGATACATTTTGATCATCTAGTACATGTTTCATCCAATTTGGGAACAGGATAGCGAGTCCCCCACCATGTGGTATATCATGAACAGCACTAACAGCATGCTCTAGGTTATGTGTAGCCCAGTCACCTTGATAGCCCATGTTTAACATATTATTTAATGCTAAGGTTCCACATAACATGATTGTCTCTCTCAATTCATAATTCTCCAGGTCATCTAAAAGCTTAGGAGCTGTTTCCATAACAGTAATCAAGACTGATTCACAAAAACGGTCCTGAACTGGAGTGTTAGAAGTCTGATGGAAGTAGTGCTCCAGTACATGAGACATCATATCAACAATTCCGTATATTGTTTGGTCCTTCGGCACTGTGAAAGTATGTACCGGATCTAATATAGAGAACTTAGGGTATGTATACGGAGCTGCACCCCAGCCGTGTTTTTCATTTGTCTCCCAGTTTGTGATAACCGATCCACTGTTCATTTCAGAACCTGTTGCAGAAAGAGTCAGCACCGTTCCAAATGGAAGTGCTTCTGTTGCGGTTACTTTTTTCGTAACGATATCCCACATATCGACATCGGTTTTAGCTCCGACAGCTATTGCTTTCGTACAATCAATTGTACTACCGCCACCAACCGCAAGAAGAAAGTCTATTCCTTCTGTTTTACATATCTCTACTCCCTTTCGAACGGTTGAGATTCTGGGATTTGGTTCCACTCCAGATAGTTCAAAAATTTCCGCATCTATTTCCTTTAATTTCGCTTTAACATTGTCATAGATGCCGTTACGTTTAATGCTACCTCCGCCATAAATCATCAATACCTTTGTCCCATATTGCTTCACTTCTTCTGGAAGAGCATCTAATTGACCTTTACCGAAAATCAATTTTGTTGGATTAAAGTATGTAAAATTATTCATATGTTTGCCTCCCTATTCTTTTACAACAATTGCATCAATTTCTACTAGAACATCTTTGGGTAATCGACTAACCTCGATAGTCGCTCGTGCGGGGTAAGGTTTCGTTAAATAGCCCCCGTATATCTCATTAATCGTTGCGAAATCATCCATAGAAGATAAATAGATAGTAAATTTAGCTACCTGACTGAAATCGGCACCTGCCTGATCGATAATATGCTTTAAGTTTTCCATTACCTGCTTCGTTTGTGCTTCTATTCCAGTTACTACTTCACCTGTTTCAGGATTAATCCCGATTTGGCCTGAAACAAATAGTAAATTTCCTACTTCAATTGCTTGTGAGTATGGACCGATTGCTGCTGGTGCTTTTTCTGTAAACACTTCTTTTACCATGAAAAATTCCTCCTTCTATAATGTTTCTTAATAAATCATACCTTTATTATACCCGGATATACAATTATTGAGGCTCTTCCAATCGTTCTGCATAACCCATAACAGATTGAACATAGTAGATATCGCCATAACACGCATTATACTGCTTTGCTTCTTTTCTCAAACAACTATAAATTGACTGATCTGGTGCATTTTCATACATTTCTCTAGAAAATGCTATTGCCGTTTCAAGAGAATACTGTCCGCTATGCGTCTTTACGTATGAAATAAACCCTTTTCCAAAGTTATAAGATTGAATTGCCAACTCGATATCATAATCCGAAGCTTTTAACGTTTCGGCGAAATAAGAAACCCCTTGTTTGATAGAGAGCTCTGGATTATCGATACAACCTATACTTCCACACAAGCTTTCTGATGCCTGCATCGGATCATTCCCTCTACCACCCGATTCTTGCATCATGATTGCAAGTAAGATATCCACATACCCTGCAATCTCATTTTCCTCTGCATATTTCTCCACGAGTGGTTGATATTGTAATACAGATTCGCTCCAATCCTGTTCCTCTGTTGGCGACGCTACGTATGAGATTACGACAAATAAGATGATTAAACCAAATACGACATATAATGCTTGTTTCCAAGCTTGTCTTGTTTGTTTTTTCATACCAATTCACTCTTTAACAAGTTATCCACAGAACTCACAAGAATTTTGTCAACATATTGTATTCATTGTCAAAAACAAATACTGAATATTGAGGTTATCCTCAAACAATCCACAATCTGTGTATAACTATTCATTTTTTTGTTGTCTAAATAATACCTTTTCGCGCCATTTGCCAAATTTGAAGTATGCAAATGCAAAAACACTGCTGATGATGAAGCTTACTCCCATACCAATCGCAATTCCCATGTCCCCAAACAAACTCGAGAATAGGAATGTTAATGGGTATCGAAGTACCCAAAACGATATGACATTTAAGATTAAAACCGCATACATCGCTCCTGCCGCCCGTACTACTCCATTTAAAATAAAGTTAATCCCCAAGAATGGGTAACATAAAGCGATAATTCGTAAGTAAGTTGCCCCAAACTCAACTGCTTCTTCCTCTTGAATAAATAAGCGGACTGCATGCTCTGCAAATAACACGACTAGAAGTCCAATCAGTGTCATAACAGCAAAATTATAGAGAACTCCATATTTCGCAATTTTGCCTACTCGCTCCCAATTTTTAATACCAATGTTCTGACCAGCCATACTTCCAACAGCTGTAGCAAGTGCATGTGCAGGTATCATGATGATGCTATCTAAACGTTGGGCTGCACCATATCCTCCAACAACTAAAGGACCAAACGATGTAACAACACTCATGATGGCTGCAGAACCCGCTGAAATCACTGACATTTGTAAACCAGAAGGAATTCCTAAATGAAGAATTAATCTAATCTCCTGCCAACTCGGTAATGTAGGAATTGTAAATGGTGCTAGCTTTTTTCTTAATACATAGACAATCCCATAAACAAAGGCAAAGCCTTGAGAAATAATGGTTGCATATGCTGCACCTTCTACTCCCATATCAAAAGTTGAGATGAAGATGGGGTCCAAGACCAAGTTTAACAGCACCGCGATTGTTACGAATCGAAGAGGTGTTTTGCTATCCCCTAATGATCGCAGCACTGTACTTATGAAGTTATAGCCAAATAGAAATAGCATCCCTAAAAAATTGATCTGTAGATAAGATGTGGATAAGTGGAGTATTTCCTCTGGTGTTCCTAGCAGGCGAAGAAAACTTTCTGCAAATATAAAACCTATTAACCCTAAGCTTATGGCCATAACGGAAAGGAGAACGACAAAAGCATTTAAATACCTTTTCAACCCATCCTTATTCTTCTGACCCTTTTGCTGAGAAAGAATTGTCAAGGCTGCATTATTAAGCCCGATAATAAATGATAGCACAGTAAATATGATGGTTCCTGAAACTGCTACAGCACCTAATGCATCTGCCCCAAGAAGGTTTCCAACCCATAGGCTATCGACTAATTGATATGATGTTTGAAGTAAATTCGCAAGCATGATCGGTCCGGAGAAAACCATTAAATGCCGCCATATATTCCCTTGCGTAAAGTCATGCTGACTCCTCATGAAAAAGACACCCTTCGTAGAATATAATATTTCTGTCATTATTTTAACACGAAAGGTAGAAAAATTCGCATTCCTTAATCGTAGGGCATTTCTTACAAAACAAATAAAAAAGGGTAGGCCTCCAATTTTTGAAAGCCCACTCCTTATTTATTATGCCCCTTCTACCTGAACCTTTTTCCCTTCATTTTTACCTTTTTTAATGAAAAACTGATAGGTAATCATCAATACAAACATGACTAAACCAATCATATCGGAGTATCCCTCTGGATACATGAGTAACAGTCCCGTGATAACCGATAGTACTCGTTCAAATTTATTTAACCCTTTATACCAATATCCTATTAAGCCCGCACTTACTGCTATCATCCCTGTAAACGCTGTGATTAATATCCAAATAATATTTAACCACGTTGCATCAATCATTAACATTTGCGGATTCAGTACGAACATATACGGGATAATAAATGCTGCTATGGCGAGCTTAGAGGCATTAATACCCGTTTTAATTGGTTCTCCACCGGAGATTCCCGAAGCAGCAAAGGCAGCTAGAGCAACTGGTGGCGTAATATCTGCTACAATACCAAAGTAAAATACAAACATATGAGCAGCTAATACCGGTATCGCAACATCCAACTGTGAGTTCAATGCTAAAATCGCCGGTAATGCGATGGTTGATGTAATGATATAATTAGCGGTTGTTGGTGAACCCATTCCTAAGATGATAGAAGCAATCATCGTAAAGAATAAAGTTAACAACAACTGAACATTAATAGAATCTGTTAATGCACCAGCGATATCTACTAATCCATTTCCAAGCTTAAGTCCTAATCCAGTCTTCGTTACAACCCCAACAATGATACCCGCACACGCAGTTGCTGCCGCTACACCTAATGCTGTTTTGGCACCTGATGTTAACGCGTCAACAAACTTTCTTGGAGTAATCCTTGTTTCTTTTAAGAATAAGCTTACAATAATCGCAGATAAGATACCAAGAAGTGCTGTTCTTTCGATACTATACCCTAAGAATAATAGGATAATAATAACAAATATAGGAATTAATAGATGAATCTTTTTTAATACTTCCTTTTTAGAAGGAATCTCTTCCTTTGGTAGACCATGTAATCCAGTCTTTTTCGCCTCTAAATGCGTCATAATCCAAATTCCGGAAAAATACAAGATTGCTGGAATGATAGCAGCTTTTGCGATTTCCCAATATGGTACACCCGCAAATTCAATCATTAAGAATGCAGCAGCCCCCATAATCGGTGGCATTATTTGACCACCGGTTGATGCAGCTGCTTCTACCGCACCAGCGAATTCTTTTTTATATCCTAATCGTTTCATTAAGGGAATGGTGTACGCACCAGTTGTTACTGTATTCGCAACCGAACTTCCAGATATCGTTCCATTTAAAGCACTAGAGAAAATTGCTACTTTTGCAGGTCCACCAGTTCTTCTACCTGCAATTGCAATTGCTAGATCATTAAAGTATGTTCCGACACCTGTTTTTACCAAGAAGGCACCGAATAATAGAAATAGGAAAATAAAGGTTGATGATACCTTTAGTGGTGTACCTAAAATACCTTCTGTTGTAAAGAACATCGAATTTGCTAATTGGTTAAGACTCAATCCTCTATGCGCTAGCATCCCCGGCATATACTGTCCAAACAAAGCATAAAGTAATGCCAAACCAGCTATGATTGTAATTGGTAATCCTACCGCACGTCTAGTTGCCTCTAAAACTAGTAGAATGGCAAGTATACCGATGACAACTTGAATCGTGCTTAACGCACCAATCTCTTGCACTATGGAGTCATAGAATACTGGCCAATATAAACAAACTACTAATGCTAATAGTGCTAGCCCGTAATCATACCAGGCAATTTTATTTCTATTATTGCCTCCCTTTTTTCTAGCAGGGAACAAAAGGAAAATTAATACTAAGGCAAATCCTAAGTGGATGGTACGTTGTAAATATGCCGTCAAAACTCCAAATGCACCTGTATAAAGCTGAAATACTGAGAAGGCAATTAAAAGAACAAATACAATAATCGCCGCAATTCCAGTGACATTACGATGATTAGATTCCACATCATATTTCTGCATTAATGCCTCTTGTTCTTCTAGTGATAGCTGCTCAGTTCTTTTATTTTCACTCATGAATCTTCACTCCTTTCAATAATTGCCATAGAGAGAGTTTATCCATCTTGATTGTTAAGCGAGCGCCTGGTTCAAAGTAATCCTTAAACCAGACCATATACTCATTATGGCCTCCCCAAATTAAACGATGTCTAGGGACCACCTTACCATTCCTCAAATTGATATACGGGAAGACCCGGTTCATATTTTTGATATGTTTTTTTCCATCTTTGATTACTAGATTTTCACCTTCCAAAGCATCGGAAGGCATTCCGATTCCATACTCTTCAAAGACTATTTCAGTTTGTCTAATGGATCCATCCGATAAGATATCATATACTTCGACTACGTCGGTTAGGTGAATAGAATGTGTAAATATAATTTGAAATGAGTTTCCTTCTTGCATAGGAAGGTAAGCCTCTATATGATTAGTATTTTGTTTATAAAATACTAAGGCCGTTCGGAAAGGAAAAAACAGTACGATTGATAGGGTTAATAATAAGAGAGAAACAATTGTGTATCGTTTCGATAAGGACTTCAGCAAAAAATCACAACCTAGAAATGGATAAGCCGGCTATATAGCCTGTAAGGCAGTAAGCCGGCGTTTTCCACCATACTCTATTCTATATTCACGTAGTAAATTATTCTAATAAACCTTGTTCTTTGAAATATTTTTCTGCTCCTGGATGTAAGTCAATTCCTATACCGTCAAGAGCTTTTTCTTTTGAAATTAGTTTACCCTTTGCATGTGAAATGTCACCAGTATTTTCATAGATTGCTTTTGTCATTTCATAGACATCATCTTCCGATAGACTATCAGTAACCGCTAACATTGCAAGTACAGCAACTGTTGTTACATCTTCATCAATACCAGTATAAGTACCCGCAGTGATTGTATCAGCTGCATAATAAGGGAATTCCGCTATAAGTGCATCTATTTTATCTTGAGCAATTGGAACAATCGTAATATCAGTTGTTGCACTTAGTCCTTCCACACTACCAGTTGGAGTCCCAGCAGTGATGAATGCAGCGTCAATATTACCATCTTGAATTCCACCAGTGGATTCATCAAAGTCTAAGTTTTGAGCTTGAATATCAGCTTCAATATCCAGTCCATGTGCTTCTAAGATTTGTTGTGCATTTACATACGTACCAGAACCTGGCGCTCCTACAGATACCTTTTTACCTGCAAGGTCCTCAACAGAGGTAATACCAGAATCAACTGACGTAACAATTTGAATAGTTTCCGGATATAAAGAACCGATTGCTAATACATTATCTACAGGCTCTTTGAAAGAATTAATTCCTTCTACAGCATTTGCCATAACATCGGTTTGCGTGAATGCAATATCAGCTTCATCAGCTGCAAGATCAGCAATATTGTCTGCAGAGGCGTTAGAAGCAGACGCAGAAACTTCCATTTCTGTGTTATCTGAAATAATAGTGGCTAATTCCCCACCTAATGGGTAGTAAGTACCACCGGTACCACCAGTTAGCATTGTTAATTGCTTCCCTCCGCCACAAGCTGCTAGTGCTAATGAAAGTACTAGAAGGATTGCGGATGTAAGAAATAACTTTTTCTTTTTCATTATAATCTCCCCTTTTTATAGATTCCTAGATTTAATTCTACTGAAAGTTGCCCATTATTGTCAAACTATTGTTTAAACTGAAAGCGCTACACACCCTGTAATCCCTGGTATTGCAGGGATTTATCGTGAATATTAATTTTATTACAAATAATCAAAATAATGTGATATTATAAGATTAAATCTTGAATCATATTAAAGGAGGAGATATTATGATGCAGGTACCATTATCGGTTGGTTCCCTCTTGGAACACGCTGAAAAGTTTTTTCCAAAGAAAGAAATAATCTCACAGACTCATGACATTCTTCATAGGTTGAATTACAAGGAAATAGGACAACGCACGAGAAGGCTCATGAGTGCCATGGATGAACTCGGCATCAGAAATGGAGACCGGGTTGGAACACTTGCTTGGAACCATCACCGTCATTTAGAAATTTACTTTGCCGCTCCAGGTATGGGTTCTGTTCTACATACGATTAATATTCGACTGTCACCAGAAGATATTATTTATATCATCAATCATGCAGAAGACAAGATACTATTTATTGATGAAGATATCCTACCTCTAATCGAACATATTCACACACATTTAACCACCGTAGAAGCTTTTGTTGTAATGACAGATAAGGCTGAACTTCCCGAAACAACCATTCAACCACTCTACTCTTACGAAGAATTGCTCTCAGCAGGTGACCCAGCTTATGAGTTCGCGAAAGATATTGATGAAAATCAACCCGCGGGGATGTGTTATACATCTGCAACTACAGGCAAACCGAAGGGGGTTGTCTATACACATCGTGCGATTGTACTACACAGCTTTGCCCTCGGACTAGCTGATACAGCTGCTATTTCTGAATCTGACGTATCCATGCCAGTTGTACCACAATTTCATGTAAATGCATGGGGAACACCATTTGCATGCACTTGGTTTGGATCGACACAAGTTATGCCAGGGCCGCGTTTCACACCGAAGCGCTTAGCAGAATTTATTGAAAAGTTTAACGTAACCATTACCGCCGGAGTACCGACCATCTGGCTTGGACTGTTACGTGAATTAGACCAAGGAAATTATGATACATCTAGTTTAAGAGCGGTATTATGTGGCGGTTCTGCTGCACCATTAGGACTCATTAAAGCATTTGAAGAAAAATATAATATTCCATTTTATCATGCATATGGCGCAACCGAAACAACACCATTAGCAACTATTTCACGATTAAAGAGCTATCAACAGGATTTATCTAAAGAAGAAAGGTTCCAAGAACGGTCACGACAAGGTATTCTTGTACCCGGACTACAGATGAAGGTCGTTGGTGAAAAAGGAGAAGTAGAATGGAATGGCAAAGAAATGGGGGAATTATTACTAAAAGGTCCTTGGATTGCAGATGAGTACTATAGGGATACTCGTAGTAATGACGCTTTTATAGATGGATGGTTTCATACAGGTGATGTTGTCACAGTTGATGAAGAAGGTACAATAAAAATTGTAGATCGGACTAAGGACTTAATTAAAAGTGGTGGTGAATGGATCTCATCCGTCGAAATTGAAAACGCTATCATGGCGCATGATGCAGTTTTTGAAGCGTGTGTCGTAGCAATTCCGGATGACAAATGGCAAGAAAGACCAATTGCTTGTGTTGTATTACACGAAGGGATTGATACAACCATTACAAAAGAGACTATCTTAGAGTTTCTCTCCCCTCAATTTCCAAAGTGGTGGTTACCAGACGATATCCTATTCTTTGAAGATATTCCAAAATCTTCTGTTGGTAAGTTTTTAAAAAGAGAACTACGCGAACAAGTGAAAGCAAGGTATAGTCCACAGGAATAGAATATGCTGGCAGGAGTTGTGTTCAGCCCCAATTCCTGCTGGAAAGTTACCATAGCGCTTAAAATCATACAGTAACTTGACAATATTAAGAAAATTCATTAGACTGAGATAAATTTAACGTTGCCGTAATCGGTCGTTAAATATACATAAACTCTACTATTAATTATCGGAATTTTCCATAATTTATTTTATACATTGTTATTATAGGGGGGATATCGGTGAAAATCAAAATTGCCGTCTTTGGCAGGGATACCTTAGTCGAGCGATTTGAGCGATACATGAGACATCACCATGACATTGAGACAATTCCATTCATTTATCATAAAGCAAGTGAGGTAAATGAATTGATTGATAAAGCATTTATGTGTGATGTCTATTTATTTTTAGAGAGCCTATCTTATTTACATGCAAAAAGTAAAATCAAGAAAAAGCGTCTGCCTATTGTTCAGGTTGCGGTTGATGAATATATGATCCTAACTTCCTTTTACCATCTAAAGAATAAACATCAGAAACAATTAGATCGTCTATCCATCGATGCTCTAGACGATAACCATGTAAGTGAGGTTCTTGCGGAATTAGGCTTATCTGGTGACTGTATTTATACATACAGCTATAAGTCTGATAATGAAATCGATATAGAGAGGATAACAGCATATCATTATCAGTTATGGAATGAGGGGAAGATAGATTATGTCTTAACTTCATTACATGAAGTGGAGCGTAGCCTCATTACGAAAGGAGTTCCGACCTATAAAATGGTAACTCCAAAACGAAATCTAGACAAAGCTATTGAAGAATGTAGGTCTATTGCCGTTCTAAACATGAGTAAAAGTGCACAAATTGTTGCTGGATATGTTCGAATCAAGGATTTTGATGAACTACAGGCAAAAGAAGGCGAGAACAATACAAAGGAATTACAGACTAAGCTATACCAGATTTTACTTAAGTTCGGTCATAAAACCTACGCTTCCGTTTTAACAAATAATGAGAATCAATATGTTATTTTTGGTACAAGGGGAGTATTAGATCACATTACAAATCATTATAGAGACTTCCCTCTTATCAAGGAAATAGAAAATGCTTTGGAAAGCCCAATTGATATCGGATTTGGTTTAGGATTAACCGCTAAGCAAGCTGAAGATCATGCAAAACTTGCTTTAGATGCTTGTCAGCAGAATGATTATAGTAGTTGCTATATTGTAAATGATCGTCAGGAAACGATTGGTCCATTAGGTGTTAAAAAGCATTTCGATACATCTCGTCTATACCAAGCCCTTATTCACAAAGCAAAGTTAAATAATGAATTATCATACAACTTCATTGATTTTGTGCAGCTAAGAAATAATGAGCCCTTTTCATCAAACGATATCGCCAATTATTATCGGGTTACCAAAAGAAGTGCCGAGCGTACGGTCAATAAATTATTAACTGGTAATGTTATTAAAGTAGTTGGTGAAGAAAAACCTTATGTAAAAGGAAGACCGCGAAAGCTGTTTCAAATTAATATCTAATAAAGTTCAGAGTCATAAAAAGGTGCCACAGGGATGAGTCCATTATCGCTAGATAGCGGTCCTTCCGTTGGCACCTTTCTTCCTATATACTTAACAGTTCTCGAACATCTTCTTCACTGAGACTAGACAGCATTGTCTCACCTGGTTGTATTACTTTATCGATTAGTTCTCGTTTCTTCTGCTGTAATTCAAATATCTTCTCTTCGATTGTTCCTTCAGTGATTAGTCGAATCACCTGTACCACATTTTTTTGCCCAAAACGATGAGCACGGCCAGTTGCCTGATCTTCAACCGCTGGATTCCACCATAGGTCATACAATATGACTGTGTCAGCTCCAGTTAAATTCAAACCTGTTCCACCAGCTTTTAACGAGATGAGGAATACACTTTTTTCTCCATTGTTAAAGCGTTCACTCATTTCCACTCTTTCACTTGAAGGTGTTTGACCACTTAAGTAAAAGTAGTCTATACCAGCCTCCGCTAATTTTCCGATAATTAATTCATGCATGCTAGTAAACTGTGAAAAAATCAACATTCTCTTTCCATTTACCATTGCATTTTCAATGGTTTCCATCAGTAAATCTAGCTTTCCGGACTTACCTTCGTAGTTTTCAATAAACAAAGATGGATGACAACAGATTTGTCTTAACCTTGTTAAGCCAGCTAAGATTTTCATACGATTTTGCTGAAAGCCACTTTCCTTAATGGATTGTGCTGCTTCCTGTTGTAGTTGTCTTAAGTAACCGATATATAATTCTTTTTGGTGATTCGTTAGCTCTGCAACACTTACAGATTCAATCTTTTCTGGCAGCTCTTTTAGTACGTCCTTTTTTAGACGTCTTAAAATAAAGGGCTTGGTAATAGATGCAATCTTTTCATAAGACATCTGCTTAAATGTTTTTTGATTCGGCATTAACCCAGGTAATACCACCTGAAAAATAGCCCACAGCTCATCAATAGAATTTTCGATTGGTGTACCACTTAAAGCAAAGCGTCTACTAGCTCTAATTTCACGAATTGCTCTCGAAGTTTTTGTTGCGTAATTTTTAATGAATTGCGCTTCATCCAAGATTAACGTTTGAAAAGATAATTCACGATAAAGCTCGATATCTTGCCTTAAAGTCGCATAGGATGTAATCCATACATTCGCGTCCTTTTGAGTCGCAATTCTTTCTTGTCGTTCTTGAGGTGCTCCCGTCATAATGGCAACCTTTAGGAACGGAGTGAACTTCTCCAATTCATTTTTCCAGTTATAAACTACTGATGATGGGACAACAATTAAATGTGGATGCACCCCAAGTTCGGAGGCTAAGTAGGCAATGCTCTGTAATGTTTTACCTAGTCCCATATCATCTGCAAGAATACCGCCAAGATGATAATGGCTCAATGATTTAAACCATTGATAGCCCGTCATTTGATAAGACCTTAATGTCGCATTTAAATTTTCAGGAAGCTCGAAATGTTGTTCTTCTGGCTCCTTTAACCGATGTAATAATTCCTTAAATGCAGGGTCATAGCTTTTCTTCGTGTCTATCAATTCATCTATTTGTGATCCACGATAAACAGGCATTTGGATTTTACCATCTTGAACATCACTTTTTCTTATGTCCATATCTCGGAAGAAGTTTTGGATGGAAATGAACTCATCCCCCTCAAGGGAAAGCATTTCTCCACTTTGTAACCGATAATAACGCTTCTTCTCAATTACCGCATCCAGTATCTTAGCAACTTCCGTATCATCTACGCCTTCCATATCAAACCCGATTTCAAGTAAATTAGTAGAGTTCTCCATTCTAACACTAGTTCTCGGAATAGGTTCATTCTCTATAATGAAGCTACGGACTTCAGATGTTAAGAACAATTCGACATATTCATCAAGGATTGGTAATACTTTGTAAAGGAACTCATACAATTCATCCTCATCAGCATCAATAAATAAATCTCTTCCATTATAGTGGAAGTTAGCATGCTCGATGAGTTGCATAATTTGCTTCTCTTTATCAACATCCCTAATGATGATAACGTCATGTTCCTCTCGACCGCTAAATGGATTAATTTTATGCTCCCCGTAATGATACTCTAATCGGCCCGTTATCCAATCCTCTTTTGCTTCAAGATATAACTTCGCTCTTAATGGAAACTGGATAATCTCTGATGAAACCTTTTCAGAAATTTCTACTTCCCCAACCTTCTTCAGTGAAGGTAAAACTTCCGACAAAAATGCATCTGCTTGTTTTTTTGAAATAGGAAGCTCTTTTTCTAGCTTTCCAAATTGGCTAACAAGCTCTAATACTGGAATCTGTTCTTTGCGGGGAAAATAAAATATTCCATTATGAAATAGAATTTCATAGTTTTTAAAGTAAACACTATCTTCCACCTCATGCATGGTTAACAATAAATCATTCCGGTCATTCTTATTAAGTGCAAAGTGAAATGGTAGGTTCCCTTTTTCCATCACCGGATTGGAATAGGATTTGGAATTCCCTTCTACAGAAGTATCCCTGAGTATTAACTTTTCAATCAAGTTTTCTGCAACTAATGGTGGAATAATAATGGATCTTTTTTCATGAACATTTCCTCGATAATGGTATACGTGATATCCATCATAGATTTTCTCATTTTTTTGTATGGTTCCCAATATCTCAATGATTTCTTCATCCTCTGGCAATATATAATGCTGACTTGGCGAGTAAGAGAACAACTTCGTAAAAAAGTGTTCATTCCCTTCTATTACATCCTTCACAAACTGATGCGCATCTTTCACCACATAGTCTCGTTTGGTACCAGCTTTTAATTCAATTAGCAGATTCTTATCGTAAGACCATTTTATAATATATTCCACGTGTAATTGTTCTTTTTCTGGGAGAATGTCGGTAATATCTGACGGTTGTCCTATATTGCTAACTGCTCTGATAAACCGACTTGTCATCTCATAATCGTAATTAGCTACCGGCTTTGAGTCTGGTTTCTCTCGATTTACAATTCCGATAAGTGTAGCGACGATATGTTTACAGGAACTATAAGACGCAAAAGCTGGACAATCACAATACGTGTCAATTGATCCCTTTTCTAAATCTTTCATATTAATTTCAACAAAGTAATCTTCTGAACCTTGAACGGTTGCAGTCCACACATTGTAGTTTATGTCATATCCTAAATCTTTCACTTGCCCACGGTTATAATATTCCAAACCACGTTTATAAATTAAGGATGGGAAGAGCCTTTGGATATTTATATCACTTAATTTTTTCAAATCCTATTAACCTACCTTTAACAAAACACTTTTTCTTTATTGTATAAGAGATTCACTTAATTTTAAACCTTCGTGTCTACTAGGATTGGAAAATAATTGCTAGAATATACCTATTAAAAAAGAAGCAATCTAAATCGATTGCTTCTTTTAGCTTACAGCCGCCATCTTCTTTGCTCTAATGACTAAAAAGACGTAAATAATCATCGAAACCAAAATAGATGCAGCACCAACAGCATAAATCGTTCCATAATTAAATAGAAATGCAATTTGACCAAATAGTAGTGCACCGATACCAATACCTAAATCAAAAAAGGAAAAGAAGGTTGCGTTTGCCATTCCCTTTCGATTGGCAGCAGCACTTTCAACCGCCCATGCTTGTAATGCCGGCTGAACACTACCAAACCCAAATCCATACAAGCCTGCCGCAACTAGTAATATGGATGTACTAGGTAACCAAGCTAATAGAATCATCGCGATAAGGATCATAACGGTTCCTGGTAAAAATACAAATAAGTGCCCTTTTTTATCATAAATTTTCCCTGCAAACGTTCTAGAGATAAATAGAAATGCCGCATAAATTAGAAAATAGGCTTCTATCCCCTCTACTCCACGTTCTATGGCATGTAATGGTAAAAATGTTGCAATACCTCCAAACGTAAAGGTAATAAACAATAATAGAATAGACGGTGGGATAGCTGTTTTTTCAAAAATATCAAATCTAGGTGCCACTACTTTTTCTGTTGTCTGTTCCACCTTTTTATACCGAACCTTAGAAGAAAGAAGGAAAGCGACAAATCCAAGCGCTGCACAAATCAAAAATAAAGTAGTAAAGGAAATTTTCCCAACTAAAGCTAAACCTAGCCCTGGTCCAAATGCAAGTGCGATATTACCTGATAGTCCAAAGTAACCTAAGCCTTCCCCGCGACGATTGGCTGGAATGATATCTGTTGCAATGGTTCCAGTAGCTGTTGTTGATAGCCCCCAACCTACACCTTGGACAACCCTCATAATTAAAAGAAAAGCGATGCTTGCAGCAAAAGCAAAAGAACCAATTGAAACAACAAATATACCTAATCCGACCATATACACGAACTGTCTACCTCTAGTTTCCAGTGCATGGCCAGCATATGGCCTAAAGATTAGAGCGGAAAAAGTAAATATCCCCACAATAACTCCGATTAATTGATCACTTCCCCCTAACTCCTTTACAAATAGCGGAAGTGTAGGTAGAGTCATTTGAAATCCAAAAAATATAAAAAAATTAGCCAGACATATTAAAATAAAGTCTCGCGTCCAAATTTTTTCTTGTGTTTCTTCATAATGTTTTACTTCAGCATGTGCGCCCATTGTAGTTCCCCTTTCTTTCGATACTCGAAACATATTATACAGGAGTCCCCAACGAATTGGAATGGGGTATAGGGATTAATTTCCATGAAGTTTGTCCTATAACCCTTTAAACAGGGATGACTTATGGTATACTGTAAAGAGAAAAAAGAGCCCAGCTGCAACTGGACTCTTGATAAGCGGTTCCCTCTTGGGTTCTGCATTCAACGAATCAAATGGACCCTCCTTTTAGGTTGGGTCTATTTAATTTTTATTAATCATTGAGATGACTAGCGCAAGTAGCGATAACAGTAACGTACCAAAATTCCCAAGCACCATCATGACTTCGTAAATCCTCAGTGGCATCACCCCCAACTTATTTTTTCACTACCACCCATCGGGAACTTTATCTTGTCCTTGATTATAGCATAGTCTAACCAAAAACACGAACGTACATTCGTGTTTTTGGTTATTTCCCTTTGGTTGACATAATCTTTAGCTAGGATTGGGGAAACTTTAGCGAAATTCTTCAAACTATAGCTATTCATCCTTCAAACCATTTCAAACAAAAAATCTCCCGAGTATAAAACTCGGGAGATTCATTTAAAACATTCCGATTACAAAGTCTGCAAGAACTAACATTACAAGAGAAACTGCCCATGCAATTGTTGTTGGTACAGACCATACTAATATCTGTTCTTTTACATTCTTAATTCCAAGCATTCTATTTACTACCCAGAACAAGCTGTCATTGAAGTAAGAGAATATCATTGCTCCTAATGCAGCAGCTTGTGCAGCTAGTACTAGGTTTACATCTAATGTTGCAATAATTGGCGCCGAGATAGATGCAGCTGTGATCATGGCAACTGTTCCACTTCCTTGTACAAGTCGAACTAGTGTCGCAATCAAGAACGGTACTAGTATAGCCGGGATTGACCATGTTGCTATTTGCTCAGCGATAAAATCACCTGTACCACTTACTCGAAGTACGTTTCCTAATGCTCCACCGGCACCTGTAACTAATAGGATTATTCCTGCAGTTTGAATGCCCTCTTCCATACGATCTAGCGCTTCAGATTGGCGTAAGTGATTTGCCAATGTGTAAATAGCTACGATTAATCCTATTGAAACTGAAATAATCGGATTACCGAAGAATGTGATATAGGATAAAACTGTCTCATTTATTGATATTACACCTGAACTATCCAATGCACCTAAAGTTGTATTTAAGAAAATTAGTAGTATTGGAATGATGATTGGTAAAATTGACTTCGCAAATGAAGGTAAGTTCTTCTCTCTCTCATCTACTGCATCTAAGAATTCTTTATAAACTTGCGCTTCATCTAGACGAACAAATCCGTCGCCATTCTCTTCTGGAACTTGGTTAATCTTCTTCCCGATCCATTTTGCATACAATACTCCTACAATGATGATTGGAATAGAGAATATTAATCCCGCAATCACCATAAGACCGACATCTGCGCCAAAGATTCCCGCTACTCCAAGTGGTCCTGGAGTTGGTGGTACTGCATGGTGTGTGGCAGCTAAACCAACAGCTAACGCAACACCCAATCCAACAACAGATTTTCCAGTTTTTCTTGATAGCGCTTTAACTAATGGTTGTAAGATAACAAAAGCAGAGTCTACGAATATTGGAATCGCTACAATATAACCTGCTACTGCCATTGCCCATTCTTCTTTTTTCTTTCCTAATTTTTTCACTAGTGTATAGGCGAGTTTTTCGGCAGCACCTGATACTTCCAGTATACGCCCCATCATAACGCCTAATCCTATGATGATACCTATTGATCCTAAAGTACTTCCAAATCCGCCAGTAATGGCACCAACAACATCTGTTGGATTCATTCCCCCGACGATACCTGTAATAGATGCCGCTATTAGTAGAGCAACAAATGCATGGATCTTTGTTTTTAATACGAAGAATATTAATAGTGCAATACCTAAGACTAACCCGATAATCATTTGTGTTCCTGATGCTTCCATGTTTTCTCCCCCTTTAAATGTAAACACTTTCATTAAATCTATTTATTAACTGGGAATGACTACATTCCCAGTTAGAAAATCGTTCAGTACACTTTACTCCATTGTTTCTGAAGTAAATCTTGGTGCATACTGTGCCGCAAGCTTAATGCACTCTTCCATACTTATACTAGCCGCAATATTCTTACCGGCAATATCAAAAGCAGTACCGTGGTCAACAGATGTTCTTAAGAACGGAAGTCCATTTGTAATCGAAATCGTTCTATGGAAGTCTGTCATTTTCGCTGCAATATGACCTTGATCATGATATAGCGATAGCACGGCATCAAATTTCCCATTTAATGCGTGGTAGAAGACAGAGTCAGCCGGCACTGGTCCTACAGCATCAATTCCATCTTGAATCGCAGCTTCGATACCTGGACGAATTTCCTCCACTTCTTCCATTCCAAATAATCCACCCTCACCACTATGCGGGTTTAAACCTGCAACTGCGATTTTACGGTTTTCCAAGCCTAGTCTCTGCATTGCTTTATCAACACGGTTTAAATAATCACGCACACGTTCTTTCGTCATTTCCGCAATTGCATCCTTTAAGGATAAATGGCGTGTTAAGAAGAAGATGCGCATGTTACGTACTTCAAACATCGTTAATGGATCTTTCGTATTCGTTAGTGATTCGAGCATCTCAGTATGTCCGATATACGGAACCCCTGCTGCCTTTAGTGATTCTTTATTAATTGGTGTGGTAGCTAATGCCTTTACTTTACCTTCTTTCGCAAGGTTTACAGATGTTTCAATATATTCAAATGCAGCTTTACCACATTGAGCCTGTACGACACCGTACTCCAATTTATCCATATCAATGTTGCCTAGATCGATTAAGTCAACCGTACCAAACTCATATTTACCTTCTTCTGGTGTTGCGATTACGTTAACTTTTAAATCCTTCTCCACAATCTCAATTGCTTTTGTGAATACATTGGCATCGCCTACTACAACAGGCTTACACATAGCATAAATTTCCTTATTAGCTAATGCCTTTGCTGTAATCTCTGGACCTATTCCTGCTGGATCTCCCATTGGAATTGCAATAATTTCTCTTACTTGTGTCATCGTGCTGCACTCCTTTTTGTTTTTAGATATTTTACACTTGCATATATCGACTTTTTATCCCCTACCATACCGCCTTTTGTTACAATCGGTAAACCTGGGAAATAGCCACCTATTAACGTTCCATATGCCGCTAGTGGCAACACTTCATCTTCTAATTTGATACCAGAAGCCATACTTAGTGCACAAAGGGATGCCGTCACATCACCACCACTTGTAAAACAGCCTTGAATCTTATAGTCAGTCTGTTCCATTACTAGTCTAGTAATCTTCGCTAATCCATCCGTGATTCGCTTAGCTAAAGCATCTTGTGTAGTTTTTTCTTCCTCTGCTTTATTCTTCAAGTCGACCCGTTCATTACTATCCTTATGTGTAGTAATGATAAGAACGTCGTCTTTTTGAATACGCTCTAAAGCCACTCTTACTGCTCGTTCAACTTCTTCCTCCCAGCTATCCTCCATGGTTGCTAATTTCTCTGCAGAAACATAAACTGGTGTGGAATTTGTTTTATCTCGCAAATATCTAAGCTGATGCCCTGAAAGATTTGTCACACTTCCAACGGTTACGATGACTTTACTTTGTTCCTTTAGCTGATGTGAATAGGCTCTCGAGTAAGCAGCTGTTAATGGACCTGGGTCAGTAGGTATCAAGCGGGTGCCTTGAATTAATGCCATTGCAGCTGCAATTTCTTCAATATCTTCATCTGTTACTGCATCTACAACAATTACTCTTTTCCCTCCGTTGATATGCTCTTCAAATGTAGTTTTAAGCTTATTAACACCAGTCAGTACCACATCTAGCCCAACATGTACAACATCATACTTGCTCTGTTCAGCAATTATTGCAGGCACGTAGGATTGCGTGATCGGCATAACTGGATCCTGTGCTACATCTGTTTCTTGTACAGGGACTCCTTCGACTAGCAAGTACCCTCCAGAGCATACTCTTCCGGAATCAGGAAATGAAGCTACCACAACCGCTACGCTTCCCTCTCCGAATTCATCCAATACCGTGTCAATTTCCAGACCAATCTTACCTCGAACTGTGCTATCTATTCGTTTGCAAATTATTTCAGCTCCCCAATTTCGGAACTTTTCAGATGCACTTTTAAGCCTATTGACTACGACGGAATCTGATGCATATCTGGAGTCCGTATCGATACAAATAGCACTCAATTCCTTCATATCGGGAATATTGTCGTTAAACACAACAGTAGCTGATGTAAAACCTTGCTTGCTTAAACGGACTCCCGTAGCATTAGCACCTGTTAAATCATCTGCAAATACCCCAACTTTCATGATGTTTCACCTCAGTAGTTATAGTATTTCAATACTCTCTGCTAGCTTCATTCTGTCTTCTGCAGGAATATCTTCATCTGTTATAAAACCAGAAAGATCACTTAGATCACATACCTTGGAAAAAGCGCGTTCACCTATTTTACTCGAATCAGCAAGTAACAGTGTTCTTTCTGCAGCATCCATCATAAGTTGTTTAACTAAAGACTTCTCAAAGGTTGGTGACGTTATACCTGTTTCATGATGGATTGCATGTGCACCTAAGAAAAAGATGTCCACATGGATATTTTTTAGGAAGTGATGGGTTTGCGGACCAAAAAGAGCACCAACATCATTTTGTAATTCTCCACCCGTAATGATCACCTTTAACTTACTATCCACTAATTCGGCAGCAATTTTAATGTCATTCGTAATAATAGTTAGGTTACTATGAGACTTTAGTAATCTGGCAAGCTCTAGAGTCGTTGTTCCAGAATCAAGCAGTATCGTCTGCCCATCTTTTACATAGGACAATGCCTTTTTGGCTATGAATCTTTTCTGATCGGTATTGCGACTTTCCTTCGCAAAGAAAGGAGTTTCCGTTATGAGCGGTTTTGTTCCTACTGCCCCACCATGTACTCGTATAACCTTTCCTTCTTCTTCTAAAAGATCCAAGTCTCGTCTAATCGTCATAGGAGAGACATCCAATTCAGCTGATAACTGATCAATCTCCACCTTTCCCTCAACCTGTATCTTCTGTAATACCCAACTTCTTCTTTCTGACGGTTGCATATTTAACAGTCCTTTATCTAAATGTTAACTTTGAACAGTTTGTGTTATTTATATTCTTATTATGTTCATTTATAACAGAAATGTCAACAGTATTTTGTTATTTTTTATCATTTTATGTAATAAAGTAACAAAAAATAAGACTCTCTGAGTTCTCTACCCAAAGAGTCTAGATTTTCAACTATTATTCAGCAATAACTCCACAAGCAATTCGTTCACCTGCATTTCCTGCAGGCTGTGATTTATAATCATCAGCTTTTGAATGGATGATTAGTGCTGTCCCACCTTCTTTTAGTAAGGAATTATCCTTTCCTTTTTCCAATGTTACCATTTCAGCCAATACAGATGTTGACACATTCCCATACGCTTTCACTTGGATATTTGGTAAATCACCCGCATGCGGTCCACCCGGCACATCAAATCCATGTTTCGCATTTGTTGGATTAAAATGTCCACCAGCTGACTCGAAGGTCGGGATATCACATGAACCATTTTCATGGATATGGAAGCCGTGGATTCCTTGAGGTAGTTTTGATGCATCCAGATTAATTTCTACCCCATCAGGTTTTTGTTCTAATCTCGCCTCGCCTATGGTCTCCCCTTTGGTATTAATCATTGTGACTAATAGTGATTTACCTCCTTCTTCCATTGATGCGTTTACCGGAACACTAGAATCCTCTTTCTCTACTGTACTTTCCTTTTTTGAATCTCCCCCAGGTAATCCAAATAAAGCAAGTAGTGCAATCGCAGAAATCGCAACCACTGCAGTTAGCCATTCTTTTTTCATGTTCATTCCTCCTGATGAATGTTAATCATTTACATTCTTTACATGAACAGGTTGCCTTAAACATAGAATATAGGAAGAAAATCACCGCTTCAGGAGGGAATAATTGTGGGATTTTTAGATAATATGATGGGAAATGCATCAGAGATAAAAAGCAGCGAAGCAGAGAAGGAAGTAAAGGATTTACTATCGGATAATGAAAGAGTTGAACATGCTTATAAGTTAATACGTGATTTAATCATTTTCTCCAATAAAAGGTTACTATTAGTGAATAAGCAAGGTATGACTGGAAAGAAAATCGATTATCATTCTATCCCTTATAAAAACATTACCCATTTTTCGGTTGAGACTGCAGGAACATTTGACCTAGAGGCTGAGCTTAAAATTTGGATTTCTGGTTCAAATCAACCAATCCAAAAAACTTTACAAAACAATTAAATATCTATAAGGTTCAACGTGTGTTAGCAGATTATGTATGTAGTGAAACTTAATTAAATATTAGAGCTGGTCACCAGAAGGTTGACCAGCTCTTTATTTGATTTAAGCTACAGCAACTTTTTTATTCTGCTTACCGATTGGTGTATGATTTTTAAGGAATGGGATTACCCATCTATCTAATCCAAATCGACCTGCATTGTAACCTGCAACTACTAAGAACACTGTTAGTAATACCATTTGAGCATTTGTGCTTACTGTTCCACTGAATAGGAAGGCAAAATTCATCGTCATACCCATTAATGCTGCAAAGTTAGTAAAGATACCTAGGATAAGGGCTAATCCTACTAATACTTCCCCCCACATTACCATAAAGCTAAATAGTTCAGCATTTGGTAGTGCAACTGTTTCGAGAAATGTTGCCCACCAGCCTTGTACTGCTGGATGATCTCCTCCTGCACTTGCTATTGCACCTTGAATAAATCCACTTGCATCGAAACCGCCACCAGTAATCTTACCAATACCTGCTGTAATCCAAGCATAACCAATATAAATACGAATGACTGCTAGAAATCCTGCAACTACTTTATTTTCACGAATGAAGTTCAACATAGAAATCCATCTCCTTATATACTATTTTCACTTGATCATTGTTTCACAATATATTGTGTGTTTGTTTCTTACTACACTTTGATAATAGCATGTGAATCGAAATATGTAAATACTATCATGTGCATTATTTCACAATATCTATTACGAAATTGTGAACAGCGTTTAAAAGGCTAATCTATCACGACTGGTAACCATTTTTATTTTCCATCTTGACAGACAAAATATCCACCGTTATACTGTGCATATATACATACACACTATAACACCAACAAAAAGGAGGTACATCATGAAGAACTGGTTAATAGCTTACCAACTAAATAAATGGGAAATAAAAGAATCCATGGTTTCAATTTTATTTACCTATTTGGCTACCATTGTTTTTTTTGCATTTTTTATAAAAGAAATGCCTTCTTACTTAGACAACGGAACGATATTGTTTGACCTATTATTCCTATTAGTTTTCGGTGCTTCTCCTTTATTCCCGAAACCTAAACGCTTTGAAACACAGCATTTACAGGGGAACTTCTTAGTTTCACCGATAGTCCTTTTACAAAAACAACTTCCAATTCAACACGATGTTATCACTAAAGGAAGAATATTGATACATAGCGTTTATACATTACCTATCCTTCTAATATGTTTATCTGGTTTATATGTTATGACACCACTTCAAGATATCTTGACCATTGGATCCTATATTTCTTTTGCAACCATGTGGTTATCCTTTTCATTTTATATGGGGTATATCATTCCGAGATTATCGATTGGAGCGAGAGGATTTTGGACCACTAATTCAGGATTTAGCATTGTAATAACGGTAATAGTAGCCCTTGTGTTTTTAGGACTATCGTTTGAGTATGTGTTATTTGAAAATGGAATTGTCTATTGGACCATTATGTTTGCGAAAGAATCTCCCCTATTCTCTGCGACTGTTTCTATTATGTTAGCTTTTATAGGCTATCGATATTGGAAGTATAAGATGCTTAAGACACTTCGAACAATTATGTATAGTTAGGAGGATAACAACATGCAAAAAGATATTAAACGTGCATTACAAATCATGAAGCCAGAATTAAAAATCTTAAGGATAAGTTACTTTTGGATTTTTCTATTCTACACGTTATATACCATCTTGTTTATTTTTGGAATAGATGCTCAAAAAAACCGCTTTGCTGGTTTGGATATATTTTTCGTTATGCTGTTTATCTTTGGCCCTCTTTGGTTCAGACCTAAGGAGTTACAAATACAGAAGCCAAATGGTGATGTCTGGGCATCTCCTTTAACCATTATGAATTTGCAACTTCCTATCAAGAGAAATATTATCGTACTAAAATCTATTATCTTTTATTTCTTAGGATCATTTCCATTTCAACTGTATATGTTTGTGATTCTATATTCGTTCAGTCCAGAAATTCGGACTGAACTGGACCTTATTTCTTATCTATCATTTGCAATTATATGGCTTTCGTTTGGAATTTACTTTGGATTTAGCTCCTTACCAATAGAGGTTGGCTATAAAATGAAAAGCAGTGTGCTAAACACCATCCTCTCATTATTATTATTAGGTGCAATCGTTGTAATCATAATCGTATTCCCATTCTACTTTACCTATGGAATAGTCGAATGGACGATTATCTTTGCCATAAAATGGCCTATCATTTCAGCTGTTATTTCGATATTTGCAGCAATCATTGGATATTACTACTGGAAGAATAAAATGCTTAAACTAATTAAACAAGCAGATTTCCAATAGAGGAAGGAGTGTTAGCTTTGGAACTACCAATACGGATTTCAAAGGATTCAAGAGAGCCTATTTATCACCAAATTGTCAATCAATTTAAGGCTTTAATTGCCGGTGGACATTTAGCCGCAGGTACACCACTTCCTTCTATTCGAGTGCTATCTAAGGATCTCGAAATCAGTATCATTACAACAAGAAGAGCTTATCAGGACTTAGAAGTACAAGGATTTATTAAAACACTCCAAGGAAAAGGAACATTTGTAGCTGATGTTTCGGAGGATTTAAAACAAGATGTCAAGGTAACGTCTGTTCACAACATATTGGAAAACGCAGTGCAAACATCACTTAGCTTTGATTATAGCGTACAACAGGTAAAAGAAATATTCCTTGAAATATTAGAGAGTTATGAAAGTAAGAAAGGAGATAACTAAGATGAATCCAATTCTATATATCCGAGACTTAGAGAAAACAATTGATGACTTTCATCTAGGACCACTAGACCTATCTATTGAGCAAGGAACCATTACCGCATTAGTAGGAAATAACGGATCTGGAAAAAGTACGTTGTTAAAGTTAATCATGAACCTAGTTAAACCAGATAAAGGTAATATTAAAGTTCATAACACGTTAGTCCATGGTGATAATGAAAGTTGGAAAGAGCTTGTAGCCTACCAGCCCCAAAAAATAATTGGTTGGGATCCGTTTACTGGTTATACCTTAAAGAATCTCATCGCACCTCTTTACCCTAATTGGGACGACAAGCAATTTCAAAAGATAGTTGAGATTTTTGACATTCCGCTTCACAAAAAATTTGGGAAATTATCACAAGGTGTTCAACAAAAGCTAAACCTAGCTCTTACTATTCCTAGGAATGCTTCTCTATTAATCTTAGATGAGCCGACCTCCTATATGGATATACCTTCTAAAAAGCTATTAATTGATTTATTAGTCGATTGGATGGAGCCTGGTAATCGTTCCATTATCATTTCTAGTCATCAAATTGATGATATTAGGAAACTTTCCGATTACTTATACGTATTACATAACGGGAAAAAAATTGGTCACTTTGAAAAAGAAGAGCTGGTTGAAAACTATGCCCGTTATTGGTTGTCCAGTAAAGCGCCAAACAACATTCCTGGAGAAGTCTCTCGAGAAGATGGAGTTCTTATTTCTAGTAATCCTGAGGAGACGGAAGCATATTTAGTCGAACATAACATCAGGTGGACTAATCGAAGTTCTTTGGAAATAGAAGATGTCATCACCCTTTTATTATCCAAAAATAATACTATAGGAGGAAGTCAGCATGGAAGTCATGTTAACAGTTGATAATCTTGAAAAATCCTTTAAAGACAAAAAAGCATTAAAGGGAATATCCTTTGAAGTAAGAAAAGGGGAAATCATGGCCATATTAGGCCCTAACGGAGCAGGAAAATCTACTACCATCCGTAATATTATGGGAATCATGTATCCAGACTCAGGATCAATCAAATTCCATAATCATCAAGGGAAGGAAATACCTCGAAATAAGATTGGCTATTTACCCGAAGAACGCGGATTATACAAAAACGTAAAAGTTATGGATATCCTTCTTTATCTTGCAGACTTGAAAGATTATCCACAAGATAAGGCGAAGGAACGCATCCTGATGTACCTCAAGAAATTTGATTTAGAGGGAAAAGAAAAGGTCTCTATTGAAGAACTATCAAAGGGGATGGGACAGAAAGTACAGTTTATCGGCTCCATCCTTCATGAACCAGAGCTATTAATCTTAGATGAACCTTTTTCTGGTCTTGATCCGGTTAGTCAGGAATTATTTAAAGAAGAGATTCGTAGTTTAGCTGACAAAGGCACTGCCATTCTACTATCCTCTCACCAAATGAATCTAGTAGAAGAAATGTGTGATCGGTTATTTATGATTCAAAACGGACAAAAGGTTATCTATGGAACGTTAGACGAAGTAAAAACAAAGTATGCTAATTTTAAATGTACTATCCGAGGTAAGAATAACCTTGCTGATTTAGAAGCTATTCCAATGGTTCAACGAGTAGAGGAAAAAGACGAAACCACTGTCCTTTACTTAGACCAAGCTGTCAATCCTACCAGTTGGCTTAAGAGCTTACCTGATTCGATAAATGTTCAGGAATTAAAGATTAACCGTATATCTCTTCATGAAATATTTATCGATATCGCAACGAATAAAAACTTAATTCAAGAGGCAGGTGATTCAAATGCGTAATTCCATGAAAATAGCTAAATGGGAAATTAAGCGAAACTTGAAAAATAAATCATTTGTAATTGGGCTTTTCTTAACACCACTTCTGATCCTTGGATTTGGATTTTTAGGAAGTTTATTTGACTCTGATGATGAACCAGAAGAAACAACAGTCTTTGTAAATGATCAACTAGAGATTTATGATATGTTAGCGGAAACCGTTGCGCAATATGACCTCGAATGGGAAATCCACCAAACTAAATTGGCGGAAGATGCCATCCAAGATGAATTAGAAAATGGCGAGAACACAGCTTATATTTTCCTTAATGAAGAATCCATGGAAAATGGAGTCATTCCAGTTTATACAACAGATGAGATTGATTCTAGCTTTAGTACTAGTGTCCAACTTCTAGCAAACCCGTTACAACAGGTTAGAATCGCACAACTTAATCTAACAGATGAAGAAATAGCAATCATTTCAAGTGGTGTGGTATTTGAGGAAACAAGTGCTGAGGATTATCATGCGTCAGGTGAACAGTCTACCATCGAAGAAAATCCACTTGAGAAGCTTGTACCAGGACTATTTGCTGGAGTAATCTTATTTGCTATAGTCATTACAGGTATGATGATTTTCCAAAGTGCTTCCCAAGAGAAAAAAGATAAAATTGCAGAAATCATCCTATCTTCTGTGACGCCTGGAGAGTTAATGAATGGTAAAATCATTGGATATTTTGTTCTTGGAATCATCCAAGTAGTCGTTTTATTAGTATTTGTTATACCATTTGCAGTAACAAAAATTGATGAACCGATAATAGAGTACTTGCTTGTACCGGAAACATTATTACTAGTATTAATTGCCGTACTAGGGTACTTATTATTCGCTGCCATTTTCGTTGGTATCGGTGCTACAATGGCTGATATGTCTACTAGTGGTAACTTCCAAGGTTTAGTCATGATGCTACCATTCCTATCGTTTGCGTTAATTGGTCCTGTTTTAGGCGACCCGAGTGGAATCATTGCGAAAGTTGCATCTTATATTCCATTTACATCACCTGGGGTTCTCATTATGCGATTAACGGTATTAGAAGAGTGGCCATGGGTCGAGATTGCTATTGCAGTTGCTGTACTAATCGTTAGTATCTTGCTATTTATGAAGTTAGCAGGAAAAATATTTAAGGTCGGGATTTTAATGTATGGTAAGAATGCTACTCCAGGTGAAATCTGGAAGTGGATCCGTTCGTAAAGTTGATTAAACATGATGTGCCTAACCCCCCTTATGGCGGTTAGGCATATTTATATTGATTGCTACTGTGCTGTATACCCTCCGTCAAGTACCACTGCTTGTCCTGTTACACCTCTTGCTTGATCACTGGAAAGGAAAAGTACATAATTTGCTATTTCTTCTACATCTAACAATCTTTTTTGTGGTACAAGTGGGTAGATTACTTCTTCTAACACTCTTTCTAATGCAACACCTTTCGTTCTAGCAAGATCCTGTAGTTGATTCCGTACTAGTACTGTATCGACATAACCAGGACAAATCGCATTAACCGTTATTCCATGTTCAGCAGCTTCCAATGCTGAGACCTTTGTTAATCCAATCAACCCATGTTTGGCACTGTTATACGCAGCCTTGCCAGCAAAACCAATCAACCCATTAATAGAAGCCATATTGATTATTCTTCCTGATTTATGTTTCTTCATAGTAGGTAGAATATGTTTGGTTGTGATAAACGGGGCAACTAACATCATATTTATCATCTTCTCAAATACTTCTGTTGGGAACTCCTCTATTGGTGAAACGAATTGCATACCTGCATTATTTATTAACACATCTAGACGCCCATATCTTTCAACCGTTTGATTTAGAGCATTCACAATTTGTTCTTCACGTAGCACATCACACTCCATCCCTATCACATCATTGCCTTCTTCTTTTAGACTTGATACAGCTTCTGTTAACTTATCTGTATTGATATCTGTGAGGACCACTTTTGCTCCTTGTTTTGCAAATTCCTTTCCTATCGCAAACCCAATGCCACTTGCTGCACCTGTTATAAATATTATTTTGTCAAGAACCATTTTTCTCCCTCCATTTCCATACTCATTTATGTGTTATTTATGTAATAAATTCCTATCTTATTAATTCGACAACGGTTAGTACATCCCTGCTAAAATTACTTGATAATAGTTTGTTTAAAAAATTGTATTTTAGGAAAATCTTACATTGGAATACTTTCTTTTAAGGAGAAAAATATGAACTACCTTCGAATTAATACCCTTTTCCTTACTTTCTTACTCAGCTTTGTACTAACCGATTCCACTACCAACGCCAAATCTGGACAGACGTTTGAAGTAAACGCTGACTATTTAATTGTACGGAGCGCTCCATCTCCTGAGGCGGATATTATTGGTAAGCTCAATAGAGGAAGTAAAGTGAGAATATTCCAGGAAGATTCTGGTTGGGTTCAGACATACTTTAAAGGCAAGGCGGTATGGGTGTCCTCACAATACCTATCACCACTTCAAAAAGAAGAACAAGAAGTTTTCTTCCCAAATGGGTTATTAGCTGGTTACACCATTGTAATCGACCCCGGTCATGGTGGAAAGGATCCTGGCGCGATTGGCCAAAATGGGATAATGGAAAAGGAGCTAATATTAGAAACTTCCTTAATTATTGCCGAAAAAATCCGTGAATCTGGTGGTAATGTGATTCTAACGAGAGCTGACGACAGCTTCGTTTCGTTAAAGAATCGTGTATTAATCAGTAATCAACATGAAGTAGATGCCTTTATTAGTATTCATTTCAATGCCTATTCTGCTGACTATGTTGGAGGAATCAATACGTATTATTATAAAAATGGTCGTAGGCTAGCCAACATTGTCCAAAAGAGGCTCTCAGAAGAAGTTTCCCTGCGAAATCGCGGTGTCATTCAGGATAATTATCGTGTGTTACGTGATAACAAACACCCCGCTATCTTAATTGAACTAGGGTTTATCACCAACACAACAGAACTAGCAACCATACAATCCCAAACCTACCAAGACAATGTCGCACGAGGAATAACCATAGGACTAATCGAATACTTCATGAAATAAGCGGGGACAGGGGGACAGGTTTTGTCCCACCGCCCCCAAACTATATTTCGCTGATATATGATATGTTTTCGCTGATAAATCATGATATTCGCTGATATCTTATGGCCACCCGCTGATATATCTGAATAATAGCTGATATAGTAGATCTAACCGCCGATGCTTTGCAATCTTCTCGTTCAAGTCCAACGCTAACAACTACTTGCACCTCAACCACATTCTCTTCATATATAGATTATCCCGATTAACTAGTATTTTTTTATATTTCCTAAAGCTTTGTTATAATGATGGCAGAAAACACGTTAAAGAGAGGTAATCGAATGAGCCAAACTATTCAAGATATTGTTGATGACATCCAAAAAAAGTATGGATTAGACCATTATGTATTACATAATCACCACATTTATGCAGAAACAAATGTTTCGAATAAAACTGACTATATTTTATCCCTTGAATTCCTACCATCCGAACAGGAAATAAAAGAGGGAGAATATAACCCATCAGGCACAGCCATAATCGATATGAATCTACATACAAAAGATTTAAAACAAATTACATTCTTAAACAATGTTTCCAATGCAACAGAAGGCATATTCCCTCAACAAGACATGGACCAAATTATTGATTGGATTGAAGAAGAGACAGGAATGATGTTCGGGAAACAATTTAAACTAGTACATGAATATGAAAACGAGGTTAGCTTCCAAGCAACGATTGATAATATGGAGGTAGCCCCAACTGGTGCCATCGATTTAATATTTAACGAGCAAGGCCAGCTGACACAGTTTTCAATTGATGGTATTTTTCCAACTGAAGAAGAAGTCGATTGGGAGCCTTTTTCCTTAACAACAGAGGATATAATTGATACCATTATGGATCACCTAACATTGGTTGAAACACCAGATGAGGAGAATCAAACGTGGTTAAACCTTTGGCAGGTTAAAACGTTTTATATCAAGAATGATCGTACGAAATTAATATTACCTGAAAATCTATATCAATTAGATAAGTTCCATCAATTACATATAACCGTGGAATGGGATAAACCACACCTCGAGACATTTACAACAGAAGATTATGATTTCTCTACTGAGGTTAGTTATGAAGAAGCACTTGAAAACAGAGGCGAACCAGCCCCAATTACGGAGATAGAATTACAAAATTGCTTAGAGGAAGTTACCAAAGTAGTGAGTAATCTCTTTCCCGATGAATCAGGGAAATGGACCGTAACTGGTATGTATCCTGAGAAAAACTACATCATATGCGAGCTTATCGGAGAAAAATACCGTTCTATTCAGCGAAAATTAAAGCTCATTATTCAACGAGATAACTTTACTACCGTTAATTATTGGGATAACAAATTTATACTGGATATGTTTAGACCCTTTAAGGAACCCGAGCAGGCTAAAATTGCTAAGGTGGAAGCATTCGAAAAGTTACAGAGCAGCATAGAGCTCACCCCTGTTTATGTGAAGGAATCCCATTCAGACACCTATCAACTCTGTGGTAGAATCGTGTGTGATGATGTCGTCGATGCGGTTTCAGGAGAATTGATAAAAATCTTTGAATTGTAATACCATAAATTACTTTTAACACGTCTTCGTATAAAACAAGTAAATCGAATCAAACTATACTTAGGTAAGGGCACTCACCCGTTGCAAAGACAAACTATTGACATGAAAACAAAATAATGATTAAATTAATATATAATTTCAAAGGGGAGTAGCTTTAACAGTTATGTCGTCATTTCAGAGTATCTTGTATACTCTCGGCATATCTGGCAACTTTACGGTGTTGTTAGCAAGACCTTTGCCGATGTGGTAAAGGTCTATCTTTTTTTAGGGGCCTTTACCATGTCAAATGGGGAAAGCCTCTATTTTTTATGGCAAATTGCCTTATTTAATAGCCTGGCTAACGTCAATTTTTCAAATTTGAAGGGAGAAAAATGAATGGAATCAATTTGGTTAGAGTATGCCTGGACCCTATTAATCCTTATTGGGTTGGAAGGTATCTTGTCTGCTGACAACGCGCTTGTCCTAGCAGTTATTGCAAAGCACTTGCCTGAAGATCAGAAAAAGAGAGCAATAAATTACGGTATTTTAATGGCCTTTGCTTTCCGCTTCGCCGCACTATTTGCTATTTCGTTTATTGCTAATGTATGGCAGGTTCAAGCAATCGGTGCTGCATATTTAATTTATTTAGGATTGAAACATGTCATCCAAGACACCTTTGGCTCTAAGAAGGGCGATAAAGATGAGTTAGAGGAAGAATCTGCTGGTAAAGGGTTCTGGCCAACAGTTGCTAAGATTGGTTTAGCTGACTTAGCCTTTGCAATTGACTCTATCTTAGCTGCAGTTGCGCTTGCAATCGTATTACCTGAAACAGGTCTAGGTCACTTTGGTGGAATGGATACAGGTCAATTCTTCATTGTAGTTCTTGCTGGTATTGCCGGATTAGTTTTAATTAAATTCGCTGCTGGTTGGTTTGTTACATTATTAGATAAAAGACCTGGACTTGAAACCACAGCTTATTTAATTGTTGCTTGGGTTGGGGTTAAGCTTGCTGTTATTACCCTAAGTCATGATAAAGTAAATATCTTACCACATGACTTCCCACATAGTACTGGTTGGACAGTTGCATTCTGGGTAGTATTATTAGGAATTGCTGTAATCGGATGGTTTGCATCTGGTAAAACAGGAAACAAAGATCAAGAAGGTTCATCTTCTTAAATATTCACTAAAATATCCGAACTAGTTCTCTAGTTCGGATATTTTTATTTACCTATAAATCATCAAACCCATTCAAGTCACTAGTCTTCGTATATTGTCTTGATTTCTGTTCAAAGAAGTCTGTCTTCGTGCCATCTATATTATCCACATATGCTCGAATCCATTTCATTGGATTTTCCACATTTTCCGGATAAATTTCACTTAAACCGAGTAAGCGAAGCATTTTATTAGCACGGTACTTAATGTAGCCAGACATCTCCTCTAAATCTATTCCTTCCACATCTTCTAGAACGTAGCTAGACCATTCAATTTCCAAATCTACAGCCATGCTAAACTCGTTATAAACCCAGTCGATAAATGTTTCTGTATTATAATCAGGATATTCCGCTAACGTAGCACGAAAAAGTTCTGAAATAAATCGGCCATGTTCTAGCTCATCTCGATTAATATAACTAATCATGGTAGAGGTCCCAACCATCTTGTTATCTCTTGCTAGGTTATAGAAAAATGCAAATCCCGAATAAAAGAATAGCCCCTCTAGCAATGACGTATAAACTAATGTTTTCAAGATATTCTCGATGGATGGTTCCTCCACGAACTGATTATATCCTTCAATTAATCGCTTATTTCTCTTCAAAAGTATCGGGTCTGTTCTCCCTAATTGAAATGCTTCATTCTGCTCTTTTAAAGAAACAACTGAAGATAACACATAAGAATAGCTTTCATTATGTACAGCTTCCTGCTGCGCAATAACAGCCATAATGGATTGAACAGAAGAATCTGTTGCGTACAACGATAGTAGCAATGCCGTTCTAGTTTGTGGTGCATCAAGTGTTGATAATAAGCCTATAATTTTCAAATACGCATTCTGCTCTTCTTCTGTTAGCATATCAAACTGTTTCACATCGGATGACATGTTGATTTCATCTGCTTGCCAGTAATTACCCACTAGCCGCTTATACATCTTATACCAGTGAGGATACTTAATATCATTCCAATTTAATATCCCACTTGATTCGCCACCAAATATCTTTGTTGATTTATTTGGAAAACTAGGTTCCATTGTTTTTGCCTTTTTAAGCAATGTGACGGACACGTTCCATTACCCCTCTCAACCAATAATCAATAAGTTGTTCCTGTGAACCCCTCGGTGATTGCTCAATTTTCAACCCACTCCATTTACTATTGAAAAAGTTTACTAGTCTGTCTACCGCTCCACAATAATAGCCAAATTGTGTATCACCAGTACCAAATACGGCAATATTATTAGGCTTGTAGCCTATTTCCAAAATAAAGTCTTTTACCTCATCCGGCGTCCGGCCGTTTTCCCATGTAAAGGTACCGAGAAACACAATATCATAGCCTGATGGATCTATCGGCGCATCAATACCGATGCGGTGCATATCAACTGAACACCCTCTTGAAATAAGCCTTTCCTGAATGAACTCCGCAACTTCCTGTGTATTTCCACTATATGATAAATAAGCAATAGCTACCTTCAACTCTGACACCACTCACATTCTTCCACGTCATTCGAGGTGGAACGAACGTAGTAAGTAGTTTTCAAGCCTTCCTTCCAAGCTTGAAGATGTAAATCCAGTAAAACAGAGGCACGAATCGTGTTTGGAACATAAAAATTAAAGGAAATACTTTGATCGATGTGCTTTTGTCGAACAGCATTTTGCTTAACGGACCATCGTTGATCAACAATATAAGCAGACCTACGGTATATATCATACGTATGATGATCTAGGTCTGGTGCTGTTGTCGGGATTTTAAAGTCTTTTTTCTCTTCATGATAAAAAGGTTTAAAAACTGGATCGACACTAGCAGAAGAACCAGCGATCATGGCCGTTGTAGAGTTCGGTGCGACCGCCATGAGATAACCGTTACGAATCCCATTTTCCATCACAGCTTCCTTTAACTCCTTCCAGCTCTCACCCGTATACTCCTTCTCTTCAAAATATTTCCCTGTACTCCACTTACTTCCTTCAAAAACCGGATAATATCCCTTTTCCTTACTTAATTCCATGCTGCTTTTAATTGTGAAATAGGCTATTTTCTCATAAAGCTCATCTGCATACTGTACGGCTTCCTCAGATTCCCAATGAATGTTTTTCGTAGCCAACAAATGATGCCATCCAAACGTTCCGAGTCCTATTGCACGATATTTTTGATTGGTAATTTGTGTTTGAATCAGTGGTAATGTATTAATATCGATAACATTATCTAGCATCCGTACTTGAATTTTTATCAATCGTTCTAATACATTATCTGGTACAGCCTTCCCTAGATTGATAGAGCTTAGGTTACATACGACAAAATCACCTGGTTTATACTTCTTCATCATCACTCCGTTTTCATCCATGTACTCTTCTAGAAACTCAGTTGGTGATTGGTTTTGCGTAATCTCCGTACATAAATTCGAGCAATAGATGACTCCTGCATGGTGATTACTATTTTGTCTATTCACTTCATCACGATAAAACATAAAAGGGGTACCTGATTCCAGCTGAGACTTCATAATGCGCTTCATAATTTCAATTGCAGGGACTTTCTTTTTCGATAGTCGTTCACAGCCGACACATTCAACATATTTTTCCCGCCATGAGCCACTTCCCTTTTTTTCGTCATAATAGTCTTCTAAAGAATATCCCATCACTTCTCGAACCTCATGTGGATCAAACAGATACCAATCTCCTCTAGACTCTACTTGCTCCATGAATAAGTCTGGTAAACAAACCCCTGTGAAAATATCATGGGCACGCATCCGGTCATCTCCATTATTAAGTTTTAAGTCTAAAAAGGACTCAATGTCTTTATGCCAAACATCAAGATAAACCGCAATTGCACCTTTTCGAGTTCCAAGCTGGTCAACACTTACAGCCGTATTATTTAGCTGCTTAATCCATGGAACTACCCCACTAGACATCCCTTTAAAGCCCTTAATAGCGCTCCCTCTCGCTCGAACCTTCCCCATATAGACTCCGATACCGCCTCCATTTTTTGATAGCTTCGCAATATCCGTGTTGCTATCGTAAATGGATTGTAAGCTATCGTCTACCGTGTCAATAAAGCAACTCGATAGCTGTCCATGAGTTTTCCCTGCATTGGTCAGTGTAGGAGTAGCAACCGTCATATATAGATTACTTAATGCCCAGTAAGCTTCCAACACCAAATCTAATCTCTCCATCGGGTTCTCATCCTGCATTAGATACATCGCAATAATCATCCATCGTTCCTGCGGTAATTCATAAACACTTTTTTCATGATCTGTTGCTAAATATCGGTTGGCTAACGTATATAATCCTAAATATGTAAAGTAAAAGTCCTTCTTTGGGTCAATCTTTTCGGCAAGGAATGCTATTTCCTCTTTGTTGTACTTTTCAAGTATGGCCGGGGTATAAATCCCTTCCTCTGTTAAATGCTCGATTAAGTGATAAAAGTCACCATATCTCTTTGATAAATGATACTTACGATTATTTGCTGCTTGATAATACAGACTATGCAATAAAAAACGACTAGCAGCGAACGTCCAGTCAGGATTGGCCTCATCTATATTTTCCAATGCTCTTTTAGCTAGTAGATCCAATGCTCTTATAGTAGATATACCTGCTGGGAGCTCCACATGTAGGTCATTAGAATCTACATGCAGACCATCCAGAGCCTCCTCAATTATCTGAGTGATGCCTTCTTTTGTTGTTATTTCAGTTACCATATGTAATTCCTCCTATATTGTTTATCAGAAAAACTTTGATTCAGCCACCCTTTTGCGAATGTTTCTTCTTCCTATCTATCAAGAATGCTAAAATAATAAAAAACGCCCATCCTAGGGATGAGCGGGCATGTGAAAACGATAGAAATTATTCAATAATGTATGTAATAACTCCATCGTTTCATGCTCTTTCAACCCGAAGAATTATGAAACTTTAAGTAATGGCAGGTCTCCTGGCTTGTGCTTCAATCTACTAGAGTCCTTCCCATATCAGTTACTTGACACAGTGGATTTCTCGTTCGTCTACACTTACAGTTGCGGGGACAGCTTCAGAACTTCACTGAATTCCCTTTTCAGACAAATACATGTCACCATTACTCGCGGCACTATATATAGTATTTAGTTTTAATTCAATCACAATATATTGTATTAATAGACTATCATAGATTACTAGACTTTGCAATCGAAATTAAAATTAGTCATCTAAAATCCTGCTAATTCGGGTAAAATAGGATTAATAATATAAGGGGTGACACTCGTGCAGGAAATTATGAAGATGATTCAATCATCCGCATATACTACTATCTTTACAGGGGCAGGTATGTCTACGGAGAGTGGACTACCAGATTTCCGTTCGAAAAATAGAGGTTTGTGGACGAAGTTTAATCCAGATGAACTAGCAAATGTAGTTGCCTTGGAAAATAACTTTGAAGAGTTTTCCGAGTTCTATCAGTACCGTCTAAGGGAAATAGATAAGTATCAACCACACGAAGGCCATCTCATCCTTGGTCAATGGGAAAAACGTGGCATTATTCGAGGTATCATCACGCAAAATGTTGATGGTTTTCATCATGATGCAGGAAATCAAAATGTAATGGAGCTCCACGGTACATTTCGAAAGTTTTATTGCAATCGTTGTAAAAGAGAACACGATCGAGAAGCTTATCTGAGTGGTAATAACAAATGTGAGTATTGCGATGGACCAGTTCGACCGGGAATCGTCCTTTTCGGTGAGATGTTACCGGAGGATGTATTTTACAAAGCTGAAATTGAGACCCGCAGGTCCGATTTATTAATCGTCCTAGGATCATCCTTAACCGTAACTCCTGCCAATATGTTTCCAATGATTGCAAAGGAGCAAGGTGCGAAACTTATCATTGTTAACCGTGAGGATACACCAATGGATATTTATGCGGATTATATTGTGCAGGATAAAAGTATAAGAGAGTTTTTGATTGAAGTTGATCAAGAATTAAAGGGCAGATGTTGAGAAATACAAAAGCGTGTTCTGTGAAGAAACACGCTTTTGTATTTACATTATTTCACTACTATTGTTGGTTCTATAATGTCTTTTCGACGATAAACGTTTAATACAAGCCCCAGTACAATAGAATAGATTACCAGATAACTAGTACCATAACTAATAATTGGAATAGGAACTCCTACTATTGGGATTATTCCTAAGCCCATTAATATATTCCAAAGTGTAGGAACAATAAATAGAGCAGCTCCACCTATTACTATCAGTCTCCCGAACAAATCCTTTGTTTTAAATGCGTTAGCCGAAATACGGAAAATAAACATCAAAAGTAATATACATAACGCTATACCGAATGCCCAACCTAACGTATAAATCAGATAAGGGAATACTAAATCAGTATGAGTAGCGGGGAGCGTCATAAGCTGTGATTCAAATCCATTACCGAACCACCCTGCATTAGAAAGGACATCCTTAAGTGCAATATAAATATACCCACCATCTGGGTCACTTTCGGGACTTAAGAAGTAGGCCAATCTTGAATGGAATACATTTCGAAATAGCGGCAAAACAACTGTCACTAATAGTAAAACTCCACCTATTACATTCCATAAAAACATCTTAAGTGCTAGCTGTTTTTGAACACTACTAAATGCAAACATTGTGAGAATACAGATAAAATAAATCAAAGCAGACATCATACTTGGAACAACCATATAAATAATAATTGGTACCCAAAATAGGAAAACGAGTGCCAATTGTTTTATCCAATGATCATATTTATTAATATTTCTCAATAACCCAGCCCAAGCAAGGAAAAATAGACATAATGTTATAATGGTTACATCCGAAAATATTCCAAAGACCGAAATCCACCTTTGTGTACCGTTCACATTATAACCAAAAAATGCCGTATAAAGATGTAGTAATATAGCTAACCCATAAAAACCAAAGCTATAACGGTTTAGTTTACGATAATCAAAGAACAATATGCCAATCACTACTAAAATAGCAAGTATGTTGCCAATTATTTTATTATGGATAAAATGAGTTCCCGCACCGGGGAACCCAGGGATTTCATTAATTAGAGGTAGAAAACCAATTCCAGCAATGATAACAAACATCACAATCAGTAGCCAATCCATTTTTGGTTTATGGATACGATTTAAATTATCTCCTAGAGCATATGGATTACCCATTTCTTTCAAAACTTTTTCTTCCATATCCTCTCCAGTTAATCCATCATTTTGATAAGTTTTACTCAATTCTTGCAGGTGATGATTAAGCTCTTTTCTAATCATACTATGGGCCTCTTTAGATCTTACCCTTGAAGTTACCTTGTTTAAAAAATCCTCAAATTTATTTGGTGTCACCATCTTGCCTCCTCGACTGTATGGCTTAGTTCTACTGATTTTCGATATTCACCTTGTTCACAACTAGCTAAGTACTTCAACCCCTTTTTATGTATAAGATAATATTTCTTTTCATCTATCCAATTGGAACGGATTAAATCTTGAGCTTCAAGTGTATGTAACAGTGTATATAGCTCGCCCTCCCTTTTGTGGAAACTAATTTCCCTTTTGCGATATAAATCAGTAGAAATATCATACCCATGTTTAGATTGATACCTAATGGACTCCAACACAGCAAGTATAGTATCTTCCTTCCATATAGTAGTATGGCTTTGTTTTTTCCTAATGGTTTCTAATACGGCACTTTTCCGCTCGTCAGAAAATGAAACACCTTTAAAGACCGTTTTCTTCATTTCACTTCTCAGGTTTTTCATAGGTTCATTCATTCTTCAAACCTCCTTCTTCATTTTGTTCTTAAGTAATTCTTTGGCACGTTTTAATCTCGTTTTCAATGTATTAACATTTACCTTTGTTACAGAACTAATCTCTGTTAAGGTCATTTCCTCATAATAGTGAAGAACAACAACTTCCCTATACTTTACAGGTAATGACATGACAGCATAAGATAAACTTTTCTCTTGTTTATTTGCAATAACTTCTTCCTCTACTTGCTTGGAATTGGAAGGAGTCTCATTACCAATCTTTTCATTCAAAACTATTTTTCGATACTGCCAGCTTCTTAGATAGTCCTTACAATGATTACTAGCAATTCTGTATAGCCATGTTTTTATGGAAGATTGGTGGTTAAACTGCTCCAGCTTCTCATAGCATTTAATAAATATTTCTTGTGTTAAATCTTCTGCCGTTGCCAAATTCTTTACATATGTAAATACAAGATGGAGGGTATCATCACCATAATCTTGCATTATTTCACTAATTATCTCTTCCTTACTAACCGTACTCTCTTCTGTAATGGTCAATGGTTCCGGTCTATTCATTAAGTATCACCCCTTCCACTATGTTAGACGATACGAATCACTAATTGGTTTGAATATATTAGAGATTTAAATTCACTTTTTCTTGAATATCACTTTTTTTGCTACCATTATAGCGACTCTATAAACATAAGAAAAACTAGCAATTCGCTAATTCTATTGCGAAAGTGCTAGCTTTTCTTATGCAGGCTAGAGAAATTTTATATCTACCTTTCTGCCAAAAAAATACCACTTGGATAGACCAAGCGGTTTTTTTCTTGAATGGAGCTAAAGAAAGATAACAACTAACAGCTACCCCAACACTGCTCGATCGCTCTCAAACTGCTCTCCACGTATACGCTGAAATTCTTTTAATAGATCTTCAATGGTTAACTCCTGTTTCCTTTCACCACGAATATCCAAAATAATTTGACCCTTATCCATCATTATGAGTCGATTACCTAAATCCAATGCTTGTTGCATATTATGCGTAACCATTAAAGTCGTTAACCCATGTTCTGCGACGACTTCCTTTGTCAGGTTGGTAATCAATGCCGCTCTCGATGGATCAAGCGCCGCAGTATGCTCATCCAGCAGAAGGATATTAGGATTGGTGAAAGTCGCCATTAGTAACGATAGTGCTTGGCGTTCTCCACCCGATAAAAGACCAACCTTTGCATTTAGACGGTCATCTAAACCTAAATTTAAGGTCTTTAAATGTTCTCTAAATTCTGCCTTACGAGATTTTGTAACCCCTGGCTTTAGCTTTCTTTTTCTTATTCTTGAAAATGCCATAGCGAGGTTTTCCTCAATCGTCATGGATGGTGCCGTACCAGCCATTGGATCTTGGAAAACCCGTCCAATGTATGCTGAACGTTTGAATTCTGGAAGATTGGTTACATCCTTATCAGCAATAATAACTCCACCCACATCTGGTACTAGATTACCAGATATGACATTCATCAAAGTGGATTTACCAGCTCCATTACTACCGATTACCGTCACAAAGTCACCTTCATGTAATTCAAGATTAATCCCTTGTAATGCTTTCTTTTCATCAGGAGTACCTTCATTAAATGTAATCGATACATCTTTTATTTGTAACATACTAGGCACCCTCCCTTACCTGTCCAAGTGCTTGACGCTTTTGTATCCTACGTTTTTTCTCTTTACGTGCTTGTAGAAGCTTAGGCGCAACTAGAGCAACAATAACGATAAAGGCTGTTATCATTTTCATATCTCCAGTCTCTAAGAAATCCACACGAAGCGCTAACGTTACAACTATACGGTAAACGATAGCACCACCAATTACTGCGATAGTTGCAATCGCAATGGTCTTCTTACCAAATAAAGCTTCCCCGATAATAACCGATGCAAGACCGATAACAATCATACCTATCCCCATGGACACGTCAGCAAATCCACCTATTTGGGCAATAAGCGCCCCACTAAGTGCAACCATCGCATTTGAAATACCTACACCTAATACAATTAGATTGTCGGTATTCGCTGAGAAACTGCGAATCATTCGTTGATTATCCCCTGTTGCTCGTAGTGCTAATCCAATTTCTGTTTTCAAGAAATAATCCGTTAAGAATTTGATGGCTAAGACGACAACGAACATGAATATGACAATAACCCATGTTGCCGGTGCCCTAGATCCAACGGCTTCGAAAATACCATTAAAGAAACTATCGATTCCAGCAGGCCAAATATCACGGAGCTGGGAAAAAATAGTTGGTTGACTGTGTAAAGAGACAGTCGGCGAATCCATGATACGTAGATTAATAGAATATAAGGCAATCATCATTAAAATACCTGATAACAACGCGTTAATTTTACCCTTTGTATGTAAAAGGCCGGTAATACATCCTGCTATAAATCCTGCTACGATTGCTAATAGTGTAGCTACTATCGGTGATACACCATTTACTATAGATATAGCCGCTACTCCTGCACCTGTTACAAAGCTACCATCTACCGTTAAATCAGGAAAATCTAATACTCGGAAGGTTAAGTATACCCCTAAGGCCATAATTGCATATATAATTCCAGATTCAACAGCACCAAATAATGATAAAAGCACGTTTACTTACCTCCTTTTCCACACCCAATATGTGGAAGTTACTCAAGTAGAATAGAGAAGCAGGCCATAGCCTGCTTCATGTTTGGACTTATAGGGTTCCTATCGATACTATTAATTCGTTGCAGTTTCTACAAACTGAGCGTCTTTATCCCAATCAGCATTCCATTCAATACCTTGCTCTTCGGCAGCGCCCTTATTAATGAACAATTGAATTTCTGGTGGATATTCCACATTAATATCCTGTGGTGATTTACCATTCTTTAAAATTTCTACTGCCATTTCACCGGTACGCTTACCGATTGTGAAGTAGTCAATACCAAACGTCACAAAACCACCCTTAGCTAATGAGTCTGGCTCACCAACCACTAACGGAATATCTTGTTCATTGGCAACAGCTACAACACTTTCAAGTGCAGATACGACCATGTTATCTGTCACAATATAGAATACATCGACATCACTAACTAAGGATGTCGCAGCTTGTTGAACTTCTGAAGAGTTAGCAACCGTACGTTCCTCAAACGTTAAAGAGGTCCCCTCTCCAGCCTCACGAACTGCTTCGATTTGTGTCACAGAGTTAGACTCCCCTGCATTATAAATTAATCCTACAGTTGCATCCGGGAAATACTGGTCAATGAATTTAACTGTTTCCTGAATCGCATCTGGGTGCAGATCCACTACACCAGTAATATTTTCTCCTGGTTTATCCATTGCCTCTACAATACCTGATTCAACTGCATCTGTAACAGAAGTAAATAAAACAGGTATATCCGTAGCATCCTTTGTTGCTTCTAGTGCAGATAGCGCTGCAGGTGTAGAGTTAGCAAATATCAGGTCAACATTATCCGCAACAAATCCATCTGAGATCGGTTTTAAGTTATTTTGATCCCCTTGTGCACTTTGAAAGTCATACTCTACATCAAGTCCCGCTTCCTCTAACGCTGCTTTAAAACCTTCATAAGCTTTATCTAAGGATGGATGCTCTACAATTTGAGAAGCTCCGATTTTAAATTTTTCACCACCATCGCTACTACTACCATCCTCTTTCTCACTAGTACCACATGCAACAAGTAATACTAAACTTGTCAAAATGGAAACTAATATCAGAAGCTTTTTCATTTGAGTACTCCCCCTCACTCTTCATAACTTTAAGTATAATTTGAGAAATTATAACATACTGAAAAAAGCAGTCAAGCTCGTTTTTTGATAATTCGAACATATTGTAACCGCTTACTCTTATGCCCTCAACATAGTTGGCGACTAGCAGAAAATTTTGTTTTCCCCCCTTAAAAATTAGAAATGAACAACCTTTTCAATCGCCTTCTTCATGCGTTCTGGTGTCGGTAGGTAATGATTTTCCAAACTAAAAAATGGTACTGGCACATCAAATCCTGTTACCCTTTCTACAGGAGCTTTCAAATAAAGAAAAGCAGTATCATTAATGATGGAAACAACGTCATTTCCCAATCCACCAGTTCTCGGCGCTTCATGTATTACAACTGCACGACCTGTCTTTTTAACAGATTCGGCAATGATGTCTTGATCAATAGGATATAGCGTTCGAAGATCAATTACTTCACAGCTAATACCTTTTTCTTTTAATTGGTTAGCAACCTTTTCAACTAATGGAACCATTGCTCCCCAAGTTATTAATGTAACATCCTCACCATCTATTCGCTTTTTACCTTTTCCAATTTCGACGGTATAATATTCTGTCGGTACATCTTCACGGAAAGAGCGGTAATTATGCATTGGTTCCATAAATAACACTGGATCTGGGTCCTCAAATGCAGCTATAAATAACCCCTTTGCATCATAAGGTGTCGCAGGACAGACTACTTTTATTCCAGGCATATGTGTAAATAGTGCTTCAGCACTGTCTGAATGTATTTCAGGGGCTCTAACACCAGCACCAAAAGGCGCACGAATTACTAATGGAACAGAAAACCTCCCCATGGTCCGTGCTCGAATTCGAGAAACATGTGTCATGATTTGATCATAAGCCGGATAGATAAACCCCATAAATTGGATTTCTGCGATTGGCTTCATGCCGTTTACTGCTAAACCAACCGATGTTCCGATAATTCCTGATTCCGATAGAGGAGTGTCTATTACACGATCTGGTCCATGTTTTTCTTGTAAACCATCTGTAGCACGAAACACACCACCGTTTTTCCCAACGTCCTCACCCAGTATTAAAGCATTCTCATCTCTTTCTAGAACCATATCCATTCCTTCATTAATCGCTTGTATTAATGTCAGTTTCTTCGTGGCAACATTTGATTTGGTTTTTTGGTCCATTTCTGTAGTCATCTTACTCCCCCCCTAAAAGTTGAAGATAGGAATTTTTTTGTTCCATTAGCTGTTCTGGCGGGTTAGCATAAACATGGTCAAATAAATCCTCCACATTCGCTTTCGGATAAGCTTCCATCTCTTTTACAGCTGCTTCAATCTCTTCTTCTACTTTACTCTGGGTCGTTGCAATAAACTCATCCTCATAGTAGCCTTGATTCTTCATAAACCTCTCTAATCGAACGATCGGGTCTACAACATCCTGACCAAGTCCTTCTGGTCTATATTTAGTGGGGTCGTCAGCTGTTGTGTGTGCACCTGTACGCCATGTTACCGCTTCAATCAGTGTTGGTCCATTACCAGAACGAGCACGTTTAATAGCCTCTTGCATTTCAAAATACACCGCAAAGAAGTCATTCCCATCTACCCGTACACTCGGTATATCATAGGCAACACCTTTTTGGGCAATAGTCCTAGAATTCATTTGCCTTTCAAATGGGACTGAAATGGCATAACCATTATTTTGGTTAAAAAATATGGTTGGGGTTTGAAATACACTTGCAAAATTTAACCCCTCATGGAAATCCCCTTCAGAAGTAGCGCCGTCTCCAAAATAGGCGATTGCAATATTGTCCGTTCCTTTTCGCTTTTCAGCCCACGAAGCTCCAACTGCATGCAATAGTTGTGTAGCAATTGGAACTGCTGCAGGAAATATATTCTTTCCTTCTGGGGGGACACAACCTTCCAGACGCCCATTCCAATAAAGAAATGTTCTCGTCATGTTTGAACCAAATGTTAACATTGCCCCGTGATCTCGGTATGTAGGAAATAGCCAATCATTCTCTCTTAATGCAAGTGCACTACCAACCTGTGATGCTTCTTGCCCCTCAAATGGTGGATAGGTTCCAATTCTCCCTTGCCTTTGCAAGCTCTTTGCTTTCTTATCAAAAGTTCGAATTCGATACATATGATAGTATGCATTCTGTGCTAGTTCTTTGCTAATCTGTGACGAAGAACTAGTATCTACTAAGTTACCCTGATCGTCTATTACCTGTTTCATTGGGTATGCCTTATTCATTTAATAACCTCCAACCAAAAGTCTAGTCTAGTAAACACTTTTATTAACGCTTACACATTATAGATTTTTAATATGACGTTATTTTAACGTTATTTTATCATTATGTAATAATGTGGTCAATTAATTTTTAGAAAACTTATTATTTTTAGACTTATCTAGAGGAGGATAGAGAATTTAATTGCTCTAAACCTGCACTCACTTGCTGCCTAGCAGTTTTCATCATATCTTCTAACAACTCACTAACGAATGGGATATCTTGAATCAAACCAGTTACCTGACCTCCATTAAGGAAACCATTTTCTAAGTCTCCTTTTATAGCACCTAATACATGATGCTTTTCTGAAGTTATTCTATTAAACTCTTGTGCTGAAACCCCATGTTTCTCTTTATCTAGTAGTTCCATTACATAACTCGTTTGGAGCACTCTCCTTATTCTCCCCAAGCTTCTCCCTATAATGATGGCATCTGTGCCACTTGCTTGAATTAGTTGCTCCTTATAACGCTCATGAAATGGTGCCTCTTGAGTTGCAATAAATCGAGTTCCAATTTGAACACCTTCCGCTCCTAGCATTAGGGCTGCTGCTAGTCCTTTCCCATCACCAATACCGCCAGCAGCAACTACTGGTTTACGTACACTTCGGACGATCTGGGGGATTAACGTAAATGTTGTAAGCTCTAAAGCAGAATTAATCCCTGCCGCTTCATACCCTTCCGCTACAATGATATCTGCACCGGCAGCTTCTGCTTTGATTGCATGCTTCTCAGAAGCAACAATCGCCATGACTATCTTTCCGTATTCATGAAGCTTCGGAATATATGGAGCAGGATTACCTGCTGATAAAGATACAATTGGTATATCATACGCAATACTTAGCTCTAACAAACTTTCTACATATGGGGTCACCGTAATAGCGATATTTAATGCAAATGGCTTATCCGTTATGGTCTTTAACTCCCGGATGATCACTTCGACTTCTTCTGGGGTCATTGTTCCACACCCAATAGTCCCTAATCCACCTGCCTCCGAAACAGCAGCAGCAAGTTTTGCATTAGAGATATTTCCCATTCCCCCTTGAATAATGGGGTATTTAATATTTAGTAGATTGGTTACTCGATTCATGTTATCCCCCCTTCATTATTCACCTTTAAAAACCGGTACCCTCTTTTCACTAAAAGCTTGTAAAGCTTCTAATCTATCTGCAGTTGGTATAGTTAATTCATAGGCTTTTGCTTCGATATCAAGACCCGTTTTAATATCTGTGTTCATCCCTAGCGAAATAGCGTACTTTGCTTGTGTTACTGCAATTGGACCATTTTGTAGGATTTGTTTAGCTAGAATCTCGCATTCCTCCATAAGTGTAATCTGATCGACAACCTTTAGAACTGCACCAAGTTCACAAGCCTCTTCTGCGGTTATCTTCTTTGCTGTTAAAATTAACTCCTTTGCTTTCATCTCACCAACCAATCTTGGTAATCGCTGTGTACCACCTGCACCGGGAATAATAGCCCAACTAGTTTCAGTAAGACCCATTTTGGCACCTGTTACCGCGATAACAAAATCACACGCAATCATGAGCTCAAAGCCTCCCCCAAAGCAGTACCCGTTCACCGCAGCAATGGTTGGCTGTGGAAGATTTGCTATCGCATCGAAACAATCCCGAATTGCCTTCACATTCCTTCTAACTTCGGATTCCGTTAATGTTTTTCTTTCTTTTAAGTCGGCACCAGCACTAAACGCCTTTTTACCTGATCCAGTAATAATTACCGCTCTAACTTCTCTATCAACATGTATTTGGCTAGTAATCTTCTGCAATTCTAATAACATTTGATAATTAAAAGCGTTCAATGCTTCTTCTCGATTTAATGTGATATAGGCAATATTACTTTTCTTCTCATATAAAACAGTTTGCATCATTATCTCCTTTCACGATGTGTTGGTATAGAATCTCGAAAACTATTCCAATCAAACTCCTTCTACAATTACCGATACTCCTTGACCAACCCCTACACACATCGTTGCTAAGCCATACCTAACATTTCTTCTCTTCATCTCAAATATCAAGGAAGTTAGAATGCGTGCGCCACTCGCTCCCAAAGGATGACCGAAAGCTATCGCCCCACCATTCACATTCACAATGTCTTTATCTAATTCTAATTCTTGCATACACGCGATAGACTGTGATGCAAATGCTTCATTCAACTCTACTAAACCTATGTCAGATATGGATAAGCCAGCTCGTGTTAATGCCTTCCTGGAGGAATAGATTGGACCTAGTCCCATTACAGCAGGTTCAAGTCCTGCAGTAGCACTAGTAATGTAACGGGCTATAGGCTTTACACCTAATTCTTCAGCAGTTTCCGCACTCATCAACAACAGTGCAGATGCACCATCATTCACCCCAGAGGCATTACCTGCTGTGACTGTACCACCTTCAAATAATGGCCTTAATTTTTCTAACTTCTCCAAAGTTGTCCCCGGTCGTGGGTGCTCGTCTTTCTCTACTCGCAATTCATTCCCCTTCTTGTCCTGATATACGACTGAAACTAATTCTTCAGCGAAAACATTGTTCTCTACAGCTTTTTGTGCACGTATTTGACTTTGTAAAGCGAACTGATCCTGTCTTTCACGACTAATCCCGTAACGTTTAGCCACATTCTCCGCTGTTTGCGGCATGGAATCTGTTCCGTATTTACGTTCAAGAGCCGAATTGATAAACCGCCAGCCTATCGTTGTATCATATAGTTCCATGTTTCCCCTCGGGAATTCGCTATCAGGCTTTGCCATAACAAATGGTGCTCTTGTCATACTTTCTGTCCCACCTGCAATGTAAATATCCCCTTCACCTATAGCTATAGCTCGGGCTGCGTACATGACTGCATCAAGTCCCGAACCACATAGACGGTTTATCGTGGTACCAGCAACTTCAACCGGTAATCCCGCAAGTAGCGCTGACATTCTAGCAACATTTCGATTATCTTCACCTGCTTGATTGGCATTCCCCAATACAACTTCCTCAATTCGTTCCATTGGTAGTTGCGGATTACGATCTATTAGAGCCTTGATTACGATGGCACCTAAATCATCAGGACGAATATTTTTTAAAGCACCCTTATATCTACCAATTGGCGTTCTTAATGCGTCCACAATTACAACATCTCTCATTTTTTTACCATCTCGCTATCATTTGTATAATCATATACACCACGTCCTGTTTTCCTACCTAGACGCCCCGCCTTTACATATTGTTCTAACAACGGTGCTGGTCTAAATTTCTCACCTAATGTTTCGTGTAAGTACTTCAAGTTATTAAGTCGTGTATCGAGCCCAACAAGATCCCCTAATTCCAGTGGCCCCATCGGATAATTGAGACCGAGCTTAATAGCCTTATCAATATCCTCAGCTGATGCAACGCCCTCTTGAAGCATATAGAATGCCTCATTGCCAACCATCGCGCTTATCCTACTTGTTACAAAGCCAGGAAACTCATTTACTTCGACTGTTTCCTTTCCCATTCTTTCTGCAACTTTTCTAATTAGACCTACCGTATTAGCTGACGTTTCCAGTCCTTTTACAATTTCAACCAGTCTCATTCGATGAACTGGGTTAAAAAAATGCATTGCTGCAACCCGTTCCGGTCGTTTTGTATAGGACCCTAATTCAGTAGGACTAATAGTAGATGTATTGGAAGCAATCACTACTTGTTGAGGTGAAAAAACGTCTACTATTTCTAACACTTGTTTTTTTAAATCTCGTTTTTCGGGAACTGCTTCGATCACAAAATCTGTTTCTTGGACAACAGTTTGTAGGTCAGTGGAGGTATGTAACGAATGGAATAATTTTTCGACAGAGGTATGCGAAATTTTACCTCGAGCTACTGCTTTTTCTGCTATCGTATTCAATTCAGCTAAAGCATTTGCCAACTGTTCTTTGGAGACATCTACAAGAGTCGTCTGAAAGCCAGCAAGGGCAGAGACATAGGCAATGCCTCTCCCCATTACACCAGCTCCAACGACAGTAATTTTATCTATTGTCATTGGTCTGCATTCCCTTCTATCAATCTATAACACTTATACACCAAATGGGTTAATCGGTTTTGGTCCGTAATAAGAAAGGACACTCTTATCTTCCATATATAAATCGAGAGTTTCTACTGTTAGCTCACGGCCAAATCCAGATTGCTTATACCCTCCGAATGGTGTACCAGGGAAAGCAGAAAATGGACTATTTATCATCACGATACCTGCTTGGATTTGGTGTGCTACACGAGTTGCTCTAGCCTGGTTTGTTGTCCAAACGGCAGAACCAAGACCATATTCCGTATCATTTGCACGTTTGATAACGTCACGTTCATCTGTGAACTTCTCAACAACTACCACTGGACCAAAGATTTCTTCCCGAACAACCTTCATATCCGGTGTTACATCTGTAATAATGGTTGGTTCATACCAATGTCCATTTTCAAATCCTTCTATCTTCAACTCTTTTCCACCTGTAAGAATCGTAGCCCCCTCTTCACGGGCAGATTGTACATAGGAGTCAATTATTTCTAATTGATTTCGACTGATAATTGAACCGACATGGGTTTCCTTATCAAAAGGATCACCTAGTCTTAATTTCTGTGTTCTAGCAACGAATTGTTCCATAAATTCATCATAAATTGCTTCATGGACAAATAGACGAGATCTAGCCTCACACGATTGTCCGGTATTAAAGAAAATGCCGAATATAGATCCAGCAACAGCAGCTTCTAAGTCCGCGTCTTCAAAGATAATGCTTGGTGACTTTCCACCTAACTCTAGTGTTAATCGCTTCAATGTACTTGAAGCCTTTTCCATGATATCTCTACCTGTAGGTGTAGAGCCTGTAAAGGCAACTTTATTCACATCGTTATGGGTTACAAGATAATCTCCAACAACTGAGCCTGCTCCAGGAATCGTGTTCACTACTCCTTCTGGAACTCCTGCCTCATGACAGATTTCATTCAGAATAATAGCAGTTATTGGAGTTAAGCTTGCAGGCTTCACGACAACAGAACAACCAGCGGCAATAGCAGGTGCGATTTTCCATGCTGCCATCATCATCGGATAGTTCCAAGGAATAATCTGCGCACATACTCCAACCGGTTCCTTATGTGTATAGTTAAAGAAACCATTCGGCATATTATTGACGGTGCCACGGTGACCAACAATAGCTCCTGCATAGAACTCAAAATCCTCTATAGCCTGGTTTATTTGCACTTGAGCCGCTCCGATAGATTTCCCGCTATTCAGTACTTCTAGCTCTACTAACTCATTGAATCTATTCCGCATTATAGATGCTATTTTATTTAGAACACGTGCACGTCTTCCTACTGGATATTTACGCCACTTCCCATTTTCAAAAGCGTTCCTTGCAGCTTGCACTGCCTTTTCTGCATCTTCCACAGAAGCTTTAGCGATTGTAGCAATCACTTCCCCTTTCGCAGGATCAAAGGTTTCAAATACATCACCTGATACACTTTCCACACGTTCACCATTTATAATCATGGCATAATGCTTACGTTTCATTTCACCTACTGAAGCTATCTTCTCGGACAATAATTGTTCCATTGTAATTCCTCCTTATTTGCCAAAGTTCGGTTTTCGTTTCTCCATAAATGCTTTGAGTCCTTCTTGGTGATCAGCTGACATCCCAGCTATTCTTTGAGCGAAAGCTTCCCGCTCTAAAAACGTGTCAAATTCGGAATGCATACTATCCAACATATACCGTTTGATTAATGAAAAAGCTTTGGTCGGTAAGGATGCAATCTGCGCTGCAAATTCTGTTACTTGATTATCCCAACTATCTTCAGAAATCACTTTCGTTACTAGACCTAATTCCTGTGCTTCTTGGGCACTTATTGGACTACCTAGAACAGTGATTTCCATCGCTTTTGCATAGCCAACTATTCGTGGTAACAAATATAGAAAACCTGAATCAGGTATGAGTCCTATATTCATAAAGGCACTTACCAACTTGGCACTTTCCTTTATTAGGCGGAAATCACTCGCAAGTGCAAGCCCCATCCCAGCTCCAGCAGCAGTACCATTAATAGCCGCAATAATTGGTTTTGGGGTATCCTTTACTGCTTTTAACATTGGATGATATCGTTCACGAAGGAAGGCTGCATGATTGGTATTCTCATCCACACCAGCCAAATCCTGACCAGAGCAAAATGCCTTCCCTTCGCCAGTAATCACAATGCATCGAACAGCCTCATCCTTTGTTGCCTGTTTTAACGCCTTTATAATTTCCTTATTCATCTGTTCTGTAAATGCGTTGTAGGCACTTGGGCGGTTTAGTACAATGGTGGCAATATGATCATGTTCCTTATAAAGAATTGTCTCGTATCCCATCTACTCACACCCCCTTAAACGATGGTGGGCGTTTTTCAGAGAAAGCTTGCATGCCTTCTTTCTGATCCTCAGAAGCAAAGGTTAAATAAAAGTTTTTCCGTTCTAATGTTTTACCTTCTTTTAAGCTTTCATCAAGAGCAGTGTACACTGCTTCCTTAATCATCCGAATAGAGATTGGTGGCTGCTTTGCCAATTGGTGTGCCAGCCGCATTGTTTCCTCCACTACTAATTCTCTAGCTACAATACGATTGATTATCCCATTTTCAAAAGCTACACTTGCGGACATTTGTTCCCCTAACCAGATCCACTCAAGTGCCTTTTTAGTTCCAAGAGCCTTTGTTAAGAATTGTGTTCCTCCAGCACCAGGCATTACACCAAGCTTCACCTCGGGAAAACCAAAACGTGCATCATCCGCAGCAATAATTAGATCACAATGAAGGGCTAGTTCAAATCCACCACCAAGTGCAAATCCATTAACAGCAGCAAGTATAGGCTTTTTAATTAAGCTAATTTTGTCCCATTCTGCAAAAGGGTTTGCTAATTCTAAAGTAAGAGGGGTCTCTTCTATCATCTCGTCAATATCAGCCCCTGCAGCAAATGCTTGCTCACTTCCTCGCAATACAATGACCCTGACAGAAGGGTCTCTATCAAACATTTCAAGCTGCCCTACTATTTCCTCAACCATTTTCCGGTTTAGTGCATTGAGTACTTTGGGACGATTTAGTTGAATAATTCCTACACTTTCATCTATATACGATTGAATGTACTTATTCATTTACCTCTTCACCAATCATTAAGGTGACAATATCACCTGCAAATTTCATGACATCCCTACCGGAAGCCTTGCCTTCATCGGTTTTCATTGCCTGTTGTAATGCTTCATGACTTTCATAATACATCTCACATAATAAATAAAATTCACTCTCACCCATTGGAGAACCTACTATTCTAGTAACCTCCATTTTTTGTAGCCCAGGAATCTTACTTGTTATTGGTGCATGCGTGTTGAAATAATGCTCATCGAATGCATCCTTGTCTTTTGGTTGTTTGTATAAAGCGATTAATTTTACCATTTCTATTCCCCCTAATAATTTGTTGGAAGTGGTTTAACCACTGGCTTCATTGCTTCAAATGGATTTCTACAGGCACTGCAATATAAGATACTTCTACATGCGGTAGGACCGAATACATTTTCCATGGACGTATAATCGGATTCACAGTACGGACAATTAACGGTCCATTCATCCCCTGGACGATAATTTTCCGGTGGAGGTGCGATTCCATGTTTTTTTAGCTCTTCTTTACCTTTCTCCGTTATCGAATCCGTAGACCATTGGATTTCTAGGGTGAATTTAACATTGCAAGCCTCGACCCAATCTAGCTCTTCTATTGCCTTTTTCACATTTAATTCAATAAAGTCTAGTGCTGGACACCCTGCAAATGTCGGTACCATTTGGATATTCACTTGACCAGAATCAATACGCACTTCATGAACCATTCCTAAATCATAGACACTAACAGAAGGGAGTTCAGGGTCATCAACTGTTTTTAATACAGAATATAATTCTTCTATTAAATCTTTTTCTTCACGCAATGTCTCGCCTCCTCTCCTTCAATTCTATTCCGTTGTTTCTTTGTACATGCCTTTACCAAGCTGCAGATTTATCACTATTGTAGACTTCTGCTAAAGTGTCTAAAGCTTGAACTAAGTCAGCAGTGTGCTCACCATTCCTGCCGCTACCGTACCTTTTACCAAGAGTAGCGTTAGGCACATCTAATAAGACTTCTGTAATTTCCTTTTGCCATCTATCTAATAATTCCTCTTCGCCAATCGTTATAAGATGGTGCTTTCTCATATCTGTAGCTAGGGTTCCTAGTTCTAAAACATCTCCAAACTCCTCCCACGCTTCCAGCACACGTTGTTTTATTTTATTTTTTGCCTCTTCCGTAGAGGATTGCAGCTGCTGTATCCACAATTTCCAATGTGCTAAATGGTAAGGATGCTCCATTAACACTTTTCTAGCAACATATGCTAGAGGCTGATACGAGCTGTTTGCAATCGCTTCCAATTTTGTTTTTTTGAATGTTTCATAGAAGAAGTTTCGCACCACAGCCAATGCCCAATCATAATAAGGATCCTCTAAATATTTCCCTTCCCCATTACGCTTTTCAAGATACGTACCATTACGACGTTCCTCTACTTTTCTACCATGGGCTAAATCATCTGCCTTTCCATCACCAAGTTCTTCTAGCAGATTGTAATACATTACCGCATGGCCCATTGTATTTTGTGTAATAGAAGAGTAAGCTACATCTTCTTCGACATGGGGGGCTAGCCCTAACCATTCAGCTCCTCTAAAGGAAATTAACAAATCATCATCTGCTAATTGATAAAGTAGTTCCTTTAAGGCCTTTAAATATTCTGGATTTTGTTTAGCTTGTTCTGCTGTCTCCACTATTGGATTCATTTTCGCTTCACCTCTTTCCAAGACATGATTTCTTTCTCATCTAACATGCCTTGTTCCTTCTCCTTCCATTTCTGCCTGAGATAGCCATATCCTTTTGTTGTACGATATTCCTTATTATCCAAACGTTTAGTCCAATTCTGTCTTTCTTCACTAGACATTTTGCGAACATCATTTTGCTTTACTACCCATATATCAATTACTTCTTCTCGGCGCATAAAGTTTTCTTGGGCCATCATCATTGCCATTTCCTTATTTGGTGCCAATAAACTAAATTGGTGTTGCATCGGTGCTTTATTACCTCTTCTACTAAACACCTCATACACCTGATAGAAGTCGGATTCCTTCGCCATTTTTGTTCCTCCCAACTTTTTTAAACGCTAACTGGTTCTGTTGCTAAGGCAGTTCTTACCCAACGATTATTTTCATACGCAATCTCTCTAAGACGTAATCGCTCTTTTGAACGTGGGCCTTTATTACGAATGATTTCTTTAAAGACTTCCCAGTCAGGTTGCTTGTAAATCCATTTTTCCTGTTCTTGATCATAACGAATGGTCTCATCCGGTACTGTCAGACCCAGCGAAAATACCCTCGGCATATACTTAGAAAGAAATGCTTGTCGCAACTCTTCATTCGTACTCTTTCGAATTTTATATTGAATCATAATATCTTGTTTAGAAGATCCAGTTGTCTCAGCAGAAGCAGGGCCAAAAAACATGAGAAGTGCTGGCCACCAACGATTTAATGATTCTTGTAAAATGTCCCTTTGATATTGGTTGCCTTCCGCAAGTGCCATGATAATTGATTCCCCATGTTGAGCATGAAACACTTCTTCTTGGCAAATACGTTGTAACGCGCGTTGATATGGACCATAGGAGGCATCTAGCATATTGGTTTGGGAAATGATCGCTGCACCATCTACCAACCAACCGACCATTCCTGCATCTGCCCAAGTCTTTGTTGGCATATGAAAGACATTATGAAATTTCAGGTCTCCATTTAATAAGTCCTCCATAATATTCTCCCTCGTCTTGCCGTATGGCTTCATTAAGTCCTCAGCAACGCGTAACAGAAGCTGGCCATGCCCCATCTCATCCTGAACCTTCGCCATAATCCCTAGCTTTCTTCTTAATGTAGGTGCTTTTGGCACCCATTCCTTCTCAGGTAATGCACCCATAATTTCCGATATTCCATGCATAGAGATTAGCTTAATCAATGCTTGACGATAATCCTCTGGCATCCAGTCATCGGCTTCGATTTTCTCTCCTGCCTCTATACGCGCCATAAATGCATCATATTTCTCTTGATCCTGTTCCACGTAAGCAGTTGTCTTGGAATCCCCATCTTCCACATAGTTATACATGGTACCACCCTTTCATAACGTTTCTTTAACGTTATCATAACAAAGTGTTATACTAATGACAATATGATAATTTCAAATTTTCTCAACAATGTACCAGAATATTGTTGTGAAGCATATTTAGTTGAATATATTCTATATATCTCCAAGTAAAGAATAACGGTATTTTAAATGACGTTATATTTCTATTAGTTTATAGACTAATAGTCAAATTTGTTTATTCCACTAGAAAACTATTATTTTCGAACTATTTTTGTTAAAATTCTTACTAATGGTAGTACCATCGATAAGATACTCTGTTCGCTCATTTTTTGTGCGATCAAAAGTATTAGTAGAGAGAGAGGAACCCTTTCATGGAAAATCAATTTAATACAAGATCAATGATTTTCACCCTTTTCGGTGATTACATAAGGCATTATGATAACGTCATCTGGACGGGTAGTTTAATTCGTTTGCTGGAGGAATTTGGGCATAATGAACAGTCGGTTCGAGCAGCACTATCTCGAATGAGTAAACAAGGATGGATACAGGCTGAAAAGGTAGGTAATAAAAGCTATTATTCTCTTACTGAACGTGGTCAAGCACGAATGGAAGAGGCTTCGAAGAGGATTTACAAAACAGAACATCCTTCGTGGGATGGACAATGGAGAATACTGGTTTATACGATTCCAGAAAACAAACGACATCTACGTGATGAATTACGAAAAGAATTGGTCTGGAGCGGATTTGGGTTGTTATCCAATAGTTGCTGGATAACACCAAACCCATTAGAAGAACAAGTTAATCGCTTAATTGAGAAATACGATATAAGTGAATACGTGTCTTTCTTCAACGCTTCCTATATTGGCAAGAATAGCCAAGATGAGCTAATTCAAAAATGTTGGAATCTTGATGAGGTAAATGAGAAGTACCAGTTATTTATACAGGAATATAGCCAAAAATATGTAATTGATAAGAATAAGATTGAGAAAGGCGAGCTGACAGATGGAAGCTGCTTTGTTAAGTCAGCAATGCTCGTCCACCAATATCGTAAATTTTTATTTATCGACCCGAACTTACCACAAGAATTATTACCTGCGAAATGGCTTGGTGATTCTGCAGCATCCTTGTTTAATGACTACTATAAAATGCTAACAGAACCAGCAAAACGTTTCTTTAAAGAAGTATTTGAACTGGGTGAGATAGATAAAATATTGAAGTAAAATATTAAGCACTAGGATGCTTTTCTCTCCTAGTGCTTTAAACAATTTATCCATTCCATTCTTCGGCTAAAATTGCGTAATAATATTCGTCCCACCAGTCCTCACCGTTTGGGATACACTTTTTGAAAAAACCCTCCCTCCTCATACCAATCTTCTCCATAACCCGATAGGATACGATGTTCTCCGGTTGACAAGTCGCTATTATTCTATGTAACTTCATCACTTCAAACCCGTGTTTTAGTATTGCACTTGCAGCTTCTGATGCATATCCTTTATTATAATATTTCGGATTAAACACCCAACCTATTTCATAGGTATGTTCACCGAAATATTTGTGGAATATGATATGACCTATCAAAGCATGATTTTCTTTTAGAATTACTGGAAAATACTTAGCTTTTTCATCGACATTCTCACTCACGAATTTCTTCGTATCTTCTTCTGAAGACGCTCCGTCTGGTATATACCTCATGACGGAATCAGCTGATGTATACTCATAAACACTTTTCCAATCATCATATTTAAAGTATCTTATCTGCAATCTTTCAGTTGTTATGTTCAAATTCCGCTTCCCCCATACAATATTCTATGCACACGTATTTTATCTAACAGTTGCTGATCTATTGCACTTCATGATTCAATTTCTATCTCCACAAATAAAGAGCCCAAATTGGCTCTTTATTTAGGAGGAATTTATACATCTAATGAATACCTTTTAGCAATAGTAAGCCGCACCAACAATAATTAGTAAGATAAACAGTACAACAATTAACACGAAACTATCATTATAACCATAGTTACTCACGAAGAGCCACCTCCAATTAGCTAATGGATACTATAAAATATTCATTTTTCCGCTAATTGCCTGGGCATGAATCCTGATATTGTGTAATTTATATGATGCTGTTTTTCTTTATTATAGTATGTTTGTACAGTTACAATCACTCATTTTTGCTGAATAAGTACTGAAGATACACAAGTAGCAACCTTCTTATCCTGTTGTATAAGATCTGCTGTAATATATGCCAAGGTTCTCCCAATCTTTTCAACTTTAGCTATGATGTCAATTTCTCCTTCAAATGCTGGACGATGAAACGTTGTATCTAAATCAATCGAAACAAACCCCTGTTGTTCCGTTAGTTTTGATGCGATAGCATATGCCATTAATATATCAGCCGCAGAGGATAAAAACCCTCCCATTACGACACCTAGACCATTTATGTATTTATTATCTACTTTCCATATCCCATTAGCAACACCATTTTCCGCAGAAATCACACTTACTTGCATCGTTAGGTCACACGGAGGCGGAATTAGCCCCCCAGTAACAACTTCCTGTAAATCCGTAATTGAGTATTTCATTATTTTCCATCTCCAATACTTTTTTATCTTGATATAAAATTTTATCTATCGTTATTAAAACGTTATTATGATAGTAAATCCCACTAGCGTTATTGTCAATACTATCTGAATTTAATCGGTAGTTTGTCTATTTTAATCATTTTGTTAACATGGTGTTACATGACGGAAAATCCCGCATTTACTAACTAAAATGTAGGAGAAGGGACTATAAGACGTAATATTTTGAATTTATATTGACTTTCTTTCTGATTATTTTTATTATTTATATATCAAATAATTATATCCCGTTTCAATTTCGTTATATATATTATCGTTAATTAATTTGATTTAAATTTCTAAAAAGGAGACATACAAATGAAAAAAGAAGAAATAGTTGATATGTTGATTATCGGCGCTGGACCTGTAGGACTTTTCACCGCTTTTTACGCCGGCATGCGTGAAGCCACTGTCAAACTGGTTGATAGTATGCCTGAGGTTGGTGGTCAATTATCCGCGTTATATCCGGATAAATACATCTATGATGTTGCTGGATTTCCCGGTGTAAAGGCGAAAGATTTAGTTCAAGAGTTGTATAAGCAAGCATTAACTTTTACCCCTACTATATGTTTAAATGAACAAGTCCAACAGATAACACCATTAGAAGACGGGACATTTGAGATTTACACCTCAAAGGCTATTCACTTATCTAGAAGTATCATTATCACAGCTGGCGCAGGGGCGTTTGAACCTAGAAGATTGAAAAACGCTAATGCAAAGGACTATGAAAATAAGACATTACACTACTTTGTAAATGATTTAGAACAATTCAGAGGAAAACGAGTACTAGTGTGCGGTGGCGGTGACTCCGCAGTTGATTGGGCATTAGCATTAGAACCCATTGCACAAGATGTTACGCTCATCCATCGCCGAGAAGACTTTCGGGCTCACGAAAGTAGTATATCAAACCTAAAAGCATCCTCCGTTACAATCCGTACACCATTTGAATTAGCCGAGTTACTGGGAAGTGCCGGACAACTACACCAGGCCATTATTCAAGAAGTGAAAGGTGCCAGAGAGGAAATCCTTGAGATTGATGATATTATTGTAAATTATGGCTTTATCACGAACATCGGACCTATTAAATCATGGGGGTTAGAAACCACCAAGAATGCAGTCACCGTAAACGGAAGGATGGAAACCAATATAAATGGGATATATGCCGCTGGAGACATATGTGGTTACGATGGAAAACCTAAATTAATTGCAACTGGATTCGGTGAGGCTACGATTGCTGTAAACCATGCAAAATCCTATCTAGATCCTAAAGCCAAACTCAGCGTACATAGCACCCACTTGTTTGCCTCGCCAAGTTAATTAGGTCACTATAAAGCTTATGGTTCCTAACACATAAAAAAAAGAGGATGCCTTTTTTCTTAGGCATCCTCTCATGTTACTTAAATCGACGAGTATCCACCTCATACCATTCCTTAGAGGATAAATTAACCCGATCGGATATTTTTTTGAATTGCGCTTTTGGTATTTTGACTTTAATATAATTTGCTTCTTCCTCTGACAGTCTTAGTTCACGAATAGTCCTGCCATCCTTAAATGATTCGAGTAAGAATTCATCAAATGCCTTCTTATTGGATAACACGATTCTCCCCTACTCTCCCGAAAGTTTTAGTACTTACCAATCGGTAATTTAGAACATACTGCTTGATTCTTTAGTTCTTTTCCAGAGTACGTAATAGCTCGATTGACTAGTACTTGCATAGCATCAACACAATAAGGTAATAAATTTGCTCCTATTTCAATACAAGAAAGCTCCGTACAGCCTAAAATTACACAATCACAGTCTTCAGTAGCGAGCATATTCTGAATGATCCGTTCAAACTCTGGGATGTTAATAGGCTTATCTGCTTTAAAATCATAAATGGTTTGCATAACCTGTTTTTGTCCATGCACATCTGGGATATGAGCTTTCATATTATATTTATGAAGTTCATCCTGATATATACCTGTATTTATCGTTCCATCAGTCGCTAAAATACCAACCTTTGCATCAGGACCATAGTTACTACGGATATAGTTCGCAGTCTCTTCAATCATATTAATAATTTTGATGTTAGTCATTGCTTGCATTTCATCAAAATAGTAATGTGAGGTATTACATGGAATGGCAATGTTGTCTACTCCTGCTACCTCAAATAATTCAAAATCTTTTTTAACCGCTTCTAGAAAAGGCTCTTTATTATCCTCTAGAATAGCTCTTGTCCGATCTGGAATGGTAGCATGGTTAAGAATAACCATATCTATATGGTCTTGGTCCTTACCTGCTACAGTATTCTCGATAACTCGATCAAAGAACAACGATGTTGCTGCCGGTCCCATTCCACCTAGTACGCCAAGCTTCTTTTGATTCACTAGTCCCACCTGCTTCGTTTCATGCTGTAATACATTACTTGATTTCTACATTTTCTTTATTTAATGCTTCTAGTGCGATTCCAGCACCATAATCCATCCCTTGACAGCCAGCGAGTAATACCAAATCACCATCAGTAGCCTTTTCCAATGCCTCACCAATAGCATCTGGTAGCTCATCAAATAAGTGTACTTTTATATTTGCCTTATCCATTACGTCTAGGAATGCTTTTACTTCTTCTTCTGTTACCTCATCCTTTGAAGTGGTATGGGAAACACTACGAGTGGCAATAACCTCATTCATCTTTAACTTTTCTGCCCACTCTACCATAACCTCTGCATTTTCGCGGTTGATAGTTGCACCTCTTTGCCCTCTAATTGCGTATACGACATGAAGATTCTCGTAATCCATGAAATCCAACGTCTGTAATGTCACATGAATGTTTCCAGGGTTAGCAAAGTGGTCATCAACGACTTTAATACCTTCTTCATGGATAAATTCAAATCTTCTTGGAACACCTGAAAATTCCTTCAACGTCTCTTGAATAGTTGGTATTCGCACCCCACTTATAAGGGCAATAGTAATAGCAACCATTGCATTGTAGACCGAGTGAAGACCTGGTACAGCTAATTCCACCTGAAATTCACTTGGTTCATAGTGAATACCATTTGCTTCAAAAGGCTTCAGGATTTCGACAGTAAATCTCCCTCTACCAGTTGATAAATCTAAATCTTTACAATGGATATAGCCATTTTTATTATTGATCCCAAAAGAGATAACTGTTGCCTCTGTTTTATCCACTAATGAAGCAGAATACGGATCGTCTAGATTTAAGACAGCGTAACTATTTTTTGAGGCATTTCTAATTAAGCTCGATTTTACCTCAAAGTATCTCTCGAACGTTCCGTGCATTTCCATATGTTCTTTACTCATATTATTCAATGAAACAATATCATACTCTACATCTTCCACACGATGCAATTCTAGTGCTGCAGAAGAGACTTCCATGGTCACATGTGTGACATCGTTATGCACCATATCATTCAAATAACGTTGTAAATCTAATGACTCTGGTGTTGTCAATTCTGCTGGGAAAGAATGGTCACCATTTTTCACCATTACTGTACCAATTAACCCTGTTCGGCGTCCTTCATTCTCTAATATAGCATTCGTCATATAGGAGGTAGTTGTTTTTCCATTCGTTGCTGTAATTCCTACCATCGTTAGCTTTGATGATGGCTTACCGTAAAACTTCGCGCCTAACTTAGCAAGAGCGATACGACTATCGGTTACCACATATTGTGGAATATCGATACCTTCTTGAATTTCCTCTACCACTGCTGCTGCCGCACCACGGCTCTCTGCATCCTTTAAGTACTTATGACCGTCTGTTTTATAACCTTTTATACATACAAATAGATCACCTTGGGTAACCTGTTGGGAGTGATAAGAAATTTTTTCAATCGCAATCTCTTCCACCTCTGTCTTATTCACTAGTTCAATTGCATTTAATAACTCTCTTAATTGCATCTCAACTACCTCCTAACCTTTCCTACGGCCTCCGAATAATTTACCGACCCTTGTTTTCATAAAAGCTAGTGCTGGCTTTGGATCTTGAATACTCCAAATTGCATATGCTTTAGGTCTAAAAAATGATTTTACAACTTCTGTTGATTTTAATTGACCTGTTTTAATATAATCCTTTACTGCTAAAAAGTCTTCATAACCATACCAGAAGGCACGATTAGTTGTCTCTGTAACCGATTTTGGTTCAAGTGGATCTCCAATCATTTCTCTATAGGTAATATAAGGGAAGTTTAAGCCGACTTTATAGAGTAAGTGATTGAAATTCGTAATACGTGCATTAATCTCTATTAGATAATACTCTCCAGATTCTTCATCCTTCTTAAACTCAATTTCAGCAAATCCTTTATAATTAATCCCCTCTAAAAACTTCGAACCAATTTCATATAATTCGGGGGTATACTTCTGAATAGTGTATACGGATGCCCCAAAATTAATAGGGTATTGTCTTAACTTTTGACATGTCGTCCAATGCGTAATGTTTGAATTTTGATCGAGATAAGCATCAAACGTATACATATGATCATCGAAACCTGGAATGATGCGCTGTACAAATACCTCTAGCTCTGCACTTTTAGCCTTTTCTAATGCTTCCTCTAATTCCGTCATATTATATACTTTAAAAATCTTCTTGCGAAAAGTCCGGACAAAGGTTGGGGAATCAAATGGCTTAACTAAACAAGGAAATTTAATTTCATTCTCAATTCTCTCCTTAAAGTTGGCGTCATTGATTCTAACCGTTTCCGGAACACGAACACCATGTTCAACCGCTAGTTGATGCAGTGTATCTTTATTCATTACTTTGGTTGCTAATCCTTGCTCTGTCTGCGGGATTAAATAATACTCTTTTATTTGATCCAAATGAGCATCAATTACTTCCAAATACGTATCATGGCAAGGAATTAGTACTGGCTGTGCATCCTGCTTTTTCGCAAAATCAATTAATGCATAAATAAACCTTTCTGTTTCTTCTTTATAATGTGGAACAATGATTTTCTCCGAACAATATTTAGACTCCGCTCCATATCGGTCCTCTTCTGAATAATCGACTGCAACCGTATGTACGCCTTCTTTTCCAAGACTTCTTATCGCACTTAATCCTATATAATAATTATTTCCTAAAACAACCGCTTTATGTTTCATATCCGATACTCCTATAAGGATGTTATTATCCTATTCAAGAATTTGTATTTTTATTAGTTCTATGTGCCTTCTCCATTATCGAAGACTCACTATTTTCTTATACTATATACCCTCATTATACGCATGTACAGAATTTACTTCAATAAGTCCAAGTTGTATTTTCTTATAGCTTATACCTAATAAATCCAAATATAGAAGAACGAATATCCCCCCTACTTTAAATGTTTCGGAACCTGTTTATCATGACTGTTATTTGTAACTTCTGTGAACAAATTATCCTGTAACTTTAGCGATTCAAATTGCTGTGTTATTTCTTTTACTTGTTTGCTGAACTCGGCAATGTCTTGATGGGCCGTTAACCAGCTATGCATTAGATCGATTAACTGCTGGAATTCCTTTTTTGTTACAGGCTGCGCTTCCTGTTTAAGTATATAACCAAGCTGTCCATTCGGCTCCAGCGTAGCATATTCTACATCTGATAGGGTTCGAACGTTCTTCTGGCGTAAGTTAGCTTCCAATTGATCAACCGTTAATCTTACCTTCCTTAAATTCTTTTCATTGATTGTACCATTATGAATTAATACTTTTGACTTTCCAGTTAGAAAGGTCTCAAAAAAATTTCCCTTTAACTCGGAGTACTCTATTAAAATTAGTGTTAATACAAGAACCGCCCCAACTCCAAATGTTACCCACAGACTTTTATCTGAAACAGGTTGAATTAATAATGAGCCGATACCAATCATAATGACCGTTTGTGGGAGGGTCATTTGCGAAATAGATTTTCTACCAGCAAATCTCAATAAAATCGTACCGGCAATAACAATTAGAATAGCCTTCCATATCCAATCGAAGTCCATCTTATCTCTCCTTTGATTACTGGGCTTATATCGTAATCTTTTGTAAGAAGAGATGGTCTTATTCATTTGCTTCTCCTATTCTCCAACAATAACAAAAACAAATTTTAAAATCATAGTAAATTATTTATATAGAAAAGCACCCTATAAAAGTAATTCGATACTCTAATAGGGTGCTCTCCTTGATAGGCGTGTACAATATGTTAAATGATTTGTTGTTTCTTAATTTGTTTACTTCTTAATTGGCCGCACGCAGCGTCAATATCTGCACCATTTTCCCAACGAACCCCACTGTTAATACCTTTACTTTTTAATGTTTCATGAAAGGCTTGAATAACTGCAGTTTCACTTCGTTGGTATTGATTATGTTCTTCCACGGAGTTATAAGGTATTAAATTCACATAGGATAAATGGCGTTTCTTATGCAATAATTTAGCAAGCTGTAACGCTTCTCCCTTATGGTCATTTACATCCCTGAGCATAATATATTCATAAGTGATTCGACGATTAGACTTTTCTAAATAATAGTCTACTGCCTTCATTAGTTTTTCAATTGGGAATGCTCTATTGATTTTCATGATACTTGTTCGAAGCTCATCATTAGGAGCATGTAGAGATATTGCTAGGTTCACCTGTAATCCTGTATCTGCAAATTCGTAAATCTTATGAGCAAGCCCACTTGTAGAAACCGTAATATGACGTTGACCAATTTTTAGGCCTTTCTCATCATTTACGACACGAATAAAGTTAACTAGGTTAGTAAAGTTATCAAACGGTTCTCCAATTCCCATTACAACGATATGACTAACACGTTCATCTTTCCCTTGTTCATCTAAATGTTTTTGCACCTTCATAATCTGCTCTACAATTTCACCACTGTCTAAGTCTCTACTTTTTCTTAAAAGACCGCTAGCACAGAAGGTACAACCGATATTACAACCAACCTGTGTTGTTACACACACAGAAAGACCATAGTTAAAACGCATAAGCACCGTTTCAATTAAGTTACCATCAGCTAATTTAAAAAGAAATTTTACCGTACCATCTTTCGAGACCTGTTTAATCTCTTCCTCTAATGTTTCAATAACAAAGTTTTCTTGTAACAGTTCAATGGTTTCTTTATTCACATTTTTCATTTCCGAAAAATCACGAACACGCTTTTTATAGAGCCAATCCCAGACCTGTTCAGCACGGAATCGCTTTTGACCTTTTTCCATTAACCATTCTGTTAATTGTTCGATGGTTAATCCATAAATTGATGATTTTACCATTATTTATTCCTCATCTCCAAATCACTATATCGAACTAGATTTCTAGTATTATCATTCCCTAAATTACTTTACTATCATACTTGATATAGTGTTTTGAATCAAACTTATTTTTATGGCAAAAATCCAGATAAATCTCATATAATCAGGGTAAATCCGTCTCCCCCATTAAGTAACGGTCACATTCACGTGCTACTTCTCTCCCTTCATGAATAGCCCATACAATTAAACTTTGTCCCCTGCGCATATCCCCTGCACAAAAAACTCCCTCCACATTAGTCCTATAGTCACCATATGTTGCTTTAACGGTGGAGTTAACATTCCGTTCGACTCGTAACTGACTTAATAACGCTTGTTCCGGTCCTTGAAATCCAATAGCTATTAAAACTAAGTCTGCTGGCCAAATTTTTTCTGTTCCAGGAATCTCTTCCCTTATTCTCTTACCTTGTTCATAACGCGTTCTCACGTTCACCGTATGAACTTCCTTAATATGACCTTGTTCATCTCCAACAAACTTCTTGGTAAGAACGGCAAAAGCTCTTGGATCCTTCCCTAATTTACTTGCAGCTTCCTTATGACCATACTCGATACGGTGGATAATCGGATATTGCGGCCAAGGATTACCATGTTCATTTCGCTTAGTGCTCTTTTTTTCATAAATATCAAATTGAACTAGACTCTTACAATTATGCCTAATAGCTGTTGCAAGACAGTCAGTCCCGGTATCACCTCCACCGATCACAATAACATTCTTGTCTTCGGCAGAGATATAATTTCCATCTGTCAGATCCGAGTCGAGTAAACTTTTTGTATTTTGATGAAGAAAGTCCATTGCATAACATACACCCTCGAGGTTTCCCCCCTCTACCTCCATTTCACGGTGTACGGTTGCTCCTCCCGCTAAAATGACTGCATCGTAATCTGCACTCACTTTTTCCACTGGATAGTCTAAACCTACCTCTGTATTTGTCTTAAACTTTATACCTTCCTGTTTCAATAGGTTAACTCTTCGTTCGACAATATGATAAGGCAATTTCATTTCTGGTATTCCATACGTTAGAAGTCCACCAACACGGTCGTCTCGCTCAAACACCGTTACAGAATGTCCTACTTTATTTAATTGTGCCGCTGCAGCTAACCCAGTTGGCCCTGATCCCACAATTGCCACACGTTTACCAGTTCTACTTATAGGTGGGGTTGGTTTTATCCAACCATTTTCAAAGCCTTTTTCTACGATTGCTCTTTCAATTGTTCTTATCGCCACAGGAGGTTCATTAATTCCAAGGACACATGCCCCCTCACAAGGTGCCGGACAAGCAATACCAGTAAATTCTGGGAAGTTATTTTTATTGTGCGCTCTCTTTAAAGCTTCCTTCCATTGTCCCTTATATACAAGATCAGCCCATTCTGGTATTAAGTGATTTAGCGGACACCCCGTCGTAACACCATTTAACTCCATTCCTATATGACAGGTAGGAACACCACAACTCATACAACGTGCACCTTGAATCTGTACATCCTTGTCATTCATTGGAGCCGTATAATCTTCCCAATCACGGACTCGTACAGATGGTTCTCTTTCACCACGATCTTTTCGTTTATACTCCATAAATCCCGTCCTTTTTCCCATCTGTTTCCTCCCTTCTTTTCTATAAATCTATTTTGACACCCTGTTTTTCTCTTTCCTTTTTCTTCAGCAGCCCTTGATGCATTTCTTGAAAGGCTTGCATCTCTGCTTCGTCCTTATTTACTCCATTTCCTAGCAACTCTTTCAATCTCCCTTGAATCGTTGCATAGTTTCTAGGAATGACACGGACAAATTTGCTTACAGTATTTTCCCAATAAGTTAAAATACGTTCTGCATAAATACTATTGGTATACCGAACATGCTTCTCTAGTAACTCATATAGTTCGTCTACTTCTGATAAGTCTTGCAATCCTTGAGCATGAACCATTTCATGGTTGACCTTATCTAAGAAGGATCCATCGACATCCAGTACATATGCCACTCCACCAGACATCCCTGCAGCAAAGTTTTTACCAGTTGGTCCTAAAACAACAACTCTTCCGCCGGTCATATATTCACAGGCATGGTCACCAACACCCTCTACTACGACATTTGCACCGCTGTTCCGTACACAAAACCGTTCGCCTGCAATTCCTCGGATAAATGCTTCTCCTGATGTTGCCCCATAGAATGCTACATTTCCGATAATGACATTCTTCTCAGGTTGGAATGTAACAATCGGATCTGGTTGAACAATTACCTTCCCTCCTGATAAACCCTTACCGACAAAATCATTTGCATCACCAATTAATCGTAACGTAATGCCCCTTGGTACATATGCTCCAAAACTCTGCCCTGCTGACCCACTAAAAGTCAGCTGGATATAATCATCCGGTAATCCTTTCTCACCAAACTTCTCCGTCACCAAACTTCCCAGAAGTGTCCCTGTGGATCGGTGGATATTGCGGATAGCAGTAGTAAAACTAACACTGCCTAACCCCTCAAGAGCTTTTGTACAACTTGGAATTATCTCCTGAAAGTCCAGTGTCTTTTCGATACCATGATTCTGTTTCGTTTGTTGATATTTTGCTCTTTTCCCGTTCACTGGTTGATATAATAAAGCAGATAGATCTATATTCTTTGCCTTCCAGTGATTAATTTTTGGTTAGGTTCTAAGACATCAGTTCGACCTACCATTTCATTAATAGTACGAAAGCCAAGTTCCGCCATTATTTCTCGCGTTTGCCTTGCAATAAAACGCATAAAGTTCACAACATGTTCTGGTTTCCCAGCGAATCTCTTCCGTAACGCTGGATTTTGAGTAGCGATACCAACAGGACAAGTATCCAAATGACAAACTCGCATCATGACACATCCTAATGCTACAAGTGGGGCAGTTGAAAAGCCAAACTCTTCCGCACCAAGCAAAGCAGCTATGACCACATCTCTTCCGGTCATCATTTTTCCATCTGCCTCAATAGCAACCCTATCTCTTAAACCGTTTAACAATAAGGTTTGATGTGTTTCGGCTAACCCAATCTCCCACGGTAAACCGGCATGTTTAAGACTGGTATAAGGTGCAGCTCCTGTCCCTCCATCATATCCACTGATTAGAACATGGTCTGCGCGTCCCTTAACAACACCGGCAGCTATCGTTCCTACGCCAACTGCTGAAACTAATTTCACACTAATTCTCGCATTAGGATTTGCGTTTTTTAAATTAAAGATTAATTCCGCTAAATCTTCAATGGAATATATATCATGATGCGGTGGTGGTGATATTAACTCAACACCAGGGGTGGAACCTCTTACTTCCGCTACCCATGGATATACCTTATTGCCTGGCAAATGCCCTCCTTCTCCAGGCTTGGCCCCTTGTGCTACTTTAATTTGTATCTCCTCTGCATTCACTAAGTAATGACTCGTAACACCGAATCTACCTGAGGCAACCTGCTTAACAGCACTTCTTCGCAAGTCGCCATTTGAATCTGGTTGATAACGCACAGCAGATTCGCCACCCTCACCAGAATTACTTTTTCCGCCGATTCGGTTCATCGCAATAGCCAATGATTCATGTGCTTCTTTACTAATGGCTCCGAAAGACATAGCTCCAGTTTTAAAGCGGCGACAAATGGATTCTACGGATTCCACTTCATCAATTGGAATTGGATTTCGCTTTTTAAATTTTAATAATCCTCGCAGTGATTGTAGGTTTTCCTTCTCATCTGTAATTAACTTCGTATACGTTTTAAACAACTGATAATCGCCAGACCGTACGGCATGTTGAAGCATGTATATCGTTTTCGGATTATATTGGTGATCCTCGCCATTCGAGCGGTACTGAAAATCGTCACCTACTTCTAAAGATAAATCACTATCACGATATTCCTTAAAAGCTCTCTGATGTCTCATGATAACTTCTTGTTGGATAATATCTAAGCCTATCCCTCCAATGCGAGAGGCTGTACCAGTAAAGTATGAACCAATCACCTTATTGGAAATCCCTACCGCTTCAAATATCTGTGCACCTTGGTAACTCTGGATGGTAGAGATCCCCATTTTAGAAATCACCTTCACGATTCCATCTGTAACGGTATGAATATAATTCGTAATTGCCTGTTCTACCGTCAGCGCACCAAGTTGCCCCTTTTCTGCCAAGGAATCAAATGTATCGATTGCTAGATAGGGGTTAATTCCTTCTGCTCCATATCCAAGCAGTGTCGCAAAATGATGAACTTCTCTTGGCTCCCCTGATTCTAAAAGGATACTAACCTTTGTTCGTACACCTTGTCGCATTAAGTAATGATGTAATCCACTTACTGCAAGCAAAGAGGGAATGGCTCCTTTCGTTTTGGAGACACCGCGGTCAGATAAAATCAAAAATGTTACACCTTCTCGGATATGTTTATCAGCCTGAGCAAATATTTCCTGCAATACTTGCTCTAAATCTAAACCTGTATTCAAACCAAATAGGATAGAAATAGTGGCAGAGCGATATCCGTGAACTCTATTTTTACGGAGCTTTTCTAACTCTCTATTCGTTAGTATTGGGGTATGCAATCGAATCCTTTTACAGCTTTCTGGACCTGCTGAGACTAGATTGCCCTTAGGACCAATACTAGTCGTTGCCATCGTAACTATTTTTTCTCGAATAGCATCGATTGGAGGATTTGTAACTTGAGCAAATAATTGCTTAAAATAATCAAATAGTAGTCTAGGTTTTTGGGATAGAACGGCTAGCGGTGCATCATACCCCATCGAACCGATAGGGTCTTTCCTTTCTGTTACTAGTGGTATTAAAATCTTGTCTAGTTCCTCTTGAGAATATCCAAATGCAATTTGTTGTTTTAGTAATTTCTCGCCTTGAAAAGAAGGGGATTGATTTGGCGAATCTGGAATATCGTGAATATCCTTTAACTCCATTAACCACTCTTTATAAGGTTTCTGCGTTGCTATCTGCATTTTGATAGTTTCATCAGGAATAATAATTCCTTTCCCTATGTCTACCAATAGCATCTTACCTGGCTCGAGCCGACTTTTAAACAAGATATCATCAGCAAATATATCTAATGCACCAACTTCTGAGCCAAGAACGATCATGCCACTTTTGGTTACATAATATCTCGCTGGTCTCAAACCATTTCGATCCAGACAGGCACCAATTTGTACACCATCTGTGTAAACCAGTGCACTTGGTCCATCCCATGGCTCCATTAGAGTACTATGATATTCATAAAAATCTCTTCTTTCATCTGATAAATTAGGATTATTTGACCAGGGCTCCGGAATCATCATCATAGCTGTATGAGCTAAGGAAAAACCGGATAGATGTAAAAATTCAAAAGTATTGTCAAAAATGGAGGAGTCACTTCCATCCGCATCATTAACTGGCAAGATTTTTTCCAGTTCCTTTTCATCAAAAAAATCCGAACGACATAGTTTTTCACGTGCATGCATCCAATTAACATTTCCACGAATGGTATTAAACTCTCCATTATGAATGGTATACCGGTTTGGATGCGCTCGCTTCCAGCTCGGAAATGTATTCGTACTAAAACGCGAATGCACTAAAGCTAATGCGGATTTAAATTCAGGGTGGTTTAAATCAATGTAGAAGGAACCTAATTGCTCTGGTATTAGCATTCCTTTATAAACGATAGTTCGTGAAGATAAGCTACATATGTAAGTATCATGATATGTGGAGTGTTGATTTATTACGTTCTCAATTCTTTTACGAATAATAAATAGTTTGCGTTCAAAACTCAAGGGGTCGTTAAGGTCCTTTGATTTTCCAATAAAACCTTGTCGGATGGTTGGTTTACTTTCTGAAGCAACTCTCCCGATGAAGGAATCATTAAGTGGTACTGGCCGCCACCCGAGAAATGTCTGCCCTTCCTCTTCCACGATTGATTCAATGATGCTTTTGCATTCCATCCTTTTATCTAAATCATTCGGAAGAAAGATCATGGCAACAGCATAATCACCTTCCTGCGGTAAAGAAAATCCCTCTTTCATACACTGCTTTTGGAAAAATCGATCCGGTATTTGCGTAAGTATTCCTGCCCCGTCACCAGTACTCGTATCTGCTGATTGTCCGCCTCTATGCTCTAGATTACAAAGCATTGTAATGGCATTATGAACTATATTATGTGTTTTTTTCCCATTTATATTGGCAATCATCCCGATACCACAGGCTTCATGCTCAAATTCTGGACTGTATAACCCCTGTTCTACAGGGTATTCGCTTCTTGACATATATTAGCTCCTTTCCAATTGTCACCTTTAACTAAATAACGGTATTAAGTATTATAACAAAATTACAGTTAATACACAATATTCAGAAATCTATAATTATACAAATCCTTTTATATCAATAGATGTAAACGGTAACATTTCCTGACAAAAATTCTTTTTTAAGCGAAATATTGGACTATGATCATCAAAATAATTATCATTGCTTACTAAGAAGTACTTGAAGGAGTGAACTAATTTGATTACCAATCCAGCGAAAAAATTTCAACATATACCTCTTTCTGTTCTAGACCTCGCACCAATAACGGAAGGGAGTAATGCGAGTGAGTCTTTTAAAAACAGTGTAGAATTGGCACAACATGTGGAAAAATGGGGATTCAACCGTTACTGGTTAGCGGAACACCACAACATGCCGGGAATTGCCAGTAGTGCAACCTCTGTTGTCATTGGTCATATTGCAGGCGCAACGAATCATATTCGCGTAGGGGCGGGTGGGGTGATGCTCCCAAATCACGCAACATTAGTAATAGCTGAGCAATTCGGAACCCTAGAAGCATTATATCCGGGAAGAATTGATCTTGGCTTAGGGAGAGCACCTGGTAGTGATCAGGCAACTGCTTATGCCCTTAGAAGAACTTTGAACATGAGTGTAGAGGATTTTCCAATGCAAGTTACGGAGCTACAAGATTACTTCTCGGACGAACCCGTCTCTCGAGTTAAAGCCATTCCTGGACAAGGTGCTAGGGTGCCAATTTGGTTATTAGGATCAAGTGGCTTTAGTGCTCAATTAGCAGCACAAAAAGGATTACCATTCTCATTCGCAAGTCATTTTGCACCTGCCTATCTCTTCCAGGCATTGAAACTATATCGCGATAACTTTAAACCATCTGAAGTATTGGATAAACCATATGTCATGTTGGGCATTAATGTCATTGCAGCAGATACAAATGAGAAGGCGAAATTCATAGCAACATCTCAGCAGCAGCAATTCCTAAGCTTACGCCGAGGTAGCCCAGGGAAACTACAACCGCCTGTTGATAATCTGAAGGAACTATATTCTCCTATGGAGATTGCAGCGGTAAACGAGACTCTAGATTCGAAGACAACCATCGTCGGAGACCGGGAAACTGTCAAACAAGGACTAACAAGTTTTATTGAGGAAACACAAGCTGATGAGCTTATCATCGGCTCACAAATATTCCATCAAGTGGACCGCTTACGATCATTTGAAATAGTGGCTGAGTTGATGGATTGATGACGTTGCACACAGCAGACATATCTGCTGTGTGTTAACTCTTTATTCATCTTTAATCACTAAACCGAGTAACCTTGCAAATCCGAGTGCCTGTTGTGGAGAAACTATACATCCTTGCATACTTTCTAACGATGCCTGCAATTTATCAAACTTACACGTCGTCAAGTCTACTCCTTCTAATTTCGTATTAGCAAAATTAGATTCATCAATATCGCATGTGTCGAAATCTACCTTCTGAAACTTACATTCATAGAAATCACTATTTTTCATCATACATTCGGAAAATCTGACTTGCTTTAATTTCGAATAGCTGAAAGAACTTAAACTAACCTGACAATTATCAAATAGAACATTCCCCAAAGAAGACTCTGGCATCATAATACCAGTTAACTTAGATCGTTTAAATTCCACTCGGTGAATACTAGAATTGGTAAAGTCTACATTCGAAAAATCACAACGATCCATGACACAATCAGTGAATTCGACGTTGGTAAAGTCACTTCCTTCAAAAGTTACTCGCTCCAATATTACCTGGTCAAATGCGAGCCTATTCATATCATTCTTCGTAATCACGCAATCTCTAAATGTACAGGAATGATAATAGCCTGAGTCATTTAGCTCAAAATCTTCTTCTGGTAAATCTTCTGGAATCTTTGGCTTATCTAATTTAAATGGCTTCATCTACTTTACTCCCCAACTTGTTTTATTCCTTTAAGTATAGATGTTAACCAATAGCTTGTATAGTTACTAAAAACAGTCCTAGAACCACTAGGACTGTTTCTTTCTTAACTACCAGCAATCTTTTGAGCTATTTCAACTGTTCTTTTTGCCTGATGCTTGACAGCAGCTTGAACATCTTCTACCATTTTACCGTCTTGCCCCTGTGACACACTTGTTCCGTAAGGGTTACCTCCTGCGCCAAATAATACTGGATCTGTGTATCCTGGAGGAACTAGGATTGCACCCCAGTGCATCATGGAAGTATATAATGCAAGAATGGTCGCTTCTTGACCACCATGTGGATTTTGCGCAGAAGTCATTGCACTTACTACCTTATTTACTGTTTTACCAGAAGCCCATAGTCCACCTTGTAAATCAAGGAATTGCTTCATTTGTGATGGGATATTCCCAAATCGAGTTGGCACACTGAAGATGATTGCATCTGCCCATTCAATATCATCAGATGTTGCTTCTGGTACATCCTTTGTTGCCTCATAGTGTTCCTTCCAGGCCGGGTTAGAAAAGATAGCTGCTTCAGGTGCAAGCTCTGGAACTTTTACTACTTTCACCTCGGCACCGGCATCTTTCCCTGCTTCTTCAGCCCACTTTGCAAGCTGATAATTTATTCCTGTAGAACTGTAATAGATTACTGCAAGCTTTACCATTGTCATTCTCCTTTTCGAAGTTCTGCTTTTGCTATTACGCCCATATTATCTGTAAATAACCTGGAAATAAACACAAAAGGAAAATGTTATCTAATAGTCAATACTACCAATTATCGTATGCCTTTCCAGTTTCGATCCTTCTAGCCAATCTTTAAAAGGAAACTTAACTGCTTTAGCATTTCCCCCAATTCCAACCATTACTTCTAATGAATCTGGTATATATACTACCGTATAGAGCGTTCCAAAGTATTGATGATAATTTTTATAGAAAAGTGGAGAGTTCTCATGATTAAATTTCTTGAAGGCTTCTTCTGGGGTGTATGACTGTGATAGGAAACTCTGAAGATGAGCTTTTCGTTGACGTGAGCCACCAATATCGTTTCTGTTATACGCTGTCAATCTTACCGTTTCAAAATGATTCGTACACATAACTTCGCTTTCCTTCATGACTACTTGTTCTACTGGTGTCGCTTCAATTACACAGCTATGTCCCTCGCGATCCAATAGAGAAAAGTTATAACAGTGACTATGAGGTATGTCTGCTATTAATTGGATTGCTTCTTCTGTGTTTCGGCAACGTTCCAACACCAGCCTTACGATAGAAGTACCGATTATACCTTTTTGGGCGTGATTTTGATTAACTAGATGTAAGCCAATCACTAATCCATGTTCATTCATTCCATCCAATCTTCCAACAACCTGTTGACCAAAGCCAACACTAGCAAAACCAACTGTCGGTTTAGAAAAAATCACCCTAGCATCATATAATTCTGGAGAAAAGTCATAATTACGCACATAATAGCTATCCGCAAATGCTGTACAGCCCATCGAAGGGAAAGTTAGATGATACCCACTGTACATTTTTATAGCTGTCTCCATATCCATATTTAATCCTGTTGCAACGCCTTTTATTTCATCCAATAAACCAGTGGAGTACCTCTTTATTACAGATGTTGCCTCATTTACATCTACGTTAGTAGCCAAACTTCTAAGTAAGTGAAACTGCTTATCAAATGGAATGCGCTTTCCTAACTTGATTCCAATTGTTATATTGTCACCAACTAATTCAACGATATTTACTTTTAGTTTTTTCCTCACTTTACATCAACTCCACTTCATAACAGGTATTACAATCGTTGCACTATTCAGCTCATTCCCTGAATACCTTTCCAGCAAAGGACCAGTTGGAATGTATTGATTATCACTCATATAGTTGATAAGTCGCTGATAAGCTTTCTCGATCTTAAAAAAATCACCTCTAAATACTGTCGCAACACACAAGGATTTACGAATACTTTCTTCTTTGTCGAAAAATGTTATGTTGGTGTTAGCATCTAACTGTCCTACCCCAAAGCCTATCCACGCTTTAACAGTCTCTCTTCCTGATACATACTGCAAATAAAAATGTTGTACGCTTATCTGCTGCTTTTCTAGTTCTTCCTTCCCCTTTATGAAATACTGAGAAAATCCACCCTGTTTTCCTTCTGCATATACCCATAAGACCCTTTCTTCTTTCATTTCCATTAGAAATATCCTCTCATCTTCTATAGAACTTTTTATATACTTGATCTGAACGTCCAGTATATCTCTTTGTTGTTCTAGAGAAGTAATCCAGCCTTGTTTTATCTTTCTTTGTTTTACCTCGCTAGCAGAAAGATATGATTTTATCTCCGTTAATGGGACATTTGCTAGTCTTAAGCTATTAATAAAGCGAGCAAGGTCAACTTGTTCCTCCAAATATAGCCTATATCCATTTTCTTCATTTCTTCCTGGAATTAATAAACCCTTTTCCTCATAAAATCGTAGAGCACTTTTGGATAATCCCGTTTTTTTGGAAAATGTATCGATCGACATCATCATCACTTTACCTCCCTATAAACAGAATAAACCTTCAAGTAACTTGAAGGTCAATCGTTTTATACGCTATTTTTTTAGCTGTGAGGATTTTTATTTAAACCAGCCTTTTTCCTTAAACCGTGATATTGCCTCAATTCGATTGCTCACATCTAGTTTATCTAGAATAATGGATACATAATTCCGTACCGTACCTGTTGTGAGATAGAGCTGATTAGCTATTTCCTTTGTATTCTTTCCTTCCGCAATTAAGCGAATAACCTGTTCTTCGCGTTCGGACAACGGATTCTCCTGTTTACTATATGCAATATCAATCAATTCTGGTGCATAGATTTTCCTACCATCCATAATAATGCGAATAGAATTAGCTAGTTCTTCACTAGGACTATCCTTTAATAGATAACCCCCAACATTCGCATCTCGGGCCCGTTCAAAATAACCTACCCTTGCAAAGGTGGTTAAAATAATAACCTTACAGTCTGTGTCCTTTAGTTCCTCCGCTACATCTAATCCGCTTTTTATCGGCATCTCTATATCCATAATACATATATCTGGTTGATGCAATTTTACTAACTGTATTGCCTCATCACCGTTTTTGGCTTTTCCAACTACTTCTAAGTCATCTTCCAAGTCTAATAATGATCCTAATGCCCCTAGTAATAGTCGCTGATCCTCAGCAATAACAATCCGAATCATGACAACCTCTCCTCTGATAGTTGTTGAACCACATTTGGAATCCTTATAGAAAGAAGAGTACCGTTTTGATTGTTGATCCCCAAGCTACCATTAACAAAGTCTAAACGCTCTTCCATGCCACGTAATCCATTTCCTTTTTCTTATCACTTTCGTTAATTCCAACTCCATTATCTTGTATTTCTATCCGAACTTCGCTTTCCGATTGGTGAATAGCGATCCTACTGACACTCGCTTGACTGTGTTTTACAATATTGGTTACAGCTTCCTTCAAACACATACTAAGCACGTTTTCGACTAATAGTGGTGTGCGTTTTAATGCCGTGCTACCTTCCAGATGTAATGATATTTCTGCTGCCTCTAGCATCTGCTGTATATGTATAATTTCGTCTTCGAATCTTACACTTCGCATGTCTGTGACCATTTCTCGTACTTCCTTTAGTGCAGTTCTTGCTGTTTGGTGGATGTCTCGAATCTCTTTATGAACCTTTTCAGGATGTTTATGTAATAACTTACCAGCTAAATCACTTTTCAAACCTATTAAAGATAATTTCTGTCCTAATGTGTCATGTAAATCACGTGCGATCCTCTGCCTTTCCTCCATCACTAACAATTCTGCAATTCGATTATTTGCATCTTCCAGCTGATGTTCGAGCTTTTCACGTTTTAAACGATTATACATCGTAAACGGGAGAAGTATGACACCGATAATACTGATGATAATAAAAGGTAGTTGGGAAAAGAATATTTGACTTTGGATAAAGAATCCAATAGTCGTGGAAGTTATGGTTGTCACAAGATGTACGACATAGAGGGTTATAAATCCTGCCTTATTTTGAATATTACCTATAAAGAAAGCCAGAAACAGTGAAAAGTAAACATAGCCGAAGTACAATATCATTCCGATATTAATCGCAATCTCTATACTTACTGACACATAAAGAGTCCAGCCTCTTTTGATGAAGGATAACCGGTAAGTAGTAAAAAATAGTACAATCAAAGCTACTCCAATGAATACCTCGGCAAGACTGGAATACCTGATAATAAAATAGAAGGGGAGAATACAGAATACAATCCATATATAAATACTTAAACCTGTGTTTCTGGAAAATATATGGTACCATTTCTGCATTTTGTGTCTCCTCCTTCCTATGTTTCTCTGAGTATATCAGATAGCAAGTATTACATAAACACGTTTTCGCTCATCAATATGGAATAAATTAAGAATTCTTATACAGACAAAAGAGTTTTTTTACTTTCCTAATATCGTACAAAAACCCTTTCTAGAAGAATGAAAGGATTTTTGTGGTCATTTATTTTTCTTGTACACTAGCACTTCGTGGACTCATATGCATCTTTACCTCAAGGTTTTTCATTCTCTCTTTATATTCCTTAAAGCTAACAAAGGACTTGCTGGCTTGATCATATAGTCGGAATCGAATAGATTGTAAGCTAGTCTTTAACGTGATCGTTGTCGCTTTTTGTAATGGTGGTGTAGACTCATGCGCTTTCTCTAAATTGTAATTCGGAACTCTTGGACTTAAATGGTGAACATGGTGATAGCCAATACTCCCAGTTAACCATTCGATGATCTTTGGAAGTTTATAGTAGGAACTGCCATCTACAGCAGCTTTTACATAGTCCCATTCTTCTTCATTTTCAAAGTAGGAATCTTCAAACTGATGCTGGACATAAAACAACCATATGCCTGCTGCACCAGCTATAAACAGTATAGGAAGCTGTATAATCAAGAACGCCTGCCATCCAATAGCCCATATTAATAATGCATAGATTAGGACAATCGAGATATTAATTATATAAGTATTTATTCGTTCCTTCCGTTTTGCACCTTTTCGATTAAACCGATTGGAAATCAGAAATAAATACAATGGACCTAAGCCGAACATTACAATGGGGTTTCGATAAAGACGATACCCAAGTCTCTTCGTAAAAGAAGCAGATGCATATTCTTCAACTGTCATAACCCATACATCACCAGTACCACGTTTGTCCAGATTACTACTAGTCGCATGGTGGATGGAGTGGCTCCACTTCCATTTCTCAAATGCAAAATGGGTGATAATTCCAGTAATCGTTCCAATAATCCGGTTTGCCTTTTTGTTTTGGAAAAAGGACATATGTGTGCAATCATGAAAAATGATAAAGGTTCGAATGACAAATCCCGCAGCAAGTATAGTTAGAGGTATGGTCAACCATATCGAGATGCTTAAACTCTGATATGCAAAAAACCATAAAAGAAAGAAGGGGATAAGTGTATTCAAAATCTGAATGACACTTGCTTTTGTGTTAGATTGTGCAAATGGTAATACACTCTTTCGTAACTGCGCCTGCTTTTGCTTACTCATATTTTTCCTCCTAATATGTTCTTATTGTTTTCATATTAGGCGTTTTGATAGCGTTTTATAAGTCATAAACGTCAGTTATTAAATATGACAAATGTCATATTGATGAAGTAGACAAATTAGATCCATCTAAAATTCTTGTTCAAAAACTTATATTCTTGAATCATTTAATTGAGAATCGTTATCACTTGTTGTATAGTAGATAGTAAGGATTGATATACTTGACTGAGGAGATTAGATAATGCAAATATACTGGACTAAAATAAATAAGATCATTGAAGAAACGTCTGATGTTAAAACGTACCTACTCGATTGTCCTGAAGACTATACTTGGGAAGAAGGTTCCCACATTCATTTAGCATTAAAAGGTTTCAATTCCGGAGATAAACCAAACCGTAGTTTGATTCGTCATATGTCAATCTCCACTTTACCGCACGAAGATTCTATTGGCATTACAACAAGAATTAGAAAGCAATGCTCTGAGTTTAAGACGATTTTAAGTAATCTTCATGTCGGCGATGAAGTAGCAATTTTTAAAACTCATTCAAATATACCGCTTAGAAGAGATAACAAAAATATTTACCTGCTATCATCAGGTGTTGGCTTGGCAACATTCAGACCGCTCGTTCTCGATTATTTCCAGCGTGCTGATAATGTAAATCAAATCCATTCACTAAACATTGATTCAACAGGAGAATTCTTATTTACTCCTATTTTTAAATCTGCTCCCGAGAAGAATTTCACATCAATGTTCGTCGATAACCGCGATGACTACTATGAGGCAGTAAAGGAACTTGCCACAGACAAGGATGGGCTTTTCTATATTGTTGGCAGTGATGCATTCCTAGTTCAAAACATTAAATTATTGCGTAAGCAGGGTATTAAACCAGAACAAATTATGCTCGACAAGCGCGAAAAAGTATTACCAGAGTTTCTATCACCAATCGAGCCAGAGAACTTTATTGGTACTACTAAATAAATTTGTCTTTACGAGAACAAAAATTTAAAAAAGCAACGCCGATATAATCAGCGTTGCTTTTTTAATTGAATTAATTCTATACATAGCATCATATTTGCTATGAATGACACACTACTCTTCTTTCACATTGGATAAGTGAAGTGGAGGCGGTACTAGCCAGCCCTTTTCCTTGTTTAATCGTAAAAGCTTTGTCCCAAAAGCTGCCTTCTGTGTATGGATAGTACCGAATAATGTTGCAATATCCTCTCGAATACACTGTCCCATCATTGTACTCGCTGCTACTAATCCCGCTGCACAATCTGCGGACATTTTACCGGCAATCTCATTATCCATAAAACGGGCCCCAGGCGGAATTGCTTCTAAATCGGCAGCTGGTCTTTCTGGTGGCGTTGGAGGTAACCCAACCCCATTCTGTTTTAATACATTCTCAATATCCGCAACTTCTTGTTTTCCTAAGGCAATCGCCTCTTGAATTAGTTTGCGTAAATCTTCGTCACCTGCATGATTCATTAATGTTTGGTAGGCAGCAATTGCTGCTTTTCCTGTCGTAACTGCGGACCATGCTCCAAATACTTCACCGTAATGCATTGGCTCATCTTGTGGATTACCACTTAAAATACCCATCATAATCCTCCTCATTTTATTCACATTTGTGCCACCCTTCCGTTATTGCACATCCTTAGCTTGTCTATTTCCTGTAATTTAAAACCATAAATTGCAATTATTGATTGAAACCTTCCGCACAATTCCATTAAATATTGGTCTTCCATCTCAGATACTATGTATAATAAACAATAGAACACTAACTGGAGGGAGAGGAAAGCGTGAAAATAAACCAGATTATTACCACCTTACAAGCCATGAATCCTGGGATTATGGGGATTGAAAACTTTAAAAGATCTGCGGTTCTTATTCCACTAGTAGAAGTGAATGAAGAAACACATATTCTGTTTGAAGTTCGCTCCATGAACTTGCGTAGCCAACCTGGTGACATCTGTTTTCCCGGTGGAAGAATTGATCCAAGTGATTTATCACCAAATCACTGCGCTATCCGTGAAACGACAGAAGAACTCGGTATTTCCAAAAAGGACATTCTAGATGTCACACCAATTGACTATATCGTTTCAGACATGGGGCGAATTATATATCCTTTCGTAGGAAAAATAGAAAATATAGATCAAATCAAGCCAAATTCTATGGAAGTGGGTGAGATATTCACGGTACCACTTGACCATTTTAAAAATATAGAGCCTGAGTCCTACAAAGTTCACTTTAAGGTAATACCAGAAGAAAATTTTCCATTTGACTTAATAGTTGGTGGTGAAGATTATAATTGGCAAATCCGCCATGTTAATGAACTTTTCTATCGATATGAGAATAGAGTAATTTGGGGATTAACTGCGAAGATTCTAACACATTTTCTGAATTTACTAGAGGTATAACTAAATTCAGTTTTGTATCTATCCATACAAATGAGCCGTAGCCATGATACTTGGCTACGACTTACTAATCATTTTATTCTATCATTATGTTTACTGGCAAGACACTTTCCATTTCTTTACGATACTGTAAATGTTGTCCTTCTGTCATCCAAATGCGAACTATACCATGATCCTCACTAGTTCGAACCAATCTGCCAATTCCTTGACGAAGTCTTAATAGCATATAAGGTGCATCTACCTCTATCTCTGGATTTTTTGCATGAAGTCGTTTTGACTTAAACACTGGATCCTTTGGTGGGAATGGTAGGGAGCTAATGATGACCTGTGTCAAAGCTTCTCCAGGGATATCCAGCCCTTCCCACAAGTGATATGCACATAGGACAGAATCAGCATTATTCTGGAAGTTAGTGACCAATTCACTAATTTCCATATCCCCCTCATAATAAAGCTCAAAACCTAGTTGTTTATCCTTCATCCACTCTCGATAAGCGTCCATCTCTTCTTGGTTGGAAAATAACACAAGCGTACTACCTTGGTTTGCTTGAATTTGGTCCATAATTGATTGCCACTTCTCCGATTTTTCCTGTTCTACATGTCCAAACAGCTTCATTTGTTCCTCATAATTAAAAGGAGACTCGACCGAAAAGGAATCATAATGATCGATTCCAAGACTTTTAGCAAGATAACTAAAATCCCCACCTTGAGAAAGTGTTGCAGAAGAAAATACATAAGGGATTTTTTTAGAAAATACTTCTTTTTTCAATACATCCTCTACAAGTCTTGGCATTAACACCAAAGTTGTTGTATCTCTGTTTTCCTCAATCCAAACGATACCTTCATCTTCTTTTTTCAATATCGAGAGACCATAGTGATAGAACTCCAAATATTCCTCAATTATTTTAAGATGGTAACCATCAATCGTAAACATTTCCGCGTCAAATACGAGTTGATCTAATAATTTTTCAACCTTGTCATGAAGTGTTCCTACAAGTTCGGACATCCCAGTTGTGAATTCTACTTCCTTTCGATTTGACCCCGAAATCTCTATTGCATTCTCACTTAGATGATCAAACCAATCCTCGTGTAAGGTTAAAATGTCCTCAATCAAATATAGTGATTCTTCCCTTACATCTTGTCCCATATATCCAGTTAACACTTGACGAAGTGTCTCTGAGTGAAAACGATAGGTGAGTCCCTTTTGTGCGGAGAACTCTAACAAATGTCCCTCATCAAAAATAACTGCACTTGCCTCTGGAAGTAGTGGGATTTGCCCTTCCCTTTTTCGTGATTCCTTCGTCCAAACATGCTCCATATAAAAATCATGTGAACAAATGATTAAATCCTTCGCGTGACGGTAATATTCACGGTTCAAGGTCTGTCCACTTCGATGTCTTAGCTGACAAGTTGCACATTGTTGTAAAGGATCCCATGCAATCTGTTCCCACGTTTCATCAGACACCCATGGATATTCTTTACGATCTCCATACCGTTCAAAGGTTTTCTTAGCTGAGCTTGTGTCAAAAACAAACTCAGGAATCTCATCATAAACACGTTCAATGGCTTCATCAGCTGTTTCACTAATAAGGCTTTCTATTTTTCTTGCACAAACATAATTTTCTCTTGCTTTCGCTAATCTGACATCTACTTCAATTCCTAGAGCTTTTTCTAACTTCTCGATGTCTCCACCTTTTTTTACTAGCTGTTCAATTAACGTCTCGTCTGCACAAGAGATAATAGCTGGTTTCCCGATATAGCGTGCATAACAGATAGCATAAATTAAATAAGCAAGAGTTTTCCCTGTACCTACTCCTGCCTCAGCAAAAATGGTACGTTTATGCTTAAATGCATTTTCAAGTTGGAAAGCCATGTAAATTTGTTCATCACGAGTTTCGAAGCCTAATTCTGGTAGAATATCATAGAAAACATCTCCTACATAATCTCCAAGCTTATCAAAGAAGTTCTCTGTTTTAGCTACTTCAAATGGCAATACATTCATTTTTGTCATTCATTTCCCTCTTTTTCCTGTTCCATATCATGATGTTTATTCTACCACGGCTGTTACAATATATATAATGATAAAGTTTATATTATCTATCCAGTAAAAAAACCAACCTTCAGGAGTTGGTTCTTACAATATGCTTATTTTTTCACGAGTTCGGAATAATTTTTCATTTTGAGTTCGTTTTACTAATTCCTTCTTTAAGCGTGCAAGATTATCCTCCGATAACCATTCACCATGAAATTCAATCTCCTTATTATCCATTGTTTTAATGGTAATTAGTCTCTTGTCATTATCATGTACTTCCATACAATATTCGATATCTTGATAGTTCACATATTTGCGGGGGGTAAATGGCCCCTGATTAATGATAAGGGCATCTGGTAGAAGAGTTACATAATCATAGTTGGAACGATTCATATAGTACACACCTTGTAATACGCCAACTAATACTGGTATAAATCCGATGACAATAATCTCTAAAATAAAATCCTGCAAGCTAACCATTGCCATAAACAAAGAAAATACCGCTACAATTGCAGATATGAATGCGTTATTAGCTTTTTTATTCCAATTATATGTTTCATCAAAACTAAATCCCATTTAATCCCTCTCCTTATATATAGTTTATACGAAATTAACAGGAATCGGTTTCAATAAAATAACCGATTCTCCTCATTTGAAGAAAATCGGTTATACAATCTATTATAAACAAACCCCTAATCTCATGAAGCCCTTCAGTGTTATAATCCAGTTGCCCCAAGATTACAACTAACCTTATTACGCGAAAGAATGATATCCTATATTTCTAGAAAGATTATTGTAATACATTTTCTTTTTTAAGCATTGTCCCGGCTTTTGCATAGTTCTCGTGCCATGAGAAAGCTTTTTCTAGTATATGCGGAGTCTGCCCACCCCGTTCTAACGCTTCCTCATAGTATTCCCATAGTTGAGCTCTGTACATTGGATGTGCACAGTTTTCAATAATTAATGGGACTCTTTCTCTTGGTGCAAGACCACTTAAATCTGCATATCCTTGTTCCGTGACCACTACATCCACATCATGCTCCGAATGGTCTACATGCGATACAAAAGGAACTATACTAGAGATGTTTCCACCTTTAGCAACGGACTTCGTTACAAAAATCGCAAGTCTAGTATTACGCGCAAAGTCACCAGAACCACCAACGGCAATGGATATTTCGTCTGAAAAAATCTCTCCAATTATATCTAATATCTCCATTCGATAATCCCCCCCCGATGCTATACAAGACTATCAAGTATATTTTATCATGAGAAATATATAGATATGGCTCTAAGTCGCACCCAAAGCCATGCTGATTTTACTTCTCTAGTAAGACAAGTGTAAATTCACCGATAGAATTTTTCTCATATAAATTAGTAATAGAGGTATAATAGTTCTCTATTTCAGCTTCTATTTCCAATTCCATATGAGGTACTTTCACTTGAAAGTTATTCTTATATAATTCTGTTGTTACATCATGGTATATTTCATGATTTACTTTAAACACTAACTCCAATTGTTGTAACCCTCTTCCATGTTTCTCTACTACCTTGTAGTCGATTTTCTCTACCTTTAAAGCTAAGTCATTAATCCAGACTATTGAATCCATAATCTCACCTAAATTCGTATTAGTTTTTAAATGTATCCGGCATAACAACCGCTACAACCTCACCCTTTACACAGCATAACTCCTCAGCATAGACTTCAACCAGTACTCGAAACTTCTTCGGGTGGATTTCCTCTACGCTCCCTATCGCTCTTAAATCTACACCAAGTGGAGTTGGTTTTAAATAGTCCAGTTTTAGTGACGCTGTTACAAATCGTGGTGGTTCCACCCCATCCCCTGGTTCATGTCCATTTTTTCGATGTAATGCAAGTGCTGCAGATCCTGTACCATGACAATCTACTAATGATGCGATCAGACCGCCATACACAAATCCAGGGACTGCTGTGTGTTCAGTTCTTGGTGTATAGTGGGTTACAGTAAACTCCCCATCCCAACCTGTCCTTAAGTGAAGACCTTCATGATTTAATCTACCACAGCCATAACAATAGGAATAATCATCTGCATACTCATCTTGGATTGCATGAAACACGTTATCTTTCATAATTCGTCCTCTCCTCCTAAGAATATCTTGTACAACTTCACCATATATATATTCCAGATGACAATATAGCCTTTTATCTATATAATATACGTTATTAGATGTCGCAACAATTTTAAAAATTTAAACAATGAAAGGTGAGCGTATGGGAAAGCGAATTTTTTACTTTTTACTATCTAACGCCCTAGTATTACTTACAATTAGTGTTATTTTCTATGTATTTGGTGTAGGAAACTATATTACTAGTGATGGAATTGATTTGGTTGCACTACTAATTTTTAGTGCTATCATCGGTTTTACAGGTTCATTCATTTCACTAGCTATGTCTCGCTGGATGGCGAAAAGAATGATGGGAGTTCAGGTGATAGACACGAACGGTCCTATGAACGACCTTGAAAGAGCTGTTGTAGAAAAGGTTCATCGATTATCACGAGCTGCTGGATTAATGCATATGCCAGAAGTGGGAATCTATCATTCCCCTGAAGTTAATGCATTTGCAACTGGACCTTCTAAAAAGCGTTCTTTAGTGGCGGTTTCAACTGGTTTACTGGAAGAAATGGATGATGATGCTGTTGAAGGAGTTATTGCACACGAAGTTGCACATATTGCAAATGGTGATATGGTAACCATGACACTTCTACAGGGAATCGTGAATACTTTCGTTGTATTCCTATCTCGTATCGTAGCTTATGCCGTTTCACGTTTCGTTAAAGAAGAGCTAGCACCAATTGTTCATTTTATAGCGGTGTTTGTTTTCCAAATTATCTTCTCCATTTTGGGAAGCTTAGTAGTTTACGCATATTCACGCCATCGTGAATACCATGCAGACCGTGGCGGTGCTGACCTTGCAGGTAAAGATAAAATGCGTCATGCACTTGAAAGTCTAAAAGCATATACAAATCGCATTAAAGGTGGCGAGGACACATCCATTGCAACCTTAAAAATTAATAACAGACGGAAGTCATCTATCTTCTCTACACATCCGGATTTAGACGAACGTATTAAACGTTTAGCATAATAATTTTGGAATGTTCCCTTATACAAGGAACATTCCTTTTTTAGTTACACACTTTTAGGCCAATACATACATATATTTACCATATATAACGGAAACGAGGTGAAATAATGTACTTCCAACCCATCCCTTCCCAACGGTTTACCTATTCACAGAGACAATCACAAAATAAATTAAAAGTTTTTGGTGAAGCAACTATACTCGCGGAGCCTAATGAGGCAGTCGTCACTTTAGGAGTGATAACAGAAAATGAAAATTTACAGGAAGCACTGGCTACCAACTCGCAGACAATAAATAATGTTATCCAGGCAATACGTAATAGTGGTATCCCTCAAGAATCTTTCCAAACCACTGATTTCCATATTGATTTAAACTATGATTTTCAAGATGGTGTTCAGACATTTAGAGGATACCGTGTTACTCATCTACTTACAATACGTATTTCTAATATTGAAAAGGTTGGGGAAATTGTGGATATAGCTGTGGATAATGGTGCTAATACGGTTCGAAACGTCCAATTATCTCTAGCTAATCCACAACAACACTACAATGAGGCACTTACCTTAGCGATAATAAACGCCCAGGAAAAGGCGGCGGCAGTAGCCGATACATTAGGTGTCTCTATCCACACCATACCCACAAGTGTAAAGGAAATATCCACTATCCCACCAGATCAACCACGCCCATTTGTACTCGGGGTTTCATCTGAAAATATCTCTTCCACTCCAATTGAAGCCGGACAATTAGAGATTGTAGCAAGAGTAGAAGCAGATTTTCATTATCAGAAATAAACCCAGGGAAGGTGGTCTTCCCTGGGTTTACCCTAATCGTGATGTTAATGCAGATGCTCTAAATAGAATTTATCCTTATTATCTTCAAAAGGAAATACTTTTAGCTGTTTAGCTTCCTCTGCATAATTCGTAAAAATCTCATTAAGAATATCATTTGGATTCTTATCTTCTGTATCGATACCTAACTTTTCCGCTGATTCGTATATTTTTGCTTCATGAATTTCCATGACGATATCATGAGGCTTTTTCCCATTGGTTTCTACACCATAAGATGCTGCTTCTTCTTCCAAGATAGCCATTTTAACTTCCCTTAGAAGTTGCTTGGTTTCTTTCCCTTTGGTTTCAATGCCAAGTTCTTCCGCTTTTTTTGCAAGCTTGGCAACCATTACTTCCTGTGCTAATTCATCAGGATTCTTCCCTTCTGTATCAATCCCTAATTCGTCCGCTTCCTTTACAACCTTTTGATGATGGATTTCTTTTGCAACTTCTTTCAAATCCTTACCTTCTACATCTATTCCCAATTCCACTGCCTTTTTCAGTAATTTTGCTTGTTTTACTTCTTTAGCAATTTCCGCTAATTCTTTTCCTTCTGTTTCTATTCCCAATTCCTTAGCACTATACTTAATCCATGATTCGTGCTTATGTATTCCTTCTTTTGAATCATCTTTATTTTCATCGTTTTCTTCGGACTTCTTAATTAAATCTAACCAGACATTTCCTTTTTCTTGCTCTCCCTCCGATTCACCAAATACGAGAGAGGCTTGCCAAAAAATAGCTAGCAAAGCCGCTACGATGATCACCATAAATCTTTGCTTCATCAACCTTTTCATCCTTTCTATGTTAGTCTTCTTTATGACTTCAATTGTTACTATTTCCCAAAACTGAAAATCCATGTTTAAAAGTTGCAATTTTTGCGCCAAAAATCAGACAACATTTATTTTTCTACTAGTCTAACAATCATTTATTTGTTACTCTTAAAGATGGAAAGCGTTTCCGAAATAATATATCCCAAATACTAGCAATCTAGTTTTCTTCCAGGGGATGGGGGTAAAATAAAGATGAAAAACTTAGTAATCGTTGGTGGCGGGTATGGCGGTATTAAAGTCGCTCTAGGTTTAGTTGAGAAGGGGCTGCCAGAAGACGTTAACTTAACAGTAGTTGATAGAAATCCATATCAATCGCTAAAGACCGAATTTTATACGATTGCAGCAGGTACAGTTGCTGATCGTGATGTTCGTGTAGATTTTCCAAAGCACGAGCATATTCAGTACATTTATGGAGAAATCGATAAAATTGATGCTGAAAATCAGCAAATCGTATTCCATGACCGAAGTGATCACGTACCGTATGATTTCTTAGTTGTGGCTTTAGGTTGCGAGGATAATTATCATGGTATTGAAGGGGCAGATATGTATACGGAAAGTGTACAGACCTTTGCTAAAGCTCGAAAAACCGGAATGGCCGTTGGAAATCTAAAGGCTAATGGAAAGGTTACTATTGTCGGAGCAGGCTTAAGTGGTATTGAAGTAGCATCCGAGATTCGCGAGAGCAGAGAAGACCTTAATATACGGTTATTAGATCGAGGTAGTTCTGTTTTAAGAGCATTCGATCCACGTATTCAAGGATATGTGGCCGAGTGGTTTAATAAGAATGATGTTGAGGTTCTACACCACGCAAATGTAGAATACGTGGAAAAAGACGGCGTATGTAATAATGGTGTATGTTTTGTAAACGATGTCACCATATGGACTGCTGGAGTTCGACCTAGTAAGGTAGTTCGGGAATTGCCTTTTAAAAAGGATCGTCAAGAGAAAATAATCGTTAATGAATTCTTCCAAGTACCGGAACAGCCGAATGTATATGTCATTGGGGATTGTGCATCTTCTATACATTCTCCAAGTGCACAACTGGCGGGAATTCAAGGGGAACAAACTGCAGCAATACTTCATTGTATTTTACGTAACAAAGAACCGAAGAAACCAAAGGAAATTCGCCTAAAAGGAACACTTGGATCCCTCGGCAAAAACGATGGTTTCGGCAATATGATGAATCAGCCACTAACTGGTATTGTGCCTAGATTAGTGAAATCTGGTGTATTGTGGTTAAACAAACGCCATTAACTATTATTTAAATCACAAATGAAAATAGTGGCTTCTCATGGGGGATATATTTTCCACAAGAAGCCACTTATTTAATATAAAAATCAAAGAGCAACTTTACGATACCACTTATTCTATATCTTTATCATTTTTAGAGGGCTCTCTTTTTTGACTTAACATCATCCATGCTACTGGTTTTTCTGATCCAGTTAAAAATTTATAAATATAAGAAGATGTAAGCTTATAGCTCTCTTCAATCTTGTCTGCTATAAAACTTGTTCTCTCAAACAGAATGGAACGAAGATTATCCAATTGACGATTAGATTTTTCCATTAATGCCTCATGGTTTTCTAAGTGCTGGATAACATTATCATGATTATCGCTTTGTGTTGCTACCTTTTCAACCATTATATCCTGTTTATTAGCTAAATCACTCATCTTTCCTGAGAGTTCGCGATTTACCTTTTCATATTTCATCAATTGCTCCATAATCTCTCCATTCGATTGATGAATACGATGTATTTCATCTAAAATTTCCTGATTGATGGAGCTATTCTCTGTAACGATTCGGTGAAGCTCTTGACTATTATTCTCTAATATCGTGATCCACTCCCTCGTTTGCTTTTCAAATTGATAATGCCTGTTACTATTATCCTTTAACTCTACTACATCCAAAACAATTTCTTGCCATCTTTTCTCTTCATGTAATCGTTGTTCTTGCATGTTCGCTTTCATCTTTTTTAATGCTGTCTGAAAGGATTCATTAACCTTTGATTGTTCCTGAAGCATTTCTTTCCAATAATCCGATTTAAAATATTCTTGGTTTGGCTCTTGCATGGGATGACTATTTTTAAATAATGTTGGATGTGAATTAGTATTGATGTATAAACCCATGATTCCCTCTCCCTCATTCCAAAAGTTACGCTACTATATCTTATGCTTTCATGGAAAACTCGGGACATCATTTACAGTTATTAATAAGAAATTCGCAAATCTAGCGCTCAATTATTATCAGACTTTTTAAAATTAATGTTATAATTTATTTGAAATAAATTTACAATTCCGAGCCTTTCCCCATTATTTATTACATCTAAACGTCTATTTTTATCCCTTATTTTTTCTTTCTATGTTTTATTTGAAGGGTGGTCATATATGGATAATATTAAAGAAACAATTAAAGAAGTTGTATTATCAATTGTCCCAATTACAATCATTATTACCTTGCTTCAGTTCACCTTAATTTGGCTTCCAATGGAGGTGTTTTTCCAATTTCTTATTGGGGCTGTAATGGTAGGAGTAGGACTCATCTTATTTTTATTAGGTGTTAGTGTAGGGTTACAGCCTGTTGGAGAACTAATTGGATCTGCACTTTCAAAAACCAAAAAGGTATGGTTGATTGTGTTATTTGGATTTATATTAGGGATTGTCGTTACGATTGCTGAGCCGGATGTAAGAGTATTAGGGACTCAAGTAGATACAGTTTCTGGCGGGGAAATTCCTCAGAATATATTAATTATGTCTGTTGCACTTGGAGTAGGTATCTTTGTAGCACTAGCAATGCTACGGATTATCCTGAATGTAAATATCGTTTACTTATTAATAGTTGGCTATGCTATTGTATTCACTCTAGCTGCATTCACACCACCTAATTTTGTACCAATATCATTTGATTCAGGTGGGGTAACTACAGGACCATTGACAGTTCCTTTCATATTGGCTTTAGGTGTAGGGGTAGCTACTGTAATTCGCGGAAAGACTTCGACTAGTGATGGGTTTGGGTTAGTTGCACTTGCCTCTATTGGTCCAATCATATCCGTTCTAACGTTAGGGGTGATTTACGGATGAACCTAAATGTTTTTCACGGCTTTGGACATGTCATGTTAGAAGTATTCAGTGCATTAGCTCCCCTAGCCCTCTTATTTTTATTCTTTCAGCTTTTCTTTTTAAGATTACCAATAAAACGATTATTGGATATTGGTGTTGGATTTATTCTCGCCTTCCTTGGATTATCGTTGTTCTTACAGGGGGTACATATTGGATTTCTACCAGTTGGCGAATTAATGGGTCAGAAACTAGGAACGCTATCGAACAAATGGATTCTTTTACCTATAGGCTTTATAATAGGGTTCTTTGTCATATATGCTGAACCAGCTGTTAGTGTGTTAATTAACCAAGTTGAAAAAGTATCTGGTGGATATATTCCTGGGAAGATTCTTTTATACACACTATCTATCGGTGTTGGTTTTGCTATTGTTGCAGCATTTATCCGGATTTTTCTTGGTATTTCCCTATGGTATTTTATCGTGCCAGGTTATATAATAGCACTAATCATGGTTCGGTTTTCATCTAAAACATTCACTTCAATTGCATTTGATTCCGGTGGAGTAGCAACTGGACCGATGACAGCAACCTTCTTACTTGCATTGTTTGTAGGAGTGGCATCCGTTACAGAAGGCAGGGATCCACTGCTTGATGGATTCGGAATGGTTGCCCTAGTTGCTCTTGCCCCAATATTAAGTGTTCTAACACTTGGAGTCCTATTCAGTAGGAAGGAGAAGAAACAAGATGCCGCAAACCAAGCAGAATCAAAAGCTCATCATCACGATCGTTAAAAAGGAAAAAGCAAAAAAGGTCGTTCAAGCTTCCAGAAAAGCTGGTGCACAAGGCGGAACTACTCTCCTTGGGAACGGTTTTCGAGCGGATGAAAAAATGCGATTTATGGGAATACCTGTCGAGCGTGAACGGGAAGTTATCTTAACACTCGTTACAGATGATATCTATCCACAGGTACTTGATTCTATTATCTCCACAGGAAAATTAAACCAACAAAAGCAAGGTATAGCATTTGTTGTGAACACCAAGAACGTGACGGGAATTTGTCATATGCTAGGAATAAATATAGATACCGAATTTGATGTTCATGAGGAGGGGGCTTCAGTCACCATGAATGAGGAACGAATTTTTTATGATTTAATCGTTACCATTGTGAATAAAGGCGACTCAGAGAAGGTGGTTGATGCTTCAAAACAAGCTGGAGCGGAAGGTGGAACCATTATCAACGGAAGAGGTACTGGAATCCACGAACAAGCAAAGCTCTTCAACATCTTAATTGAACCTGAAAAAGAAGTCATATTAACTTTAATTACAAGAGATAAGACAACTGATGTACTAGAAGCTATTAATCAAGGTGCCGAGCTAAACACACCTGGTAAAGGAATTGCTTTTGTGCTTGAAGTTGAAAAAACAGTTGGAATTAACCACCTTTTAAACAATATGGTCAGCCAAAAGATGAATGATAATAACTAGGCATTCGCTAGAGTAGCGAATGCCTTTTTTTAATCTTTTTTGGATAGGTACTCATCAGGCTCGTCCCCGCCATGTACAGAGCTATTTTTATACTGACTCTTTCTCCCGTTACGATGTTCACCGTGATTCTTATTTTCTTTAAACATATTATTAAATTCTTTTTCCTTATTAACCATTTTACTTCCCTCCTTTTTACTATCAGTATAGTTTTTGAACAATGTAGTAAGTTATACACAATTATCCTAGACTGCATGCTTAGATAATGGATTGGTGATTTAATTTCTAGGTAATGAACTCTCCTCAATCAGATTCATAAGATAATTAGACGAATGAATTAGTAAAGGGAGAAATGCAAATGCCAAAGGAACTATGGGGAGTGGACTCGGCAGCCCGTGTGACAGAGGACCTGTATAACTGCGCGATAAACAACTTCGGAAAACCACTATATTGGGGACGTTACTTATCCACGGTGGAAAATGTTGCAGATGGTTTAACAGAGAATGAGATAAACTTTTTAAGACAAAACGGAGTGAGGATAATACCAATTTACAACGATTTTAATCGTGCAACTGGATATAGAAACGGTAGAGTAACCGCCTCTAACGCTATTTTTCATGCCCAACGCTTAGGATTTCCTAAGGGCAAGTTTTTATTTGCTAACACCGAAAAGGATTATGCCATCGACGAAGCATGGATTAGGGGTTGGGTAGATGCCATGTATCCGAGTGGCTATAAGCCAGGAATTTACGCAGACCCAAGTACGACAACCTTTAATGAAGCATACTGTACAGCCGCCTCTAATAATCAAGAAGTAAGTAACCAGCTTGTTATTTGGAGTCAGGAACCCACGCCTGGAACAACAAGTAAAAACGATGCTCCCGCCTACGAACCAATTGCACCTCCATGCTTAGCAAATGTATGGGGCTGGCAGTACGGAGAAAATGCAGAAGAATGTCCAATTGATACAAACCTAATTGAGCCAAGATTATATGAGAGTCTATGGTAATGATTGCAAGAGGCTAGGAAATAAACTAGCCTCTATTTTTGTATAGGGTTTTACGGTGCTGCTGTTTTTGCTTACCGTGAGAAGCTTTCTCTCGGTGGGGTTTTGCGATTTTTTGCTATTCTCCACCGTGACAAGCTCTCTCTCGGTAGGGTTCTATGATTTTAT
>NZ_AEWH01000051.1 GCF_000190475.1 Ornithinibacillus scapharcae TW25
GCTATCTTGCCTCCTGTTTCCGGATCTAAATAAATATAACGAGCGTTACAATCTGTTGTAATGGCTAATGCTTTATTTGTGCCTTTTATACGAATGACTGCAGCGTCTGATCCTGGTCCTAAAACTGTGTTTGTTTGTACCATCGAATCATATTGATCATAGACCCATTCCTTACTGGCAATGGTTGGCTGCTTTAGAAGTCGTTTTAGCATGTCACCATGATTATCCACTTTCGGCACCCTATTGCCAATCTTCTGAAACTCTTGAAAATACGTAGCCTCAAGAGCTGGTAAATGGTAAACAGGTGCATCCTCAGCCAAAGCATCTACTGGGATTTCTGCCTGAACCTTACCATGCTGGACGATACGAAATACTTTCTCTTCCACGACACGCCCCACTGCCACCGCATGCAGACCGTAACGATTAAAAATATCGATAATTTCTTGTTCTCTACCTTGTTTAACAACAAGAAGCATACGCTCTTGAGATTCTGATAACATTAACTCATAAGCAGTCATATTCTCTTCGCGTTGGGGAACTAAGTCAAGATTCATCTCGATGCCAGTTCCTGCTTTACTAGCCATTTCACTCGCAGAAGAGGTTAGACCAGCTGCACCCATATCCTGCATACCAACTAATGCATCGGAATGAATTACTTCAAGACATGCTTCAATGAGAAGCTTTTCCATAAATGGATCGCCAACTTGAACGGCAGGTCTATCCTTGGCTGCATCCTCCGCAAGGTCATCTGATGCAAAGGTAGCACCGTGTATTCCATCACGACCTGTTGGTGCTCCCGCATAAATCACGGTATTACCAATTCCCGTAGCTACTCCTTTTTGAATGTCTTCATGATTAATCAATCCGATACACATCGCATTCACTAATGGATTGTCTTCATAAGAATCATCAAACTGTACTTCCCCACCAACTGTAGGTATGCCAACACAGTTACCGTAACCAGCAATCCCATTCACGACCTCTTTGAACAGATATTTCACGCGGTCCGTCGTTAAATTCCCAAATCGAAGAGAGTTCATCAATGCAATGGGTCGTGCTCCCATTGAAAAGACATCACGGATAATTCCCCCAACACCTGTTGCAGCACCCTGATATGGCTCAACCGCTGAGGGGTGGTTATGACTCTCAATCTTAAACACAACCGCCTGTTCATCACCAATATCAATAATACCAGCTCCCTCACCAGGACCTTGTATAACATGTGGTGCTTTAGTTGGGAACTTCTTCAATAAAGGCTTTGATGTCTTATAACTACAATGTTCTGACCACATAACAGAGAAAATCCCGGTTTCGGTAAAATTAGGCAATCGTCCTAAGATTTTCTTAACCATTTCAAACTCTTGATCGGTAAGGCCCATTTCTCGGTATAACTTTTCCTGTTCCACGGTTTTCGGGCTAATCTCATACGTTTGTAACATAGCTGGACTCCCTCCAATTTTGTACAATTGATTGGAATAACATTAATCCGTCTGCACTTCCCAAAAGTGCTTCGACTGCACGTTCAGGGTGTGGCATCATTCCCAAGACATTTCCTTGCTTGTTCGTAATCCCAGCGATATTAGCTGTTGAACCATTCGGGTTGTTCCGGTAAGAAAATACAATCTGATTATTTGCTTTTAATGTTGCTAATGTTGCTTGATCACAGAAATAATTCCCCTCGCCATGTGCTATCGGAAAACGAACTATTTCCCCCTTTTCATAACCAGCTGTAAAGATTGTCTCATTGTTATCAACAATTAATTCTTCTTGGTGACACATAAAAGAAAGTGTCTTGTTTCTCATCAGCGAACCAGGAAGTAATCCTGCCTCAGTCAAAATCTGAAATCCGTTACAAACACCAAGTACCGGTTTTCCTTTTGCTGCATGCTCCCGAACCTGAACCATTACATCAGAAGAAGCTGCAATTGCTCCCGAACGAAGATAATCTCCATACGAAAATCCACCAGGCAAGAGAATACCATCATAGCTTTCTAGATTACTATTTTGATACCATACTAGGTCTGCTTCTTCATGTAACACTTCCTTTACAGCATGGTACATATCTCGGTCACAGTTGGAACCTGGAAAAACAATGACTGCAAATTTCACAGAACTTCAGCCTCCTCCAGCTCAACGCGATAATCTTCAATCACTGGATTTGCAAGCAGCTTTTCACACATTTCATGAACACGAACCGCTAGATTTGGTCCGTCTTCCACAGTAAGCTCCATATATTTCCCGACACGGACCTCCTCCACTTCTTGAAAGCCGAGAGAGTTCAGTGATGCTTGGATTTGCTTTCCTTGAGGATCTAGCACCCCTTGCTTTAGCGTTACAAAAACAGTTACCTTTCTCATACCCTAGCCTCCAGTCTCTGTAAAATTTTCTCGTATACTGTGATTAAGTCTCCTATCCCCTGCCGAAATACATCCTTATCCATTTTTTCCTTCGTTTCTATATCCCATAGCCTACAAGTATCTGGTGAAATTTCATCGGCCAGTATAATAGTTCCATCCGAAAGCAATCCAAACTCCAGTTTAAAATCTACTAAAATCAAGTTCATTGATCGGAAGAACCCCTGCAATACCGTATTAATCTCTATTGCCTTCGCTTTAATATCACGTAGTTCTTCCGCAGAAATGTTTGTTAAAAGCAAAGCATGATCATCATTAATTAAAGGATCATTTAAAGAATCATTTTTATAAAAAAGTTCCACTAATGGAGGGGAAAATGGTGTTTCCTCCTTGAAGCCTAGTCGTTTTGTAATACTACCTGTTGCTAGATTTCGAACAACCACCTCTAACGGAATAATGGTCGTTTTTAGGACGAGTTGCTCTGTTTCATTTAACTTTTTTACAAAGTGACTCTTGATGCCTTTTTCATGTAAATAAGGAAAAATAACAGAGGTAATTTCATTATTTAATCTTCCCTTACCTGGAAAGTTTTCCTTTTTCTTGCCATTAAACGCTGTCGCATCATTCTTGTACGACAATACTAATCTTTCGGAATCAGTAGTTGAAAGGTAAACCTTCTTTGCCTTCCCCTCATATAAAAGCTCTGCCTTCACGATAATCACCCCTGGTTTAAGCCAATGCGATTAAATATCACATCAACATTTTTTAGATGGTACGTATAATCAAAGCAATTCGCTATTTCATCATCTGTTAGTAAGGACGTTATGCGCTCTTCTTTCTTCACCAGTTCTCTAAAATGAATCTCTGTTTCCCAAGCTTCCATTGCTTTAGGCTGTACGATATCATAGGCCTCTTCTCTGCTCATCCCTTTGTCAATCAAGGCTAACAGAACACGTTGAGAGAAAATTACGCCGTGTGTTTTGTCGATATTGCGTCTCATGTTTTCAGGAAACACGGTTAGATTTTTGATGATATTTCCAAAACGATTTAACATATAATTCAGTGCGATGGTTGCATCTGGTAGGATGATTCGTTCTGCTGAAGAGTGAGAAATATCACGTTCATGCCATAACGAAACATTTTCATAAGCTGTTACCATATGTCCCCGTATGACTCTTGCTATCCCTGTCATGTTCTCTGAACCAATCGGATTACGTTTATGTGGCATAGCAGAAGATCCTTTTTGTCCTCTTGCAAAATATTCCTCTACTTCACGTGTTTCTGTTTTCTGCAAACCGCGGATTTCTGTCGCGAATTTTTCAATGGATGTTGCGATAAGTGCTAAAGTAGAGATATATGCAGCATGACGGTCACGCTGCAGGGTCTGGGTAGATACTGGTGCAGGGGAAAGCCCTAGTTTTTCACAAACATACGCTTCCACAAAAGGATCAATATTCGCATAAGTCCCAACAGCACCAGATAGTTTTCCAAACTCGATGTTACTTGCAGCTAACTCAAATCGTTCCAGATTACGCTTCATCTCTTCATACCATAAAGCAAGCTTTAAGCCGAATGTTGTTGGTTCCGCATGCACACCGTGGGTTCTTCCCATCATCACCGTATGTTTATGTTCGATTGCCTTGTTTTTAAGAATCTCCAAAAAGTTATGTACGTCTTTTCGTATAATTTCATTTGCTTGCTTTAATACATACGATAATGCTGTATCTACAACATCTGTAGAGGTGAGACCGTAATGCACCCATTTACGCTCCTCACCAAGTGTTTCTGATACGGCCCGAGTAAATGCAACAACATCATGTCTTGTTTCATTTTCGATTTCGTAAATCCGATTTATATCGAATGACGCATTCTCTCTAAGCTTCCTAACATCCCCTTTCGGAATAACCCCAAGCTCACTCCATGCTTCACATGCTAGTAGTTCCACTTCTAACCATGCCTTGAATTTATTTTCTTCCGTCCATATACGTCCCATTTCTTCTCTTGTATAACGTCCAATCATTTTTTTGCCTCCTCAAACATTTCCAGTTGTTTTTTATAATCTTCACCTATAAATGTAATATGCCCCATTTTCCGCTTTGTTTTTGGTTCATCCTTTCCATATAGGTGGACAAACCCATTACCTACTTTTGACATGGACCGTACTGTGGCTTCAACTGACTCTCCTAAAATGTTTACCATGGTAGCTGGTTCTAATAGTTTCACTGCTAGTAGCGGTAATCCACAGATTGCCCGAATATGTTGTGCAAATTGTGATATATTACAAGCTTCTATTGTAAAATGGCCCGAATTATGCGGACGTGGTGCCATCTCATTTAAATAGATAGACTCCCCATCGACAAACATCTCAATAGCAAAAGTACCTACTACTTGCATTCTTTCTGCTAATGTTCTTGCTGCTTGATAAGCTTTCTCCTCGACCTCAGGGGATATATTTGCAGGGACTGTCGTCTGGAACAGAATATGGTCCTGGTGCACATTTTCCGCTATTGGAAAAAAAGCCATTTCTCCTTCTGCTGTACGGGTAAATATAACCGATATCTCCCTATCAAAGGTTAACCAAGACTCAAGGATACAATGACCATGTTCCGCTACAAAACTCTCAAGTTGTTCGATGTCCTCTTGTTTATCTATCTTCAATTGCCCTTTTCCGTCATAGCCACCATGACAAGTCTTTACAACAACAGGCAGCCTAAAGTCCGCCAGAGCCTCCTTGCATTCACCAGGTTGATGAACAATCGTAAATTTAGGAGTTGGTAATCCAAGCTCGTTTATCAGTTTCTTCTCTTTTTCCCTATTTTGTGTTATTTCCAGTGCATATGCACCTTGTGGGAGTTTTCCGTTATTTTCTATGTAGTTTGCAGCATGTAGATCCACATTTTCAAATTCATACGTGATGACATCACTTTTCTCCGTTAGTTCCTTTATCGCGTTCATGTCATGATAAGCGGCGATGATATGCGCATCGGAGACTTGTGCTGCTGGACAATTTGGTGTGGGATCTAAAACGATAACGTTATAGCCCATATACTTTGCCGCCATAGACATCATACGACCAAGCTGTCCGCCACCAATAATTCCAATTGTTTGAGGAGGTAAAATAACTTTATTGTTTCGCAAGATCTTCCCTCATTTCTTCCACCTTAACTTTTAGATTGGAACGATAAATTGCTAGTCTCTCTGCTATTTCCGCCTGAAATGTTCCCAATATTTGCCCTGCTAATAATCCTGCATTTAACGCTCCTGCTTCACCAACGGCGACTGTTGCAGTAGGAATTCCACCAGGCATTTGAACAATGGAGAGTAGAGAATCTAATCCATTCAATGCTTTGCTTTGAACTGGTACACCAATCACTGGTAATGTTGTCTGGGATGCTATCATTCCCGGTAGATGGGCAGCACCGCCAGCACCTGCAATAATCACTTTCAAACCACGTTCTCTTGCTGTTTTGGCATATGTAAACATCTCATCCGGTGTCCGGTGTGCTGAAATAATATCTTTCTCATAACTTATTTCTAGTTCATCTAGGACGAAACAAGCATGCTTCATCGTTTCCCAGTCCGAAATACTTCCCATCACAACACTAACCATTGCCATATCTAATTCCTCCTTCATCATGTGAAGATAATCGTAAACAAAAAAAGGTCTATCCAACTCCCCCATGTTATGAGAGAAGATGAATAGACCTTATTGGGTCAACAAAAGTAGGGCAATCGATATCAATAGCACCTCTTTTGTATGGGCAGATTACGTTAGAAAATCTGCTTTTCATTGGCAGTTAGAGAAAGGAATCCTTCTCACCTACACAAGAAAAACTAACTCATTCGCAAGTAGTTTTTTCTAATTACCAATGACTCATCTTCCCTCATAGTCCGGCATTTACGGTGCCAGGTAGAAACTTCAAGGCCATATCCCAAGAAATATATGAGGGTCCGTATGCATTTGTTGAGTTTAGCATAACAAAGAACAATTTGATGGTCAATGATAAAATCGAACATTTTTTAATTATTTCAATCCATTGTTCGGTTTTATACAATCATTTGTATAATAATAGAGAGATTTCAAGTCCTTTCAGCTCGTTTTCATGCTTTTTTATAACAAGTTTATGCATAACTTATTGCTGTTTCTTCTTAGGATTCAGCAGCTTCCCCTTCCTGACTTGCTTCACCCAGAAACCTCCATGTATCTGTTTCGGCTCGTACGAGATTATAAACGCCTTTGGATCAATCATTTTAATTTCTTCATATAGTCTTAGTTCATATTTTCTTGGTGTTAAAATCTGCATTGATAAACGGTCTCCATCCATTCCATAAGCCGACCAGCTTGTAACACCGTAACCTTTCTCACGTAGTCTACGAGTAAAATTCAAGTCTGGATTCCCTGAAATAACATTGACTGTGATGTAGCCTAATGCTAATTTTTCTTCGATAATTGACCCAACTACAACACCTATCCCATAACCTAATGCATAGGCAATCACATTTTGTATTTCATTTAAATTGTCTAATACTAATCCCAATCCAAAGATATAGACAATAATCTCAAACATACTAACAAACGCAGCAACATAGCGGCGTCCTTTTAGTGTCAATATCATTCGAATGGTAAACATTGATACGTAAACCACGTTAACTATTAAAATAATGGTTACCATTATTAGTGCATGATCAAGCAAGTTATCACTCCTATTTTTAAACATAAATCATTTAGATGACTACAGACTGTACTTCAAGCTAAATATTTTTTAGAAAAGTAGGCAGACACCTATTTTCTAGAATTTGCATATAGTATGACTATCATACCGAAAAACGAGGTGTTATAATGGATCCATTTCAACAGATGTCAGATTGGAAACGAAACATGGACCATTTTTTTGGCGAACAGTTTTGGGATCAATTTGAAGGTATCCTTAAACCGACCATTCCCCAAATCAATCTTTATCAAACAGACAATGAAATATTATGTATTGCTAGTATTCCTGGATTAAGAAATCTAGATAAGATGGATATTTACGTAGATTATGCAACACTTGAGCTTCGTGGTGCAATTGATATCGGTCTTCAAGGTGGAACCGTTGTAAAAGAAGAAATATTACAAGGCGTATTTGAGCGTACCGTATCATTACCATTCCCAGTCCGTTCCGATAAAATCAAAGCAACTTACAATAATGGTCTGTTATTTATACAGCTACATCGTCTTATTTCTGATTCTAGTCGAAAAAATCGTGTGAAAATCGAGACCATCGATGATAAGTAAATACCCCCCAATAGGTGTGACCCAAATCACTTGCGGGCCATAACCTATGGGGGGTGTTTGTTTCATTATACTTCCTCTGTATTCTTTCGGATAACATGGGCTGGCATTTTCCAGAACATCGTTAATCCTATTCCGAAAACAAGTACGATTGCGGCAAAATAATACGGATAATTAATATCTATATCAAATAGGATTCCACCTAAAATGGGTCCGAAAATATTGGCTAAGCTTGTAAACATCGAGTTCATCCCGCCAACGAAACCTTGCTCATTCCCAGCGATGTTAGAAAGGTAAGATGTAACGGCTGGACGGAACAAATCAAATCCAACAAACACGATAAAGGTTACTAGTAATATAGAGAGATAAGAATTTACCATCGTCATTAAAAAGACGAGAGCAGCTGATAATATTAAACTATATCTAATCAGTTTAATTTCTCCCCATAACCGTGTTAGTCGATCAAATAGTACAACCTGTGCAACCGCACCAAATATAGCTCCACCGGTAATGACAATGGCTATATCAGTTGGTGTAAATTGGAACTTATGGTCTACAAATAAGCTAAAGAACGATTCAAAAGCAGCTAACCCAAACGAAGCAATAAATATTAAAATAAATGCAATGAAGTACATCGGAGCAAATATACGACCAATACCTGCCTTTTGTTCTGGAGCTTCTTCCTCTTCAAATTCTTTATTACGTTCTGGTTCAGTTAGTAAAATAATCGAAAGTATTCCAGCTACTGCTCCTAGTACACCAGCGAAGAAAAATGGTACTCGTATACCAAAATCAGCTAAAAACCCACCTATACCTGGACCAATTATGAATCCAGTACTAATAGCCGCCGACATATACCCTAATGCTTTCGGACGAGTATCCTTTGTCGTAATATCTACAATAAATGCTGTTACAGCTGGCATAATAAATGCTGCACTTATGCCCCCTAAAATACGTGAAACAAACAGAACCTCAATTTCCTTTCCTAGTCCAAATAAAAACTCCGAAATACCGAAGATAAAAAGACCAATAACCATCATAATTTTTCTACCAAATTTATCAACTGCTTTTCCTGCAATTGGCGAGAAGATTAATTGTGCAATCGCAAAAGCTGCTGTTAAATAACCTATTGTTTTCCCAGTAATTCCTAGTTCATTCATCAAAGACGGTAATACTGGTATGACAAGACCAATACCTAGAAAAGCAATAAATAAATTGAGTAGTAATAACCATAAGGTGACTTTTTTAGTTTTCATTTTTCTTTCTCCTTCATCTATATAAACAATTCTAAACACGTATGTTTAAAGCACTAATATTTATTTATTTACAACTAACTATCCTAATGTATATAGTAACTATATAGTCAAGGGGGGTATGCAAATGAATGAAAAAAATGAAAAATATCTAAGCTCAGGTGAATTTGCTAAGCTTTGTAAGGTAAACAAGCAAACTCTCTTTTATTATGATCAAATTGGACTATTAACACCGGTATTACGAAATGAAAAAGGATACCGCTTTTATTCCATTCACCAATTAGAGCTGTTTAATGTTATTGATTTACTAAAGGATCTCGGTATGTCACTAAGTGATGTCCAAGAATACATGAACAATAAATCGCCTGAGAGTTTTTTAACACTAATGCATCGTAAAAAAGATGAAATAGTGAAGATACGCAAAGAAATCGAAATGAAGGAAAGAATCATTAAAACCAAAATTAACTTAATGGAGGAAGCGTTACTTACGGATTTTAATCAAGTATCTGTTGAACAGCTTCCAGAAGCGACTCTTTATTTAAGCAGAAATATTGAGAATATCTCAAATGAGGAATTTTTTGAGGTTGTTTCGGACTTTATTGAAGAGCTTTATGTATCAAACCTAGATTCCGGATTTCCAATCGGCGTAATGACGAAAAAAGAACATATATTGAAGGGCGAATACACAAATTATAGTTATTTATATATGGAACAACCCAATCCTAAAGAAGGATATCCTTATTTCCAAGCTGTTAAAGGGGATTTTCTAATTGGGTATCATGTTGGGGATGACAAATCGATTCATAAAACTTATGAACGGCTTCTTGTGGAAATGGATCGATTAAATTTCTCTCTCGGAGATTATGTTTATGAAGAATATATTTACGATACAATTGTGAAAAATCATGAAGAAGAATTTGTAACTAAAATTATGATCCAGATACAGAAATAAGGAAAAAGCGTTAATCTAATTCAGATTAACGCTTACTTGTTTATCTATTACTTTTCTCAACAGAGTAAGTTGCTTTTAAATACGCTTTGTTCATCTTGCCCACATGGGTTTTGGGGATTTCATCTAAAAAGTAGAACTTCTTCGGAACTTTATATCGCGTGAGTTTTTGATTGCAGTATACTTTTAATTCTTCTTCTGTTACCTCCCCCTTTAGGGAAACAAACCCCGTAACAACCTCTCCCCATTTGTCATCTGGCAGCCCTACTACGCACGCTTCATCGATGAGTTCATGCGCCTCTAACCAATGCTCGATTTCTAATGGATAAACATTCTCTCCACCTGTTATAATCATTTCCTTTTTACGTCCAACTATATAAATATATCCTTCCTCATCCTGCTTTGCTAGGTCACCTGTATATACCCAACCGTCCTCTATTACCTCTGCTGTTTCCTGTGGCTTATTCCAATAATATTCAAAAGAATGATAGCCACGCAGGACTAATTCCCCAACTTCTCCGACATCTGCCTGCATTCCATCATCTGTCACTATTTTAATATCATTAAATATCATAGGTTTTCCAACCGACCCCATCTTCCGCACGGTGTCTATGGGATCAATATAAAAGTTATTTGGACCTGCCTCTGTCAACCCGTATCCTTCTTTAAAGGCGAGTCCTTTCTCCCGGAAGGCATCATAAATCTTATGTGGACATGGTGCCCCTCCCGAAACAAACACACGCATATGAGTAAAATCTGCTTCTTGAAATTCTTTCGTTTGAATGATCATATGGTACATGGTTGGAACAAATAACACTACGGTACATTGATACTTTAGTAAGTCTGCAACAGCTTTTTCTGGTTTAAACTCAGGGGACAGAACGACCTTCCCTCCAGCTAGCAATAGTGGCAATGTATAAACATTTAATCCTCCAGTATGGAACATTGGTGTGGTGATTAATGTTACGTCACTTGCCCCAAGATCCCAGCTTATTATCGTGTTCAACGCATTCCATAAAATAGACCGATGCGATAAAACAACCCCTTTAGGTTGTCCTGTCGTTCCGCCTGTATAGATGATTGCAAGCGGATCTTCTTCGCTAATTTCTGTTCGATCCATATGATTTTCATAATAGAGTGAATGACAATACTGGTTATGACTTATTTCCACTAATTCTGTGTTTATTGGAATCTGTTCCACTTTATGAATAAACGCAGGAGCAACTCCGATGATTTTTGGTTTGGAATCCTCCAATACATATACTAATTCTTCCTCACCTAGCCGCCAATTTAAGGGGATAAAAATAGCTCCAATTCGCATACAAGCAAAAAAGAAATCCAGATAACTGATATGGTTGGGAGCTAATATTGCTACAGTATCTCCCTTTTCAATACCATTTGTTAAAAAGAAGTTTGCTATGATTGTTGCACGTTCATGCAATTCTTTATACGTCCAAGAATCATCCTTTACAGCATCCACTACTGCTTGGGTATCTGGAGATATATTGACCCTACTCTGTAACCAATCTAAATTTGCGTACATCCCTATCCCTCCACTTTCTAAGAATAGTTTATAGAATAGGAGTTACAAGATGGTTACAGATGTGATATTTCTAGGGAGAGACATTATTTCCTGTTATGATAAAGATGCCAAACCTAGATTAAACTAGATTTGACATCTTTAGGAAAACGTTTATTTAGCCATATCTAATTCCGCTAATTCTTCCTCTGTGAATACTCTCGATCTCGTTAAGAACCGTTTTCCTTCGGGACCTTCAAGCGAAAACATGCCACCTCTGCCATTCACTACATCAATAATAAGTTGGGTATGTTTCCAATATTCATATTGATCCTTCGCCATATAAAATGGAGTATTCCCAATTTCTCCTAGAAGAACATCCGAATCACCAACACGGAATTCCTCTCGTGGGTAACACATAGGTGAACTTCCATCGCAACAGCCACCTGATTGATGAAACATTAAGTCTCCATACTTAGCTTTTAATTTCGCGAGTAGTCGAAGAGTTTCATCGGTTGCAGTTACTCGTTTGACCATTTTCCACACCTCTTCTACCATTTTTACTACTATATGCGAAGTTTCGTTACCTGAAGCCTATATGCACTCACTTTCCACATAACCAAGATATCCTCTTGAAAGTGAAAATAATATCGATAGTCACTTATCTATTAAAACAACCCAACTGGTCCCTCGCTATAGCTTACTAGAAGGTTTTTTGTTTGTTGGTAATGGTCAAGCATCATTTTATGGTTTTCTCTTCCAATTCCAGATTTCTTATATCCACCAAACGCTGCATGGGCTGGGTATTGATGGTAACAGTTAGTCCACACTCTTCCTGCTTCAATTCCACGACCAAATCGATAGGCAGTATTAATGTCACGACTCCATACACCCGCACCTAAACCATATAACGTGTCATTGGCAATCTGCATTGCTTCATCCTTATCTTTAAAAGTTGTTACAGAAAGAACTGGTCCAAATATCTCTTCCTGAAAAATCCGCATTTTATTATTACCTTTAAAAATGGTTGGTTTCACATAATATCCTTCTGACAATTCTCCTTCTAAGGAATTGACCGTTCCACCAACAAGTACCTCAGCCCCTTCTTGCTTTCCAATTTCTAGGTAGGAAGAAATCTTTTCCATTTGTTCTGAAGAAGCTTGGGCTCCCATCATCGTTTCCGTATCTAAAGGATGACCTATCTTAATTTGATTGACTCGCTCGATTGCTCGTTCCATAAAGCGATCATAGATAGATTCATGAATCAAGGCTCTTGATGGACAAGTACATACTTCCCCTTGATTTAAGGCGAACATAACCAAACCTTCAATCGCTTTATCTAAGAAGGAATCGTCTTGATCCATTACATCCTCAAAGAATATATTTGGTGATTTCCCACCCAATTCTAAAGTAACTGGAATTAGATTTTCTGATGCATACTGCATAATCAATCGTCCGGTCGTCGTTTCTCCGGTAAAGGCGATCTTCGCGATACGACTGTTTGATGCAAGCGGCTTACCAGCTTCAAGCCCAAACCCATTCACAATATTTACTACCCCTGGTGGCAGTAGGTCTTGAATCAACTCCATTAACACGTGAATCGAAGCTGGTGTTTGCTCTGCTGGTTTTATCACAACGCAATTTCCAGCTGCTAGTGCAGGTGCCAATTTCCAAGTTGCCATTAAAAGTGGAAAATTCCATGGGATAATTTGTCCCACTACTCCCAATGGTTCGTGAAAGTGATAGGCAACGGTATCATGATCTATTTGACTAATTCCTCCTTCTTGCGCTCGGATAGCTCCTGCAAAATAACGGAAGTGATCAATCGCAAGAGGTAAATCCGCCGCTAAGGTTTCCCTAACTGCTTTTCCGTTATCCCATGTTTCAGCAACAGCTAGCATCTCTAAATTCTCTTCCATTCGATCAGCAATTTTGTTTAAAATATTGGCACGTTCGCTGGCAGAGGTTTTTGACCAGCTTTCTTTCGCTTCATACGCTGCATCAATTGCCGCTTCTACGTCCTCTTTAGTCGAACGAGCAATTTCACAGAATACTTGACCTGTAACAGGACTAACATTTTTAAAATATTCGCCATTGGCTGGTGGACGATATTCGCCACCAATAAAATTGTCATACCGTTCTTTAAAGTTTACTAATGCCCCATCTGTATTCGGATTTGCATACTTCATATAATAATTCCCCCTCAACTATTTTGATGAAGAAACTAGAAGAAGCTTCTATTAAATGGCTATTCCAATTGGTAGGAATTTATTCCTTAATGGTAAACTTTTACCACTCGCTAAAGAAGGGCTTGATATCGCTGAAATTCATCCCAAATTCGCTAAAGTTCTGATTGGTTTTGCTAAAGATTCCTAAATCCTCGCCAAAGATTATGTCAACCCAACAAGTTCCTGGTGGCTACAAACAGATTTAACAACAAAGAAAAGCGCTTGGACTCTTAATCCAAACGCTCCCCTATTACATCATAATCCCGCCATCTACATGTAACACATGCCCATTTATATAATCCGATTCATCCGAAGCTAAAAATAAATAAGCATTAGCAATATCTTCTGGTTTTCCTAAACGGTTCATTGGTACCATTGCCTTCATCTTATCAATCACTTTGTCAGGCATAGCGGATACCATTGCAGTCTCTGTAAACCCGGGGGCAACAGCATTTACATTAATACCTTTACGCCCTAATTCCTTTGCCCATGTTTTGGTCATACCGATCAGTCCAGCTTTTGCGGCAGCATAATTTGTTTGACCAACATTACCGTAAGTTCCCGTTACTGATGATGTATTGATGATTTTGCCTTTTCCTTGTTCAAGCATGGATGCTAATACTGCTTGTGTACAATTAAATACGCCAGTTAGATTGACATCAATGACCTGCTTGAACTGCTCTAGTGTCATCTTTGATAGCATCGCATCTCTTGTAATACCTGCATTATTTACCAAAATATCCACTTTGCCGTATTCGGTAATCACTTGCTTAACCATCTCATCAACACTTTCAGGGTCCGATACATTCACTTGTACAAATCTAACACTTAGCCCTCCCGCTTTTAATACTTCTTCACTTTCTAATCCTTTTGTTTCATCGAAGTCAGCAATTACAACATTTGCTCCTTCTTTGCCAAATTTACGAGCTGCCTCATACCCAATTCCATTTGCGGCACCAGTAATGATTGCTACCTTATCTTGTAATCTTTTCATCCCCAAAAACTCCTCTACCCATTATTGACACTTGATACCCCAGAAAAGAACTCCTCCATTACCGTTAATAACTGTTTAAGGTCGTCTATTAAAGGTGAATGACCGCATCCATTTAATTCTTTATAAATGGCCTTATCACCAAAATCTTCTATTATCTCCTGCGTCATATCCTTTGTAACGACTAAATCATGCTCCCCCCAAGTAATGAGAACAGGCACCGTAATATCTTTCACACGATTTGCCCCATCTGTTAAGCCGTTATGAACCGCACTAATATTAAATAGATTTAATGCTTGGTATACTTCGGCTAAATTCCGTTGTGTTGTCATATCTTCCAAGTATTTCAGGTAACGCTCTTCATCTGGACGATTATGGTTGTAAATGACCATATCCCAGGTCTGGCGTAATATATCATAATTCTTCGTATCATAAGCATGTTGAACCGTCTTATATTTTGTATCTCCATAGATTTCGTCCATTGTGCTAACTCGATTATTCCGGTCTGGCATCCCATCTTCCCCTAGCGGATAATAACCGTAACCCCGAGTAGAGCCTGAAGCTAGTAAAAATAGCCGCGAGCAATAACCAGGGTAGTCTGCACAGAATTGCATACTAACAGTACCGCCCATAGACCAGCCAACTAATGTGAACTCTTTTATTCCAATCAAATCTACCCACTGCTTTAAATCCTCAGAGAAATCTTTAATTGCTGTGATTTTCTGGTGATAACTAGATTGTCCGAATCCTCGTAAATCTATTGCATATAACTTATAGTTTTCTGGTAGATTCTCGATTACGACATCCCAATGAACAGAAGAGGTCATATTGCCATGTACAAGAACAACGATTTCCTCTCCACCTTCTCTTTCCCGATAAGCAATCTCCTCACCATTTGGCAAAACAACTTTTTTCAATTCCACATGCGACACTATTATAACCTCCCTTAATTTCCCCACTTCACAATATTAGCTCCCCATGCATAGCCAATGCCTGCTGAAACCAAAACAACGATATCTCCTTTTTTCAACTTTCCTTGCTGCTCAGCTAGCTGTATGGAGAGAATCTGGTCTATTTGACCAATATGCCCATAGTCTTCAAGATAAATAGACTTATCATGGCTAACCCCTAATTGGTCAAGCACATATAAATGAGCTGACTTTTTCATGTGTAGCATTGCAATATAGCCGATATCCTTCTTTTGATAGCCACTTTTTTCTAATGCTTTTTCAATACATGTAATGAAATTCTTCATCGACTTTTCTTCTAGTCTTTCCTTCATTCCTACTGGATCTATTACATCCAATTGATATAATCCCGCTTCCAGTGTTTCTTTTGTAATCGGATTCTTTGTTCCGCCAGTCGTGACATAAACATCTTCTGAAAATGCTCCATCGGTAATGAAATGAGACTCTAATAAATGATTCTCTGGATTGCCTTTTTTTAGAATTATAGCTCCGCCGCCGGCACCAAGATTGTACATAAATCTAGTTCTAGGGTTCTTATAATTAATAAAATCCACATTGCGATATCCACCAGCCAGAAGAACGGTATGAATGCTTGGATCTGCGAGCATCATATCCTTTGCAACCTTCAGCCCCATTACGGTTGTTCCACATCTAAGAGCCGTATCAAATGCCCAAGCGTTTTCTGCACCAACTTCATGCTGCAATTTAATCCCAGCTGTCCAGAGTGGATATTCTTTATGCTCTTCGCCTATATACATCACTAAGTCAATCTCTTTTGGGTCTATACCAGCCCTATCAATCGCTTCCTTTGCAGCTCGAATTCCCATTTCTACTGTGTGATCATCTTCATCGGGAATTGGCTTTTCCTTTATTCCCATCTTTTGTTCGACAACCTTGAGTGGAATTCCTGCTTGTTCCGAGATTTCAACTGAAGTCATGCGTTTATTAGGTAAATAGACACCCGTGCTTAGTATTCCTACTGTTTCCATCGATACTTCCCTCCCCTAACTAGCTCTTTTCTTCTCCAGCACATTCGATTTCGAACGACCGGATAACTTTGCCCGAATCGTACCAACTATTCCTAATGGGAAGAAAATAACAACAAGAATATAAACTGTTCCATACAGAATAATCCAACGCTCAAAGATCCAATGCACATTTGCTAATCCAGAAATCCAGTGATGCGCTAACTCGATTAATGCTGCACCAATAATCGGTCCAACTAATGTTCCTACTCCACCGATAATTGTCATTAATAACACATCAATCGTGACATCTGTATGGAACACGCTCGTGTTGACAAAACGTAAAGACAGCATATAAAGGACACCTGCAAAGCTAGCAACCACACCAGCTACAACACTAACTAGCACTTTATAATGAAGCACCTTATAACCTAGTGATTCTGTTCGACTTTCATTTTCACGAATCGCAACTAATACCCGTCCAAACGGTGAATTCGTTAACCTTCTTAAACCAAAGAAAATCAAAACTAAACAAACTAAACTAACGATATACATGACCGTTGAGTCTCTTAATATTTCCGGTATTCTAAAGGTAAATCCATCATTACCTTTTGTTAGATCACGCCATTTTTCCGCTGCAACAAGAAATAATCCAGCAAATGCGAGTGTTAGCATGGCATAGAAGTGACTCTTTAACCGGAGCGTTAAAATTCCTACGATAAAGCTAACAATAGCAGCAAACAATACTGCAACTCCTATTGCTAAAACCAACCCTAGAATATTAGCATCAAAACGGTCCATAAAAATAGCCGTCGTATATGCGCCTATTCCAAAGAACATTGCATGACCAAAGGAGATAATCCCTGTATAACCAAGCAAGAGATCATAGCTCATGGCAAAAATAGCAAAAATAAAGATTTGGGTGATCATGAATTGCACACTTCTGCCAGTCAAGAAGAACGGTAGAATCAGCAATAATGCAGCAATTCCGAGATAAATCATATTACTTTTTGTCATCATACGTGTGATCAAGTTCATCACCCCTTCACCTTAAATAAACCTTGAGGTCTAAAAATCAAAACAATTGTCATAATGAGCATATTCACAGCAAGCGACAGAGCTGGTACATAATAGGCCATGAACGCCTGTGCTAGCCCAACTAATAACGCAGCAAACAGTGAACCAGTAAAGCTTCCCATACCACCAATTACAACCACAATAAAGGCAAGAATCGAAAACTCCAGTCCCATCTCAGCATATATCACTCCAGAATACGGAGCATGGAGAACACCACTAAGCGCTGCAAGTGCTGCCCCAACCATGAAGACAGCCATGAAAACAAATCGAATATTAATCCCAAGTGTTTGAACCATTTCCCGATTCATAACCCCCGCACGCACAATCAAACCGATTCTAGTTTTCTTCAATAGGAAGAAGATGGTGAAAAATAGGAGTAACCCCACAATTATGATGAATAAACGATATTTAATTAGAATGACATCGCCAATTTGAAAACTGCTCGCCAACCATGCCGGTGGATCAACCGCTTTCTGATCAGGGCCAAAAACAACTTTAATTAATTCCTGTAATACAAGCATGAAGCCTAGGGTAATTAAAATCTGTTGAATATGGTTACCATACACAGGTCTGATTATTAATCTTTCTGTAACGAGCCCCAGAACTAGACCCGTGAGAATTGCTAGAATAATAGCTAAGATGAAGCTATTCGTAGCCGTATAAATCCAAACACCAGCATAAGCACCCCAAATAAACAGCCCTCCATGTGCAAAGTTCAAGACACTCATTAAACCAAAAATTAATGTTAATCCTGCTGCAAGGAGGAAAATCAACATACCTGTTGCTAGTCCGTTAACACCTAACGTAACGATTAAGTCCATGCATTTTCCCTCCTTACGATACCCCTAGATATTTTTTCATGAGGACCTTATCTTGTCTCAAATCTTCCATTAATCCATTGTGCACGGTTTGCCCATCATCAATGATATAAAAGCGGTCCCCTATTTTACTCGCCATATGAAAGTTTTGCTCGACCAATAGAATTGTCGTTTTTTCCTTCATTTGTAAAATGGTTTCCATTACTTTCTCTACAACGATAGGTGCAAGTCCTTTACTTGGTTCATCAATCAATAGAAGGTCATTTTCATTCACATATGCTCTAGCAATGGCTAACATTTGCTTTTGTCCACCACTTAACTGGCCACCGGGTTTCTTCCAGAACTTTTTCAAGTCTGGAAATAAATCGAGTATCCAGTCTAATCGTTCGGTTGTTTCCTGATCCTCTCGTTTCATTGCAACACGAAGATTTTCGCCAACGGTTAAGTCTTCAAAAATACCTTGGTCTTCCGGCACATAACCAATTCCCTTATTAGCTATTAAATGTGGTTTTAAATTAGCAATCTCCTCGTCCTTAAACAGAATGGAACCATTGTGAACTGGGTTTAACCCCATAATCGTTCTTAATGTAGTCGTCTTACCCGCACCATTTCTACCCAGTAAGACGGTTACCTCCCCGATTGGTACTTCGAAATTAATATCATGCAGAATATGAAATTGTTGGATATTAGCCTTAACCTTGGATACCTTAAGTAAGTTGTTCATCGTACATTCCTCCTAGATATGCTGATTGGACGGTTTCGTTTTCAACTATTTCTCCTGGCGTACCTCTTGCAATTAACTCTCCATGGAACAGTACGAGGACTTCATCAGACAGGTCCATAATCATATCCATCTTGTGCTCAATTAATACAATGGTTCTGTCTTCTTCTTTTTTATCTGTTTAATGACTTCTATAATTGCCGGGACTTCTTCTAAAGACATTCCCGCAGTTGGTTCATCTAACAATAAAATCTCTGTTTCTAGCGCTAGTAGCATTGCAATTTCTAGTTTTCTCTTTTCTCCATGTGCTAGATTTGCGGCAACATAGTCTGCTTTATCGTCTAGTAATACGCGTTCTAAAATCGTATGTGCCCTTTGTTCAAACTTTTTATAATTTAAGTAATGCTTCACCATTTGATATCGAACATTTGCCTGCGATTGAACGGCTAAACGAACATTCTCTAGAACTGTTAAATTAGGGAATACATTCGAGATTTGAAAGGACCTGCCAATACCGAGCCTCGTTCTTTCCGTAGCAGACTTTTTGGTTATTTCTTTTCCTCGATAAAAGATGGAGCCTTCTGTTGGAGATAGTTGCCCACTTAGTAGATTAAAAAATGTGGTTTTCCCTGCACCATTGGGACCGATAATCGAGGTGAATTTTTTTCGGGTATTTGAACTGTTACGCTATTTACCGCGGTATGTCCCCCAAAGTTGATGGTTAAGTTCTTGGTTTCTAATAGGAACGTCATGTAGGTCCTCCTTTATATAGTGATTTGTGTCATAATTCTAGAAGTTAAGAATTAGTTCAAGCAATTATGCGCATACTAATTTGGCAAAAAAACCGCTCCGGAAATATACTTCGCGTTCACTTCCAGTACAGGGGCGACATCTGCTCGACAACACCGTCGCAGTGTCTACCTTGCCGCGGGCGGCTGGTGAGCCTCCTCGTGCTTACGCACTGCGGGGTCTCACCGATGCCTTTCCTCCCGCAGGAGTCTACGTATATTACCGGAGCTTAATCAGTGCCTAGTACGATATTTGAAAAATATAAACTTGTTAATCCTAACCTCATCTCGATTGATGATAATAGCTTCACCAAAAGTATTTCTGTAGGATTTACACACCCTTATTTCTCGTTCATTATTGGTGGTGCGGTTTCTTCTGGTGTCAATACTCGGTTTAATACTGGCACAGGGTAATCAAACCCATCTTGTTCTTCCAGTGTAACCGCATACAATTCTTGTAATGCTTGGTGGTCTTCTGGACGGAATGTCATGGTTCCTTTCGGTGTTTCAAAACTCATTCCTTCCATTGTTTCAATTAATGTATCCGCATCTGTATCGCCCTCTGTCTTCTTAAGTGCTTCCACAATGGCGATTGCCGCACTCATGCCACCTGGTGTGAATAGATCTGGCACTTCCCCATCAAAACGTTCCTTATGCTCTTTTACTAACCAGTCATTTATCTCATTGTCAGGAAGCGTATGGTAATAAACTGAGAAACCTTCCATACCGATTAATGCATTCATTGTAGCTAGTGCAGGAATATCCGGTGCACCAGTTGAGATTTTGATTCCTTGCTCTTGAAGCTTCATATCAGCAATTTGGTTCCATGGGGAGTTCGCTCCTGCCCACACAACAAAAAGATAATCTGGGTCTGCTTCAATAATTTTTTGGATATTCGCTGTAAAGTCTGTTGCAGCTTGATCAGCGAATTCTTGGTGAACAATATCAGCGCCTAGCTCTTCAGCTGCTGCCACAAATGCAGATACACCATCATGGCCAAATGAATAGTCCGGTGCTAGCGTTGCAATTTTCACCCCTTCACCTGCAATGGCAGCAGCTGCTGCAACAGCATCCTGTGAAGAGTTACGAGCCGTACGGAAAATATAATCATTATATTCAGATCCTGTAATACTATCAGCCACAGCAGGTTCGACAATCATAATCTTTTCATATTCCTCTGCAAGCGGTGTTACGGCCAATGTATCACCTGAGCTTGAAGATCCCACTAGAAAATCTGCCCCATCATCCTCTAATAGTTTCAATGCCTTTTGACGAGCAACCTCCGGGTCTGTTTCCGTGTCTTCAATAATAACTTTGATTTTCTTACCGGCAACCTCCATCGTTCCATCTGTTGCATATTCAAGTCCTAACTCAAATCCTCTGGTTGTCTGCTTCCCGTAAGATTCTAAAGCACCTGTTACAGAAGCAAGTACACCAATTGTAATCGTATCATCTGAATCTCCCGGTGATTCGTTACCGCAAGCACTCATTACAAGTATGAAACTGATCATAACTAAGAATCCTATTAATCTTATTACCTTCATCATTAATCCCCCTCCAATTGTGGTGAAACTTAAGGAAATCATAGAACAAGGTAGTTACAGAGAAGTTACAAAGAAGAGAATTGCATATCTTCCATAAAGTAAAGTCGATTCCACTGTTACTAAGTTCTGTTCTCGAAAATAAGTTAAACAGCAAACTAAAACGCCCAGAACAATCTGAGCGTTTTAGTTTGCTGTTTAATTTTACTTAATTTACTAAAGCATCCTTAGTAAAATTTCGTTACTTTCTCACAACGAAAGTAATAGCATTTGTTTTTAACAAAACATCTCTTTCATCACGAACAATTTTATATTCCAATTGTTTTACTAATTGATTAACTACTTCCCAACCAAAATATATTTCCTTTAATTTACTCAACATATCTTCTGTTTTAATGTTTATTTCCATCATTGCATCTAATTTCTCGTTTGTATCAATATCAATTTCTTCTACTTCTGAATTAACAATGATACAGTTTAGTCCTTCATTTTTTGTTCCCGAAGCCATTTTTCTAACTACATCTTCAAAAATATCTTCTGATTCAACATGCTCTAAAGTTGAAACGGCAACGATTAGATCATATTCATTTTTAGCAATATCGTAATGACCTATATCTGTTTTTATTGTTTCAATTACTTCTTCTACCTCATACTCTTCGCTATATAGTTTTAATTTATCTATTGCAGAATCCAATAAATCTACACAGACAACCTTTCCATTTTTACTTTTAATTTCTTTTGCAATTGGGATACTATTTCTTCCTACTCCTGAACCTAAATCAAGCACTTTAGGATTACTTTTCCCTTCGAGCAATGGTAGTAAATCTATTACTGTTTTAACTGGTTTGTATAACCAAGTACCTTCCTCAAATAATTTATAATTTTCATAACAAAAATCATGGTATTTCTTTTCTTCTTTACGAATTAATGCAACTCTACTCATAAAAAACACCCCGTATGATTTCACTTCTTTTCAATTAATATACAAATCTTTCTTTATCACTTCTACCAAAACTACCATATCAGACTTGGTAGATTCATAAATAATTGAACCTGCTAGCTCGGAAAAGATTAGACAATATCTTAGTTAGATTTTATTCTTATAAACATTCCTCTAGTGGCTTTTTCATATGCTTCATTATTCCTTACTCTTATATTTTCTGATAGTTTCGAGGCTGGTATTAATTTGTTATCCATTAAAATGCAAGGGTCTATAATACGAACTTTCTTTTTTTGATGTATATCGTAATTTGATCTATCCTCACTTACTCTTACATTTGGATTCAGTTTACTTATCAAACTTAGTAGTTCCTTATCTTCTGATGCTTTTATTTTAGCTATCAATTCATCATCTTTTTTTAGGAAATCATGATGATTTATAATATTTTTCTCCATCGATAGCTTTAAGGTTTTAGCTAACATAGCATAACCATAAATATTTAATGGGTCTAAAAAGAAATCAATAACTTCTTTGTAATACGTCTCAACGAACCATTCAGCAGTTTCTATACTACGAAGATACATTTTCCCGTCTCGAACTAATAAGTTTTCCAAAAAACGATAGACCTCTTCAAGAGTTATATGTCCATACATATACATATCACAAAGAGTATAATCTACCCTATCCGCACATATTTCTGGAGCCGGCTGTTCTAACAATGTCCACTTTGTATCATCACACAATATATCCTCATAGTCGTAGTTATATTTAGCTAAAATAGCGGGGATTTTGGAATTTTTAACAAAAGAACTAAATATCTCCTCATGAAAGTCCTCTTCTTTATTCTCAAAAACAAAATCAATTACATGAGAAAAAGCTGTATGGGAAACATCATGCAATAAACCTGCAATTTGCTCTTCTATAGATCCACCAAGTTTTTTTATTAAAAGCATGACCCCTACTGAGTGGTCAAAACGTGTTACATTCCACTTTTTATTAACCAAGTAACTTGCCCCACCCTGATGAATACCCTTTAGTCTTTGCATTGGCTCACTTAAAATTAATTCTTCTATTACTTTATCTACTTCAAATTCGCCATATATATTATCGTTTATAATCAATATTTCCACCATGCCTTCGGATAAAATAATAATGTGAGTTAGATGAATAGTTATTTCTTCTTCCACTAAAATACCCTATAGTTAAATAACGAGTACATCATTTACTTCAAGTAACGTACCAGTTAGTTAAAGGGTAAATAAGATGTGGAACTTTTTCATAATACTTCTCCTGTTAAAATTTCATATAGGTCTGCTGAATCTTGCTTTGTTAATTTCACATATCTACCATTATCCATAACTATCTCTAGATTTTCACCATTTGGGCTTATCCATAATAAGTAAGAAGCTATTTTTTCTTCGCTACTATTATAATTACCGGATGGAAATTGAAATCGGTAGTCTGCATAGCCTGCCATTTCAACTTTTGTATTCTCCCAATTAGCATTTTTAACAATAGCTATTGCTTTTTTCACCTGCTTCTTTTGAGTAACTTCTCTGAAGTCTTCAAAATTGTTTTCTTCACCATTTCGTTTTTGGATCGTTACTTTTTGCCCAATCATTTCATTCAAAAACCCAAAAATAATTAATAGAATACCAAAAAAGAAAGTAACAGTACTATCTTTCTCATTCTACTCCCTCCTTGCTTAATACTACTCGAATTAACCTGTTAAGATAGTTCAATAACTTCACCTTCAATAGGACCCTATTCATAAAACAATTTTTACAGAAAAAGGCGATCGATTTTGATCGCCTTAATTAGGAAGAATAAGTGCACTTTTACCATATAAAAGCGTTCATTAATTCCTCAGGTTTCTTAAAAACTCATATAACCCTTCAACACTATAATCTTTGAAAATGAGTTCTTTTTCATTAAACACAAGCATTGCTGGAAATTGTTTGATTTCCATTTCTTCTTTATAATCTACAATATAATTCTCATCATAAAGTACCCATGAAGCTGAAGGGCTATATTCTGTCCCCTCTAATATTTTCGTCACATTATCATACAATGGTTCATACATCTCCTCGGGTAATGGTGTCCCATTCGTATACATAATGACAATATTAATCCCATCTTTCTGAGATAGAAGTCGTGCGTATTTTTCTTCGTATGACATTTCTAATAAGATAATTTGGTTTGGTTGACCTTCAAAATCATTCCCTCTTGGTGGATTGACTAACACTTTTTGTCCTTTTTTTATATCGTCAATAAATGCTTCCTTCTCGTTTTCATGTTTAATAAGAGTTTTGTCTGTTATCAAAGCTGTATATGAATAGCCCTCATCTGTCATATCAGGACCTTTTCGGCCTCGTTTTTCCCATTCCGAAATATCAACAACAATGCTATTCTCACTTTTATTAACTTCCGATACTGTTCCAATCATTTTATCATCTTCATAATGACCGTAAGGATATTCTTCATGAACTTCTGTACTATTCGTGCAAGCTGAAATAAATGACATGCTAATTAGAGAAATTATGATAAATAATATTCTTCGTAACAAGTGACTCGCCCCCACAGCACTGGTTCCTGCTTTTACCATTAGCCTAGTATAAATACCGATCAACTTCTTCTGACTCGATAATGACATGATACATTTCTCTTGTCGGGGTCATAGGTTCAACACCTAATTCCTCTTCTAACACTTCACAGCACTTCTCGTACCACCTGATAGCCTGCGGACGATTGTTTAATTGATAATAGCTAAACATTAATAGTCTATACGCTTCTTCCCATGTGTGATTAATCGCAATAATTCGTTCACATAGCTGGATACATGCATGATAATCCTGTAATCGCACATTAATTTGAGCAAGCTTTTCAGCTCCTCTTAGGAACAGTAATTCCAATCTTTCTCTTTCCGACTGGCACCAGGATGCAAACCGTAAATCCTCTAAATAACTACCTCGATACAGTTTGATAACCTTTTCCAGTAGCTCCTTTGCTTGCTTATCTTCTTTTTCCTCTATTGCCTTCGAAGTCCAACTTTCAAAGTTGTCTATGTCTAGCACATAGCCAGAATCTGGGTTCAGACCATAATAACTTCCTTTTCGAAGAATAAAATAGGATTCTTCACGAGCTTTTCGATTTGGCTCTAATGCTCTTAGCAAAGCGTTAAAAGTTACTTTAAAGTTCTTGTTCGATGCTTCCAGATCTTGTTCCGGCCATAAGCTAGCAAGAATCTCTTCTTTGGATAACAGCTTATTTCGATTAGTAACAAATAGTTCAAAGAGTTCTTTTGCCTTTCCCCTTTGCCAATCCCGTTCCTCTAAATATTTTGAACCTAGCCCAACACGCAAATAGCCTAATGCTTCAATTGTTAGTGTATATCCTGGGTGATTACTACTATCTACATCTAATTGGAGCTCATTCATATATCTCGAAACAAGCTGAGGTTTAATGCCAAGGCGTTTGGCTTTAAACAGTAGTGGGGCAATATTTTGCAAATCCATTGGTCCAAATACAGTCTGTTTCTTTAAAAAGAATTCATAACTATCCGTATGAATAGCATCGATAAATTGAGTCATTTCTTCCAGGAATACAGGATCATTCTCTTCCTTATGAGCAAGGTATGCCTTCCAAAAATTGGTTACCATGATGCCATAACGGTCACCACAGCTGACAAAATCCTCTCGAACATCATCCAATATTACCTTGGCCCGATCATAATGATGATTATAGACCTCTGTCATTAATAGCCCTAGCTTTATTAGGGCACTTAGCCATTTATCTTTTACCTTTTCCGTTTCCACTAGTCCCCTATTGGCCGCTTCCACCGCTCTTTCATATTCTAGGTTTTTACCAAGCAAAATGGATAAACCCATATATGGCTCTGCTTTCCCCCTGGATATATTGATTGTTTCCATCATATCCAGTGAAGTTTCATAGCATTGCTCGGCTAGCTTAGAATCATATCTTTCTAATAATTGTACCGCATGACCCATTCGCATCCAGCCACAAGCCTCTACGAAGGGGGATTGTGTTGTTAAGCCAAGCTGAATCCCATCGGAAGCGAGCTTTTTACTTTCTTCCGCATTGCCCATAAAAGCTTCGATGATGGATAGAAGCAAATCAGTTTCACGATGAGACTGAGGTAAATGCTTCGTATTGGTTGTGCTAGAAGTTTCTTTTCTCCTCAGTAATACCTCTTGTGCTTTCGCTAGTCTACCGGTTCGTAATAGTATTCTAGCTTCTAAATTTCCATCATCTATCGGGATATTTAAAGAATTAGCCCTGTCAAACCAAGCTTCAGCCTTCTTTGCTTGCCCCAAGTTTAGCAAGTTTTCTGCTAACAACTGATAAAGCTGTGCCATTTCCTCTTTTGGTGCATTTGCTTTTTCCCGCATATAGATAGCCTGTTTAACAAAGCGCTCAGCTTGATCAGGTTGTATCGTATCCAAATAGATTTTTGCTTTTCCTTCAAAGGCAAGACCAATTAAATTATAATTTTCCTGATCATATCCAGGGATAAGACTGATAATACGGTCAAAATTCTTTTCCGCTTTATCATATTGCGAACGATATCGTTCAATTTCCCCTTGATAAAAATAGAGTACAGGATATATTTGCTTGAACTCATCTGGTATGGTTGTGATGAGGTCGTATAAGCTTTGCAATCTACCAGATTGAAGCATTGTTAAGCCATAATCCTGTAGTAGAGACGCCATCTTTGGATATTGTGCTATCTTTTTATAATGGTACAGTGCACTCTCTATATCCTCATGCCGCTCATAGTACTGCGCTGCTTTTTTATGTAAACTCTTATATTCAGAAGGATAGTTTTTTAATAAACGATTTTCTAAAAAAGCCTTAAATAGTGCATGATAACGGAAGTAAGTTTCCTCGCCCTCTGCAATGAATAAATTCTGCTCTAATAAGCCATGTAAAATATTCTCGGATCCATTAATTTGTAATACATGATCACAAGCCTTTGGTATTAAGACATCCATGACACTCGATTGTAATAAAAACTGTTGAATAATTAAGGATTGCTTACTAAGAACCTCTGACGCTAGATATTCAAACAGGTCTTCCATCGAGGTTTGACGATTAGAAAAGATTTCTTCGATAGATGATTCATCGACAATTTGTTGCATCAGCATATTAAACGCTATTGCCCATCCTTCTGTAAGCTCATAAATCTTTTCTACCTTCTCATCATTTAACTCTATTTTTAGGACGTCTTCTAAAACAAAATACATTTCATTAGCCGATAATAATAAGTCTTCTTGACTGATTTCAATTAAATCTCCTCTTACCTTTAGTTTTGGTAAAATAGCCCACTTCGGTTTGTTTCGACTTGATAAAACGATATGGACATTGGCAGGTGCATGTTCTAGTAAAAATAGTGTCCACTTTTCAATCTCATAAGAACCATTTACATGATGATAGTCATCTAATATAATCGTTATTTCTTCTTTTAAATCCATTAATTCGTTAATAAAAGCCGAGGCAAGGGAATAGATTTGCTCTCCATCCACATAATGTCCTAAATCTTGATATTTCTGATGAATGCTTTCTCCGAAACTTGGATAGTGCATTCTTACTGATTCTACGATTTTCGTAAAGAAAGGGAGAATATCATCATCTGTAGCGGAGATAGAATACCAACAGGCCTTTATGTTTGTATCGTGTAGATATAAGGCTAGTGCTGTACTTTTCCCATAGCCTGCCCCAGCATGAAGGAGTGTTAGGGTGTGTTTGGAAATAGCCGATAGCTTTCGATTTAATTGACCACGGCGTATAAATCGTTCCCGTATTGGTGGTGGAGCATATTGACTTTGTACGATCGGAATATTTCTCACATTCCCCCTCCTTTCTACACTCATTAAATTACCATTATAATCTTAATCTTCTATACATTTTATCACAAATTTCCTTTCAAGGAATCTCTTCCTATGATGGTCATCATAAAATATGGTATAGTTTTATAAATATATATTCTATGTTTAGTGAAATCATGTGGTTATACCACAGTACGATACGGGGGAAAACATTAATGACAACACTACAAAAAGCAACATTCGCAGGTGGCTGTTTCTGGTGTATGGTGAAACCGTTTGATCAGTGGGATGGTGTGCATTCCGTTGTATCTGGATACACAGGTGGACATGTAGAAAATCCTACATATGAAGAAGTAAAAACTGGCACTACTGGACATTACGAGGCGGTTGAAATCACCTTTGATCCAAGCATTATTTCTTATTCTGAGATTCTTGAAGTTTACTGGAGACAAATTGATCCGACAGATGCCGGCGGACAATTCCATGATCGTGGTGATCAATATCGTACAGCTATTTTCTATCATAATCCAGAACAACTAGAACAAGCAGAAACTTCTAAGAAAGCTTTAGGAGAAAGTGGCAGATTCACCAAGCCTATCGTAACAGAAATTCTACCAGCCGTTACGTTTTATCCTGCAGAAGACTATCACCAAGATTTCTATAAAAAAAGCGAAAAAGAGTACAAAGAAGATCGTGCCAAATCTGGCCGCGACGAGTTTATTGAAGATAATTGGAAATAACACATTTATCGATGCACCTTCTAAAGAGGGTGCTTTTTTTCCGTTGTCAGATTGGTTCCGACACTATTCCACAATTTACATGAAAGTAGTATAATTACCTACTGAAACAGATAATTGAAGGGGATGACAACTTGGCAAAACAGGAATCGCTAGTACCATTAAAAATGCTATTATTTAGTTTTCATGCAACAAATACCATTATATTAAGCTTCTTACCACTTTACTTAGCATATAAAGGGCTAAACGGAACGGAAATCGGTTGGGTACTGGCAATCGGACCTCTTGCATCCATTTTTGCACAACCATTTTGGGGATATTTAAGTGATAAATACAAAACGGTTAAACGAATATTACTCATCTGTATTACGGGTCTATTAATCTTTAGTACGGTCTTTTTTCAAATGAACAGCCTAATATCTATCATGTTTATGGGAGCAGTATTTTATTTCTTCACCACACCCATTGGTGGATTAGGGGATAGCCTAGCTCAAAGAAGGGCGGACGAGCTTGGAGTTTCATTTGGAACCATACGGACATGGGGATCGATTGGTTTTGCCTTATCCTCCTTAATTATTGGCGAGATATTGTCACGGTACGGTGTACAGTATATGATTTGGCCGTACTTATTCTTTGGTTTTATTGCTCTTCTGGTGGTTACTCGTTTGAAGGATGTCAAGGTGGAAACAGATCCAGTTAAGCTCAAAGATGTTGGCATCTTAATTAAGAACAAAGGCTTTTTATTCTTTTTATTAGCTATTATCTTTCTATCGGTCGGACATCGTACCAATGATAGTTATATAGGATTATATATTTCGGAATTAGGTGGAAGTGAAGCACTAGTTGGACTAGGGTGGTTTGTAGGTGTTGCAAGTGAGGCTTTGGTATTTGCTTTAGCTGGCCTTTGGTTCCGCAAGCTAAAAACGCTAGTCTTCGTCTTAATTGCTGGGGTATTATATAGCATTCGTTGGTTTGTTTATGGGGCACTTGACGATCCCATGTATGTTATAGGACTACAATTCTTACACGGAATTACTTTCGGGGTATTTTATTTAGCAGCATTAGATTATGTGACTCGTCTAATTCCGAAGCATCTTCAATCGACTGGTCATCTTGTTTACTATGCTGTATTCTTTGGTATCAGTGGTATTATCGGATCGCTATCAGGCGGTGCCATTATGGATCATTTTGGTGGTGGAACACTATATACCATCTTAGGTTGTGTATCATTGGTTGGTACAGGTGCAATGTTCATATATCATGTCATGTTTTCTAAAGTGAAAGCTACTAGTTATTAATACTTTGGGATAAGTGTAACTTACTCACAGTTCTTTAACTATTAAAGAAGCGAGGCCATCTTCATATGGCCTCGCTTTTAAACTTATAAGAAAATAAAGTACGCAATGAAGATAACAAATAATCCATACATGACGGGGTGAATCTCTTTTCCCCTACCCGATACAAGCATTGTTATTGGGTAAAAGATAAATCCAATTGCTATTCCTGTAGCAATACTATAAGTTAATGGCATCATTAAGACAGTCAAAAATGCCGGAACTGCAATTGCAAAGTCATTCCAATCAATATCTTTTAATGCTGTCGTCATCAATACTCCCACAATAATTAATGCAGGTGCAGTTACTGCAGAAGTTACTACACTAAGTAGAGGTGAGAAGAATAGAGCAAGCAAAAAGAATCCCGCTGTAATGACGGATGCAAAACCAGAACGCGCACCTACACCAACACCTGCTGTCGATTCTACGAATGATGTAGTTGTTGAAGTACCTACTGCTGCACCAACTACTGTTGCCGCAGAATCAGCAAATAACGCTTTACCTGCACGTGGTAATTTGTTATCCTTCACCAAGCCAGCTTGAGATGCAACAGCTACTAATGTACCTGCAGTATCAAAGAAGTCTACAAACAAGAATGTTAAAATAACTACGAGCATTTCCAATGTAAATATGTCACCAAAGTGTTCGAAAGCTTGCCCAAATGTAGGGGCTAAACTTGGAATGTTCCCTACGATACCGTTAAATTCCGAAAGACCGAATATTAAACTAACAATAGCAGTAATAATCATTCCATAAAAAATTCCGGCTTTTATACCTAATGCCATTAAGATTACAGAAACAACAAGACCAAAAATGGCAAGTAATACGGTAGAGGATGTTAAATCACCAATGCCGACTACAGTGTCCGGATTTCCCACGACTATTTCAGCACTCTGTAGACCAACAAATGCAATAAATAATCCTATACCAGCACCGACTGCTTTTTTCAATTCTGCAGGAATTGAATTAATCACTTTTTCACGAAGTCCAGTTAATGTTAGTAGAACAAAAATAAGCCCAGAAGCTAATACGCCAGCTAAAGCTGTTTCCCATGGTATTCCCATTCCTATAACCACTGAAAATGCAAAAAATGCATTTAATCCCATACCTGGTGCAAGTGCAATTGGATATTTAGCGATAAGCCCCATGAATAATGTACCTACAGCAGCTGCAATTGCAGTCGCTGTAAATACCGCTCCTTTATCCATTCCAGCTGCACTTAGAATATCAGGATTTACAAATAAGATATAAGCCATAGCTAAGAAGGTAGTTAAACCTCCCATAAATTCAGTACGAAAATTAGTGCCTAACTTCTCAAACTCAAAATACTTCTTCATTACTTTTCCTCCCATTAATAAAAAGAAATAAATGCAATCAAAAAACGTGCCTAAAACCCTTTAAGGGCTCTAAGCACGCCTACCATAAAACCATGCAAGAAAAGTAAATAGATAATAGCTTTCTTGTAAACTAGAAAACTACCAGCTGTGATCTATTACTAATCTGCGTAGTCAGACCATTTACGGCGGTCTGGTAGAAACTCTGGGCCATATCCCCTAAATTATACGCAAAGATATTTGATTAACTTCTGATACTATTTTACTATTCAGTTTTGATTAAGTCAACTATTTCCGAACATTTTTAACAAAACACGATGGAACGTTCGCGTTTAGTGCACTATTCTTACTCCCATTCTACTTTCACTGTACCAAGTATAGAGCAATATCATTGATTATAAAGGGTTTTAAAGAAGTATCAATCCATATAAATTGATATAAAAAATTAAAATAATGCAATTTTAATGCAATAAATGCAAACCACTTCTTAAGGTTATCACTAAAATATTTGATATCTAAAACAAGAGACGTTTCATATTGAAGCGTCTTTTTTCATTGGGAAATTTGAATAGATTCTAATTTAAAGTGCATTAGATTGTCTTTTCTCAAAAAGTACCTGATAATAAATTTATAGAATATAATATAGGAGAGAGACAATGATCAGAAGTGTAAAAATCGAGAATTTTAAATGTATCAAGGGTTCTTTCACTTTAGATTTTAAAAAGGGAATAAATATTTTAGTTGGAAATAATGAAGCTGGAAAATCTACCATTTTAGAGGCAATACATCTGGCTCTTAGCGGTATATTTAGGGGGAAGTTAGTCAAAGGAAACCTAACTCAATATTTATTTAACTATGATGTTGTGAAAGAATATATAGAGAATGTTAACAATGGAGAGGCATCTGAACCACCTTATTTTTTAATTGAATTATATTTAGATGAAGTTCTCCCTATTTTGGAAGGTGATAAGTTTTCCGAAAAAAAGACCCTAGGAAAAACAAGTGGAATCGCGTTAAAAATTGCCTTAGATGAAAAATATAATGAAGAATATGAATCATTAATTAAATCGGGAAATATAGAAAGTCTTCCAATTGAATACTATGATGTGGAATGGTACTCTTTCGCTAGAAAAGCATTGACTTCTAGAAGCATTCCAATTAAATCATCATTTATTGATGTAGGTTTTAGCAAGTTTCGAAATGGATCGGATATTTATATATCTAGAATTGTTCAAAACATTTTAGATACTGATGAAAAAACTAAAGTTGCACAAGCCTATAGAAAGGTAAAAGAAACTTTTTCAAAAGACCAATCGATTGCTGACATTAACTCAAAAATAACTAATATTTCAAAATTAAGCAATAAAGAAATTGAATTGACAGTTGATTTAGGTTCAAGTTCAACTTGGGACGGTAGTTTAATAACGCAACTCGACAAAATCCCCTTTGATTTTATCGGTAAAGGAGAGCAATCTATTATAAAAGCTGATTTAGCTTTGTCAAACAAAAGGGCAGAAGCTTCATCTATAATCCTAATTGAAGAACCAGAATGTCATATTAGCCACACACGACTTAACCAACTGCTAAATAACATCAAAAACAATTATCATGATAAGCAGATTATACTATCTACTCATAGCAGTTTTGTTTCTAATAAATTAGGTTTAGATAATTTAATATTATTAAATAAACAAAAAACTGTTAAATTTGATCATTTAAGATCCAAAGATTTTTTTGAAAAAGTATCAGGATATGACACTTTGCGGTTAATATTATGCAAGAAAGCAATTCTAGTTGAGGGAGATTCTGACGAATTAGTACTTCAAAGGGCATATAGGGACAACAACAATGATAAATTACCTATTGAAGATGAAGTAGAAATCATTTCCGTAGGAACATCTTTCCTAAGGTTCTTAGAAATTGCTGAGTGTTTAGAGATACCTGTAAAAGTTGTTACAGACAATGATGGAGACTTAGAGTCCTTAAAACGGAAATATAATAATTACTTGGGAAAAAACAAAAAATCAAATATCGAGATTTGCTACGAAGAAAAAATACACACTGGATCACTAACTATAGGAAAAGATAATATACCTTTTAATTATAATACTTTAGAACCAGCCTTATTACGTGCAAACAGTTTAGAAAAGTTGAATGCCATATTCGATACTAAATATGAAACTGAGGACTCTCTACTTAAGTACATGAAATCAAATAAGACTGAGTGTGCATTAAAAATATTTTCATCTCAAGATAAGATTAATTATCCAGAATTTATTATGAGGGCATTGTGATGAAAAATAATCTTTTAGTTGCTGCGGCTGGTGCTGGAAAAACAACTCTTTTCGTACAAGAAGCTATAAAGCTTAAAGAAAGTGTCCTAATTACTACTTTTACTGAAGAAAATAAAAAAGAAATAAAAAAGAAATTTTTTGAGTTAAATAATGGTGTTATTCCACATAACGTTACTATTAGAACATGGTTTTCATTTTTAATAGAGCATGGCGCAAAACCATATCAAGGAAAGTTAACAAATAAAAATATAAACGGTTTGTTATTGATGAATAAAAAATCGGGATTAAGATATAGAAATGGAAAATTCCCAGTGTACTACAAAGAGGCAGAAGTTGAGAAACATTATTTTTCAAATGATTTCCAAATATATTCTGATAAGCTCTCAAAATTTGTTGTTCGTTGTAATGACAAAAATAATGGCTATGTAATTGAACGGATTGCTAAGTTATTTAAATATATCTTTATAGATGAAGTACAAGATATGGCAGGATACGATTTAGAGATAATAAAACTTTTGTTTCAATCTGATTCAATTATTAAAATTGCTGGTGACCCTAGACAAGTAACATATCACACTCATTTTCCCGACAAATATAAAAAATATTCTGATGGGAAAATACAAGATTTTATATTAAATGAATGTAGATCTATAGATTTTAATATCGATACAGAAACTCTTAGAGACAGTTGGCGTAATAGCCAGACTATCTGTGATTTTGCCAACAGTCTATTCCCAGAATATCCATCCTGTGATTCACTCCATAATGAAATTACGGGACATGATGGGGTTTTTCTTGTGAGAGAAAAAGATATTGAACGTTATTTAAAAGAATATTCTCCAACACAATTAAGATATTCTCGAACTAAAATAGTAAACTCAAATTATGAAGTTATGAATTTTGGAGAATCCAAAGGTACAACACGTGATAGAGTATTAATATATCCAACTCAAAAGATATCAGACTGGTTATTTAATGATAAAAAGTTTGATAATTTTGATATTAAGTGTAAATTTTATGTAGCTGTAACGAGAGCACGATATAGTGTTGCAATTGTATGTAAAAATAATATCGAAACAGATATACTCCCCATATACGAATAGTAATTAATTTTTACTTGCAACGCCATTTGGACGGTATTTACTTACCGACAGATGGCGTTTTTTGTTTTTAAATTGGAGGTGAAATATTTGAAAGATGACATGATTAAAATGGATTATAACACAAATTTAACAATAGGAAGCCTTTTTGATGGAATAGGTGTCTTCCCCCTCTCTGCTTCCCGCTATGGCATTAGTCCAACATGGGCAAGTGAGATAGAGAAAGCACCTGTATCTATTACAAAACGACACTTCCCTCATATGCTCCATCTGGAAGATATTACAAAAATAGATGGTGGAGAAATACCGCCTGTTCATGTCATTACTTTTTCGCCTTGTCAAAATTTATCAAATATCGGAAAAAGAGAAGGTCTTGCAGGAAGTCAATCTAGTTTATTTTATCATGCAATCCGAATTATTGAAGAAATGAGGTGTGCAACGAATGGAGCATATCCAGTTATCACTGTTTGGGAAAACGTCATGGGAGCTTTTTCATCAAATAACCGGCTGGATTTTAAAGCCGTGCTGGAGTCGTTCACAAAAACCGATATTCCAATGCCTACTTCTGGAGAATGGGCAAACGCTGGAATGGTCCGAGGGAAGGATGTTGGTGTGTGTTGGCGACTCTTGGATGCCCGATATTGAGGAATCCCCACGCTCGCTCAAAGAAGAAGACGTATCTTCCTCGTGGCAGATTTTAGAGGAACAAGTGCCAGAGAAATACTATTTAAAGCCCGCGATTTGCAATCGTTTCCTACGTCTTGCGGAAAGGGCAGGCTGTCCTCCACCATTACAAGTGGAATATCTACTCAAAAAGCAAGGGGGAAAATACCCATCGTCCGCCCCTTTCAAGAAAGACGCATGCGAAGTGCCGCAATAGACAAAAACAAAACAGGATTCATTGGAAGTTTTGGACGGACCGATGACCCTTTTCCAACTTTGCTTGCAGGTTCCGTAAATTATTTTTCATTCTGGTATGAAGGGGAAGAAAAAGAAGGATTTATTCGTCAGCTTACCCCATTAGAATGTGAACGTTTGATGGGATTACCAGAGGGTTGGACTGCTTTAGGACACAAAGATGAAACGATTAGCGATTATGCACGATATAAAGCGATTGGAAATGCGATTGCCTTGCCATGTGCGGAATATATCATGGCTGGTATTGCGGAAAGTTTATAGTAAATCAATTTTTGAGCATGTTGGATTATTCTCATCTGACGTGCTTTTTTTATGGATTCATAGAAAGGGGAAAGTTGCATGATGTCTTTGAATGAACAAGATATATACGAAGAAAAGGTCATGGAATGGATCGATGACCATTTTGTTATGAATGAAATTGAGATTGAAGACTTTCCTTTTTTTCCTTATGGGAAATTGATACGGGATAAAAATGGAGAAACAATGGTTGTATTTTGGTGTGTGATTTATGGGCGTGTGGATTATCGACTACAAGCAGCATAGGAGTGATTGACAAATGAAGATGTATTTTTCTCGTTCCCCTCCCTTCTGTCCTTGCTTTCCATATGAATAAATAACCAAAACTTAAAAAAAGAAAAGAGGTTTATATGATGGAATTAAAATATGTCATTCCAAATATGGAAAAAACTTTTGGAAATTTAGAATACGCAGGAGAAGGCAAAGTCGAACAACGCCGAATTAATGGACGTATGACCACGCTATCCAGGAGTTATAATTTGTATTCCGATATTCAACGTGCAGATGATATTGAAGTAGTTCTCCCACAAGAAGCAGGAGAAAAGTTCTTTGAACATGAAGAAAAAGTAAAATTAGTCAATGCAAGAATTACCGCAGAAGGCTATAAAATTGGTGATCGAGGTTTTACAAAATACATTTTACATGCAGTTGACATGGTCAAAGCATAAGGAGGAAAAAGAGATGAGATTAGCACAAGGTATTGTCATTGATAAGGAAAAAACGTTTGGTTTATTAAAATTTTCGGCATTACGTCGTGAGGTATTTCTTCAAAATGAAGATGGCACGGTATCAACAGAAGTCAAGGAACGCACGTATGATTTAAAGTCTCGTGAACAAGGTCGCATGATTCAAGTGAGTATTCCTGCTTCCATTCCCTTGAAAGAATTTGATTACAATGCAGAAGTGGAACTCATTAACCCTGTCGCAGATACCGTCGCAAATGCAACATTCCGTGGCGCAGATGTTGATTGGTACATTAAAGCAGATGATTTAGTCTTAAAGGGAAAAGCGGCAACATCGACTAGTAATGTTTCAAAATCTACCCCTGATAAGGAAAAATAATGAAAACTTTTAAGAGACGAGGGAAACGCATTAAAGAAAAAGATGCTTCCCTCGTCGTTCAATTTATATTCTTTGGATTGACTGGTGTATGGCTCGTTTCCTTTATCCCTTTTCATCTGTCATTTTTACTCTCTACCACGTGGCAATTGGATGTGTTTCAAATACACTTTTTTAGCACATATGGATGGGTGACCTTGTTAATCAGTCTTGCCTTAACCGCTGGATGTGCGTATCTCTATTATCGCTATCGGTATGACAAGATAAAGCAAGTCATTCATCGTCAAAAGCTCGCAAAAATGATTCTGGAAAATGGCTGGTACGAAACGAAACAAGTTACACAAGAGGGTTTCTTTAAGGACATTCCATCCAATAAGACTAAGGAAAAAATCAGCCATTTTCCAAAGATATATTACCGATTTGAAAAAGGATTACTTCATATTCAAGTGGAAATTACACTTGGGAAATATCAAGATCAGTTGTTGAATCTTGAAAACAAACTGGAAAGTGGGCTGTATTGTGAATTAGTTTCAAAAGAGTTACACGATTCCTATGTGGAGTATATCCTTTTTTATGATATGAGTGTGAACCGTATTCCGATTGAGGAAGTCATTGCACAAAATGGCAGCTTAAAACTGATGAAATCACTCTATTGGGAATATGATAAATTGCCGCATATGTTAATCGCCGGTGGAACAGGCGGTGGGAAAACGTACTTTATTTTAACTTTGATTGAAGCCCTACTCAAAACAGACGCAAAATTGTATATCTTAGATCCGAAAAATGCAGATTTAGCGGATTTAGCCACTGTTATGCCAGATATCTATTATAAAAAGGAAGACATGATGGCATGTATTGACCAATTTTATGAAGCTACGATGGTTCGTAGTGAAGAAATGAAACAGATGAAGGGTTATAAAACAGGAGAAAACTATGCTTATTTAGGCCTATCTCCTCACTTTTTAATTTTTGACGAGTACGTAGCTTTTATGGAAATACTTGCTTCTAAGGAAAATACAGCGGTGTTAACTAAGCTAAAACAGATTGTTATGTTAGGACGACAAGCTGGCTTCTTTCTTATCCTCGCCTGTCAGCGACCAGACGCAAAATACCTTGGGGACGGCATTCGAGATCAATTTAATTTTCGGGTTGCTTTAGGACGTATGAGTGAGCTCGGATATGGAATGATGTTTGGGTCGGACGTACAAAAACATTTTTTCTTAAAACAGATTAAAGGTCGTGGTTACGTGGATAAAGGTGATGGTGTCATTTCTGAATTTTACACACCTCTTGTCCCCAAAGGACATGATTTTCTAAAAGAAATTGGAAAGTTAGTGTCATAAAGGCTGCCCAGTGCGGCGGCGTGCGAAGCGAAAGCCGACGTGCTGGGCTAAGCCTGCGTGGCGACAGCCACGCCTTAACCCCCCATTTCTAACAGGGGGGTAGAAAAACAATAAGAAACTGTTCCAAAAGCCAATAACACCTGATGGCACAATGGTTTGGAGCATATTAATAAGATGTCAACTTTTACGATTTAGTTGACATCTTTTTTTTAGTTTGGAGGAATGCACATGAACCAAGTACCTTGGTATCAACAATTAAAGGTAACGAATGATTAACTTATGAAGGGAGAAAATCCAGATGAATTTTGGGCAGAATTTATACAACTGGTTTCTAAGTAATGCACAATCGTTAGTATTAATGGCAATTGTCGTGATTGGCATTTATTTAGGCTTTAAACGAGAGTTTTCCAAATTGATAGGCTTTTTAATTATTGCTTTGGTTGCGGTTGGATTAGTCTTTAATGCGGCCGGAGTGAAAGATGTGTTGTTAAACCTATTTAATCGAATCATAGGGGCTTAAATTATACCGTTTTATTGTGGAAGATAAGTGGTCTTCTTATGTTCTGCAAAAAAATGGTGGACCAAACGGTAGTGCGGTAGGGATTAACAAGCCTCATTTGTGTATCAGCAGATAATAAGCTGCTGCTTTTTTATGGTTATTTTTAATAAAAAGGATGTGATAACCAATGGAAATGCAGGTCTATATAGCTAACCTCGGAAAATATAATGAGGGTGAATTGGTTGGTGCTTGGTTTACCCCACCCATTGATATGGAAGATGTGAAAGAACGTATTGGTTTAAATGACGAATATGAAGAATATGCAATTCATGATTTCGAGTTGCCCTTTGAGGTGGATGAATATACGACGATTTCTGAAATCAATCGGTTATGTGCAATGGTTCAAGAAATCGAAGGCTCTCCTTTATATGATGCACTATCAGAAGTGCAAGGCTATTGGTTTGAAAGTTTGGAAGAATTACTGGAACATCAGGATGACATCATTTGTTATTCTGATTGTGAAGATATGGAAGATGTTGCGAGATACTTGATAGAAGAAACAGGCGTACTTGGAGAAGTCCCTGTTAACTTACGGAATTATATTGATTACAGAGCTTTTGGACGTGACCTTGAAATTGAAGGCAACTTTCTCGTGACGTCACATGGTGTATTTGAATATGTTCAATAGATGAAGAAGCAGCTTGTTCTCGTACAGGCTGCTTTTTCTATGTACGAAAGGGTGATTTTATATGAAAAAACTAAAAAGTTATACTCGTATTTGGTCAGTCGAAAAAGTGATTTATGCCATTAATGATTTTCGTTTACCTTTTCCCGTAACATTCAATCAAATGTCATGGTTTGTACTTTCACTCTTAGTCGTCATGTTGTTAGGAAATCTTCCTCCACTTTCTTTGATTGATGGGGCATTATTAAAATATGTCGGAATTCCAGTTGGTTTGACATGGTTTATGAGCCAGAAAACGTTTGATGGCAAAAAACCGTATAGCTTTCTAAAGTCTGTATTGACTTATTTGTTCCGGACCAAAATCACCTATGCAGGTAAACCCGTCAAACTACAACGTGTGAAAATAAATGAAAACATGACAGCTGTAAGGAGTGAATTGGATGCGTTATCCGATTAAATACATGGAAAATAATCTTGTCTTTAACCATCATGGGGAATGTTTTGCCTACTATGAATTACTTCCCTATAACTATTCATTTCTCTCACCAGAAGAAAAAATGCAGGTACATGATCACTTCCGTCAGTTGATTGCGCAAAATCAGGACGGTAAAATTCATGCTTTACAGATTAGTACCGCAAGCAGTATCCGATCAGCACAGGAACGAAGTAAAGAGTTGGTGACAGGACGATTACAAGAGGTTGCTTATGAGCGCATTGACGACCAAACAGAAGCGCTTGTTTCCATGATTGGTGAACATCAAGTAGACTATCGTTTCTTTATCGGTTTTAAACTGTTGCTGAATGAAGAAGAAATAAATATAAAATCGATGGGAAAGTCAGTGACTTCTTCCCTATCTTCTTTTATCCGTGACGTAAACCATCATCTGATGGGGGATTTTGTCTCTATGCCCCATGATGAAATTAGACGTTTTTCTAAAATGGAATCGTTATTACAAAACAAAATATCTAGGCGTTTTAAGGTCCGGCCATTAGATAAAAATGACTTTGGTTATCTAATTGAACATCTTCACGGTCAAACTGGAATTGCTTATGACGAATATGACTATGCCCTACCTCTAAGGAAATTAAAAAAGGAAACTTTAGTGAAGCGTTATGACCTGATTAAACCGACTCGTTGTTTAATTGAGGAAAATCAACGTTATTTAAAAATTGAACAGGAAGAACAAATCACGTATGTGGCCTACTTTACGATTAATTCCATTGTCGGTGACCTTGAATTTCCGTCAGATGAAATCTTTTATTATCAACAACAACAATTTGATTTTCCAATTGATACTTCCATGAACGTAGAAATTGTAACGAATAAAAAAGCATTATCTACCGTTCGGAATAAGAAGAAGGAATTGAAAGACTTGGATAATCATGCCTGGGAATCCGATAACGAAACGGGCAGTAATGTTATCGACGCATTGGAACAGGTCAATGAATTAGAAGATGTGCTCGACCAAAGTAAAGAATCAATGTATAAGTTAAGCTATGTCATTCGAGTATCTGCCCCTAACTTGGATGAACTCAAACAGCGTTGTAATGAGGTCAAAGATTTTTACGATGATTTGAATGTAAAACTTGTTCGTCCATTTGGAGATAAGATTGGTTTACACAGTGAATTTATCCCATCCAGTAAACGGTATATGAATGATTATATCCAATACGTGACTTCTGACTTTTTAGCAGGTCTCGGATTTGGAGCAACACAAATGCTTGGAGAAACAGAAGGTATATATTTTGGCTACAACTTGGACACGGGAAGAAATGTATATCTCAACCCTAGCCTTGCTAGTCAAGGCGTCAAAGGTTCGGTCACGAACGCCTTAGCTTCTGCTTTCTTAGGCTCACTTGGTGGAGGTAAATCTTTTTCCAATAATCTACTTGTCTATTATGCGGTTCTCTATGGTGGTCAAGTACTTATTGTTGATCAAAGGCAGAACGAGGAAAATGGAAAGAAACATTGCCCGAAATTGCTCATGAAATAAATATTGTTAATTTAACGAGTGAAGAAAGCAATAAAGGACTACTTGATCCTTTTGTCATCATGAAAAAGAAAAAGGATTCAGAAAGTCTTGCGATTGATATTCTTACCTTTCTCACAGGAATATCAAGTCGGGATGGAGATAAATTCCCTGTATTACGACGAGCGATACGAGCTGTTGGTCAACAAGAGGAACGTGGTTTACTCCTTGTGATTCATGAATTAAGAAGTGATCCCAATCCATTAGCTGGCCCCATCGCTGACCATATCGAAAGTTTTACCGATTATGACTTTGCCCACCTTCTGTTTTCAGATGGAACGGTGAAAAATTCGATTAGTTTAGAAAAACAGTTGAATATGATTCAAGTGGCGGATTTAGTGTTACCAGACGCAGAAACAAGTTTTGAGGAATATACAACGATGGAATTATTAAGTGTTGCCATGTTGATTGTCATTTCTACTTTTGCGTTAGATTTTATTCATTCGGATCGCAGTATTTTTAAAATCGTCGATTTGGATGAAGCCTGGTCCTTCCTGCAAGTTGCACAAGGGAAAACACTTTCTAATAAATTGGTTCGTGCAGGACGTGCCATGAATGCTGGTGTCTACTTTGTTACCCAGAATGCAGATGATCTAACCGACGAAAAATTAAAAAATAATATCGGTGTGAAGTTTGCTTTCCGTTCCAGAGATATAACAGAAATTAAGAAAACACTTCAATTCTTTGGAGTAGATTCGGAAGATGAAGCGAATCAAAGGCGACTACGGGAACTTGAAAATGGACAATGTCTGATGCAGGATTTATATGGACGTGTTGGAATTATTCAAGTCCATCCTGTCTTTGAAGATTTATTCCATGCTTTCGATACTCGACCACCTGTAAAAGAGAAAGAAAGGCGGTGAGAATATGAACAAACAAAAATGGAAAAAGATCATCCTAACGGCGGTACTCATTGGTGCCGCCGTTTTTCTATGTCTTCTTTTACTTGGAACATTCGCTCAAGCGGCTGGATTAGTAGATGATACGGTATCGGAAGACAATCTTTATTCTAAATACCCACTCGACCATTACCAACTTGATTTTTATGTGGACACTGATTGGGATTGGTTACCATGGAACTGGAACGATGGAATTGGAAAACAAGTCATGTATGGGCTCTATACGATTACAAATTTTATCTGGATTATTAGCTTGTACTTATCTAATGCAACAGGCTATTTAATCCAACAAGCTTATTCACTCGATTTCATTTCACAAACGGCAGACGCTATCGGGAAAAACATGCAAACATTAGCTGGGATTACTGCAAGTGGGTTTAGTAGTTCAGGTTTTTATGTTGGTTTCTTGCTTCTGTTTATTTTAGTCATTGGTATTTACGTGGCCTATACAGGCTTAATGAAACGGGAAACAACAAAAGCGATTCGGGCGATTCTAAACTTTTTAGTCGTGTTTATTTTGTCGGCTTCCTTTATCGCCTATGCACCAACGTATATTGCTAAGATCAATGATTTTTCTGCCGATATTAGTCAAGCAAGTTTGGACTTAGGAACAAAAATCTTGATGCCGAATTCGAGTAGCCAAGGAAAAGATAGTGTCGATATGATACGGAATAACCTTTTTCTTTTCAAGTGGAGCAACCTTGAATGCTATTACAATTTGATGATTCGGATAAAGAAACGATTGGTGAAGAACGTGTCGAAGCTCTAGTTTCTATTAATCCTGATACGAATAACGGAAAAGATCGGGAAGATGCTGTAAAAACAGAAATTGAAGATCATGACAATAAAAACTTAACCATTACGAAGACCACCACACGTTTAGGAATGGTCTTCTTTTTATTTCTATTCAATATCGGGATTTCCATTTTCGTATTTCTTCTATCGGGAACTATGATTTTCTCGCAAATTCTGTTTATTATCTATGCGATGTTTCTGCCCATTAGTTTTTTACTTTCCATGATACCGACTTTTGAAAACATGGGAAAACAGGCGATTATGAAATTGTTTAATGTGATTATGCTTCGGGCTGGAATTACATTGATTATTACAATTGCCTTTAGCATTTCATCCATGCTTTACAGCTTAACAACGAGTTATCCGTTTTTTTTGATTGCCTTTTTGCAGATCGTGACATTTGCAGGCATTTACATGAAACTCGGTGACATTATGAGCATGTTTAAACTGCAAAGTAATGATTCGCAACAAGTCGGACGTCAAGTCATGCGTCGTCCCTACCGAATGTTCAATCGTGGCAGCCGTCGATTACAGCGAACAATCGGGCGCACCCTTGCAGGGGCAACAGCAGGAGCAACGGTCGGGGCAATGGTTGGAAAATCAAAGAAAACAAAGGGTTCATCCTCTCCCCTACGTCCATTGCTACGGTTAACATCGACTACAAAAAATAACAAACAACGGCCAACTGATCGCATGAAATTAACATCTTTAAGTCATAAAGTAGGTCAAGTCACAGGAAAAATGCTTAGTGCGAAAAGTCATTTCCGTGCAAATATAGATCATCGTAAAGAACAACTGCATGATTTGCCTACTACTGCTCAATATGCGGTGATGCAAGGAAAAGAACAGCTTACAAAACCTGCCCGTGATTTTAAAGAAGGTATGAAGCAAGCAAAGGAAAAGAGACAAAAACACATGCAGACCGTCAAGCAAAACATCGTCAAACCATTGCAGATAGGCGGCAAGCATTGGCTAAAAAACGTTTCCCATCTCGAAAGACTGCTAGTTATGAACGACCAGTCACGCATGATGTCAATGAATCTGCACATCAAGATAGATTAAAGAACCCAACTGTTCAACAAAAAGAAAAGACAAGACCTGTCACAAAAAGCGAGCATATGAAGCAATTCAAATTACAACGACAGTTATCGAGTTCAGACAAAAAGAGCATTTTACAGATAATCCCAAACAACCTGTTAAAAAAGAAAACCAATCTCCCAATGAAGAACGTTCTCGATCAAAAAATAGTCAGAAAATCATTAAGCGTCCCTCTAAACCGTTGAAACGTACAAACCAGAAACAAATTAGTAAGCGTCCAATCCATACAACTAGGAGGAAACGCTAATGAAAGTCATGAGATTAAAGGTTATGTTAATTGCTGGGGGATTAGGTTTTCTTGCCTTTTTAGGGCTATTAGCATTTGTAGCTATTTTTATATCAGACGAAGAACACTCATCAGATGGTGGTGATTTCATTCATGATATAGGTGGCATATCAGTATCCGCCGATGTGTTAAAGCACCAGCCAATGGTAGAAAAGTATGCACAAGAATATGGAATTAGTGAGTATGTCTCTACTCTACTCGCGATTATTGAAGTGGAAAGCGGCGGTAAATTGCCAGACGTAATGCAGGCCAGTGAATCGTTGGGATTACCGCCTAATACATTGGATACCGAAGCTTCTATTAAACAAGGAACAAAATACTTTGCAGATTTGTTGCGTTCCGCAGAAGCAAAAGGTGTCGATGGTAACACAGTCATCCAATCCTATAACTATGGAGGTGCTTTTATTGATTACGTTGCAAAAAGAGAAGCACGATATAGCTTTGGACTAGCCGAAAGTTTTGCGAAAGAACGTTCAGGCGGCAGCAAAGTTACTTACTCGAACCCAATAGCCGTAAAGAAAAATGGCGGTTGGCGTTACCGTTATGGCAATATGTTTTATGTCGATTTAGTAAGTCAATATTTTATTTCACCCCAATTCGATGATCAAATGGTTCAAGTTGTTATGAATGAGGCCTTAAAATATGAAGGATTCCCTTATGTCTTTGGAGGAGATAATCCAAAAACCTCATTTGATTGTAGCGGACTGACGCAATGGAGTTATCGAAAGGCAGGAATTAACTTGCCCCGAACAGCACAGCAGCAGTATGACGCGACCGAGCATATATCTTTATCTGAAGCAAAGCCAGGGGATTTAGTGTTCTTTCATTCCACTTATAACGCCGGCACATATGTCACTCACGTTGGTATCTATGTTAGAAATAATCAGATGTATAATGCTGGAGATCCAATCGGTTATGCAGATGTGACTTCTTCATACTGGCAAAAGCATTTAATTGGAGCTGGACGTATTAAACAATAGAAGGGTTGGTTCAGATGAATGGATTATTTAAGAAGCAAGGAAAGCGACAAATGAAAACAAAACCTAAAAAAATAAAAGGAAAAACGCTTGGACCACGCAAAAAGTCGGTGATAATTTTATGGATAGTTCTCATTGGAAGCCTTGTATTTGGGATTTATAATAACTTTACGGCGATTGATCAGCATACCATACATGAAAGAGAAATCGTTGAAACCAAGATCATGGATACGAATGCGATTGAGAGCTTTACAAAAAACTTTGTGAAAGACTACTACACTTGGCAAAACGAAAAAGATTCCATTGAACAACGAGCGGAAAAGATTAGTCACTATTTGACAGAGGAATTACAAGCTTTAAATACCGATACTGTTAGAGCGGATATTCCTACTAGTTCCAGTGTGAGTGGTATTGATATCTGGTCAGTGTCACCAAAGAATGATAATACCTATGCGGTTGTTTATTCGGTAGATCAAAAAATTACGGAAGATAAAAATAGCGAAAAGGTCCGATCCACCTATCGAATCATACTACATCAAGATAATATAGGTAACTTAGTTATTAAACAAAACCCTACCTTATGGAGCATACCGAATAAATCAGACTATGAGCCACAACAACCTGAAAGTAATGGTACAGTTGATTCCGATACTGTGCAGGAAGTGACAGAGTTTTTGGAGACGTTCTTTACATTTTATCCGACTGCAACAAAACAGGAACTTGATTATTATGTGAAAAATAATGCTTTACCACCGATTGGTAAGGATTATCTATTTTCAGAGCTAGTTCATCCAGTATTCCAAACAGTAGATCATCAAATAAAAGTATGGGTTACTGTTAAATATATTGATGAAACAACAAAAGTAACACAGTTTTCGCAATATATACTCACGTTAGAAAAAGATACTAATTGGATGATTGTCGAGTAAAAATGATTTAGTTTATTTACTGTAGCTTTAGAATAAATTTGTTTGATCAAAAACAACCCGTAGACCCATAGTTAAATTAGGGCTTGCTGAACAATTTTTTAAACAACTTCAGTGACAACAGAATGGCGAAAAGCAAACCATCGGAAAATAGCCAACAAGAGAGCTCGTAACCTATGTTCCAGATTCATGACAAGAAGCTGGAGAGAGATAGATGATGGCGTGAATAATAAAGGTCGCTCTGATGGTTCTGGTGGAAGCAAAGCGCCTTCTCCTAATGACGGAGATAATAATAATTTAGTTGATAATATAGCGAACAAGATAGATAACAAAAAAAGATAGCGAAGCAAAAGACGATTCTCCCAATCAAAATAATTCGACTGGCAACATTGAACAAGTAACTGATGAAAATGAAAAAGGTGGCTCTGTTACAGCGTTAAAGAACAAACGCGAGGCAATACGTCTGTAAGAATAGTAGGTATAGATAAGCCAGGATAACTAATGTGAAAAAGTAATTCAGGGAAGAATAATTAAAAGAGATTGTAAGTTAGGAATTGCTTTCAATCCCTCTTTGTTTATAGTAGGTAAAAAAATTGAAAAAATCATTTGCTTTAACATTTCCCCATTTAGTAAAAGAGTGGGGCTATGAAAAAATGGATCTTTCTCCCTATGATGTACCACCGAAAGGCCGGAAGATTGTTTGATGGAAGGATTAAAGGGAAAAGTTATAAAGCTAGGTTAGCAGATAAAGCTAATGGAAAGGCTTGTGCCGAATGCTCTATCTTAAATCGTTCTATTGCTGTCCGAAAGCCTGATGTATAATGACAATAAAGTTGTTTATTTTGAAGCTGAAAACACGCATTACACCGTCCAAAAATATGGACGGTGTAAAAATAAAGCTTTTTAATTTTTGGGGCAATTGCTGATAACAGTCTACAGATGGTTACAATAAAGTCGTATTAGGTTGTTCAACAATCGCTCCCATTAATGGATTAGTCTTTTCTGATATTAGCTGGTATAGTCGAACAAAAATCCTTAAAACATCTTTCTTACTGTAAGGTATTTAGCAATTATAATATTTCGATATACCCTTCAGTTCCATTTACTCTGATCCTTTGTCCATCCTTGATCAGCTTGGTGGCATTTTCTACACCGACAACTGAGGGCAAACCGTATTCACGTGCAATAACTGCTCCATGTGTCATCAATCCACCAACTTCGGTGACTAGGCCTTTTATGGATACAAACAATGGTGTCCAACTAGGATCAGTAAAAGAGGTAACTAATATATCTCCATCTTCTAAATCAGCATCTTCCATGTTTAAGATGACACGTGCTTTCCCCTCTATAACTCCGGAAGACACAGGTAGACCCACAAGCGCATCAGCTGGGAGATTTTCTCGCTTGTACTGACCTGCAATAATTTCACCATCGGATGTGATTACACGCGGCGGAGTTAATTTTTCAAATAATTTATACTCGTCTTTTCGTTTGCTGATGATTCGGTCATCCAGTTTTTTTGTGAGTACGCCTTCGCGAAGTTCTTCAAAAGTGAGATAGTAGATATCTTCTTTCTCGTGAATCACGCCTGCTTGTACGAGTTGTTCGGCTTCTGTCAGCAAAGCCTGCTTATAAACGAAGTAGCGATTGACCATGGCGTATTTCGGATATTCCCTAAACCCGCTGAAATTCCGGATGAAGTCGATCCTTTGTTTGGTTTCTTTGGCTCTTTGTTCACCATCCGGTAATAGCTTTAATCGCTCCAATAACTCTTGTTCTTTTTTTAAAGCGACTCGCCGTCCTTGCTCAAATTTCCGAAGGCTTTCATTAGGCTCACAGTTTTTGATGTTACCCAGAATCAATGGGACAAGTGTAGTTGGTTTTTCGCTCCATCGGGTTCTGGTAATATCGATTTCTCCGGCACATCGCATGCCGTATTTGTCAAGAAAAGCGATTATTGCGTCTCGGGTTTCCTTTCCCCCCTCAAACTCAACCAGTTCATCCAAAAAGTTATCATTTTTTACATGTTGTAAATATTCGATCACTTCCGGATAGGGACGAATCAGATCGGCAACATCCAATAGCGCCAGACCCATTTCCGAAGTAATATTGTTCGGTACAGATTGAGCAAGCGTATCTGCTGCGTTTTTTTCACCTAGCCATTCGCTCATTTTTTCATTAATCCACGATGAAGCATCCTGTGCCGCCATAATCACACCCATACTTTGTGGGTCAGATAACATTTCCTTTAATTGCTGGATATCTTCCAAGATAAAATTAAGTAAATCCGCTCCTGATTTCGTTTGGATATTTTGTTTTAATGCCTCGATCGATGTTTGACTACGCTGAATCAAATCAGAAACGATTGTCGGATCGATTTTGAGTTGTGCTTGAGAACCCGCAGGCGGTATAGCTTCTTTGCTTTTAACGGCACTCTGTTCTTTTTTGTCATTTGGTAATGGTTTTATAAAATCTCCTCGCTCAATGACGGTCATCAGTGCGTCTTTGATAAGCGGATCGGATTGTCCTAGGTTATTTAATACCATTTCTCTGCTAGCATGTGAAGCCAGCATAGGTGTTACATCAACAAACAGCCTTCCGCCAGCGTACGCATTGGGGCACGAGTCGTTAACAGCCAAAAAGATAATCCTAATGGTTTCATGGGGTCGGTCATCATTTGTTGATGACCAACAGATACATAGACGTGATTTTCCTTATCATTATCTTCTGGGATGGGGTATAAAGTCGTGATGGGCCGACTTTGGACAATGTAGAATGTATCCTGGGCCAAACACCATTCGATATCTTGCGGCTGGCCGAAATAAGCTTCGATCTGTCTGCCGATGCGTGCCAGCTGCAAAATTTGTTGGTCAGTCAAGGTCTGAGTCTTTTGCTGATCTGGATCGATCTCGTGTGTCTCTGTTCCGCTATCTTTTCGTCCATAGATAGCCAATGTTTTAGTTGCAATTCTCTTCTCGATGATTTCCTCATCACACACTTTATAACAATCGGGAGATACCAAGCCAGAGACGAGTGCTTCTCCAAGTCCAAAGCTAGCATCGATGGATAGCAGCTTTCGGTTAGAAGTAATCGGATCAGTGGTAAATACAATCCCTGAAGACTGTGGAAAAAACATCCTTTGAATAACAACGGATAAATATACTTGACTATGGTCGAATCCATTTTGAATGCGATAAATGACAGCACGATCCGTAAATAAGGATGCCCAACATTTGCTGATATGCTTCAATATTGCTTCTTTGCCAATGATATTTAAATAGGTGTCTTGCTGACCGGCAAAAGAAGCATGAGGTAAATCTTCAGCCGTTGCACTGGAACGCACTGCATAAGCATGTTCATCGCCAAGTTGGGAGAGATAAAAAACAACTGTGCCTGCAACATCAGAAGGAATTTCTGTTTCGATAATGGTTTGTCGAATCCTTCTGCTGATTTTACCAATTTTATCTCGATCTGTTGCATTTAGCATTGTCAGTTGGTCTAACAATGCATGGAAGACTACGTTTTGTTCAAGGGCTTTTTGATAGGCTTCTGTCGTAACACAAAATCCTTCTGGCACTTGTATTCCTTGAATTTTCAATAACTCCCCTAAGTTTACCCCTTTTCCCCCAACCACCATTTGTCTCGATTTATCAATCTCTTGAAACTCTAGCACATATTTCCTCATTTCTTCCCTCCTATTCGAGATAAATCATTTAACAAAAAAGCTTATCTTACCATACTAAATGTCTCATCGAAGCGTTTGCACCGCTTGATTAATACTAGCAGGTAAAAAATTTTAAAAAAGACTGAATTTTTTGATTAATCATGATATAATTAAGTCAAGGAAAGGGACAGTTACTGATTATTTATCGTAACTGTCCCTTTTTTATGGACGGAACATCTTGGATCGTCAGCCAAGGCTTATAATTTCCTAATTCTCCTTGGCCACGGCTTTCTTATAATATCGGTCAATTTTAGATTTACCTCACTTTGTCAACGAATTCTTTTTGAATACTATATAATTCTTCAATTGGCAGGCTTTAAACCCTCAACAAAAGGATCTTCCACGTTTAGGGTAGTCGCTTGAGCATCTGATGGTTTGTCATTTCATATCCCATCTTTTTATAAAGTGCTATGGCTCGTTGATTATGAGCGAAAACGTGTAATCGTATCTGTTTGATATTCTCTGATTTTGCATATTCTTCAAGAGCCAACATTGTTGCCTTACCGAGTCCTTTTCCACGTTGATCTTCATCAAGTTCGATATCATAGATATAGGCTTGCTTTTCTTGATTTTTATCCTGTATATATACCCATAAAATCCCAATATTGCTAATCGGTTGGAATTGAGCCAGCCGCATGTTTCAAAGCATTTAAAAGTGCTGAGTGACAATGGAATTGTAGAAGTGAAGCCAGAAGCTAATCGTCGATATTACAAGCTACGGTCTGAGCCCTTCCGAGTAATAGAATATTGGGCGACTTCCTTTCAAAAGGATATGGAAAGGAAACTCGACAACTTGGACGACTATGTCCAAGAATTGCAAAACAAACAAAAAAGGAACAAGTGAAAAATAAGGAGGAAAAATTATGCCAAATAACAAAATGGTTTCAAGAGTAGAGAATGAAAGGTTTCTTGTTTTAGAACGAGTTTATGATATGCCACGTGATCAACTATTTCAACTATTTAAGGAACCAGAGCATTTAAAGCGCTGGTGGAGTACGGATGGTTGGGAACTGCCCGTTTGCAACATGGACTTTCGCCCAGGAGGCGTATGGCACTATTGCATGAAATGTGTTGATAAGAATCAAGAAGAATATGGAATGGAATCTTGGAACAAAACCATTTATAAAGACATTATTGAGCCAGAAAAGATTGTTTATAACGATTATTTTTCGGATGCAGAAGGCAATATCAATGAGTCCATGCCTTCTCCAGAGGTCACGATGGAATTCATCGATTTAGGCAGTCAAACAAAATTGGTCAGCCGTTCTGAATTCGATTCAGCGGATTCCCTGCAAGCTGTTTTGGACATGGGATTGTTGGAAGGAATCACACAAACGTGGAATAATTTAGATGTATTGGTAGAGAGATTAAAATAGAGAATAAAGCTTTGATCATTTAATATGATTTTTGACAAAACACTCACAAAGGGCTGTCTAATAAGTCTCGAAAATAAAACAAGAGGGGAAAATATCTTTCTTCCTCTTGTTTTTCGTTTCTAAAAAATCTTCGAAAAGTAGCCTGCGAGGTTCAGCTAATTTCAGGATACTGTAGACCAATGCCAATAATTTGGCGATCCTATTAAAGGGAATAAGGTAGGCAAGGTAACCTAGATAATTGTTTCTAAATGATAACAGATTACTTCTTTTACCTTTTCTGGAGAGTAAACATCAGGTCTTAACAGGGCATGAATGAACAAGCCATCAATTAATGCCGATAGCCTACTTATCTCTAATTGTACATTAATTGAATCAGATAAAATTCCTTGTAGAACTAATATCTCACTCATTGAATTTGCTAATTTATAGGTAACTTAATTATTATTCATTTGTTTCTCCCCATACCTTATTTTTTAAAAAATGAGATATGGAAAATCGCACCTATTTTCCGCGAGGAACATAAAAGATTTTATTCATTGATTAGTGCTGGTATTCTTTTCACACGTTCAAGATGCAGAACGTTTTCCATCCATTTTGTTAGTATAATAGTTGGTAAATCCAAAAATAAGCGGAGCAAATACAAGGATTGGAATGACCCATACAATTAAACTGACAGATTCAATTTGAAGAAGTCTTGGTGCACCAAAGACGGCAAATGCAGTAACGGTTGCGATACAGCATGATAGCATACCTATTATATGTTCCACTATCCAATGAGATCTTCTGGTTGGAGCAGACAGCCAATATTGCAGTTGGATTCCTCCCAAAAACACACCTATAATAGGGAAAAACTTCAATAACGGAAAATCAATCTTCCAACCGTATATGCTAATTGCGATACCAAAGGTAAGTAATAGTATCGGAAAAAACAAATCAATCACATGCTTGTGAGTATTTCGGCGTCTTTTATATCGAAGGACTCGTATGCCATACCATGCTGCTCCTCCACTTAAAATAGCAATAAAAATCAGAAACCAAGAAAATGGAACATCCTCTGCGTGAAATGACGGATCCCAAGCAAGGCGATAAATCCCCATATATAATGCTGAAATGGATACAATGCTCATGGCAATCACATATACCCAACCACTACGTCGATGCGTCTTTCTCCCTTTCTTCGTAACTATTGGAATCCAAAACACACATAATGCCAAAAATCCCCCTAAAACATGAGACCACCGAGCAACCATAAACATAAACTCCATCAATTCTCATCCCCCTTACAGGATACCTTTACATATTCTAAAATTTTTTTCAATAAACGAGTCATATAGCTAATTTTTATATAGACTTCTAGTTTTCATGAAGTACGTTCATACCGCAAGATTCTCCTGGCCAAGGGAATCTTATTTTTATGTCAGTAAATTAACACGAGAAACAGTAAGCTGTATTTCTTATAAGTCGATACCCTATTTTTCCTACTAAAAATGTTCCCTGCCAAAATTTTTTATTGGCAGGGTTTTTGGCAGGGAACTATACTATTTTTAATCAATATGTCCGTTTTATATAAGGTTAAATGCTGTTAAATCAGCATTCCCACTTCAAATTAAGTTGTAGTTTTATTCCCATCAAATAGGATTAACAAAACCTACAAAGTGCTATTGTATTTCCTCAATCGGCACATTCTTTATATGTGTTGCAATCCACCAAATGTGCCCAAAGGGATCCATTACACCTCCACGTCTATCGCCTTCAATATGATCTTCTACGGGCTCCAGTTCCTTTGCTCCTGCATCAATAGCTTGTGCAAAAAGTGCATCTGCGTCCTCAACATAGAGAAAAATATGCATCCCAGCTCCTTTAAGAGACTGGGGGCTCTGCATAATCGGGTATGCTGGAAACTCATCAGCAATCATGATTGGTGAATCACCGATTTTGATTTCTGCATGCTGAACTTTACCGCTGTTATCTGTAACACGCATCTGTTCAGTAGCTCCAAATGCCTTTTTATAAAATGAAATGGCAGCTGTTGCATCTTTGATAATCATGTACGGTGTCACTGTGTGGTATCCTGCTGGAATGCCTTTTGTATTCGATGTCATGAAATATTCCTCCAATGAATTTAAATTTGGATGCAATTATTCCAAAGAAACAGGTCAGATATTGGGAATGATTGCATCAAATTTATTCTAAATTACGGTGGAATGAATTGTATTGTAAAAAAATGACCCTATTTAAGTGGAACGTGATTTTGTTGTTTCTCTTGATTCATGTGGTAGACTGTTGGGCTAAGACCAGAAAATGCATGAAAATCGTGGATGAAATGGGCCTGATCATAATAACCGCAAGTTAACGCAAATGTTGTCCAATCAATTTGCTCTCCATCATTAATGAGCTGAAGTACATTCTGAAAACGTTGGATGCGGTAAAATTGTTTGGGTGTCATTCCCACTTCTTCCTTGAATACCTGAATAAAACGGCGTGAACTCAAACTAATTTGATCAGTCACATCAGCAATTTTTAACTGATAAGGGAAATCCTGAAATTTCTTTAACGCGAAGACAACTGCTGGATGAAGAGCCGAGGCTTGATTTATCATCTCCAATAAGTAATGTTCAAGAACTCTAAATTTGGCAGCTGGCATTTCAACTTCAAGAAGCTGATCTCGCATTTCGACCGCTTTTGCCCCCCAAAGTGTTTCTAGAGATACGTGCCTATTATATAATTCATTGGCTGATATATTAAGAAATGGAAAAGCACCACCTGGCTTAAAGTGAATCCCTATTGTGGAAGCTTGACATGCTGTGTCGATAACAGTAAAATCTGAATGCGGTCCAGAAATCACGCTCCCACGAAAACTTTTGAATCGGTCCTGATTCTTTTGATCGTATACCTTTATCAAGTCCTCTTCTAGATTGATAACTAATTCCATAGAGCCGTCTGGAAGGACGCGTTCCATTTCATGAGGCGGCTTATAACTTTTGTAATACCAAAAAATATTTATAAAATTCGACAAGGGAGGCGGGGGGTGGTAGGTTTGAAAAACAACCATAGCAATCACTACCTTTAATTTATTCTAAAAAGCACCATTATTGTTGGCTTGAAATAAAATTTCGATCAACAATGTCATTTAAATCCTTATTTTTTAGGGTATTCGGATTATTTGGTAGAAAAGGACTTATAATTAACCCTTTTCCATTTTCTTAATAAGTGTAGAAAAATCAAGTTGCCTGTTATGACGTGATAACAGGACTTTTTATTTTACAAACTTATCTTACTGATAAGTAATATTATTAAATACCTTCACCCTTATAAAAGGAATTTGTAAGTTTCAACCCTTCTTCTCATCGACCACATTTGCTCTCTCCATAATTTCCTGTACTATTGAACCTTTTGCATCCGCATAGTCTTGGACGTGTTTCCATTTACGGTGAGCTAAGTTACGCTTTACGTTTGCATACTTATCTCGATCGGAATGGTTAATTCTTAGCCAATTGCGAAACCGCAACATTCGGTCTATCTCAGATGAGCCTTTACTAAATACGTGTAAATTAATATCTGTATCGGGGCCTTTAAAAAGTCGGTGTTGAAACCAATCTGGTTCTCGAATACGTAAAGTGTAGCCGGCTTCCTCCAAGTCAGGAACATAAGCACTTTCGTCAGCAGAATCCTTCACAACCAATAGAATATCAATAATTGGCTTAGCACATAAACCTGGCACTGAAGTTGATCCAACGTGCTCCAATTGAAGTACTTTTTACCAAGTATGGAATAAATTCTTTTAGCCTCTCGGTCAAATAACTTCGGCCATTTCGGATCATAGTCAAGGAGCGTAATTTGTGCATTGTGAGATTTTAGCTCTCCAACCATTACTTCTTGCAGTTTTTCTTCATTTTTAGATTTTAAATTATCGTGCATCAAAGTCAATTAAATCTCCCTCCAATAGCATTCAAACGTACCGCACTTTTCAACATACCACCCATGGAAATATATCTAGCCACTTCAAGATAAACAATATGGTAGATAATGCTCATCCATAATGTTCCTGTATACTTTTTATATAGCTGTAGAGCAATTCCAAAAGTAAAGAGAAGTATAAAATAATCTATAGTTATTGTAAATGGCTCATCAAAGAATATTGACGCCAATGCCATCACTGTATGTAATCGGCAAACAAATGAAGATTAACGGTTGCAAAATCAATTCAATTGACTTTCATTACAGAGTGTTTCTAAATGATAACGGATTACTTCCTTCACCTTTTCTGGAGAGTAGACATCAGGTCTTAACAGAGCATGAATGGACAATCCATCAATTAATGCCGCTAGCCTACTTTTTTCTAATTTTACATTAGTTGAATCAGATAAAATCCCTTTTAGGACTAATATCTCAATCATTGAATTTGCTAATTCATATGTACCGTTAGTCATTTCATCTTTCTTTTCTTTTAATGTATCACTTGTAAGTGACTGAAGTGCAAGAATCCACCAAACACTCGTTTCGATTTTCTTTTCTTCATCAATTGGTACAAGCTCCAATAAAACCTCTTCGACAGCTTGCAATGGATTTTCTGACCAACTTTTACTTTGAGATCGTTTTTTACCTTCTTCCAGATAGTAATCCATGATAAATAATAACATTTCATCCTTAGTTGAAAAGTAATGTCTTAACGCTCCAGCAGACATGCCTGCTTCAATCGCAACTCTTCTTATGGAGGCTTTTTCTGTTCCCTCTTTCTTAATTATATTCCAAGCGGCTTCAGCAATTGACTTCCTCTTTTTTTCATGATTAACAATCCTTGGCATAAAAAATCACTTCCTTTTATTAACACAGTGTGTTATTATAATTTTAACACACTGTGCTATTTAAATTATAACATATAAAAAGGAGGGACTCTATATTTGATCGAAAGTATTGAAGCATTGATGCCTTCTTCATCAATAGACACATCGATAGCTTTGCTAATTATTTCTATTTGCGCATTAATTGATATATTAAGTCCTGGTGTACTTGCTGTAACAGCTTATTTATTATTGACACAGCCTGATCAATTATCATCTCGCTTGCTTGTTTTTTTATTTATTACGCAGTTTGGCTACTTCGTAGTGGGCTTATTACTATACTTTGGTGGAGATTCACTATTGAAAGGAATTGGAAAATTATCTGAATTTGACTTTATCAATTGGTTTTATCTCCTTTTTGGAGCAGTTATTGTTCTAATTAGCTTCTGTAAACCAAATGATACTACAAAAAAACGTTTAATTTCATTTATACCTCAAAAAACAACGATGAAAGGGATGATCATATTAGGTATCATTGTTTTTCTAATTGAATTTGTAACTGCATTGCCTTACTTTTATTCCATTTTGTTAATGAATCACCTAACAATTGAGTCTTCCTCTTCTATCTTTATTATAATTGGCTACAATCTTGTAATGGTGCTTCCTTCTCTTCTTTTGTTAGGGGTTAATATTATATTTAAAGAGAGACTGCAACAATTTCTAAATAAAATTAAATCAAAATTAAATGAAGCTCCGATTTCCTCACTCTTGGTAGCGATAGGAGTAGTAGGTGCGGTTTTTTTCAATATCGGTCTTAGAGGCATATTAAATTAAAAAATTATTAATGAGGTGTTCATCATGAAAGAAATAATCAGTGGACTTGGTCTACTTTTTGTTATACAGGGAGTAGGCGGATTAATCAATCATTTGACTAATGGTGGAAAAAGTTGGTTTTTGGTAAATTATATTAATGCGTTTCAGGGATTTGAAATTGTTATGGACATTATTTTTATTATAGTTGGTGGGATCATAGGTTTAGCCTCTTGGAAAATAGACAGATCAACTAAAAGAGAAAATTAAATATAGAGCAAATTGGACGGTTTATACATAGCCGTCCAGTTTGGCGGATACTCCGTTGAAATATATTTTTAAATATTTATAGAGAGGAACATAAGAATTATTATGAATTCAAGACATATAGGGAGCTCGTCTTCCCAAAAGGAAGAACGATTATACTTTATTGATAACCTAAGAGGAGCTCTTACAGTGTTGGTTGTGCTACATCATTTGGTGTACTTTTCCATCTATAACGATGTATTAACACAAGGGTCTATTGGGGTTGTAATGGGCCTTCTATTCCTTGCTTTTAATCAGACTTTCTTTATGGGACATTTTTTCTTATTTCTGGTTACTTTGTCCCTTCATCTTTTGAAAGAAATGGGGCAACTCGGTTTATCAAAGATAGATCTGTCCGATTCCTAATCCCATTTATCTTCTATATTTTCATTCTTAGCCAAGCTCAAGCAATTGAAGCCTATATACTTAACCAAGAGCCATTTACATGGCAAACCTATTTTTCACATTTAACTTACGGGCCTATGTGGTACGTCGAGCTACTTTTCGTATTCGTTTGTTTATACGCAGTTTGGGCGAAGTTTATGAGTAAAAATAAGCTATCAGTAGTTCGTCAGAGTAAGCCACCCACCTACACAATGCTTGCCATCTTTGTCATGATATTAGCAGTATCGTATTTCATCATAAGACTGTGGGTCCCTGCTCTCGACTTGCCAGGCGGATCTCCCAAGGTTCGAGCATTCGTTGGACTATTTACAGCAAGCGGCTATGATCTCCCACAATATGTTGGGCTATTCATTTTGGGCATCATCGCTTATCAACGCAATTGGTTTCGAAATACACCTGATTCTATGGGGAGGGCGGGTTTTGGAATTGCAATTGGAGCATCGATTCTTCTCCTTCCCTTAGTCTTGATATTTGGGGTAGACGGATTACAGTTTTCTGGCGGCTGGAACTGGACATCTTTGGTTTATTCTCTGTGGGAAGCTCTATTTTGTGTTGGCGTCATTCTCGGATTAATCATATTCTTTCGCAAAAGAGTTTTTCATCAAGGAAAAGGTTGGAGCTTCTTGTCAGCCCATTCCTTCGTGATTTATATCATTCATATACCGATTATCGCTATTGTTATGGCTGGATTGAAAGTCATCCACTTTCCACCATCCTTCATATTTCTAGCTACGATTCTGATCACGATACCACTTTGCTTCTTGTTAGGTTATATAATTAGGCAGATTCCCTTTGTGTCAAAGATTCTTTAGGGATGGTGAGTTTTAAAGAAAAAAAGAGGATACGACGATAACCATATCTGCCCTTATGCTTCTCAAAAATAGAACTAATGAGCCTTTTCCACTTTGAATCTTTATCTGGGCGCTTAAAAGTATTAATTTTAAATAAGTGTGACTTGGAATACCGGCAATTTTGAGTAGTGCCTTCACAGGATAATCGTGCCTTATCTCATATACTACTTTTACTTTTTGTTTTGTCGTAATTTATTCTCTTCTTAAACTAAGGCTTTCAACTTTTTAAATAGAATTTTCCATTTAATAATATGTATAAATTCGTACTCCCACCTGGCTTATGTTCAGTTGGGCTTTTTTGTATTTAATAAATATTTTTCTTAAAATATTGCTCTTATTTTTGGCATTTCATAAAAAAACTTGTTGAAGGTTATGAAAGGGGAAATCATCACCCACCTTTGCAGTTGCGAAGGGAGAGGAAATGCATGATCGAACCAGATCGTACCGAGTGGCAAGTTCGCTGTGCATTTAATGCCTTTTGTAAACGAGTATTGAAGAATGAAGCAATCAATATTTACAACGAAAGGCGACAACAACAGGCAAAGGAGCTGACGTTTTCTGACCTCACCCCACAAGAAGAAAATCAACTTTTACCTTAGATAAGCAATATGAAGGAGAAGAAGGACAAAGTTTTCAAGTGGCTGGAAAGAAAATAACTCCGAAATTACTTGCTGAGGCGTTGCATACTTTGCCAAAAGAAAAGCGTAAGGCCGTCCTACTATACTACTTTTTTGATAAGTCGGATGTAGAAATAGCTGAATTACTCGATATTCCACGCAGTACCGTTCAGTATAGGCGGACAAGCTCTTTCAAAAGGTTAAAACGATTTTTGGAGGAACATGCAGATGAATGGGATGATTAATTCTAATGTTGAAAACAATGAGCGTGGTTTATTGCCGTACCCAATTATTTTAGCTGCAAATAAGGGTGAGCCAGAAGCAATGAAAGTAGTTGTTTTGCATTATGGAAGCTACATGACAAGCCTGTCCATGCGTAAGCTCCGTAATGAACATGGAAACACTTATTGGGGCATCGATGAAGATACACGCGAACGCTTACGAGCGAAGCTTATGCAGTCGGTTTTAGCTTTCAAGATTTGAATCAATAATGGTAGGTTTTCCCTTTCGTTAACCATATATTGTGTTCTTTGACAAAGAAAGCACGGAAGATAACGCCGTGCAGTATAAACAAAAAATCAGATACGTTCTACTGATGACGAGCCACCTGATTCATGCGCCATGACTTCCAAAAGGAACGAGCGGTCATCTACGAATCTAGTGCAATCGTGGTGGATTGCTGGCGATAACCCATCAGTATGGATAATGATACTCCCCTACCGTCATGGTTCGAGCGTTCAAAGCGTCGCAAGCTATGAGTAGGGCTGGAAGAAATACTTGCAGGGGTGAAATTCCCGTGGAGCTGTATCAACAGCCGTCTGATTTTTTATATTTTAATTTAAGACTAACCTTCCAGTTATGACAAAAAACCTTTTATTTTAGTGCAAGAGCCAAATTCACGCAACGTATTAGAATTAGTTGTATAGACGCGATATAATAATAGACAGATATCAAATAGCATATCCTAGTCTATGGAAAGGAGTTTATATGGTCACAGTCACTAAAAAAGACTTGATAGCACTAGGTTATGGTCCTTCTTATTCAGCTGATATCATTAGAGAATGCAAAAAACTAATGATTTCAAAGGGCCACACGTATTATCAATCTAAAAAGTTGGATCGTGTTCCTAAAGAAGCTGTAGAGGAAGTATTAGGGATAACTTTAGACGTGTGATTTGTACTTCTTGCACTAATTGCGTAAGGAGTGAAATCATGACTAAAGATATCATCAAAAAGGCAAAGAACGGAACTTATTATTTTAGGGCAAATTTAGGCTATCATCCCATCACTGGTAAGCAAATCCAGAAGTACCGTAGCGGTTTTAAGACTAAAAAAGAAGCAAGGGAAGAATATTCAAGATTACTACTAACAAAGTCAGACGCATTAGAAGAAAAACAAGAGGACATTTTATTTCGACAGTTTATTGAAGATATTTTCTTACCTTGGTATAAAACACAAGTAAAAGGAAGAACGTACGATAATCGATTACCGACTGTAAGAAAACATTTCACTTTTTTTGATAACTTAATCACATCAGAAATTACCCCAATTCATGTTCAAAAATGGCAATTAGCATTATCTAAAAAGAAGTATCGTTCTTCTTATATTAGAAATGTTCAAGGGTTGTTTTCCATGGCAATGGATCGAGCTGTTGTTTTAGGTTTAACCGAAAGTAATCCATCGAAAATTGTTGGAAATGTAAAAAAGACAAAGACAAAAATAGATTTTTGGACAAAAGAAGAATTTGAAAAAGTCATCTCCCTTTTTTATAAGGAAGACTACTATCAACATTTTTTATTTATTTCATTGTGGTTTTTGTTTATGACAGGCATGCGAATTGGAGAAGCCACTGCGATTCAATGGGAAGATATTGACTTTGACAAAGGTTTGTTATCAATCGATAAAACACTTTACTATAAAAATTTAGATAACTATTCTTTTGTAGAACCAAAAACAAAAGCTAGTGTTCGTCATATTGCATTAGATGAAGATACATTAATGTTACTCCACGAATGGAAGGAAAAGCAGCAATCTATCGTCCAAACCAATTTTGTGATGAGCTATAATGGTATCCCTACACAAAAGCATACGTTAGCAAATGCCATTACACGTTATTCAAAAAAGGCTGGGGTTCATCGAATAAGATTACATGCTTTAAGACATTCTCACGCTTCTCTGCTTATTAGTATGGGAGAAAACCCATTAATTATTAAAGATCGCCTAGGACATGAAGATATTGAAACGACACTCGGCACCTATGGACATTTGTATCCAAACAGTAATTTTGAGGTCGCTCATAAACTAAAAGGTATATTGTCTTATCAAACTGCAACTGAAAATAAAGATACTTCTCCCAAAAATCAATTCACAGTTCAATATTTGCGTAAGGACTTAGAAACAAATAATGCAATAACAATGCAATGAAAATAGAGTAAAGAGCCGAAACCCTTATAAACAAAGGGGTTTCAGCTCTCCTTCTACTACTCCCATTCGATTGTTGCAGGTGGCTTACTTGTAATGTCATACACAACACGGTTAATATGTGCCACTTCATTCACGATACGAGTAGATACCTTTTCTAATACATCAAATGGAATACGCGCCCAATCCGAGGTCATACCATCAATCGAAGTCACAGCACGAATACCAATTGTATAATCATATGTCCTGGCATCACCCATCACCCCAACACTACGGATATTCGGAAGAACCGTGAAGTATTGCCAAATATCACGTTCTAGACCGGCCTTTGCAATTTCTTCTCGTAAAATTGCATCCGATTCGCGAACAATCTCAAGCTTCTCTTCTGTTACTTCTCCCAGAACACGAATTGCAAGCCCTGGACCTGGAAATGGTTGGCGCCAAACGATTCTGTCTGGCAAGCCTAATTGGGTACCAAGCTCACGAACTTCATCTTTAAATAAAGTATTCAACGGCTCAATCAATTCAAATTGCATATCTTCTGGTAGTCCACCAACATTATGATGGGATTTTATCGTTTGTGCTGTGTCAGTTCCACTTTCGATAATATCGGTGTAAAGTGTACCTTGAGCAAGGAAATCAACATCCTTCAATTTAGAAGCTTCATCGTCAAAAACATAAATAAATTCATTCCCAATAATTTTACGCTTCTTCTCCGGATCATCAACACCCTTAAGTTTCATTAAGAACCTTTCAGAGGCATCGACTTTAATAACATTCATGTCAAAATCATTTGCGAATACCTTCATCACGTCATCCGCTTCATTTTTACGAAGTAAACCATGATCTACAAAAATACAAGTTAATTGATCTCCGATTGCTTTGTGAATCAAAGCTGCCACAACAGAGGAATCAACACCTCCACTTAATGCACAAAGCACTTTTCTTTCCCCAACTTTGTTTCTAATAGCTGCAATTTCTTGCTCAATAAAATTCTCTATCGTCCAATCACCTTTGGCACCACACACATCAAACACAAAGTTCTTAAGCAATTGGTTGCCGTATTCAGAATGTCTAACTTCCGGGTGGAACTGAACCCCATACATATTCTTTTCTTTCATACTGAAAGCTGCAATTGGAGTAGAAGGATTTGTTGCATCAACAGTGAAGCTCTGTGGAGCTTCCACCACCTTATCTCCATGACTCATCCAAACCGTTTGCTCTTCCGGCGTATCGTTAAATACAACCGAATTATTTTGTAAAGCGATAGTTGCTTTGCCATATTCTCGATTCGTAGATTTGTCAACCTTACCACCGTAATGTAACGCCATTAATTGCATTCCATAACATATTCCTAATACAGGTATTCCTAAGTCAAAAATACCTTGGTCTGGGCGGAAACTATTCTCATCATAGACACTATGTGGTCCACCAGAAAGAATAATACCTGTAGGATTAAGTCTTTTAATCTCGTCTACAGAAATTTTATGTGAATGAAGCTCACTATACACACCAAATTCTCGGATTCTTCTCGTGATTAACTGATTGTATTGACTTCCAAAATCTAATACTAGAATCATTTCGTTATTCATATTGGCTCATTCTCCCTTAATAAAATTATGTTGTCTTTTCACTATATAACTAGCGAGTATAGAAAAAACCTAGAATTCCTCTTCATCTATTCCATGCCAAAAAGCACTGATAAATAGAAAAAGGCAGAATTCTAGGTTTAAACATCTAGATATTCCGCCTTCATAGTCAGAGCATTTACGGTGCCCCGGTAGAGACTTTCGAACCATATTATCGAGGATATATGATAGGCGTTATTAGGAAAGGTATTAATCTTTCCTATTGTATAAAAAAGTTAAACCTATTTTACTAGTGTATAGAAACCTACGTCAACCCAATATACGTTTAATTAAATTTTTCCATAAGTTTGAAACTTCTTCGTTAATCGGATTGTTAACGTTCTGTTGGTAGATTAGTTGTTCGTAATTTGCTGTTAATCTTCCCATTTCATCCGTACCAAACCAGTTATCTATTCGAACAGCATACTCTCTTAATGTTTGGTCTGGATCTTTTTGAAAGCCTTTTTGGTTCAAAAGCTTAAGAATGAAGTGGTATGCATCCTGGTAGGCTTCCGCATCCTTTTTATTCATCATTCTTCTTTCGATGAAATGTGTACGGAGACGATTTCTCTTCCAGTAAAGAATGGCCAATAATATCAGTAGTACACCTACAATTATCGTTCCGTGAACCCATGTAAAATCAAATTTACTTTCTTCTTCCTTACTTGGGCTAAAAACATCTTTTGCTTCTTGTTCCGGAACTTGTGGTTCTTGTTCTGGCGCTTCAGGAGTTGCTTCAGGTGCATCTAATACATCATCTTGATTATCCGTATCAACCGCATAATCGTTCGGTGCATCAAATCCTTGCGTAGGCTCAAACGGAACCCAGCCAATTCCTTCAAAATATACTTCTACCCATGAATGCGCATTGGCATTGGTTACTTGATAGAAGTCATTTCCTTCGCCATCTACATTATCTTCAATTTTTTCACCACTAGTAAAGCCCTTTACCCATCTAGCAGGGATATCCAATGTACGAAGCATGACAACCATCGATGTGGAGAAATTATCACAATAGCCAATTTTAGTTTCAAATAAAAATTGATCCACATAATCCTGTTCATCAGATGGTACCGCTACATCATCTATCTGATAGGTAAAACCATTCCCACTAAAATAACGTTCAATTGCTCGAACTTTCTCATATTGTGTTTGATGATTCACTGTAATCTCTTGCGCTAGCTCTGCTACCCTGCTAGGTAGGGAGTTAGGCAGTTTTGTATACCTATCCAACAACTCCTCATCTGAAGTCACGCCACTTTCACGCATGTCATCAAGTGGATAGGACGGGCGATTATAGGAAATTTCATATGTTTCTAGACTGGTATCTTTATTGTCTACTTTGGTTGCTATTTCACCTGTTTGCTCGTCTAACCAGAAAGCTGCACCAGTTTTTGGAGTCTCGACATGATCAGCTCCATATGGATAAATAAGCTTCGGTATATTAGCTGTTTTTTCAAAATCTAGCGATACATGTAAAGGCTCTGTCTCAATCGTCGATGAGAAAGTCCTGAAGGTAATATCACGACCAACCTGCTCTACATACTCACCCTGTTCAGAATTGACCCAGCCCTTACCGGTATAATAGTCTTTCGATTCAACTCGAAAGTAATTTTCTTCTTTCATAAAGGCAGTAAAAACAGGTGTATAGTCTTGAACGAAAGAACCACCTAATCTAGAATCATTATCCCCATAACCAACCTTTTGAATGGTCCCACCTCCACCGATGCCAGTTCCATTTATTGCACTTTCAATAAATGGAACTGGATCTGGCCATTGTGGCTCTAGCTTAGGAGCAGCATACCCAACTATTGATGAAAACAATACAATGAAGATTAGAGGAATCATCCAAAGCGGTCTCGTTTTTAATCGGTATGCCGGGATGTTTTCGCTTTGTACTTCTTTTAATACATTTGCAATACCTAATGCAATAAACGCAATGACAAACGTCCGAAATATAGCCCATTCTGCATTGTAAACTGTAAACGTATCTAACAATGTGATATAGATAAACGTTAGTACGCTAAAAATCATGATTCGTTTCACTTGCACAAACCAATAAAAAATTAAATAGCTCATTAGCCAAATAATAATTAAGAATAAAAATGTACGAAACATGTTCGTAAGCTCAAACCACTGTCTCGCTAGTAACGCTTCTACGTTGTAAAAAAAATTTGCATACAACTCTTGGAACCACATGGGACTCCAAAAGTTATAACTTGAAAAGACTCCATTCAAAATAAAATATACACCAAACCCTTTCAAAAGAAAGGATAGCCACCATTTCACTTGTAGGATACTAATAAAGAAACAGAATATAGCATAAATAACAAAGATGCCAATGTATTCTGTGTCCGTTATTTGCTTAACAGGATAGAGCCATTCTAAAAATAGCACCAGACCAGAAATATATAGAATAGAAGTAAAGATAAATGGTATTTTTTGTTGATTTACATTATTCATATAGCATTCACCTCTATACGGTCTGTTACTAGCTCTTTTTCGGTTAATAAGCACACTGGTATTCCTGCATTACGGAGCTCCAGCATGACACTATGCTCCATTGGTGAAATACGACTTTCTGCTTGAATAAATATAATTAGAAGTTTTTTACCTCGTACCCGAACATGTTGGAGTGTTTCTCTAAGCTCCTCACTAAGATGTGTTGTGACGATTACAAGATAAAAGCTATTGGTCATTTTCAGCATTTCATCTTTTAGCTTGCGTGGAAACTGATACTTCGTACTTGGATATACATCCGTTAGATGCTTACGAATCCATTCCATCTTAGCCGGGTCATGTTTCACTGGAAATGAAACGGTACTTTCACCAATAGAGAGAAAACCAACTTGTGAAGCTTGCTTACGAATATTATCCATTAGCGATATACTCATTTCAATAGACGCTTCATATGCTAATAGGTTCATTCCCTCATAGTAGCAATTATCCAGAATAATTAATGTGTCCGTGCTCTTTTCTTGCTCAAACTCTTTCGTCATGACATGATTGATTTTCGCAGTTTGTTTCCAATCTATCCAAGAAAATCTATCCCCTGGCATATATTCACGTACTCCAGTAGCAACATTAGTATTCTTCAAATTCATTGCGAATGAAGATATGGAACCCTGCTCATAGCTATTCATCTTCTCCACCATGTGTACACGACGTTCTACTGGATAAACAACTACTTCATTTCTCACTTGATAAATGTGCACTTTTTTGACAAGCCCAAAGATATCACCCGTCTTCACCCGAATAGCAGGTAGAGTATGATTCCCTCTAGGCAACTGTTCAAGATCATAGGTAACTTCAAAGTGGCGTTTAAACCATGGAAACACAATCTTCTTCACACTTCGAGCTTGATATAATTTATTTGGTTGCTCTAAATACTGGTATTTCGCATGTCGAGTGTCTATACGATTTAACGTCTCCGGAATTAACTCCTCCAAAATACAGTAGTAAATTGGAAAAGGGAGCTTCCGATCTACTCGAATGGAAACACTAACCCCTTCCCCCGTTGCTACCACATGCTTGGACATTTTTCGTTCAATCTTCCATTTTGAAATTGGATAGAACGATAAGCCGATTAAATAGAGGAAGATTGGTAGAAAACTATAAAACAAGAACCAACTGGTAAATCCTCCTTGAAACATTGCATAAGCATAAAGCACGGCAAAAATAATAAAGATGAGAATAACACTACGTACAAAACGGAACGTTCCCGTCATTACTTAAAATTCCCTTCGAATTGGTACAAATGTTTGTTTGACTATTTGCTCCACTATCTGTCTTGCTGTTTTGCCGTCATACTTTGCTTCAGAGGTAAGAATTAACCTGTGTGTTAAGACAAATGATGCTAAATACTTCACATCATCCGGTAATACAAAGTCGCGTCCTTTAATAAATGCATATGCTTTAGCAGCTTTCATCAATGCGATGGATCCACGCGGACTAACACCTAAAAATATAGATTCATGATTTCTTGTCTCACGTACTAGATTGATAATATATTGCTGAACATTTTTTTCGATATATACATTTCGAACTTCTTCTTGAATAGATACTAATTCTTCTTTGGTCATAACAGGTGAGATTGATTCTATGGGGTGTTCTTTAGATGTTCTTTCAAGCATTTCCAATTCGTCTTCAAGTGATGGATAACCCATGGTAAGCTTTAAAAGAAAACGGTCTAGTTGAGCTTCAGGTAGTGGATAGGTTCCTTCGTACTCGATTGGATTCTGAGTTGCCATTACAAAAAATGGTTTCGCCAATGATAGGGTTCTTCCGTCAACTGTCACACTCTTTTCTTCCATACCTTCCAGTAGTGCTGACTGTGTTTTCGGTGAAGTACGGTTGATTTCATCCGCTAAAACGATATTTCCGAGTATTGGCCCTCCACGAAACTCAAATTCCATTTCTTTCGGATTATAAATGGAAATACCAGTTACATCAGAAGGTAATAAATCTGGGGTGAATTGGATTCTTTTAAAATCACAATCTAGTGATTTTGCGAGTGTACGGACGAGCATTGTTTTACCGACTCCTGGAACATCCTCTAGTAAAACATGGCCTTCCGCTAGTAAAGCTACTAAACTCAAGGTTGCAACTTCTTCTTTTCCAATCATTACTCTATTAATATTCTCGATTACTTTTGCTATTTTTTCATTATATGTGATTGTCTCCTGCATCTCCTTACGCCCCTCTGCATAGATTACTGTACCTCTTAACTATACTAGAAATTATTCCGTTAGGAAAGAGTACTTACCGTACATTATCGTCATTAAACAAGTATCACAAACGTTTTTTGGATAAATTTATCGGTTACAACACTTACTATAAGTAAGTTTAATAGAAAAGGTGCTTTCATAATTGGTTAAATATTCAATTCTAACCATTCATCCGTTTCTTTGAAACCAAACTTCTTATATACCGGTTTGCCCATTTCTGATGCTCCTAGCCATAATTTGGATACCCCTGACTTCCCCGCCTCAACAACTAATTTCTTCAACAAGTATGTCGCAATACCTTGTCCACGGTATTTTTCTTCGGTAAACATATTGGTGATATAACCTTTTTCCATTTTTGTTAGTATAAGATGGAGGAAAATCATAAAAAATCACTGCACCACAAGCGATAATTTTTCCTTTATCTTCCTAACCATTGTATGAAGGAACCATCGCTAAGTTTATTAGTAAAAAATTCATGGAGCTCCTTATCAATATCAACACTAGGTTCAATTCCCTCATCAATCAGTTGCTTTTTTCTCAACTCTATTAGTTGAGGAATATCATTTATATCTGCCTTACGATATTGCATCATCTTACCACCCCGCCTCTTAATTTTCTAACGTTATTTTACCATAATATAAGCCCTGGTACTTCTGCCCTAATAAGTAAACTTAATCAAATCGAAAAACTAATAAGGGATACCTAATGGTATCCCTTATTAGAAATAAATTTAGCTACATCTTTATTCTTCTTATTACGTTCTCGGTGCTTGTCCGCTCTTTAATACCTCTTCTAAAAACGGATTCTTCATCATATCAATCCATAGGGATGTTTGTTCCACCTGATAAGCAAGTTGCAATAAGCGGTGTTCTTCTCCCTTGGAAGCCATCACTTGTACACCTAAAGGTAGCCCTTCCTCAGAGATATAAACTGGTAGTGAGATTGCAGGCTGCCCTGTTAAATTAGCAAGCTGTGTAAATGGCGTATACGTTAAGCTAGGTAAAAACATTTCATAGATTAGCTCCTGCTGTCCACTCTTATCTAGCTTCTCTACTCTTTCTCGAAGATCAGCTTGTGATGCTTCTGAATGGGTAAGCTCTCCTACTTTCGGAGCAGTGAAAGCTGTAGCTGGAGTGATATAAAAATCATATTCACGGTGTAAATCAGCCATCTGTGCTGCTGCCACATCCCAAGAAGCAAGGCTTGCGGAAAATTCAGCAGCTGTTACGGATTTACCTGCGACATTAAGTAGCCATGTTTCGATTTCCATATCCTCAGCTGTTAGCTCCCGTCCAAAAGCTTCTTCTAATTCATGCACTAGTGATGCCATTTCCCCACTATTCATGAGGTAATAGTTTCGCATCAATTGAATTCCATCTACACCATTATTCTTTTCCTCTACATGGTGACCTTCCGCTTCCAACCACATTACTATCTGGCGAACCGCTTTTTTAGCATCCTCGGAAACCGGTGTTCCAACAGGTGATTCGGTTGTAAAAGCTATTTTTAATGGTTTATCAAATGGCTTCTTCATAGCCTCATGAAACTTGCCTGGGAAGAGTGGTGTTTGAAATGCCGCCTCTGGCTGAACTACCTGCAAAATATCAAGTAATTGGGCACTGTCACGAACTGTTCTAGACAAAGCAAAATCAATGGACGCGCCTTGCCACTGTCGCCCTGCCCCAGGTCCTACTGGCGTCCTTCCTCTAGTTGGCTTTAAGCCAAATAGACCACTAAAGGAAGCTGGAATACGAATAGATCCTCCACCATCACTTGCACCAGCCATCGGAACGACTCCTGCAGCTATTGCAGCAGCTGTCCCCCCACTCGAACCACCTGGCGAATAATCAGGATTCCATGGATTTCTCGATGGACCATATAGGACAGGCTCTGAAATGTTTTTCAAGCCAAACTCTGGTGTATTGGTATGTCCTAGAAAAATAAATCCGGTTTTTTGTAGCTTCTCAACAAGATTAGAGCTCTCATTAGCAAAGTTAGCACGTAGTAATCTAGAACCAGATGTTATCGGCTCACCTTTTAAGCGCTGAGAGATGTTTTTAAGTAAAAAAGGTACTCCAGCAAAGCCAGTATCATCAACCTTCATATTCTCCGCTTCCTGTAATGCCTTTTCTTTCCTATCATGTATAACGGCATTCAGTTTAGGGTTTACCCGTTCTAGTTGCTCTAAGCTCAAGGCGACTAGTTCCTTAGGAGTAACTTCTTTCTTACGAACTAAATTTGCCATTTCAGTTGCGTCAATTTGAACATATTTACGAAGATCCATATCCCTCACCTCAGATTTTCCTGTTTTCTTCAGTGTATCATATATAAATTAAAACTCTACATTACAAGCCTATTCTCATAGTAATTATGAAACACATGCCACTTTATCCAAAAATAGTAATAATATAAAACGACCTATCATACTATGTTACGAAATGATAACTTAGCCAAATGCTAATGAAAAGGAGTGGCTCCAATGAATCAAGTACCGCTTCTATCTGTTCATGACCTAAAGACATACTTTTACTTAGAGCAAAATAGAATAGCTAAAGCTGTTGATGGTGTTTCCTTCACCGTGTCACCTGGCGAAACGGTCGCAATAGTAGGTGAATCAGGTAGCGGAAAAAGCATTACTGCCCTATCCATCATGAAATTGATTGAAAAACCAGGAAAAATTGTAGAGGGCAGTATCCACTTAGAAGAAAAAGTTATATCTAGCCTATCATCCAAACAGATGACAAAGCTAAGAGGTAATGAAATTGCAATGGTTTTCCAGGAGCCAATGACTGCATTAAACCCTGTTTATACGGTTGGTAATCAAATTACAGAGATGATTCGCAAACATCGAAAGTTAGATAAAAAGCAAGCACAAATTGAAGCTATTAATCTATTAAAAATCGTTGGCATATCTAGGGCAGAAGACGTAGTAAACGATTATCCCCACCAATTATCAGGGGGGATGCGTCAGCGCGTCATGATAGCAATGGCCATTTCTTGTAATCCAAAGCTTTTAATTGCTGATGAACCTACTACCGCACTGGATGTTACGATCCAAGCCCAAATTCTAGACCTAATGGTGGAAATGAAAGAAAGATATCATATGGCCTTGCTCCTAATAACACATGATCTAGGAATCGTCTCCGAATATGCTGATCGTGTCGTCGTCATGTACGGCGGCCAAGTCGTAGAAGAAGCCCCAACCAAACAATTACTCCGTACTACAAAGCATCCATATACAAAAGGACTATTGGAAAGCTTACCAAATCTTAAGGAAGATGTTGACCGTCTAGGGACTATCAAGGGAACTGTTCCTCCAGCATATGCCCTTCCAAATGGATGTCGCTTCTATGATCGATGCCCATTAGCCATGGAAAAATGTAAAGAAGCAAACCCAGAATTATACCAAGTGAATACCAGTCACACTGTCCGCTGCTATCTTCATGAAAAGGAGGAAATAGAATGACAACAACGTTACCTCAAGCCGCAACCAAAGAAGCACTCCTAGACGTTCATCATATAAAAAAATACTTTCCAATCAAAGGAGGGATTTTCAGGCGAACCATCGGTCATTTAAAAGCTGTAGATGACGTTTCTTTTTCCGTCTATAAAGGAGAGACATTAGGAATTGTTGGTGAATCTGGTTCTGGCAAATCAACATTAGGAAGAGTAATTCTTAAGCTGATGGATCCTACGGAAGGAGAAATCTATTTTAATGGCAACGAAATTTCCAAGCTCAAACAGAGAGAAGTCAGACCCTATAGGCGAGATATGCAAATGGTTTTCCAGGATCCATTTGGTTCACTTAATTCAAAAATGAGTGTGGCGGAGCTAATTGAGGAACCATTAGTTGTTCAAACTTCACTGTCCAAGCAGGAACGTAAACATAAGGCAATTGAAATCATGGAAAAGGTTGGCCTAAGAGCAGATGACAGAATGAAGTATCCACATGAATTCTCAGGGGGGCAACGGCAGCGGATTAGTATTGCACGTGCATTGATTATACATCCACAGTTTGTCATTTGTGATGAGCCAGTATCTGCTCTTGATGTATCCATTCAAGCACAAGTGCTCAATTTAATGAAGGATCTTCAGGATGATCTTTCCTTAACCTATTTATTTATTGCCCATGATTTAAGTGTTGTAAAGCATATAAGTGATCGTATAGCCGTTATGTACCTTGGACGCATTGTGGAGATAGCACCAAAGAAAGCTTTATATGATAATGCTTTACACCCATATACACAGGGATTATTGGCCTCTATCCCCGTTATTGAAACGGAGGAAACAGGTACGAAGAGAGAAAAAGTACGTATTACTGGGGATCTTCCTAGCCCGGTCAGTCCTCCATCTGGTTGTCCTTTCCGCACTAGATGTCCTATGGCCCATGAACGTTGTTCAGTAGACAGACCAGAACTAACGATGGTTGGAGATGATGAGCATTATGTAGCTTGTCATTTATATACTTAAATCTACATCATTTGGAGGTGATTATCCAACAGTTAGGTTGTTGTAGGGCATTACCTGTTTTACGAATAAAAAGGGGGAAAATAATTTGTTCAAAAACAAGTATGGTTTGTTAGCAATTGCCTTGTTAGTTGTGCTAGGTCTCGTACTAGCGGCCTGTGGAGATGACAAAGAATCAGAGGATGAGCCAGGAGTAGAAGAAGAAAACAAAGGCAATGACGGAAAGAAAGAAGATGAGAACGCTGATGAGGAACCAAAGTCAGGCGGAACACTAACGGGTGCTATGTATTCAGCACCAGCTGGGATGTTTAACCCGATATTCTACGAAGAAGCTTATGAAGCGAATATCTTATCCTTCACACATGAAAGTCTAGTCGGACAGAATGAAAGCCTAGAATTCATTCCTGGTTTAGCAAAAGAATGGGAAACAAATGAGGATCAAACAGAACTGACGATGTATTTGGAAGAAGGCGTTAAATGGCACGATGGTGAAGATTTTACTGCAGATGATGTAGTATTCACGTATAAATCGATTGCCCATCCAGATTATGTTGAAGCAGGTGGTATTCGTACCGCATATGTTCAACCGCTATTAGGTTATGAGGAATACGTAAATGGTGAAACGGACGAATTCCAAGGTGTAGAAGCAGTTGATGACTACACGGTTAAATTCAAATTTGCAGAGCCAAATATTAACCCACTCTATTATGCTAGCTTCACCATTATTCCGGAGCATATTTTTGCCGATATTCCTGTAGCAGAAATGCCTGAGGCCGAGGAATCAAGACAGCCTGGAAAAGTAATCGGTACGGGACCATTTAAGTTCACTGAAATGGTAGAACGAGAACAATATGTGTTAGAACGTCATGATGATTACTGGCAAGGCGCTGCATATCTGGACAAAATTGTCTGGAAGGTTGTTGCCCAATCTGTCATGTCAGGACTACTTGAATCTGGTGAGGTGGATTTCATTGCAGATCCAAATGGAATCCAACCAGCCGACTATGACATGATTTCTGCATTAGGTAATATTGAGATTATTGAACAACCAGACTTCGGATATCAAATTATGGGATTCAAGCATAACCATCGTACTGCAGATGATGTGGAAAGTGGCGCAATCAATCCAGATAACTGGGTACCTAATGAAAAGTTAGCTGATCCGAAAGTACGTCAAGCGATTGCCTATGCAATCAATCGTGAAGGATTGATTGAGGGATTATTATATGGCCGTGGTGCTGTTCTGAATTCTCCTATCGCGAAGCAATTCTGGGCATATGATGAGAGTGAGACAACAAACTACACCTATGATCCAGATACAGCTAAATCCATGTTAGATGAGCTAGGATATGTCGACGCTGATGGTGATGGCTTCCGTGAAAATCCGGATGGTGAAGAATGGATATTAAACTTTGATTACCCAACTGGAAACGAATTACGTGAAAAATCAGCACCACTTATTGAACAAATGTTAGAAGAGGTCGGAATTAATGTAAACCTTCGTCAACCGAAAGAGATGTCTGCCTATGTAGAGGACTTAACAAATGACAATAGTGATTGGGATCTTTATCTTATTGGTTGGAGTTTAGGAAGTGCTGACCCTGACCCAACAGGTCTTTGGGCAACAGCTGCAGCCTATAACTTCTCACGCTGGAACAATCCGGATTCTGAGGCTTTAATGCAACAAGCTTTGAAAGCACCAGAAGCATTCGAGCAAGATTATCGTAAAGAGGTCTACAAAGAATGGCAGAAATTATTCTCAGAAGACCTACCAGCTGTAATTCTATATGCTCAGAACAGTCTGTGGGCATATAATGATCGTTTACAAGGAGTACAGCCACTTCCATTTACGATGTATAACGATCCACATCTATGGTGGGTATCTGACGCCGAGTAAGAAGGATACAGGTAGTTTACGGAACAACCAATAAATTCAGAGGATGTCTCATAGGGACCAATCCCTCCTTGAGACATCCTCCTCCTTCATAAGGGGGGGTTAATTTGTACAAATATATTATTAGAAGAATATTAGTTTTTATACCGATGTTAATCGTTCTTTCGATGATTGTATTCGGCTTAGCTAAGGCTGCGCCAGGTGACCCGTTTACCGGCAGGATGTTAGACCCCAATATTGATCCAGAGGTATATGAACAGCAACGGGAAGCGCTCGGATTGAATGATCCTATTCCGGTTCAATATGTGAATTGGGCAACTAGAATTGTAAAAGGAGACTTTGGCGAATCCATGTATTATAAAGGTAGGTCAGTAGCAAGCCTTGTCTGGGAACGACTACCTAACACGTTATATTTAGGGTTATTTTCTCTTGCCATTACATTAATAGTCGCTATTCCAATTGGAATTTACTCTGCCCGAAATCCGTATTCGATGTTTGATTATGGAGCAACTACCTTTGGTTTCTTTGGACTGGCAGTCCCGAACTTCTTCTTTGGGCTCGTTGCTATTTATTTCTTTGCGATTAAGTTAGGATGGTTCCCTTCACAAGGTACTATTACGGGAACTGATATCACTGGCTTTCAGGAGTTTCTCGACCGGATACATCATATGGTATTACCCGGAATAACACTAGGGCTTGCAGGAACAGCCTCCTATATGCGATATATGCGTTCTGAGGTATTAGATGTTCTTGGAAGTGACTATATAAGGACTGCAAAAGCAAAAGGAATGAGTGAACGTAATGTATTGTACAAGCACACATTACGAAACGCCATCATTCCGATTATTACCTTGATGGGCTTTGAGTTTGGGGCATTATTAAGTGGTGCTATTATTACGGAACAGGTCTTTAGTTATCCAGGACTAGGCACGTTATTTATTAATTCCATTACCAATCGGGACTACCCAGTCATCATGGCCATTACACTTTTACTAGGGGTAACCATTCTCATTGGTAATTTACTTGCTGATATTTTCTACAGTATTGTGGATCCAAGGATACGTTATGACTAGAGGTGAGAAATATGAGTAAAAAACGTAAACGAGCCCAAAGTCCATTTCAACTAGCATTTAGGCGATTTTTGAAAAATAAATTGGCCATTCTCGGTATTATCGTTCTCGTCATCATTACGTTAGGTGCAATTTTTGCACCCTTACTTACGAATCACGATCCAACCTATGGTGATTTATTAAAAATAGAAAAAGCCCCATCCGAGGAACATATTCTTGGTACGGACGGATCAGGTCGGGATAATTTTGCACGGCTCTTGTATGGTGCAAGAATATCCTTAGTCGTTGGTTTTAGTGCCATGCTTTTCACATTGTTAATCGGGGTAGTCTTAGGGGCATTAGCAGGGTATTATGGCGGTCATATAGACAATCTAATTATGCGGCTTGCTGACCTTATTCTGGCCATTCCGTTTCTTGTTTTAGCCTTAACCATCATTGCATTATTAGAATCCGTCACCGTCACGCTGTTCGTCACCATAATTGCTCTTACAACCTGGCCATCATTAACAAGGATTGTCAGGGGAACTTTTCTTTCCTTGCGTGAGCAAGAATTCGTTCTTGGGGCTAGAGCCATTGGCGCAAGTGATTTCAGGATAATTTTTAAACATTTTATACCAAATGCCATCGGTCCTATTATTGTCAATGCAACACTTATGATGGCTTCAATGATTATCATTGAATCAGGATTAAGTTTTATCGGAATGGGAATTCCCCAACCAACACCTACGTGGGGAAATATGATATCAGAGGCACAGAATATTCGTATCCTACAGTATCATCCTGAAGCATGGATTCCTCCTGGATTAGGAATATTACTTACTGTACTTGCTATAAACTTCATCGGCGATGGCTTGCGAGATGCTTTTGATCCAAAGAGTAATCGAAGGTAATAGATAATTCCCCTCTAACTCACCCACACGAGTTGAGGGGAATTTTGTTTGTATAATTTCCCTGAATTTTTTCCCTTTCATAGGTCACAATACTATCAGGAGGTGGTCACATGAGTAATAACCAAGACAAAACACCAAAGAAATTAAAGGTTGAACTCGGTGGGATGGGATTATACGGTACTACATCCAATACAGAGATAGCAGGATACATGGCAACAGGCGATATTGAAAATGCGGGACAGATTGATAAAGGATTTAAAAAATTAAATGATGAGTCAGGAGCAACAGCTTCATTAGATGATGCTAATCCTGGGGATAAGTAGTACGGAAATAGAGACTAGGGCATTCACTCTAACTAACATGTAGGAATGTCTTAGTCCTTTTACAATAAAGCCCATGTCACAGGAGTTCCTCTTTTGATATCCTGCTTAATCTGTTTTCCTAGTAGTACATCATAATACCGTGGCGGTAAACCGTATCCAGGTCGAATTGCCTTCAAATTTTTCTCTGTAAAAACTTCCCCCTCTTTCATATCCTCCACTACATATAAAGATCTACGAAAACTCAATGAATCTTTCTCGCTACTAGTTGGTCCATACGTAACATCTCCAAGCGACTCCCAAGCGCTTTTCGTTTCTTTCACTAGAGAGCTAAGTTCATTAGGTTCCATCGAAAAGATGGCGTCGACACCCCCTTCCGCCCTAGAGATTGTTAGATGCTTTTCAATTACAACCGCTCCTAAAGCAACACTTGCTACGGCAACTCCAGTCCCCATTGTATGATCAGACAAACCTATTTGACATTGGAATAATTCCTCCATATGTGGGATGGTTCTAATATTTGTATGAACAGGCGAAGCTGGATAGGTGCTCGTACATTTTAGTAGGATTATATCCTTGCAGCCAGCATTTCTAGCAACCATCACTGCCTCTTCAATTTCTCCAACAGAACACATTCCTGTAGAAATAATCATTGGTTTTTTTGTTTGCGCAACTCTTCTAATTAATGGTAAATCTGTACATTCAAATGAAGCGATTTTATAGCAGGGGACATCGAGGGTTTCTAGAAAGTCTACTGCAGAACTGTCAAATGGAGAACTAAATGCTAAAATTCCTAATGCTTTACAACGTTTAAAAATAGGCTCATGCCATTCCCAGGGCGTATGTGCCTCTTGGTATAGTTCATACAACCTTTTTTTATTCCATATACTAGAATTATTATTTATCGTAAATTCTTCATTATCTAGATTAAGTGTCATCGTATCAGCAGTATAGGTTTGGATTTTTATCGCATGAGCACCAGCTTTAGCTGCTTCTTCTACAATTTCCAGAGCTTTATCTAGAGACTGATTATGATTTCCTGACATTTCTGCTACAATAAACGGCGGATAGTCTTTACCGATTAAATGATTTCCAACCTTAATTGCATTCATGGTTATCCCTCCCAATTCTTCGTTAATTGGTGCTTCCAATCCTCCCATTTCGACTGAAATAACGCTAATTGCCAAACATCGATGTAACTCTCTCCTCTTCTGACATGATCTACTAATCTACCTTCTATATCGAATCCCATTTTTTCATGATACCGACAGCTTGCTGTATTGTTGACTAGTACGTGAGAACATATTTTATGCATCTTCATCTCGTGAAATGCTTTTTCTATCGCATATACACCCATCACTATACCAGTGCCTTTGGGAGTTTTTTCTTCCCCAATATATAATCCCCATTCACATCGGCGGTGATCAAAATTGATATGACGAAAGTTCACGATTCCTACAGGTTTCTCTTTAAAAGTAAAGATATATACTTTATAATCCGACCTCTCCTTCATATTTTGAAACCAATTATAATGTTCCTCCCAACTTATCTCCTCATTCGAATACATAACCTCCCTTATCTTTTCTGAATTCCTCCATTGAAGTATCAGACTTAAATCATCTTCCTTCATACTTCTAAGAGCATAATCCTTCCTATTCATCTTGCACTTCCCCTGTCAAAAGTTTTATTACACGATTTTCATTTGTGATAAAAAAGTTATCCTTTATCTTAATACACGCTTTTACCATCTTATTAATAAGGATTGGGTTGTCTAATAATTGTTGTAGTGCTAGAAAGATTTGCTTGATTGTTACATCTTCACTCTTCCCGAGATGATGAATAGCACCCTCCATTGATAAATAGTTTAATATATCTGATTGGTTGTTTGCTGTTTCAATTGTGATAGAAGGAAGGCACATGGCTATTCTTTCCCATGCTGTCATACCTCCTGCTCCGATAGTTAAGTCTGCTTTCTTCATCAAAGGAGCTAGGGAAGGAACTTGCTGAAAAATTACGATGTTATTCATGTTACGGGTATGCTTTACAATATATTCTCTGTCAGGGTTAAATTTGCCGATTACAACATCGTATTGAATATCCTTTCTGTCCAGTAATGTAAGGGCTTGGATGACTTTTTTTGTTTCTCCTGTTGGATCACTACCACCGAAAGAAACTAATACTCTCTGGATTTCTCCCATTTCCTGTATTGCCTCGATAGAGTTGTAATCCTTTTCCAATAGCAAATACGATGGACCCAGTAATTGAATGGTTGAAGAAGATACAAGACCATCATAACGACTATCCATATTTACAAGTAAATTCTGATCTAATAAAATCTGACAATCATGAGCTCGATTGGCTAGATCATCAATCACTAGAATATTTTTAGTGAGTGATTTCATCCACTTTTCCCATTGATAATCCAGCCCGTAGTGATCAACTACGAGCCAATCAATGGTAGCCAAGCTTTTCATCGCAGCAAAAGATTCCTGTGCATCTATTTCCCAAAATATCCTATACCAATCCAATTCGTTAAGATTAGACTCTAGCTTCGGCAAGATAATGATAGTATCTGTACACTTTTTTATGTCTTCCAACAAATTTCCATCTAAATTACGACTAATAAAGGATACCTTTACATTTCTTTCTAACAATTCTTTTGCAAGTGTTAAACAACGCCTTACATGACCTGTTCCTATTTGAAGAGAAGCATCTACTCGAAATACAACATGCATTTAGTAAACATCCTTTTGTTTAATATGATGGTTCAACAACATCCAACTAGGATTTTCTTCTAAAAGTTTGATAACATCTTCCATCGAAAAGGCTGGCTTAATAGGATAAAGCTTCTTAATTATTTGTTGGATCAAATTGAAATCTTCCAACGTATCAATTGTCCATCGATGATTACTATGATCGATATTATTCTTAATTGATAATGTAGGATAATGATTACGTATATATGGGGTTACATGTTCCCTTTCAAATGATAGTCTGGCATTAAGATGAGCTTCTTCCAAAGATTCCATAGTAAAAATCTCTGTATCCATGCCTCGGGGATACGTTCGATGGATGGTGTTTGATGCATACGTTACACTACCAGCTAAAAAACTACTTATGACTAATTCAATGACTTTTGGGTCTATAATGGGGCAATCTCCTGTCAAACGAACTATCGCATCAGCTGAAAACTTTTTTGCTGCCTCATAATATCTTCCTAACACATCCTCTTCTTCACCTCGATAGAATAGAATGTTATTTGTATTACACCAGGTAATAATGGGATCATCTTGTGTTTTTGTACTTGTCGCTATTACAATTTCGTCGATCAGATTTGCCTGTTTTACTCTCTCTACTTGATAGGCTAATATGGGTTTCTCCAATATAGGTTTTAATACTTTACCTGGTAATCTTGAGGATCCCATTCGAGCTTGGATAATCGTTACAATTCGCATATCACACCTCATAGTAACCTAACACTTTTTGAACAGCTGAAATCACATCATCAACATCCCTTTGACTCATACTCGGAAAAAGCGGCAGCGTAATAATCGTTTCATAAAGCTTCTCAGCATTTGGACAGAGTCCTTTTTGATAACCCAACTTTCGGTAATAAGGGTGATAATAAACTGGAATATAGTGTACATTTACGCCAATATTCTCTTCCGTTAAAGCAAGGTAAATCGTACCCCGATCTACTCTTAACTTTGTTAGGTCCAGTCGTAATACATATAAATGCCAGCTAGATTCCCTGTCTCCTAAGTTCATAGGAACACGAACAGATTTGATGGATTGAAATGCCTTCGTATATTCATTTGCAATTGTTTTACGTTTTAAAAGAAAAGCATCCAACCTATTTAATTGGCTTAATCCTAGCGCAGCTTGTATATCAGTCATTCGATAGTTATATCCAAGTGTTTGCATCTCATAATACCAAGGGCCATGTGAAAGACTTAGTAGTCGTGGGTCACGGGTAATTCCATGGTTTCGAAAAAGAATGAGTTTATCGTAATAAGCTTTGTTATTGGTTGTTATCACTCCACCTTCTCCTGTTGTAATATGTTTAACGGGATGAAAGCTAAACATCGTCATATCAGAAATAGCTCCTATTTTTTCCCCTTTATATGTGGAACCTAAAGCATGTGCCGCGTCATCAATAACAATTAAATCATGTTCTTTTGCAAGTTTCATAATTTCATTGTAATCAGCTGGGCCTCCGGTATAATCCACCGTAATAATCGCCTTTGTTTTAGCATTTATATGGTTTGCTACTTGTTCTGGAGAGATTAAATATGTTTGGGGATCAATGTCTACAAATACCGGTTTACCTCCACAATACAATACGCTATTTGAAGTGGCTGCAAAGGTCATTGGTGTGGTTATAACCTCATCTCCTGTTTCTATACCCGCCGCGAAACAAGCAGCATGTAAAGCGGCAGTTCCACTGGAAAATGCTACTGAATACTTTGCTCCAACATATTCTGAGACTGATTTTTCAAATCGATTGATAGTTGAACCCGTTGTGATATAGTTACTTTTTAGTACATCTATGACAGCCTCTATGTCATCATTATTTATCCACTGTTTTCCATATGGTAAATAGGTATCCCTAACCGGTTTACCACCATGTATTGCAAGACTATCATTTTTTTTCATTATCGATTCCTTTCCGTTATCTATGATTATTAGATTTTATCCATTCCTCTGTCTTTTTAATTCCCTCCTCCAAGCTGTACTTTGGTTCCCATCCCAATAGTTTTTGTGCTTTACTGTATTTACACAACAATTTACTTATTTCGCTCTGCGGATGAATATGTTTAATATGTTTTATACAACCATTTTCCCCAGCAACAAGCTTCGCTAAATCATTAATGCTAATGTCCTTTCCAAGTCCCGCGTTTATGATTTCTCCATTTGTTTTATCGGAATACCCCGACTCCACAATAAATCGTGCGCAATCTTCTACATAGAGCAAATCGCGTGTTTGAGTTCCATCACCATATATTTGAAGTGGTTTATTTGCTAGCTTATTTTTTATAAAGATGGCAACTACTCCTCCTTCTCCACCAGTTTTTTGATAAGGTCCGTAGGTATTGAATGGACGGATGATAGTTACCGGAAGGTCATAGGCGTAATAGTATGACATCACCATATTCTCTGCAGCCAATTTCGATCCAGCATATGGTGAGACAGGTTTTACCGGACTATTTTCATCTATACCCTCCTCGTTACAAGCTTGTTCATACACCATACATGTGCTCATAAAAACGAGTTTCACATGATGTTTTTTGCATTGTTCCAGAATATTAAAGGCACCAATAACATCATTTTGAAAAGTAACCGTTGGACGTTCAATACTATCTTGAACATTGATACTTGCAGCAAGGTGAAAACAAATATCATATTTATTGGAAGTAAATATTTCATTCAATAAACGAGTATCCTTTATATCTCCTATGACTAATTTTTTAAAGTTACGATGATTTCCGAAATCAGCTAAATTCTCTTTTCTTCCGTTTGAAAAATCATCTAGAACCCAGACCTCATGTCCATCATCCAAAAGACTTTTAACCACCCACCTTCCAATAAAGCCTGCTCCACCTGTTAATAGAGCTTTCACCCCACTCACCCTTTCATTAAACTTCTGAAGATATTTTATTACGCTTCATAAAAAAATGTTCATGGTGCATTATTTAATCCAATCAATATGTCTATAAAACAATCTGGAAAAACAACATCCTTCACCAATAACCTAAAAAATCCTCACCAGAATATGGTGAAGATTCTTTATCAACATTAATGTCAAATTAGCTAATTAATCGGTTAATCAAATTTCTTAAACGTTTCCCAGAGCTTGCTGTAACAGGGTATGCATAAGGAAGAAACGCATCTCTTTTCTTTTTAGCATAACTTTCCCAACTGGGATTGTTAAAATAGTTTATTATCAATTCACCTAGTTTGCGGGGATCATCTTGAACCATTTCATCCAGTCCATTAAAATAATCGGCAAAATACGGACTTCTAACCATAGATCGGCTAATAGGAAAACTATTGCTTCGATTTTGCAATTCTATTTCTGCTATAGATTCCATTTTCAAAATAAAGACAGGTTTATTGACCAGCATCGCTTCAAGACCCACCGTGGATGGATAAGCAACAACTGCATCAACATTTGGAAGAATGTCGTAAAGGTCACAATCCTTAGTAGAACGGACAAATGGAAATTCCTTTAAAAGTGTATTTGTCTCTCTTCCTGGGTAGTCTCTAATTAGAATATTTAGACTGTATTTATCTGAAATTGTTTTGATTAAAAGTTTCCATTCCTCCATATCATAGGTTTCCCTGACAACAACTACTAAGGTTTTCTTGCTAGCATCTAATCCCAATTTTTTGTTAAATGCAGTTCGTGACATAGGGATTCTCGTAAGTAACTGATCAAATTTTGGATGACCAATTATTTCTAGTGAGTCTTCAGGCACTCCTATTTTTGTATACCAGTCTTTTTCAAAATTCCCATACACGGCATCAACTGTTGCAATCTTCGGTAAATAACCAATTCCAATGAGCCCATGCTGCATACAAATAGTCGGAATTCCCTTTTCTGCAGCAGCCAAAGCTAGTATTCTATTTAAGAAATGGGGATTCGATATCACAATACAAGAAACAGATTGCTTATCAAGAAAGTTTTTAACCTTATCAATCCAATTGATTACTTGGGAAATTTGTACTAACAATGTCCGCTGAAAATGTCTATCTCCGTACAAAGGGTGTTTACTATAAGACTTTAAGATGGTGCGTGCTGTATTTTGAACCTGTGCTACCGCTTTATCCGTGTTAGTTGAATAATTAGGGAGGTAGAGGACGGGAATGTTAGTAACACCAATCTTTTCGATAACATCCGGTACCCGACTTTTCCCCGTGTTCTTACTAATTGTCTTCTTTTTATTGGATTTCCTTCTTACAGCAACTGTATTAGATATGAATTTCACTTTCGGTTTCTTTGTGCTTTTCAATCTGTTATCTTTAGTTTTGCTTTGAAATGGGCTCAATATAACCGTCCTGGATGCGTCAAAATAATTATGAAAAGTTTCCCCTGGAAATCGAAGGCCCCCGTCTACATGTACTACCACTTTCCCTTGTTTATTTTTAACTAATGATTTTTTTTGGTGTGTCTTAATATACTGATTAAATTCCTCTTGAATTTCTTTTTTATCTTTCACTTGGTACTTTAAATGTCGGCTCAATTCTTTATCAAATAATATATTTTTCCAACAGTTATTAGATGTAAAAACAAACTTTGGGTAGATACAAAAAAAGGGGATGGAGAAACCCTTATACGTTAACCCCTTAAAGTCCCTAAGAAAATTAAGGTATAGAGACCAATAGTTTTTTTCAAAAGTTTTCATTACCCTCACCTAACCTTTGTAGGTCTAAAATTAAATACACTTGTATCCATCATTCGTGCAATTCATTGCTTGTATCTCGTGTACTCATATGGTAATTCGTTTCTAGTTAATTTTTTTCCAAAAATTCATGATAAGCTTATCCATATATTCTTTGCTTTTTTGTTTTATGATTAAGTTTGGTGATTGACCAAAAACAATACAGTTACTAGGAATACGTTCATCTTTTATGGTAGTACCTGTTGAGATAACAACATTATCACCGATAGTTGTATCTCCAAGTACAGTAACATTTGAATATAAGATTACATGTTCACCGATTATAGGATACTTCCCTTTGTTCCCCCCAACCGTACACCCTTGATAAAAGAAAAATCCCTTACTATATTTAGCTCTACCCAATACGCTTGCTACAGGGTGTTCAACGCCCCAATACTCTGGTAATTCTATCTCATAATACCAATCGACAGAGTGTAAAATTTTATTTAAATAATAAATTTTAGTTGCCAGTTGAGAATTATCTCCTGAACGATGAATCGTGTTAGCTAAGAAATACAAAAAAATAGAGAATTGCCCTGAATGATAGGGTGTGAAGAAAGGACTACCATTTTCATCTTGATAATACTTATTATTCGTAACACGAAAGCATTTTTCTACTCTTTCTAATGTTTGATCAAAATATGGTTGTATATTTTCATATTTCCCAAATATATTAGAGAGTTGACGATTGATATAATGGACCAGCTCTTCTTGACATAATTCCATCTTCATTTCAACACCCCCATATTTTGTAACTATAATCTCCAATATTTATTACCTTGTATAGAACTATATATATTCAAAAAGGAATGCGAAATTAACGACTGCTGCCCTCATTCCGTAATTAACATGATAAATAGTCTCCAAACATGAATAATTCCAACTAGCTTGACCTTAATCCTTCACACACGAAATTTCTTGCATTGTGAATCTTTCCCTTGCATATATATGGAGTAAGATATATCGATGAGTGAAAATACAAGGCAACCTATGCTTGCATAAGCACTCTCCTCAGGAGTAGATGCTTATTTACGTAGTTGCCGTTTTTGGATTTCCGGTAGAATTCAAATGAGGTATCCCCTGGACAATTTGACAAAGTCTTGGAATCGATTAGAAAGAATCATGTTAGAAAATGACAAATTATAGATCGCTGGAATAGCCCTAGAAGAAGGTTGGAATAAAGATGACTAAGAAAATACTTTTGATTGGGAGTGGAGGGCATTGTAAGTCCGTATTAGACGCGCTTATCACTACCAAGGAATATTCAGAGATTGCATTAATTGATAAGAAAGAAAATATCGGAAAAAAAGTTCTGTCTGTTCCAATCGTCGGTACGGATGAAGAGCTACCCAAGTTCTATCAAAGTGGTTTTCATTATGCATTTATAACGATTGGTGGTATGGGTTATCAGAAGCTACGTGTTAAACTATTTCATGCGCTGATAGATATTGGATTTGAGGTTCCAAATATTTTTGACAAAACTGCCATAATAAGTAATCAAGCTAAGTTAGAGAGGGGCGTTTTTGTAGGGAAAAACGCGGTAGTAAATGCTGGTTCTGTTATAAATAAAGGAGCTATTATTAATACTTCTAGCATAATAGAACATGACTGTATTATTGGAGACTTTTCCCATATCGCTCCAGGGTCGATCCTTTGTGGTGAAGTACAGGTTGGAAATAATACGCATATTGGGGCAGGAAGTGCTATTAAGCAACAAACAAAAATTGGCTCCAACACAATAATAGGGATGGGGAGCACTGTACTTACTGATATTAGTGATAATATCATAGCATTTGGTACTCCATGTAAGGAGGTTAATTCAAGATGAGTGTTTACATCATTGCTGAAGCCGGTGTTAACCATAATGGTAGTCTAGAAATAGCTAAAAAAATGGTAGACAGTGCAAAAGATTGCGGTGCAGATTGTATTAAGTTTCAAACTTTTATCTCGAAGAATCTAGTTTCTAAAAATGCAAGAAAAGCAGAATACCAGCAGCAACAAACAGAGGATATTGAAACACAATTAGATATGCTAAAAAAATTGGAACTATCCTTTGATGAATTTATTGAGCTTAGTAACTACTGTAAGTCTAAAGGTATTGAATTTCTCTCAACAGGTTTTGATCTGGATAGTATTGACTTTTTGAACCGCATTGAAATGAATAAATGGAAAATTCCTTCTGGCGATATAACAAACCTTCCATACTTAATCAAAATTGCTAAATTAAATAAACCGGTCATCCTTTCTACAGGGATGAGTACATTAGAAGAAGTACGTGATGCAGTAAATGTTATAAAAAAACATGGTACCTATCAACTAACATTACTACACTGTACAACTGAATACCCTACACCTTTTGAAGATGTAAATTTAATGGCAATGTGCACGATGAAAGAAGAGTTTAAATTACCAGTGGGGTACTCAGATCATACGAGGGGTATTGAGGTTCCTATTGCAGCTGTAGCCTTAGGGGCAACTATAATTGAGAAACATTTTACATTAGATAGGGAGTTGGAGGGGCCTGATCACATGGCTAGCTTAGAACCTCATGAGTTAAAAGCAATGGTTACTTCCATAAGAAATTTAGAGAAAGCCATCGGTAACGGTGACAAAATACCTGTTAGCTCGGAAAAGAAAAATATGCAGGCTGCAAGAAAAAGTATCGTAGCACACAATAGAATAAATAAAGGGGAAACCTTCACAGAAGAGAATTTAACGGTCAAGAGACCAGGTAATGGTATAAGTCCAATGAAATGGTTTGAAGTGATTGGTAAAAAGGCTATTAGAGACTTTGAAGAAGATGAGTTGATAGAAATATGAAGAAAATTAGTATACTAACAGCTACTAGAGCAGAATATGGTTTACTAAAACCGATCATGAAGAGATTAACGAATGTACCCGAATTTGATGTCCGTATAGTCGTTACTGGAGCACACTTATCACCAGAATTTGGTCTAACCTATCACGAAATAGAGCATGACGGATTTTCTATCGATAATAGAATTGAAATGCTTCTAAGTGCTGATACATCGGCAGCCATCTCAAAATCAATGGGAGTTGCATTGATTAGTTTTGCTGATTACTTTGAAAGGTTAAAACCAGATATTCTCATAGTTTTGGGGGATCGTTATGAAACCTTAGCTGTTTGTATTGCAGCGATGAATCAGAAAATTCCTATTGCTCATTTATATGGAGGAGAAACTACAGAGGGTGCAGTGGATGAATCCATTCGTCATGCGATAACTAAAATGAGCTACATACATTTCACAAGTACAGAATCCTATAGAAGACGTGTTATCCAACTTGGAGAACAACCAGATAGGGTATTCTGTGTGGGAGCAACGGGAATAGAAAATATTCTCAATGAAGATATAATGAGTAAACGTGATTTAGAATCCTCCATTAATTTCAAATTAGATAAACCTCATGCAATAGTTACTTTCCATCCCGTAACATTAGAAAATAATCATTCCGCCGAACAATTCCAAGCCATTCTAGATGTATGTAAAAGATATCAGGATATGTACTTCATATTTACAAAAGCAAACGCAGATGCGAATGGACGAATCATAAACAAAATGATTGATTCTTATATTGAAGAAAATAATCATGCTATTGCGTTTACTTCTTTAGGAATAAAACGATATTTAAGTGCATTGAAGTATAGTGTTATGGTTATTGGAAACTCATCAAGTGGTCTAATTGAAGCACCTAGTTTTGGTATCCCAACAATTAATATTGGGGACCGACAAAAGGGGAGACTTAAAGCAAGTAGCATAATAGACTGTAAACCAACTATTGATGATATCCAAAGGGCCTTTGATCTAGCTCTATCTAAGAAGTTTAGGAGTCTATCAAAAACGACTGTTAATCCATATGGGGATGGAAACACTTCAGATAAAGTAACGTCAACATTGAAGAAATTTCTTCTGGATGAAAAAATTTCACTGAAGAAGAAATTCTATGATTGTGAGGTCAAGTTAACATGAAAGTAATTGTAATTGGATTAGGTTCCATGGGTACAAGAAGGATACGATTAATACAAAAGTATGATTCCTCTATTCAGATAGTTGGAATTGATACCAATATAGAGCGTAGGGTATCTTGTTCCAAGGAATACAATATAAAGACTTTCAGTAACCTTTCTGATATAAGTACCGCTGAGGCGAGTTGCGCTTTTATCTGCACTTCACCATTATCACATCATAAAATTATTTCACAATGTCTATTAGCAGGCATGCATGTCTTCACAGAATTAAATCTGGTATCGGATGGTTATGAAGAGAATATTGCTCTAGCCAAACAAAAAAACTTAGTTTTATTTTTGTCATCTACATTCCTGTATAGAGATGAAATTAAACAAATAAAGTCTTCTGTTGCAGATACAAATTGTTCCTTAAATTATATATACCATGTTGGTCAATATTTGCCTGATTGGCATCCTTGGGAAAACTATCAAGACTTTTTTATTAGTGACAAACGCACAAATGGTTGTCGTGAAATTTTTGCAATTGAACTGCCATGGATAATAGATATATTTGGAGATATAGTCAGCATGAACGTCGTAAAGAATAAAATTAGTGAGTTAGACATCGATTACCAAGATAACTATTTAGCTATATTCCAGCACAGTAAAGGACATAAAGGTACACTAGTAGTTGATGTTGTATCTAGAAAAGCAGTCCGAAACCTAGAAGTGTATGGAGAACAATTATATCTTACATGGGACGGATCACCATCAGGGCTAAAAATTTATGACTATGATCAAAAGGTAGATAAAGCTATCGATTTATATAAAGAAATAGACCAATTGGATAATTATAGTCATTTTGTTGTCGAAAATGCATATTTAAATGAAATAGTTTCGTTTTTTGGATCAGTCAAGGATGGAAAACCTTTAACGTATAGTTTCATGAAAGATTTAGAAATATTAAAAGTAATAGATGAGATTGAGAGCTAAAATGAAAAAAACATACAAAATAGGTTTTGTCGGACTTGGCTCAATAGGAACTAGACACTTAAAGAACACTGTTAGCATATTACAAGAAAGAGAGTATTCTTATAAAATAGACCTAATGAGAAGCAGTAAAGGTAAGAAAATTGCTCCAGAATTAAAAAAGCATATTCATAGCGTATTTTTCTCATATGAGGATATGCCATTCGACTATGATATTATTTTCGTTACAAATCCAACACACTTACATCTAGAAGCCATTCAAAAATTAGCCTCTAAAACAAACCATATGTTTATTGAGAAACCTCTGTTTCATCAAACAAATATATCAATTCATGAGTTACCATTAAAAAAAGATATGGTTTACTATGTTGCTTGTCCACTACGATATTCTAATGTAATCCAATATTTAAAACAAAATTGTGATTTTCAAAAAGTCTATTGTGCAAGGGTAATCTGTTCTAGTTACCTTCCAGATTGGCGTCCTAATGTTGATTACAGAACAACATATAGCGCACATAAGGATCAAGGTGGAGGAGTCTCCATTGATTTAATTCATGAGTGGGATTATTTACATTATTTATTAGGGCGGCCAGAACAAGTATTTAATATTAGAGGTAAGTATTCTAATTTAGAAATTGACAGTGATGATTTATCCCTTTACCTAGCAAAATATAAAAATTTAGCAGTAGAAGTACATCTTGATTATTTCGGACGTAAACAGATAAGAGAGATTCAACTTTTCACAGCCGAGGATACAATAGTTGGGGACTTTATTAAAAGTGAAATTAGGTATTTAAAGAGTGGTAAGATAGTTTCTTTTAAAGATTCGAGGGATGACTTCCAGCACAAGGAAATAGCATTTTTCTTTGATATTTTAGAAGATAAGGAGAAAAATCACAACGATATATCGGTTGCCATGGACACCCTTAAAATAGCAAAGGAAGGAACCTTATAATGAATGTACTGTTTACCATTTGCGGTCGAGCGGGATCTAAGGGAATTAAAAATAAAAACCTGAAAAAATTTCTCGATTATCCATTACCATATTATACGCTTTCCGCGATCGACTTATTTACTAATAATAACGTACAAATAAATAGTGACATTGTGTTAAACACCGATAGTAAAGATCTAATAAAACTAATTCAGGACCCTTTAAAACTTAACCTCAATGTGATTGAAAGAGAATCCAGCTTAGGCTTGGACAACACACCAAAAAAATCCGTAATTTTAAACTGTTTAAAGGTAATGGAAGAACAGAAATCAATTGACTATGATATAGTTGTTGATATGGACATAACTGCTCCTTTAAGGACGGCACATGATGTGGACCAGCTTATTAAACAAAAAACAAATTCAGATGCAGATGTAGTTTTTTCTGTTACTTCTTCAAGAAGAAATCCATACTTTAATATGGTGTATCAAACAGAAAACGGGTATAAACGTGTTATAGAATCCTCATTTAATGCTAGACAGGAGGCTCCAGAAATTTTTGATATGAATGCCTCCTTGTATGCTTATTCTCCTGCATTTCTTAAAAGTGAAAAGGGTTTATTTGACGGAAAATGTGATGTCATCAAAATGAAGGATACCGCTGTTTTAGACCTGGATCATCCTGACGATTTCGAATTCATGGAAGTTATAGCAGATCATTTATTTAATAAGTATCCTGCATTCGGGGAAATAAGAAATAATATTAAAAACTTGTTTCGCTAAACATTAAAAATGGTGAGTAGGAATAGTCGGGACTTCCCATCTCACCATTAAACTGAGCTAAACTTCAATCGAAGCACCCCCTTCTATGTGAAAGGTATTATCTTCCGTTAAGAGGCGCCAATCAAGTTACGGATTGAAATATCCATAGATATCATTCATTACTAACTCCTAATCTCTCAATCATATTTTCCATTTCTTTAAACTGTCCCATATCTAACCAAGAATTTTCACGAACTGGGTATACCCCTACCTTTTCACCTTTATCAATATAATGTTGTATTAGTTCCGTCATGTGATAAAACGTATTAGCTGGTATATCATGTAAACATTCCGGTTCCAAAATATACATTCCTGTGTTTACTAAATAATCATACTCTGGTTTCTCCATCATACCTTTAACGATACTGTTTTTATCAATTTCAATAACACCATACGGAATGGTATAGTGCTTAAGTGAGCTTATTAAGGTTATCTTGTTATTATTTGCTTTATGGTACTTCAACATCCCTGAATAATTGCCCTCAATTAATATATCGCAATTACTTACAAAGAAAGTTTCCTTAATAATACCCTTAAGCAAGTATAAGCTTCCTGCAGTACCTAAAGGGGTTTTTTCTTCTACAAAATTCACCTGATATGGCTTTTCCTTCTCGTCAAAATATGCCTTAATCATGTTCTTTTTGTAATTAACTGTCATATAATAATTATTGCAGCCATACTCATTAAACTTATTAATAATTCTCTCCACAATGGGTGTATCTCCAATTGGTATTAATGGTTTTGGCAGAATTTTAGTGTAGGGTTCTAATCGTGTGCCTTTTCCACCAGCCATTATTACGACAGGGTTCTCTAATTTCTTATAATAATTTAATTTGCGATTAAAATTTTCATTCCAAAAGATTATATCCACTACATTATTGTTTTCATTTAGAACTGGTATTGCTTCAATCATATTGGTATTCAATATCTCTTTGGCCTTTTTGACATCCTTTTCATAAACAGATATTGGTGATCGATTCATAGCCAATTCAACACGCTCATTTAAATCACCATTATTTAATATCCATCTCCTAATATCCCCATCAGTAATAATCCCTTGTAATTTTTCATCCTCCATAACTAATAGGATTCTTTTAGCAGTTTTATCAAGTTTCGCCAGCGAATCTTTAATTGTCAGCTCCTTGCTAATAAATAATTCACTTAAACTCATGAAATCTCCCCGATCATTTAGATTTTAGATTCTCTATAACATCTACAACCTCTAAAACTTCATTAACGTTCAAGTTGGAACTACATGGGATGTTCAATATTATCTGCGCAAGTTTTGTGGCATTTTCTATTGCATAGGTTTGATTCTTCTCATAGGGTCTTTGTTCATGAATCAATCCCCATACCGGCCGGGTTTGAATACCTTTTTCAGCTAATCTCAATAATAATTCATCTCTATCCATACCATATTTCCGCTTATCAATGAGTAACGAATAGAACCAATAATTTGGTCTTGTGTCATGATTAAAATCTAAAAGAGATAGACCATCTATCCTTTCTATTTTTTTCTGGTACATTTCATAGTTATCTTTTTAGTCTGAATAAAATGTTCCAGCTGCTCTAATTGAGCAACTCCCATGGCAGCTTGAAGATTGGTCATCCTGTAGTTATAACCTATATCTTGATGAACATAATAAAGTGGATCGTCCTTTGCCTGTGTTGAAAGATATTTAGCTCTATCTGCCAAACTTTTATCCTTGGCAATTAACATACCGCCCCCACCAGTAGTAATGATTTTATTTCCGTTGAAAGAGTAAACTCCAAAATCACCAATTGTTCCAGCAAAACTTCCTTTATATTTCCCCTTAGTATAATAAGTACCTAGTGCCTCGGTGGCATCTTCTATAACAATTAATTTATATTTATCTGCAATTTCCATTATTTTTACCATATTAGCCATATTACCGAAGACATGAACGACAATTATTGCCTTTATTATCTTCTTTGTCTTCTTATTAACTAATCCGTCATCTGTTACATAACAGTTTTCTTGGCAAAAGGATTCTAATTTTTCAACATCGATAGTCAAAGAGTCATCACAATCCATAAATACAGGTTCGGCTCCAAGGTACTTTACCGGGTTCACGGCAGCAATAAACGTTAATGTGGGTACGATAACCTCATTGGAGCTAGTCACTCCAGAAAGAATTAAAGATAGATGAAGACCAGCAGTACCACTTTGAACTGCTACTGACTGTTCGACTTTTAGGTAATCTCCAATATGGCCTTCGAACTTTTTTATAAAATCTCCACCGGTGGATACCCACCCTTCTTTCAATGCTTGCGTAACATACTTTAATTCATTACCTTTTAAATTAGGCACAGATAGAGGTATCATCTTTTATTTCTCCCTAAATTAAATATTATAAATACCCGTTTTGTATTGTTCTGAATTATTCTTAAACCACTCAATCGTCTCTTGTAGTCCCATCTCCAACGTATACTTTGGTTTCCAACCTGTTAGCTTTCGGATTTTTTCATTAGAACCTAAAAGCCTGTTTACTTCACTCTTTTCCGGTCGCATTCTTTCCTCTTCACAAATAATCTTAGCACTCGGATTAATTTGTCTTATTAATTCATTGGCAAGATCGCCAATTGAAATTTCTTGTTGTGTAGCAATATTTATTTCCTCGCCTATGGTATTATTTTCTTTAGCAATTTCAATAAAGCCGCGTACTGTGTCTTTCACATAATTAAAATCTCTAGTAGGTGTTAATGATCCTAATTTTATTTCCTTCTTACCTGCTAATAGTTGCGTTATAATAGTTGGGATGACGGCTCTTGCAGATTGTCTTGGACCATAGGTATTAAAAGGTCTTACGATAGAAAGTGGGATATCAAAACTTTTGTAAAAGGATTCCGCAATTCGATCTGCACCAATTTTAGTTGCAGAGTATGGGGACTGTCCCTGATATGGATGCATCTCGTCAATTGGTACATATTTTGCAGTACCATATACCTCAGATGTGGAGGTTATCAATACTCGGTTTGTATTTAGATGACGTGAAGCTTGTAAAACGTTTAACGTCCCTTTAATATTTGTGTCAACATAAGAGTCTGGAGAATGGTAGCTAAAAGGTATTGCGATGAGTGCAGCCAGATGATATACTTCATCCACGTCGTTCATTGCTTTTTGTACACCATTAGGATCCCGAATGTCGCCTGCAAATACTTCAATTTCACGAAGGATTTCTGCCGGTAAGCTATCTAACCATCCCCAAGTGTTAAAAGAATTATAGTACACAAATGCCTTTACATTTTTTCCCTCTCTAACTAACTCTTCTGTAAGATGTGAACCTATGAATCCATCAGCACCTGTTATTAATACCCTTGTCATGAATTTTGCACCCCTTAAAGTAAAATATGCTATAAGTTATCCTATGCAATAAGACTTTTTTTGCATAGGTTTCTATTGCGATTGAAGATTACTGTATGAGTAAACTTCACTTTCTTTTGCGGTTTAAGAGGCTTACCTTATTAATTTATTAATCTATTAATTGTTTGTATTAATCTTTCCCCTGAAGAGCTAAAATCCGGATAAGCTTTGGAAAGGAAATTATTTATTTGAATCCCGGCACTTTTATCCACCTTAATGGTATTAAAGTATTCAATTACGATTTCCGCCAATCTTTGTGGGTCACTTTGAGTCATCTTGCCCAAGCCATCATAATATCCAGAGTACCCGGGAAATTTGTCTGTTAAGATGAATACTGGCTTTTTATGAAGCATCGCTTCCAGCCCGACTGTGGAAGAGTAAGCCACAACGCAATCAACGTTCGGTATAATATCATATAGATTCCGCATGGACGAAAAGTGAATTGAAGGAAAATCTCTTATTAAATCATGATTATATTCTCTTGGATGATCCTTTATTAGTATGTTTACATCCAGTTTTTCGGTAATACGTTTCAAGAAGATTCTCCAATCGTCAATGTTTTGCTTTCCTCTAAGGACTACCATTATTGTTTTCTTGTTATTATTTATTCCTTCTTGTTTATTAAATTTTGTTCGAGTCATTTTAGGTCTTGTAAAAGCCTGGTCAAATCTTGGATGTCCGATGATTTCAATCGATTGTTCATGTGCACCCGCAGTCATATACCAATCCTTCTCAAATTTCCCATATACCGCATCAATTGTTGCTATTTTAGGTAAATAACCAAACTCACTAGAGATGATACCATGCTGCATACAAATAGTCGGTATCCCCTTCTCAGCAGCAGCTATGGCGAGAATACGATTTAGAGCATGCGGATGTGATATCACAATACAGGAAACGGGAACCGTTTCTAAAAAGTTTTTGACCTTTGCGATACGATCTATTATTTGGGATATTTGTAGTAATAATTTTCTTTGGAAATGTGGATCCTTGTATAAGGGATGATGTTTAAACGATTCTAATATTTCTCTCGCTTTTTTTTGAACCTGGGCAATTACTTTTCCTGTGTTAATGTAATAGCTAGAAAGATAACCAATAGGTATATTATTAATTCCTTTCGTAACTACTTTCTGTCGAAAAGTATCTTTATTTTGATGGATATTCGATCCAGTATTAACCTTTTTCTTCTTTTTTTTAGATTGGACATTACCTTCCATTATTATCATCGTACTTGTTGGTTTAAAATAGTCGATAAACGTTTTCTCTGGGAATCTAAGTAGACTATCAACATGCAATACCACTTTTCCTTGTTTGTTTTTAACTAACGGTTTAGTATGCTCGTGAATAAAATTATTAAATACTGCTTGAACCTCTTTTTCTCTTTTATATTAATTTTTATATGTTGGGACAACTGTTTATCGAATACTATTTCATTTAAGCCATTGTTGGTATCATGAACAAGACTATGATACGTGCAGAAATAGGGAATTGAAAAACTACTATACTTCAATCCCTTAAAATCATGAATAAAACTTAAGTATAAGGACCAATAATTCTTTTCTATAGTACTCATAGAATTCTCCTAACTAGCTGATATTTTCTTCGTTGTTCTGCCTTCATGGGAGAGCCCGATATGGATATACAGTTAATGGTTTATCACTTACAGAAATAAATGAGCCAGAATCTGGCCAAATTCAAGCTCACTGATTTATTATCTATCCAATTCCAAACTTAACCCCTACAGTAGTTGTTCACTTAGTAGAAGTGATCGAAGTTCTTCTTTCGTTAGCGGGGTCTGCAAATGGGTACCGTAATCAACAGGCTCAGCTTTTTTAGCATTAGGATAGGCATTCACGTCCCTACTCGGAATAATAAACATATCAGCTGTTTCCCAGGCCAAGCTTGCCTCTTCTTCCGTCATCAATTCTTCATATACTTTTTCTCCAATTCTTTTTCCAATTTCGTGTATATCAATTGTATTTTTATCCAACTTCTCCCTTTTACATACTTCTTCCAGTACTACATCAGCTAGTACCCCTATTTTAATAACTGGCATTTTTAAGACGAAGGTTTCCCCGCCTATCGCTTTCTTCATTGCTTGAATGGTTAAGTTAGTTGCTTGTTCTAGCGTCATCATAAATCTAGTCATGGATGGATCGGTAATCGTTATTCTTTTCTCATGAACTATGCTATTTTTGAACAGTGGTATTACGGAACCTCTAGAACCCATAACATTTCCAAAACGAACGCAGGCAAAGACGGTTTTTATGAATTCATTATGATTCGCTTGGGTGATTAATCGCTCAGCCACAAGTTTACTTGCCCCATAAGCGTTGGTCGGAGAAATAGCTTTGTCGGAGCTAGTAAATATCACTTTCTCCACCTTATGATTTATTGCAGCTTGGATGACATGATGGGTCCCTAGTATATTGGTTTTTACTGCTTCTAAAGGATTAGATTCACTAAAATCAACATGTTTCATAGCTGCTAAATGAAATACATAGTCTACGTTGCGCATCGCGCTGTTTACTGCATCATACTCTCGAACATCACCAATAATATAATGCAATCCATCATATTCCTTTAGTTTCTGCTGTAAGAGCTGTTGTTTATATTCATCTCGACTGAAAATACTAATCCTCTTTGGCATTTCAGGGAGAATAGTTTGAATAATGCTCTTCCCAATTGTACCTGTGCCACCAATTATCAAAATATGTTTACCTCTAAAATACATATCGATTCCTCTTTCCCTATAGTCATTATGTCAGGAGGAGCTTTACTTCTATATGTATATTAGCAACAAGATATTTCGTTATAGACCACAGCCTACATAATCCACCTAATTTTGAAGGTTGTATAAAAAATAAAAAACACTCTACTTTTATCGTAGAATGTTTTTATAGTGCTTTTATTTTAAATAGGTTTTGACCTATTGGTACAATCTCTAATTCATTCAGACTACCTTCAATACCGTCTAGGAGAGAAAAGAAATCTTCAATCTCTTGCTTCGTCAATGAAAAGCGCCTTTTTCTCATTGATTTAGTTAAGACTCCGCGATCAATAACAAACCTACCAGAAATGTCTCTCGTTGGAATCGCTATATCGTCAAATGCCTCAATAATCGAATGATAGGCGTACTTGTCTTTTTGCCAATAACAATATAAATCCAACACCTCGGGTTTAGGCATTGTATAGGCCTGGTTATTTATTTGCTCTATTGCCTTACAGACCTCGTTAATTGTACTAGCCCTGATGCCCAATTGATTGGGAATCTCTAGTTTAGTTTCCTTAGTTGGAATGTACGAAATAACCGGTTTATCAAGATAATAACCTTCAATGGCAGATGTACATCCATTGTGGATGATAACCTTGGCAGCCATTAACCATTTTACAATATTTCCTTCATGAATTACTCTAACATTTTTTTCATTCGAGAAGATTTTATGATAAGATCGTATATCCTCACCGGGATGTGGACGAAGAATAAACGTTTCATTTGGAAATCGTTCGGAGAGTTCTTTGATTAAATCAATAAAATAATAATATAGTTGTTTAATATACTTATAATAGGGGGTATCCATCTTTCCTCTAGCGTTATTGTATTGTGTAAATCTCGTATTAATTAATATAAAATCCCCATACTTATTTCGTAGTAATTGTGCTTCCTTATTATAAATCTGTTTATATTTTGGTGTTAACAAATCAAATCGTGGATTCCCGACAATAACGCACTTTTTAGCTAAGTCTGGATATGCCTTCGATATTACTTCGTACTGATTGGGTCCCCAGCAAAATTCCTTCGTGACTAACTGTAGCATATTTTTGAGCATTCTATCCTGTAGATACATGGTATCCTTTATCAATAACCCTTCCTCGTCAAGTTCCACTATTCGGTGTCCGTTCTGACTCGCCCTTGTTAAAACCCGTTTTCTAAAACCATGTGGGTAACCTTTTGAGTAAAAGATCCCTTTAGGCAATTTATCGGCAGCATTTTCCACCATATAGTGGTCCCCAATGATCACTATATACCCCTCTCTAGCCGCATAGTAAGCTACTAGCAGCTTCGCATCTCTCTCTCTAACTTTCACTTCAATCGGTATATATAGCCAGCCTTTATACTCCCCCAACTCACCCTCAACCCTTCACTCAGATTTATTTAATTTATCCTTTAACATCTGAATAATCTCCTCAAATGCATTTTTATTGTCCTGTTTCAATTGTTCAAAATCGGGAGAATCATTTTGAATGTCAGAGGTTATTGTCTGTGGTTGGTTATCACCTTTTATAAATAAATACAATAACAGTAAGTTAATTGTCTGGTTATCTAAAAATATGAAACTAGCATTATTCTCCATCTTCGGTTCCGCCTTTAATAGTTGCTGTACCTGCTCTTGTAGGTATTGATCTACTAACTTTTTGATGGTTATTTCATTTTGGTTTTCCATACGTACTATCGTCCCCTTTCATTCGTTCCTCTTAGATGAATATCGTTTAAAGAATTCGAACCTTCCTTTAACTCGTCTCCGTAGACAAAACCATTTACACGAAATGTATAAGATAAATCTGATTTCCATTTTAGTTGGAAATTAGGAAATGAAATGGTCGAACCCGCATCTAAGGATTGGATTTCATTAGGTCGTAACCAATACTCATGTTTCTCCTTTGAGTCATTTATCCTTTCCCAAGCCTGTGACATTTTTTTCTTCTGTATTGAATCCTGATATACATATTTTCCAGAAAAATCAAAGTCATTTTCAGATTCAATTCGAATACAGATGAAAGGATTATTCAATACGTGCGTTCCCACATTGCGAATATGAAAACTTCCGATACAGAAACTATCAAATCCACCGGTATGGGAGATATTTAAGGAATGGGTAAAATAGCTGATTATCTGCAAGTTATTTGGAGGATTGATATTCTGTACTAAACGGTTTATCTCTTTAATATAATCACGATTCATCTTTTTCCATTCTTCATACTTCTCCATTGCCGACAATACACCTCCAGTAGATAGGACCGTTCTCGATCTTTCTTTGCATAAAAATAAAAGAGAGGAATTCTCCTCTCTTTCAACTTATGCAACACTATTCTGCTGTATTACCGGTTTGCCTATTACCACCAACATCAAATGCATTTGGGAAAACCACTGGGCATTGTGGTGGGATAGTAGGTGCAGGGCAAGGTGGGAATGGAAGAATATCCCTTGGTTGACAGAACTCAGCCACAATTTCTAATGTTACATCAAAAGTGGATTGGATGCTTTGGCATAATCGTACGTTCACAGTTACATCAAGTACGTCAACATCTGTTGTTGTACCAGCATCACATACAGCTGTACAAACAAAGCAATTTAGGTCTGTGAATGTGACATCAATATCTGTTCCTTCCGGTGCGCAAAGAATTACTTGCTCACAACGCGAAAATCCCATTGTTCCTACTTCGACTGTCGCTCCACCTAGTTCTGGAATTAAATTGACAAATATCGTAACATCAAAGTTCTTGCGGATGTTCACAATTTGTAATGTAACCTCGGCACCATCTACAACGAATTCTTGATTCACGCGATCAAGAATATCAATTGGGTTGACCGGATCTGGTTCAACTGTACAGGTTACAGAATTGATGTCGATATCATCACACTCTAACTGAACGCCAGTAATAGGGTTTACAGGTAATGGTAAATCATCTAGAGATAAATCGAAAGTTGCTTCGTTTAATATCCAGTCATATACCTTCTCCGTATTAATACAGAGTAATTCCTGCCCTCCTGATAAGTTTCCTGCTTTCATTAAGAAAACACCTCCAAATAAAATTCAATCTTTACACTGATAACCTATGACAATGTATGGCAAATGGTTTGATTAAATAGCCTTTTTAACATGATATTTAGGAAAATAGGTGCATATCTTAAATAGTGGTAAATTTTAAGTCATCTATCTAATCATATCTGTGTCAAACATCTATTTGTATTGGTTTTGTAACCATTTGTACATATATAAATAAACTATTATTGAGCAGTCAGAAGGGTGACAAATATGTATCAATTTAAATTATTTAATGTTAGTGAAATTGATCAATTAAAGCAAGAACTGGAGGAGTATAAACAAGAACTAGCGTTTATTAATTCCAATAATAAACCTATTAAGTATTCGGAATTACGTCAGGATATTTATCATTTAGAAAGAAAATATTCAATGGTAAAAGGAGAATTAAAGCGTATGGAAATGCAATACGAGGAGCATATCAATCGTTATGAAAATCAAGCACAACATATAAACTCTAGAATAAATTCTATTGATGCCTCTATTAATCAACTAAAACAGGATATTTCTTATATTAAAGACGAAGTAAAAGGCCTTCCCTTTCAAGAACTTATTAACAAGATAGATCAAGTTATTGAACATACTGATGCTAATCTCTCAAAGGTAAAAAGTAGCATAGCCAATCAGGACTACACCTTTTCACAAATTAAAGAACAACTTACGCCAAAAGAAATATCACAAAAATCACAAAATGCCTCCCCTCAATCAGAATACCGTCGGGTTCAGAATATATTACAATCCATCACAACAGCCAAAGGTGCACCACTCCAAAATAATAAAACAATAAGAAATAGACCAGTCCCAACAACTAGAGCCGGTATGAACAAAGTATCCTATCACTCCAATAGCAATGTTGGGAATAACACCGTCTCCGTAACCCAAGGTGGTAAAAGTTTTATTAATTCCCAATTTGAATTCAACAAGAATATTATCACGAAAAGACCATCACCACCACGCAAACAAGAGGTTATAAAGGAGCAAGAGATTATAAAAGAACAAAAGGAGCAAAATAATGTAACACCTAGACCCAATATTCCAGAAACAGTAGAAGCCCCGACTGTTCAATCAAATCCGACAGAAAAAGTTGAACCAGAAATCGTCGTCGAAAATCCCAAAACGGAAATTCCTTCGGTAACAAATACAATGAAAGCAAATCAAACAGATCTTACTCCAGTACAACCCGAAAAATTCAACACAGATGAAGAGCGAGAAAATAAACCTTCACAAGAAACAGTTAAAAACGAGTCATCCAAACGATCTTCGTTTTTCTCTTTCTTCAAGACAAAGTGATATGAAGGCGCATCTAATCCCACAAGAACTTTATTATCAATTACTCCAGAATTGTAAAGATGAGCTACCATATGAAGCTTGCGGATTATTAACAGGAACACAGAACCTTATTCGATCCATTTGGCCGTTAAAAAACGAGTTAAAGTCATCTAATCGATTTTTTGTTCATCAGGATCAAGTACAAAAAACACTTGAAACCATCAGTAGCCTAAACCAGCAAGTGAAAGCAATTTACCATACTCACCCAAATACGGAGGCCATCCCTTCTAGTATCGATATCGCTAACCATATCAATCAGGAAGTAGGGATGGTTATCATTTCTTATAAGTCTTCAGAGCCAATCATGAAGTGGTATAAAATTGATGGTTTGAACTATACGGATTGCCCTTTTGTTGTTTTATAGAAATATCCGTCCATTCCTTCCCTTCAAAAAGGAAATATATTATAGCAAACAAAGAAGGGAGAACGAGTAGTATGAAGGCTACCAATAGTATTAAAACAAAGAACCAAAGCTCAAGGCGTCCAATAGTTATTCGTGGTCAACAGCTAAGGAAATCGCCAACTATCAGAACAAAGGGTTGTGGGTGTGGTTGGAAGGCATACGGGAGTCAAAATTAACTTTTCACCTTGAGGCTACCGAAACGCTTAGCCATTCTTATTAGGAAAACTCGCATTTGCTTGTCCTTTTGCGATAGCGTTAGTTTTAATTATGCAGGCGAGGTAGGATTACTATCTTAATCTGTTAAAAAAGGCGCTTTCTCTAGCGCCTTTTATTATTCTAATTTTGTGTTGCGTTAGGACAACTCTTCATTATCCATATTCGATAGTATCCATCATCATTTTATGAAGTATATCCAACCATCTAAACTTTTTTTGAAGCGTTTATTGACTGATGGGACAAGGGACCTGTCCCCATGTCTCAAAAAAAGGTATTGCTATATTTACTTAGTTCTTATATGATAGTGTATAAATTTATAGATTTTCTTAAAGGCGTTTGTAGAGGACATGGATTATTTTTACGGTTTAACAGAGAGGGAAGGTTAGCTGAGAGCTTCCTAAATGACGGGAAATAATTTACCACCTTGTAGCTGTATTGGGGAAATGTTAGTAACCAGTACCGTATTTGCTGCGTTAAAGCAACTGAAGCCAAAAGTTACGTAACTTATGGAAATTTGGGTGGAACCACGGGTAACACACTCGTCCCTTTCTAGGGATGGGTGTGTTTTTTATATATAAGGAGAACATCTAACACCAGAAAAGGAGGTATAGATAGGAAGTCTATTTTACAGTTTTAATTTGTATTATATAAACTAAACGAAATAGGAGGGGAAGAAATGAAAAAGCTACTACTTAGTTGGAACAATATTAGCTTAGTGAAACGAATTATTATTGGATTAATCATTGGGATAGTTTTAGCTCTCACTATTCCAGAGACAGCCAGTTGGGTTTCCATCTTTGGGTCGTTATTTGTAGGTGCTCTAAAAGCAGTTGCACCAATACTTGTCTTTGTAATTGTCATCCACGCCATTTCTAGACATAAAAAAGGGAACAAGACTAATTTGAAATCTATTATTCTGTTATATGCCTTAGGTACGTTTCTAGCCGGATTAACCGGAGTTATTGCTAGCTTCTTATTTCCAGTTACACTATCACTCACTGCAGGTGCTGAAGATTTGACACCTCCTAGCGGCATAGTAGAAGTAATCGAAACATTATTATTTAATATCGTTGATAACCCAATTAATGCTCTACTGAATGCAAACTATATTGGCATTTTAACTTGGGCTATCCTAATCGGAATAGCATTAAGAAGTGCAGCAGATACAACTAAAACTATGGTAGAGAATCTTTCTAATGCCATATCTGTAATCGTAAAATGGGTAATCAACCTAGCTCCAATCGGCATCATGGGGTTAGTATTTGATGCGATTGCAACAAGCGGTTTATCTGCTCTATTAGACTATGGAAAGTTACTGGTTGTTTTATTAGGATGTATGCTCTTTGTAGCACTTATTGTTAATCCATTAATTGTATTTTCTTTCATTCGAAGAAATCCGTATCCACTAGTTTTAACTTGCCTAAAAGACAGTGGTATTACAGCATTCTTCACCCGTAGTTCAGCGGCAAACATACCTGTCAATATGAATCTCGCTGAACGACTAGGACTAAATAAAAACACATATTCCGTTTCCATCCCACTTGGGGCAACTATTAACATGGCAGGAGCCGCTGTAACCATTTCAGTCCTAACGCTAGCAGCCGTTCATACACTTGGCGTCGAAGTCGATATACCAACTGCAGTTATTCTAGTCGTCCTATCAGCAGTATCTGCTGCAGGTGCTTCTGGCGTTGCCGGTGGATCCCTACTACTAATCCCACTAGCATGTAGCTTATTTGGAATATCCAATGACGTAGCCATGCAAGTAGTCGGAGTAGGATTCATCATTGGAGTACTACAAGACTCATGCGAAACAGCACTAAACTCATCATCAGACGTCTTATTTACTGCGACTGCAGAGTATGCGAAAAAAGAAAAAGCATAGTTAGTCATGTGAGAAAGAAATGAATCTTCCCAAAATAATGGTTGAAATTAAATTGTAATTAGTAGGCTGGTTTGGATTTAATATTGAATTGAACTCATTCCAGCCATTTTGCTATTGTCATAAAATATACTTCATTATCTAAATTCAGTTTTTCAAAAAAACACAATGTCTCCCTTAACATTAAATTCTTTCCCTACTCATTCATTAAACATTTTAATTCTTTTAGTTACCTAATAACTAGGCTCCATCTATGTATAATGAATAATTTGAACTTCTCCATATTCAGTTTTTCGATCTCTTTATTGTTAATCTTCTACTAACAATCTGTATATTGAAGGTAGTTCAAAGGATCACTTGAAAATATATTTGGACTATATTATTACAGTGAGCTACTCAAGTAATATCTAAAGATTTTAATTAGAACAAGAGGAAGATTGAATCTTAATAATTAGTTTCAGTATCCATAATAATAAAGTGATAGTCTAGAAATCAGATTGGGTCTGATATGTATCTATTTTAGGAAGGTCTCCTTAGTCAGCTAAATTAATAATGTTTACTAAAACTTTCAAAGCAAAGTACATTATTATAATGAACATACTACCAATTAGGTGTTTCAAACTAATCTGAATATTAATAATTGCAACTAAAATACCATTTACATTAAATGATATAAAGTGTAGTATAAGTTGCGTACAATAAATTCCAAATATTGGAGGGGAATATGTTGAAGAAGTTGTATCATGTCTCACTTTGCTTGATCATGGCATTAGGAACATTATTAATAACTCCTAATAATCAAGTGAATGCTCAGGAGAAAGTAGATTTATCAAATGTCAGTGATGAACAAATGCCCATTGAAGTTAGAGAAATACTAGAAAAGATTAATTCTGGTAACGTAACAGGTAATTCCAAGGATGGATTTACAGACTACAATGAAAGTTTAATAGCACCTAGTGTAGCATCAATCCCACAACAAAAATACAACTCACAGAATTTTGGACATTCCAATAAGGGTATGAGTGTAATCCAAGTAAAGATGGGGGTTCCAGGTTTCTGGCAAAGTCTGTATCAAAATAAGTACGATGGTTGGGGATATACTAGCCAACAAAACGGATCGTACACGCCAAGTAAAGCTATTGCAACAGTAACAGCATCCGCAACCGGAGTAATCCCAAACATTTCGACCAGTGGCAGCAGTTGGGGTTTATTTAATACAACTAAGCAAGTTGGAAAAGATACTGGTGTTTGGAGCAAAAGAAAATATGCACAGGCATACTTTGATAATGTGAGAATCCAACACATATCAAACCTAACAGTAAAATTTGAAGTGAAATCAGAATTACATTACGCATCTGTTGGTAGTCGAACCGCCTCAACGTCAGTAAGATTTTTTTAAACTCACTATAGCTTGAAAAGGGTCTCCTGATTTAATGTTTAGGAGACTCTTATATATTTTACCATTAAAGGGGAATTTCAATTTGCGTAATTTTTTTATGATATTTTCAATATCCTTTCTAATATGTACCTTTCTAGCTGGATGTAGTGAAAACGATGATAGTATACCAGAATTATTAGATGACAATTGGGAGAAAAAAACCATAACAAAAATTGTAGAAAACGGTTATGCTGACGGAATGTTTGTTGATTACTCAGAGGCAAATAAAATAAGTTATACTATGGATGATCTTTGGAGAACATTGGAGATATACAATTCTATTGGATATAACTACCAACAAGACCTTTTATTGGAAAAAATAATTAATTTGGAATTAAATGGTTTAAAGGAAGAATTGCAATTTAGTTATTTATGTTTTAAATATTTGGATAACGGGTGCAGTATAGAAATTGAAATTAATCCTACTATTGAAGAAATCCTTAATAGCGAATATGATACAATGGAAACTTTAGACTTGGTTTATTTTATCGTTTCGTATTATTATGATAATATTAATAATAATTCAAAAATTAATATCATGAAATGGATTGAAAGCAACGCAACAGTAATAAAAAAAGATATTGGTTTAATTTATACTGTTTTATCTATTCAAGATAAAATGGGAGTAGAAATTATTGAATTTGAAAATAGAGAACTATATAAACATTTACTAAAAAATACAATTGAAGAGCCAGACTCAGACTTAATTGAATTATATTACTTATATTTCATTAATTATTATTTACAAAATGAAATTGATGAAAACTATGTATTCACAGGAGTACTCAAGTATTTTGATCAAGATAGTGGTTTTTCACTTTCTAAACATTATTATCTTGATGCTAATTTGGGGACTTTCATAGCAATCAACATATTGAATGAAATTGGAAAAATAGGTAGTTTAAAAAAAGATATTATGACTATTGCAGAGAAACTAGAAACTAATTATGGATTATTTATTAATAAAGAAAATATTCCTACTGGTACAATTGAAGAAACCATAATGGGTTATTATGTTCTTCAAATACTAGGTGAAGTTAAAAAGTGAAAAACACAAAATTAATTAATCAATATAAAGATAATGAGATTAGTTGGTTTTGGACCTATTACGACTTAGTACAGGCTGGTAAGAATGTTTCAGAAGATGAAATAAAAATTATTAATGATAGACTAAATATTTTTGAAAAGAGTTCATTGTTTCTAGTCTATCAGACGAAGTTTATAAAATGATGTTAGAATCTAGTGGAATGTTAAATGAGATAGAATATTTTACGAGAGTTGGTCAATTATTAGACTATCCATTTCAAAAAGATTATAAAGAAAAAGTAAAGAAAATTGTAATAAACCTTATTGAAATTGCATCCGAAGACAATGCGGATATAATATCCAATGTTCTTTATTTAGATTCAGAACTCAATTTAGATATAGATTTCACAGATGTAAATAATTTAATTAACGAATTGTCAGATAAAGAAAAAACAAATAACTTTTTTGAAAATTATAGCATTGTTAAGCTGAAGAAACATGTGAATAAACTGGAAAAATCTGAGATTCTTAGTCTATTTGAAGACCATATGAATTCCCAAGGGGGAGTGAATAGCGATAGTACTGATAAATCATCTGATACATTATTTACTGTTTTTCTAATGCTCTCATTAGCTAGCAATTATTAGTAAATCCCATTTATCTATTTTATTTCGAGGTGATGTACATGGACTTAGTGGACCTATTTATAAATCTCCTTTTTTCCTAATAATTCTCTATACAATTTCATGGTTTGCAAGAAAATTAAAAATATAGAAGATATTGTTAAA